>NZ_AUCI01000018.1 GCF_000429685.1 Salibacterium aidingense DSM 18341
AAATATCAAAAGGAGGTACATATTATGATTGGATTAATCATCAAAATCTTTATTTGCCCCATCACAGTGTTGATTTCGTCTTTCATTTTTCCAAATGTGAACTTTGAAAATTTATGGCAGCCTATTATTGTAGGGCTAATTCTCGCTGTATGTGCCCACGTCCTGGAGATTTTCATCCTAAAAGAAGGTACATTTTGGTTTAGTAGCATTGTTGATTTTATTGCTGCATCTATTATCGTGTACGTCGTTTCTTTGTTTTTTACAACAGCTACCGTCACCATTTTCGGAGCATTCCTCACTGGTTTACTCCTTTCAATCACAGAACTCGCTCAACACAATTGGCTTATTAAGAGCGGGAAAACAGAGAAGTCCCCTACTTAGGACCACCTCAAAGGTGGTTTTTTTAATGCTTCTTTGCACAATATCCAACCATACCTAGGCAATCGCTCACACAAAACAGGACTGCTTAGTCATAAATTGTGACTAGCGACAATAAGGAGGTGAAGATATGAGTGCAGGTTATGGATATGGGTCTGGATTTGCATTGATCGTTGTCCTGTTTATCCTATTAATCATTGTTGGTTCATCTGGTTTCTTCGGTGGATACGGTGGTGGTTACGGATATTAGGAGCATATCCCTATTCTCCTTTTCTAAAGGGCGGACCTAATGTCCGTCCTTTTTGAACATATGAACATAGGTCTTCTTTTTCACATAATCCGTCCTATTTGTCTCAGTCGGACTCTCTTGTAGAGGAACAACTTATTAAACACCGGGCATTTAGGCAATGCTGGTTGTTGAGAGATTTGCTTTCAGGTCGTATTATATTCAGAAACTGCCCTCATTTTCCATTACCACCATCTGCAGTCCAATAACGGTAAACAACGTTCCTTGCACCAGATTCATCCGCCGCGAAACTTTGGGGTTATTTTGAAGAATACGGCCGGCTTGGTGTGCGAGAAGACTGACTACGGAGAAAATAATAAAAGCCTGCAATAAAAACAGCACACCGAGGAGGAGCATCTGCAACGTGACCGGTCCGCTGGAAGTATTGGTGAACTGCGGCAGCAGCGCCAGGAAAAACAGCGACACTTTGGGATTTAATAGATTCATGAGGATTCCTTTTTTGTACAGGCCTGCATACGGCAGGTCTGTTTTTTCCTGGTTGGTCAACGAAGCGGTCTCGCGGTTTCGAAAAGCCTGCCAGGCCAGGTAAAGCAAATAGAGGGCTCCGGCGTATTTGACGATGGAAAAAGCGAGCGAAGATTGATAGATGACCGCAGAAATGCCGACGGCGGCCGCCGTAATATGTACAAGAAGGCCGGTGCAGAGACCGCAGGCGGTGACGATGCCTGCCTTGGCGCTGCGGGCGATGCTCTGGGCAGTGACAAACAGAATGTCCGGCCCGGGGGCGAGGGTTAATGCAACGGCCGTACCCAAAAAGGCAGTTAAAACAACAAAATCCATATATATCCCTTCTTTTCTTTTACTGGTTTTCCGACTGTTTCTCTTATCGTACCATACCTCCTGTTTGAAAAGCCCGTACCGAGATGCAGTGCGGTTCTCCCTTATCATGTGATTCTCGCTCTTTTCCTTGATCAGATCACGTCCCCGTCCCCATTCTTTCTATATGGATTTCCTATCGAAGACCTACGTTTATCATATGAATAAAAAGAAAACGGTTTCAAAAACACTGGGATGACAGGGTTCTGTGTCCCCGTTCCTGAAGGAGCGGGCATTTCTTTAGTGCTTAAAAGCATTTCAGCTTTAAATGAAATTCTTGTGCGGGCAGAGGAATCCCTCTACCATTACAGGCAGTATCATTCATTTATTTTGCATAGAAGGAGGTTTTATCAGAAATGGTGAAACCGAGGAAACAGATGGCAGAGGTGGCGATGTATTCCCCGGGAAAGCCGGTCGAGGAACTGCAGCGTGAGCTCGGTTTGTCTCATGTCATTAAAATGGCATCAAATGAAAACCCGTACGGTTCTTCGCCAAAGGCTCGGGACGCCATGGTAGAAGAAATGAAGAATATTCATTATTATCCGGAGGTTACAGCACCTGTGCTTGCAGAAAAGTTAAGCCGTCATCTCGGGGCACCGGCGGACACTTTTATTTTTGGAAACGGGTCGGATGAAATTATCCGGATGCTTACCAGAACGTACGTGAATCCCGGGGATGAAGCGGTAATGGCGAAGGTTACTTTCCCGCGGTATAAAACAAATGTCATCATAGAGGGTGGAATCCCGGTGGAGGTGGCAATGAAGGAAGGGACGCATGATCTGACGGCGATGAGAGAGGCCTTGACTCCCCGCACCAAAATGATTTTTGTGTGTAATCCAAATAATCCGACAGGAACAATTATAGGGAAAGAGGAACTGCTTCACTTTTTAGAAAGTGTGCCTTCCGATGTGCTTGTTGTCCTGGATGAGGCGTACTATGAGTACGTCCATACCGATGATTATCTGGAATCATTGGATTATCTCGATCGTTTTGAAAACCTTATTGTGCTGCGTACGTTTTCAAAAGTTTACGGAATGGCTTCGGTGCGTGTGGGCTACGGCATTACACAGCCTGCTGTGGTGCAGGAACTGCTAAAAGGGAAGGAGCCTTTTAATGTAAACCGTCTGGCCCAGGCCGGCGCTGTGGCAGCACTCGATGACGATGATTTTTTGCGGGACACGAAGAGGAAGAATGAACACGGGCGGCTTTATTTAGAATCGGCCTTTCAGAAAATGGGGTTGTCTTCTTTTCCAACCCATACTAACTTCATTATGGTCGATGTAAAACAGGAAGCAGAAAAAATCCACCACCGTCTGCTGGAGCAGGGAATTATTATCCGCCCCGGCCACGTCATGGGGTATCCGACGATGATCCGGGTCACGATTGGAAAGAAAGAAGAAAATGAGAAGTTTATTCAGGCCCTTGAGAACGTATTGAAAAAACAAGGACAATAAGATAGAGAATTTTTCTTCACCACAGTTTTGTATGCGCTTTCAAAAAATAAAGCAGGGGGTTTTTAAATGGAGGCAAAAAAAGCAACGCTAACGGGGTCACTTGTCGTATTGTGTTTAATTATTGCTATTTTAGGGATCAGCATCCTTCATTTTGGGGTAGCTCCGCATATCCCAATTGTTTTAGCCGCTATCGTTGTTTCGCTTTACGGTCTGAAACTGAAACATGACTGGAAAACGCTGGAACAGGCAATGGTCAAAGGTATTTCTTATGGTATACCTGCCATCTTAATTCTGAGTTTAATAGGGGTGTTGATTGGGGTCTGGGCCCTGAATGGAACCGTACCTACCATTACATTTTATGGACTTCACGTCTTGTCGCCGAGTCTCTTCCTAGTTTCGGCCGTTATTATTACAGCCGTCGTGGCCATTATGACGGGAAGCTCTCTGAGTGCGATGGCAACGATTGGTGTTTCCCTGATGGGGGTAGCCTACGGTATGGGGATTTCTCCCGAGATGACAGCCGGGGCGATCGTAAGCGGGGCTATTTTTGGGGATAAATTATCTCCCCTTTCGGATACGACCAACTTAACGGCTGCGACGGCCAAAGTCGATGTGTTTGAACATATTCGTCATATGTTATGGACGACTGTCCCCGCCTTAATTATTACTCTCTTCATTTTTGGAATCATTGGTGTTTCAAATAGTCAGGGCGGGGCTGATACGTCGCAGGTAGATGAGATGATTAACACGCTGCAGTCAGAGTTTATGATTAGCTGGGTTACCCTGCTTTCCCCGCTTTTAATTATTGGCCTGGCCGTTCGGCGTGTAAAACCGCTGCCGTCTCTTGCTATGGGACTGATTGTTGCGGTGCTGACTACCTTTTACACGAACCCGGGAGCAAATTTCGGGGATATTATGAACGCAGCTCACGGCGGCTACACCGCAGAAACCGGGGTGGAATCGATTGACAGCCTGCTGTCTCTTGGTGGTCTGGAAAGCATGCTCTTTGGAGTCTCACTGATTATTGTGGCCCTTGCTTTCGGCGGTGTCTTCCGCGGTGTCGGCATTGCCCACACGTTAATTGACAGCCTGAAAGGCATTCTCCACAAAAGAGGGCACGTTATCAGTTCGACCGTTGTTTCCTGCTTTGGAGTGAACTTTATCATTGGCGAACAGTACCTGTCGATTATTCTGCCGGGCCAGATGCTCGAAGACTCGTACCGAAACACGAACCTTCATCCGAAAAACCTGTCCCGGACCTTGGAAGACGCCGGATCGATCCTGCATCCCCTCATTCCATGGGGCGTAATCGGGGCTTTTGTGATGACGACTCTGGATGTCGGCATGGGTTATATTTTCTTTACCTTCATTAGTTTAGTCACCCCGTTTATTACCCTGTTGTATGCCTACACCGGCTGGACGCTGACGCCGCTGGATCAGGATAAAGAAAGTATCGTGAATGCAGACGAGGCAGACGAAGCAAACTCCGAGTCGAAAGCGTTGTAGATGCTGATGACAATACGTAAAGCAGCGCAGACAGAAGCGCGGGCGATTGCAGAACTTCATGTGGCAGGCTGGAAGCAGACCTATCAAGGTATTTTCCCAGAAAACGTGCTGGCCGCCCTTGATGTAAAAGAACGGGAAACATGGTGGCGGCATATTCTCGAGAGGCCGCGGACACTGACCGATGTAGTCCTTTCGGAATACGGAGAAGTCGTAGGCGTGGTCAGCGGCGGTCCGCTCCGGGGTACCTCCATTGCCGGATACGATGGGGAACTATATGCGATTTACCTGGCGCCGGAAGTTCAGGGGATGGGACTTGGAAGAAAACTCTTTTTGTCCATGGCGAGGCAATTATATGAGCATCATTTTTCGTCAATGGTCATATGGCTGGCGAGGAAAAACAGTGCCCGTTATTTTTATGAGAAATTCGGCCCGGTGGAAGTTGCAAGGACAATAAATCAATACGGTGTGGAAGATGCCGCTTATGGATATAACCTGAAAGACTTATTGGATAGGGACAAACAAGATAAGGGATGGTGAGGACACATGATGCTTGATCAATTTCCAATGCAGCAAATCATAAATGAAGAAGGAAACGTCAACCCGGAGGTCCAGACAGACCTCTCTATCGAACAGATAAAACGCTTTTATTATTTGATGCTGCGGGCACGGATGCTCGATAAAAAATCCGTTAATCTGCAGCGGCAGGGACGAATTGGAACGTATGTCCAGTATGAAGGGCAGGAAGCCGCCCAGGTTGGCAGCGCGGCGGCTCTCGAGGAAGGGGACTGGATGTTTCCAACGTACCGGGATCACGCCGCGACGCTGACATTTGGTCATTCGATGCGCAATCTCCTGCTGAACTGGCGGGGGCGTTTAGAAGGAGGACTTCCGCCGGAAGGGGTGAATATTTTTCCTCCGGCTATTCCAATTGCTTCGCAGCTTCCACACGCAGCAGGGACAGCCTGGGCCGAGAAAAAACGAGGAACAGACCGGGTGTCCCTGGTTTACTTTGGAGACGGGGCGACGTCAGAAGGTGATTTCCACGAAGGATTGAATTTCGCCAGTGTGTTTCAAGTACCGGCTGTATTTTTTAATCAGAATAACGGCTATGCCATCAGCGTGCCGATGAAAAAACAGATGCATGCCAAAACGATCGCCCAGAAAGGACTCGGCTATGATATGGAATGTGCCCGAGTGGACGGCAATGATGTGGCTGCGGTTTACACGGCAGTAAAAGAAGCCGTTCAGCGGGCGCGCAGCGGCGGGGGTCCCACTTTGCTGGAGGCAGTGACCTGGCGGTACGGGGCCCATACGACGGCGGATGACCCGACCAAGTACCGGGATCAATCCGAAAGTGATAAACGAAGGGAAACGACCGATCCCCTGTTACGGCTCGAGCGGTATTTGAAACTAGAAGAAGCCTGGACCGATGCCTGGGCATCTTCTCTGGAGGAGGAAATTAACGACGAGATCGAAAAAGCAATCGAAGAAATGGAGAATTATCCGGAAGCTGATATCAGCCAGCTTTTTGATCACGTATATGACGTACCGACCTGGACCGTACAGGAGCAGATTGAGGAACATTTGGCTGTGAAAGGGAGGAAGGCCTGATGACAACCACCGTGCAGACAAAAAGTATGACGATGATTCAAGGGATCAATGACGCGCTGCGGATCATGCTGGAAGAAGATGAAAATGTTCTTGTGCTGGGCCAGGACGTCGGGGTGAACGGCGGCGTATTTCGTGCCACAGAAGGGTTATATAACCAGTTTGGAAGCGAACGGGTCATTGATACCCCGCTGGCGGAATCGGGAATTATCGGTACCTCCATTGGAATGGCAGCCAATGGTTTCCGCCCCATTGCGGAAATGCAGTTTCTCGGTTTCATTTATCCGGCTTTTAATCAAATCATGACTCATGCCACAAGGATCCGGCAGCGTTCGATGGGGCGATACACGGCTCCGATGGTTATTCGTGCTCCATTTGGAGCAGGAGTCCGGGCGCCGGAGATTCATTCGGACAGCGTCGAAGCTTTATTTACCCATATGCCCGGCCTCAAGGTGGTCGTACCTGCCAACGCTTATGACGCGAAAGGCCTGTTAATCGCGAGCATCGAAGATCCGGATCCGGTTCTTTTTCTCGAGCCGATGCGCTGTTACCGTTCTTCCCGAACCGACGTACCGGAAGAAAAATATACCATAAAACTTGGCAAAGCTGCAGTGCGCAAAGAAGGAGAAGATATTTCTGTTTTTACGTGGGGGGCCATGACGATCGAAACGATGAAAGCAGTCGAAGAAATTGAAAAAGAAGAAAACGCCTCGTGCGAGGTGATCGATTTGCGTACGCTGTACCCGATGGATAAAGAAGCGATAGCGGCCTCGGTACAGAAAACAGGCCGGGCTCTTATCATACATGAAGCCCCGGCTTCCGGGGGAGTGAGCAGTGAAGTAATGGCAGTCATTAATGATACTTCCTTCTTATACCTGCGTTCGCCGGTAGAACGGGTCTGCGGTTTTGACACCCCGGTTCCGGTCTATTCCCTGGAAAATGAGTACATCCCAAGTCCTGAAAAAATTAAACACGCCATCCGACGCTGCATCAATTTTTAACGGAAAGGAGACCTCACTATGTTTGAAGTAAAACTTCATGATATCGGCGAAGGCATGCATGAAGCGGAAATACTGAATTATTTTGTGAAACCGGGCGATACCGTTAAAAATGATGAACCACTGGTGGAAATTCAGACGGATAAAATGAGTGCCGAAATTCCATCGCCCCGCTCGGGAAAGATACAAGAACTGAAAGCAGCGGCTGGCGATGTCGTGGAAGTCGGAGACACGATTCTCGTACTGGAGGACGGGAATTCCAGTACTGTTCCACATGCAGCTTCGGAAAAAGCGGTCCCAGCCAGAACGGCACCTGCCGCGGGGAAATCAAAAACAGAAACAGCTGCCGCTGTGATGTCCCCGCCCCAAAAAAAGCGGGTTATTGCAGCACCTCATACGAGAAGAATTGCCAGGGAACAGAGCGTCGATATCGAACAGATTAAAGGAAGCGGCAAAAACGGACGTGTGCTGGATGAAGACATTTATGCGATGGTCCGCCATGGCGGAAAGGAGAGCGCAAGCCCGGAGAGACCTCAACAAGATGAAATGCCGGTTTCTGAAAGTACTAGCTTTTTTACCCTGCCGTCGGTCAGCTACCGTTGCGAAGTAGATGTAACGGAGGTGCAGAAGCGCCGGCAGGTATTGAAAGATCACGAAACCAATGTATCCGTAACGGCGTTTGTGATCAAAGCGCTGCAGACGGCCTGGTCGCGACGTTCCTTCTACCAGTCGGAAAGTTGTCATATCGGTCTTGTGACAGAAATAGACAGCGGCTTTACTGTGCCGGTGCTGCAAGACGTACAGAACCTTCCGTTATCCGGTATTGACAGTGGACGCAGGAACGCATCCCCTGAGCCGGCGGATATAGAACCGGTATTGGCTGTGACCAATACGGATCCGGAAGAGGATATCCTGGTTCCGATGGGATATACAAAGGTTCCGACCGCTGCCCTGCATCCGATTAACAAAAAAGCCCGGATAGAAGACGGAGAATTGTCGGTGCGCGAGATAATGGAGATTGCTCTGACGATTGATACACGAAAGATATCTCCACAAGCAGCGGGAAGCTTGCTCCGGGACGCGGCCCGCATGATCGAAAATCCGGACTTGATGATGGCGGAAATGGTATGATCCGAAAAAATAGTCTCTGCCCGCGGAAAAATGAGGTGAAACCATGCTAGAATCACTGCCGAAAGGAACAATTCGAATAAAAGAAACCGAGCGGACGTACCGTTATTATGTTCCATCGACGGTCACGCCAGAAACACCGGCTCCGCTGATGATCAGTTATCATGGTGCCGGGAGTGATGCTGCCTATCACAGCAGATTGACAGGATTCGCGGAGCTGGCAGAGGAAGAAGGATTTATCGTCCTGTTTCCGGAAGCACTGGAAGTGACACTGGGGCAGCCTTTATCGAGACAGTGGAATGAAGACCGGAAAGGCAGTTTGGCTGAGGAAGCAGACATTGAAGATATTCGATTTACGGAAGAACTGCTGAAAAAGTGGAAGGGGTACTATACAATAGACACCGAGCAGATCTATGCAACCGGCTTTTCCAATGGAGCCAGCTTCAGCCTCCGGGCCGCCATCGAACTTCCCGGCACGTTTGCCGGAGTCGGTGCTGTCGCAGGGCCGCTCGCGGAACCACTGCAGCGGAAAGAAACAAACGGCCTTCCTCCGCTGGTCTTTATCATGGGAGGGGAAGACCCGGTGGTGCCGTTTTCCGCCGAAGATGCCAATGGCGAAATTTCCTATGATATTACCGGACTGCTCGGGGCCCGTGCAACGGTAGAATGGTGGACCTATCAATCGGCGTCTTCCTGGGAGCGGAAAGAAGAACGGTTCGCCCCGCGCTCGCTGCATGACCCGACCCGGGTGGAACGCCATTTATATGAGACTGACACCGGAAAGACCGCGGCAGCACTCTATATCATCAAAGGAGGCGGGCATACGTGGCCGGGCGGACCGAAAGTGCAGCATCCCGAATTTGGCAGGGTCAGTCAGCAGTTGGAAGGCGCCAGGGAAATATGGCGCATGTTCCAGCTTGGACCGTAACACGCTGGGACAAAAGAAAAACCCGAACATTCCGTAGTTTGTGTTAAAGAAGCAATGAACAAGCGAAGTCAAACTACGAAGACTCCAATGCAGAACAATGCCTGTATCGTTCTCGCGGGAAGCAAAGTTTTTTGAGGCAGTGGTAGTATGGATGCACAAAAAATTCCGAACAAATCGTGGGAGAATCGTTCGGAATTTTTAATTTAAAATATCTTTGGCCAAAAAGGCATTTTGAATAAGAAGCAAGTAAATGACCTGCCTCGGTTAATGGAAGGGAACGACAAACGGACACGCTCCGGACGAATTTGTCCGATTTATACAGGTTAAGGACATTAGAGAGAAAAAACGAAAATAAAATATTTGGAAACGAATGAAATAAGACAAATAGCCAGTGAGTTAAAATGTCTAATAACCTGTATTTATGGAACATTCAGGAGCAATTCTGTCTCCTATGTTCGGTTGGTCAGGAAGAAGAACCGCTTAATAGGAGGGTTTGATTCTAAAATGAAAAACTCAGCCTGTAGTAACTATATCAGGCTGAGTTTTGATGTGTCAGGTCTTTTTGTACCGCGGGTGAATATTGTTTTTTTTGTATGTTCCGCCCTCTCCGAATTCCTGAAGTTCGAAGGAGAGCGCTAAATACCTTTTTTCAAAAAGGCTGGCGAAGTGGGTCTCCATGGTTTCAAATATTTTTTCCGATATCATGGCTTTGTCTTCTTTCGAACGGCCGCCGCCGATTTTCAGCTGGGCGTGAACGAAAGCGTCATCTTCGGTATCATCCGCAATCACATACTCGTTTAATTCGATTGCACGGGAGCGGATGCCTCCGATGGGAAAAAGATCGGGGCGGGAGATCAGTACGTCATTTATTTTTTTTAACAGCCCGCGGAGGTCGCCCTCTTCTTTCAAATTATCGGTATACTCTACAATAAAATGCGGCATCGCCGGCAGTCCTCCTTATACTTTCCGGATGTAGTTGGTCAAGGCGCCAATTCCTTCAATTTCGGTCACGACGGTATCACCAGCATTTACTTGAGCCAGGCCTTCCGGAGTACCTGTCAGGATCACATCATTTTTGTTCAGCGTCATAAAGCCGCTTAGATATTCAATTAAATCCGGGATCGTAAAGATCATATCAGCCGTGGTGCCTTCCTGGGTGATACGTCCATTGATGGAAGTCTTTAACGTCAGATTCATTGGATCTCCAATATCATTCTTGTCAACGAACCAGGGGCCGAGAGGTGTGCAGGTATCCCGGTTTTTAACGCGGAGATTCGGACGGTAATAGTTTTCGAGATAATCCCGGATGGCATAGTCGTTTCCGATCGTGTAGCCGGCTATGTAATCATAGGCCTCTTCTTTTTTTACATTTTTGGCGGTTTTTCCTATGATGACACCAAGCTCACATTCGTAATGCATGTTTGTTGCTTCTTCCGGCCGTTTGGTTTCCCCGCGGTGGCCAATAAAGGTGTTGGGCCCTTTTAAAAAAACTAGTGGTTCTTTTGGCGCTTGAAAGGAAAGTTCCTTAGCGTGGTCTGCGTAATTCAGGCCCAGGGCAAAAGTAGTCTGCGGCTGTACAGGCGGCAGCCATTCTACTTCTTCCTCCTGCAGCAGACGCCCATCTTCCAGTTTCACTTTTCCGTTTTCCTCGACGGCGTCATGGATGGTGCCGCCGGTAACGATGCGTGCTCGTTTCATCGGTTCCTGTTCCTCCTCTATTGAATAGTGTTTTCCAGGGTGCCAATCTGCGCAATCTTAACTTGGACTTTGTCTCCCTTTTGTACGAGGGGGGGACGGGCCGGGGTGCCGGTCAACAGTACGTCCCCTTCATATAACGTCATGTATTCTGTGACATCTGCGAGTAACTGCGGAATCGATCTTACTAAATTTCTCGTAGTAGCCGTTTGTCTGGTTTTCCCATTAACGAAAACTTCTATAGTTACATCGTCGGGATGTGCTACTTCCTCCTTGGCCACTACCCATGGACCGATCGGGCAGAATTTATCACGGGCTTTCTGCTTGACCGGGGGGCGGTGAAAGCTTTCAAATGGGAGGCTGATATCGTTGGCCACTGTAAAACCATCGATGTAGTCCCAGGCTGCGTTAACTTCAATGTTTGTGGCGGATTTGCCAATAACAATGCCGAGGGCCGCCCCTGTTTGGAGTTCTTCTTCCCCTTGCGGAACCGGGACAGAAGACAGATGGGGAGTCAGTGTATTCACCGGCTTGATGTACAGCACGGGAGCTGCGGGAGGGGTGTTATATGGCTTCTCATACAGGGCATTTCCCAGTACGTCAAGTTCCTCCTGATAATTCAAGGCGGCTCCGTAAACAGTTCCGTGAACAGGAACTCTCCAGGACAGTTCTGCTTGAGAGGTGCCTGTGACCTCATTGGTTTCCGGTTGAACCTCCAGTTGCTTCGGATAGAGGTTCTGATTGTATACCGCTTTGGCGATGGCCATCGTTTATCCACTCCTCTATTCATGCACGAAAACGCATTCATTTTATTATATATTTTATTATATATGATTTTAGCCGGAAACTCAATTAAAAAGAAACCTGAATCCCGAAGGCAGGTTTCTTTTTCCCTTATTTTCTATTTTCATAAGCTTCCAGAGTGTTTAATTTATGCTGCCGGGCAAACGCTTCAACGGCTTCTTTTGTGGGCGGGTCTGCCAATAAATCAATTAACTGGTCATGTTCTTCCACGGAATGAGGGGCACGCATCGGAAAATAGGCGAAACCGGCGGTGCGCACTGTATCAAGCTTTTCCCAGGATTGTTTAATATTATTAACGAGCAGCTTGTTCGGACAGTGCGAATAAATCGCAAAATGAAATGTTTTGTTTAATTCACTGAAGGTATTTAGATCATATTGCTGCAGCGCTCGTTTCATATCGTTATTTATGTCCGTGAATTCCTGAATGTGTTTCTCTTTTAAATAATCCAGACTCAGCATCGTAGCGTATCCTTCCAGCAGCGCCAGCATTTCAAGGGTCTGTTTATAGACCTTTTCATCAATTGATAAAACAAGGGCTCCAGCGTTTTGTCTGTATTCTATAAGGTTATCAGCCTCCAGCCGGCGGATGGCCTCTCTAACCGGAATGTGGCTGGATCCAACCTCCTTTGCGATCTGATCTAAGATAATCCGCTGCCCGGGGGCATAGGTGCCGTCTAAAATACGATCCTTAATTACGGTGTACGCATATTTGGTCTTGTTCATCTTATTTTTATCCATACAATTATTATATATTTTTTTGTATATGATATCAATAAAATGATTGGTTTATTTCATTGATTCCCGCCTGCGCATAGGAAGTTTCGAATAAAGTTAAGAACCGCTGGGCAGCTTTTGTCAAATAACGATCTTTATTCCATATGATAACCGGATCGGCGGTAATAGAAAAGTCTTTTATATCCAGTACCCGGATTCTTTCATACGAAAACGCATAGAGGGTGGATTTTGGAATGATGGTAGCGCCTACCCCTGTTGCCGCAAGCGAAAGCAGCATCGAAGCGTCCGGACATTCGCAGATGACATTCGGCTCAAACCCGTGGCTGCGGCATTCGTTGACAATCAGTTCAAACTGCCCGGCCCCGCTGATGCGGTGAAGGAGCATTAACGGCATATTCTGCAGTTCCTTCATTTCCACATTTCTGCGGTTGGGAGAAAACGTGTGCCATTCTTCGGGCACGACCAGCACGTATGGTTCAGACGGAAGACGGAGCATGTTAAATTCCTCCGGGTCAATCGGAAGCCGGACCACAGCCAATTCAATTTCCCTGCTGCGGATACTCTCCGCCAGGAAAAAAGTATCACCTTCTCGTAATTTAAAAATAATATTCGGATGCTTTTCCCGAAGCTGATTCATTTGTTCAGGGAGAAAGGAGAAACATGATTTATTCGAACCGATAGTAAGGGTGCCGCGGATACCTTCCTCTATTTCCTGTACCTCGATAACTGTATCTTCCAGATCGTTCATTATTTTCAACGCTTTGTTGTATAAAATCTTTCCCGCCTCTGTCAGCTCTATATTCCTGCCGTTTTTCCGGAACAGCTGAATATTTAATTCCTCTTCCATATTTTTTAACTGCTGGCTTAGAGGCGGCTGGGCCATATGCAGACGGCGGGCGGCCTTGGTAACCTGTCCTTCCTCCGCTACGGCGCAGAAATACCTTAATTGTCTGATATCCATATGATATCCTCCTTTTATTGACAGCGCTTTCATATAGGTTAATCATATATGAAAAACATATCAATAATCAATATTATTAATATTTTTAATATAAAAAAGGCCGTGATACATTAAATGTACAACGTCGTTGAAAGCGTTAACAAAGGAGGAGGCCGATACACGATGGATGATTCACGTCTTCAGGATGTCAGTGAAGCAGGAAAACGTGCGATTGCATCTATTTCAGACGTTCCCCAGTATATTGACGGAAACTTTGTGGATTCAGAATCGAAAGAAAAATTTGAAAATATTTCCCCTTTTACTAATACGGTGATTAATCAAGTCGCTTCCGGCGAAGAGACGGATATTAACAAGGCAGTCAAAGCTGCCCGGAAAGCGTTTAACGGAGAATGGGGAAACTTGAAGCTGAAAGAACGGCTGAACTATATTTATAGAATTGCTGATCTGATTGATGAGCATATCGATGAAATTGCCCCGCTCGAATCTTATGACACAGGGCTTCCGATCAGCCAGACGAAAAAAATGGTAGCGCGGTCAGCTCATAACTTCCGATTTTATGCGGAAATGGTATCCAGCCGTCTTGTCGGTGATGTTTATCAGGTGGATGATGATTTCATCAACTACACAATTCATAAACCGGTGGGTATAGCAGGACTGATTACTCCATGGAACGCCCCGTTTATGCTGGAAACGTGGAAAATCGCACCGGCCCTGGCTACTGGAAATACGGTCGTACTGAAGCCGGCGGAATGGTCGCCGCTCACGGCCCACCGCCTTGCTGAAATTATTGATAAAGCCGAACTTCCCGACGGCGTGTTTAACGTTGTTCATGGCTACGGAGAAACGGCAGGAGCCTCCCTGGTTGCCCACCCTGATGTAGAGCTGATTTCGTTTACGGGTGAAACCACGACAGGTTCCGAAATTATGAAAAACGGGGCCGATTCCCTAAAACAATTTTCGATGGAACTCGGCGGTAAATCCCCCATCATTGTATTTGATGATGCAGATGTGGAGAGGGCCCTGGATGCGTGCACCTGGGGGATTTTTTCCTTTAATGGGGAACGCTGCACCGCCAACTCGCGTCTGTACGTACATGAAAATATTGCCGAGTTTTTTACAGCGAAGCTGAAGGAGCGGGTAAACAACATTGTTGTTGGAGATCCAATGAAAACCGATACCCAGGTTGGTCCTCTCATTCATACGAATCACTATGAGAACGTGAAAACCTATTTAAAAATTGCTGAAGAGGAAGGCTGTGAAGTAATCAGCGGCAGGGTGCCGGAAGAAATGGCAGCCGGCAACTTCATTGCGCCGACGGTGCTGCTGCAAGCCGATAATTCCATGCGGGTGGTGCAGGAAGAAGTATTCGGGCCGGTCATTGCCGTCATGACGTTTAAAGAGGAAGAAGAGGTCATTGAAAAAGCAAATGACGTCCGCTACGGTCTTGCCGGCTATGTCTGGACGAAGGATATCCAGCGCGGCCACCGGGTAGCCCAGAAGGTGGACTCCGGTATGCTCTGGGTCAACTCTCAGAACGTCCGAGATCTGAGAACACCGTTCGGCGGATCTAAACACAGCGGTATCGGCCGGGAAGGCGGCCACTATGCGTTTGAATTTTACACCGAAGTACAGATTATCCATGTTGCCTTAGGGGACCACCATATCCCGCAGTTTGGAAAATAAACAGCTGATTATAAAAAAGAGGAGGAGTACAGATGCCAGCAAAAACAGGAGCGGAGTATAAAGAAAGATTAAGACAGGCGAAAAATAATGTCTATATTCACGGGGAGCGGGTGGAGGATCCTACTACCCATCCGGCATTCAAGAATGTTATTGATTCGATGGCCCATCTCTATGATCTACAGCATGAGAAGCCGGAAAAAATGCTGTACACGTCTCCGGCTTCCGGAGACAAAGTTGGAATGACGTTTTACCGGCCGCAGACCATTGATGATCTAATGAAACGCCGGGAAGCTATACAGGAATGGGCAAAAACATCCGGCGGTATGCTCGGCCGTTCCCCGGACTACTTGAACGCAGAAGTGATGGCGATGGGAGTCGCAAATGATTTGTTTGGCGAAGATGATCCGATGTTTGCTGAAAACGCGAAAAACTATTACGACTATGCCAGAGAAAATGATGTCAGCCTGACTCACACTTTGATTCACCCTCAGGTGAACCGGCAGAAGGCCCAGCACGAACAAAAAGATGCCAATGTAGCGCTGCATTTAGTAGAAAAGCATGCCGACGGTATTATTGTAGACGGCGCACGGCTGTTAGCTACGCAGGGCGGCATTACCGATGAAATTCTTGTATTCCCCTCCACAGTGAAAAAATCCGGAGAGCATGACGACCCCTATTCCCTCGCCTTCGTCGTGCCGAATAACACACCTGGGTTGAAATATATCAGCCGGGAGTCGTTTGACTACGGCAAGAGTGAATGGGATCACCCACTAAGCAGCCGTTTTGAAGAAGGAGATGCCATCGTTTATTTTGATAACGTTTTCGTTCCGTGGGAAAAAGTTTTCGTATGCGGAAACTCGTCCATATGTAACCGAACGTTCCTGGAAACAAATGCTGTCGTGCATATGTCTCACCAGGTCGTTTCGAAGAATGTGGTGAAAACAGAGTTTCTTCTCGGTGTCGTATTGAAGCTCATGGATGCAATTGGTATCGATCAGTTCCAGCACGTCCAGGATAAAGGCACAGAAATCATGCTTACGCTGGAAACCATGAAATCCCACCTTTTCCGCGCGGAACACAACGCTTCCCTTGATAAATGGGGCACGATGACACCTGACTTTGAAGCGTTAAATGCGGCGAGAAACTGGTATCCAAGAATTTATCCGCGCCTTGTAGAAATTCTGCGGATATTAGGGGCCTCCGGATTGATGGGGATTCCGACAGAGGAGGACTTCCACAATGAAGAAATCGGACATCTTGTCAACCGCGGCCTGCAGGCGAAAAACCTTGAAGGCTATGAAAGAGTGAAATTGTTCCGTCTGGCCTGGGATTTAACCATGAGTGCGTTTGGCAGCCGGCAGATGCATTACGAATACTATTTCTTCGGCGATCCCATCAAAATGGGCATGGCATACTTCGATCAGTTTGATAAAGAGCCTTACAAAAAATACGTGGAAGACTTTTTGGACAGTGTGAAAACGTCCAAACCGGATTTCACAAATATCTAAGGGGTGGACCTTATGAATTTTGATATTATTCGATGCGGTCGTGCTGTCCTTCATGTGACTGATCTGGAAAAGTCGAGAGCGTTTTACGATGCTCTCGGCTTCATTGAAACCGATTCTGATGACGACAATATCTTTTTCCGCGGCCTGGAAGAACACAATCATCACAGCCTCTGGCTGAAAAAGAAAGCAGAACCGGCTCTGGAAGTGATTAGTTATAAAGTCCGGTCTGAAGAAGACCTACAGGCGCTGGCTCATTTTTTTGAAAAGCAGGACAGGAAAGTAAAATGGATGGAAGCCGGCACCCAAAAAGCAGTAGGTCGCTCGCTCCGGGTCATGGATCCAGCCGGGATGCCGGTGGAATATTATGCGGAAATGGAAACCGTGGATCGCATGCTGCAGCGCTATGAGGTCTACAAAGGCGCCAAAGTGCAGCGCATTGACCATTTCAACTGCATGGTAAGCAATGTGGAAGCAGCGCATGATTATTATATTGACCAGCTTGGGTTTGCCTGCTCGGAATACACGGCAGGCGAGGAAGAAAGAATCTGGGCGGCCTGGCTGCACCGGAAGCCGAGCGTGCATGATGTAGCGTTTATGAATGGACCCGGTCCTCGTCTTCACCACATTGGTTTCTGGTTGAAAGACCCGATGAGTCTGATTGACGGGTGTGATTATCTGGCTTCGCTTGGCTACGGGCCCAGCATCGAACGCGGGCCGGGCAGGCACGGGCTCTCCAACGCATTTTTCCTCTATCTGCGCGATCCGGACGGCCACCGCATCGAGTTGTATAACGGTGATTACCTGACGAGCGACCCGGACTTCAAACCGATCCGCTGGGATTTGAATGATCCGATGCGCCAGACGTTCTGGGGCCACGAAGCACCGGACAGCTGGTTTGAGGAAGCGACAGAGGTACTGGATATTCATACAGGAAAAATCCGGCCGCTGCAGGAGCCGTTGTTGAAAAAAAGAAAACCGAATTTTGTGACCTGATCGTCAGGGAGGTTGAATATGCTCAAAAAGGAAATACCTGCTTATCAGTCTTTATTTATAAATGGAGAATGGACAGAAGCGAAGGAATATACACCGCTTTACGCTCCCTTTGATCAAAAAGAATTGACGAAGATCCCATCAGCCGGTGAAGACGAAGCGGAAGCTGCGATTGCTTCAGCGGTTCGAGTAAAAAGCGTAATGCAGCAGATGCCCGCTCACCAACGCAGCCGGATTCTTTCCAATCTTGCGCGCCTGCTTGAGGAAAACATGGAACGAGCGGCGGAACTGATTGCCCTGGAAGCGGCAAAACCAATTACAACGGCGAGAGGCGAAGTGGCCCGCACCATTCAGACGTACACGTTTGCTTCTCAGGCAGCCAATCAGTTATACGGGGAAACCCTCCCAATGGATGCGGCGCCCGGAGGTGAAAACCGCGTGGGATTTACGACACCTGAACCAATCGGAGTGGTCGGGGCCATCACCCCCTTCAATTTCCCTATGAATCTTGTCGCGCATAAAGTAGGGCCGGCCATAGCTGCTGGAAATACAATTGTATTAAAGCCGGCTTCCCAGACACCACTTTCCGCTTATTTTCTTGCTGAATTGCTTGTAGAAGCAGGGCTTCCCGCCGGTGCTCTTCAAGTGATTACCGGAAGCGGACGTCTGATTGGCGATAAAATTGTTAAGGATGATAGAGTCAGCATGATTACGTTTACCGGAAGCCCGGAAGTTGGAAAGCAGATCCGCAGCCGTGCCGGACTAAAGAGAACGACCCTGGAGCTTGGTTCCAACGCAGCAGTTATCATCGACGAAGATATAGAGCTTGACAGGATGGTGCCGCGCTGCGTACAGGGAGCATTTGCCTTCCAGGGCCAGGTCTGCATATCGCTGCAGCGGATTTATGTTCATGAAAACGTATATAAAACATTTGTTGATAAATTTACCGAAGAGACGAAGAAGTTAAAAACAGGCGATCCTCTGCAGGAAGATACGAACGTTTCAGCGATGATTTCACAAGACGATGTGGATCGAGCCCTTTCCTGGATCAAAGAAGCCGAACAGAGCGGAGCCAAGGTTGAAACTGGCGGAACAAATGAAGGAAACATTGTGCTTCCGACTGTGTTAACAGGGGTGAACCGGGAGCAGAAAGTCTCCTGTGAGGAAGTGTTCGCGCCGATTGTGATGATCAACAGGGTATCATCAGTGGAAGAAGCTATCGAAGAAGTGAACGATTCCCGGTATGGATTGCAGGCTGGCATTTACACGAGCGATATTCAGAAAGCGATGAACGCTTCGGAAAAATTGGAGGTTGGAGGCGTGTTGATCAATGACATTCCAACGTTCCGGGTCGATCATATGCCGTACGGTGGTGTGAAAGAAAGCGGAACCGGGCGGGAAGGCATCAAGTACGCGGTGGAAGAAATGACGGAGCTGAAGCTCACCGTGATCAACAATAATTTTTAACGAGGTGATAACATGGATGATCGCATGTTTAAAGCAGCGATGGGGAAATTTGCGACAGGGGTAACGGTCATTACGACGGAAGTAGACGGTCAGGTCCACGGCATGACAGCCAACGCGTTTATGTCGGTCTCCATTGACCCGAAACTGATTTTGATTTCGGTGGCGGACAAAGCAAAAATGCATGATTTAATAAAACAGTCCGGGAAATTTGCGGTAAGTATTCTGGCAGAACATCAACAGGAGATGTCGATGGTATTTGCGGGGCAGATCAAGGATCGAGAAATAGCATTCGCCCGTTTTGAAAATCTTCCAGTTATTGAAGATTCTCTCGTAACCATTGCCTGCGATGTGCATGATACTCACCCCGCCGGCGACCATACACTATTTGTCGGCGCGGTACAGAACCTGCACCTGCAGGAGGACGAACCACTCGCCATTTATGAGGGAAAGTACAAAGATTTGCAGGATAAGGTAACCAGCGAAGTATAAGAAGGAGGGGCACCATGAGAACCATTCATGTCAAGCATCCCATTGGGACAACGCTGCAGAAGAACAGTGAGCCCTGTGTGATGGCGCTCGGGTTCTTCGACGGCGTTCACCTGGGCCACCGGGAAATCATTAAAACAGCCAAATTGATCGCCGGCCAAAAAAACCTGAAACTGGCGGTTATGACCTTTTTTCCTCATCCAAGTACTGTTATCAAAAAAGGAAGCCAGATTACCCGCTATATCACACCGCTGTCCGTGAAGGAAAGGATGTTTGAAAAACTGGGGGTCGATCTATTGTACGTCGTGGAGTTTGACATGAACGTCGCCAAGGTGCCGCATAAAGTCTTTGTTGATGACTACCTGTATGGCCTGCGCTGCCATCATGCTGTCGCCGGCTTTGATTACACGTACGGATTCAAGGGAGAAGGAAACATGGCTCAGCTGAATCTGGATGCTGAAGGCCGTTTTGGGGTAACAACAGTGGAAAAAATGGAAAAACAGAGCCACAAAGTCAGTTCCTCTCTTCTCCGCGGGCTGATCTCCTCTGGGCAGGTGGAGCATGTCCCGTCCTACCTCGGAGGTCGTTATGAAATACAGGGGATTCTCAGACAAGAGAATCATCAGTACCGGATGTATATAGACGTCGATTATTTTCTCCCTTCTCCGGGAACGTACGAGGTGACGCTGAAAAACGGACCTGTTGTCACAAAGGGAATGTGTGAAGTGAGCTCTTCAGACCAACCGGGAGAGTTACGCATCAGCACTTTTTATGATTGTCCCTTTGAAGATCACACTCCCGTCCAGCTGTTGTGGGAAAACTTTATTGCCGATTACGACATGAATGCATTCCATGCCCAGCTTCCCCTGGATGAGATGGAATTACGTATTAGTGAATAATCTTCATACAAAAAGAAGCGGATGCTGCTATCCTCATCCGCTTCTTTTTATATTTGTACATATCTATGCCTGGTTTTAGCAGGGGGGAAACAGGGATAGTCCTGTTGATTTGGACTAGAATAAAACCTTTTTGAAAGGGAGCTGTTTGATTACTTTCCCGGCAGATGTGTCGAAAAGTTATGCCAAGCAGGGGCATCACAACTTTTTAAGCGAAACAAGGCTCATGATAGGAGGAAGAAGGCTGAGTCTGCTGTGAAATAATAAGATATGTCAAATGTCTAATGAAATATGTAATAGATGAGCGGCGGTGATTCTGCTAATATAATATATGAAATCATATAAATTAGAACTTCCAACAGCGGAATTTTTAAGCACGCTTGGGGCAGAAAAAATTCTGAAAAAAATGATTAATCCAAATGTTGAAGGCACTGTCAAAAAATGAGTGAGGTGAACATCAATGAACGCCAAAGAGCTGAAACAAGTAAAGGAACAGTTAAAGGAAGGCCACTTTCCGCAGTGGATGGTAACAGATCCCGATATTTACAAGCTGGAACAGGATAAGATTTTTGCGAAAACATGGCTGTTTATCGGGCATGAATCCGAGGTGAAAGAACCCGGTGATTACGTTACACGCATGATGGCGGAAGACCCAGTATTGATGATGAAAAACAAGCAGGGGGAAATCAACGTTTTTCTTAATTCCTGTTCGCACCGGGGAACGCGCTTATGTACCGAAGATTACGGAAATAAGAAAGCGCATACATGCCCGTATCACGGCTGGACCTATAGTCTGGACGGCGATTTGATCGGCGTTGTCGCGGGCAATAAAGTGTTTGGTGAAAAAATGGATAAAGGCGACTGGGGTCTTCGCCCGATCCCAAGGGTGGAAAGCTATCAGGGAATGATATTCGGAAATCTGGATCCAGAGGCGGAACCGCTGGAGGATTACCTTGGAAACATGAAGTGGTATTTTGATATCATGCTTGGCCGCAGCGACGGCGGTATGGAAGTATGGGGGGTGCCGCACCGCTGGGTGGCAAAGGCGAACTGGAAGATGACAAGTGAAAACTTCGCGGCGGATCCGTACCACGTCCAGACCACCCACCGCTCGGCAGTCGAACTGGAATTGACCCCGAAAGACCCAATGTACGCTTCTTACGGTCATCAGGTCGTGTTGGACAATGGACATGGTATTAACGTTATAACTTCAGAAACTGGACGCTCCCGTCTGAAATATCAGGGGATGCCGGAGGACATGTGGCCAATGTTTGAACGGAACCTGACCGAAAATCAACAAGAGGTGTTTTCAAGAGTAACGAACTTTGTAGGCGGTGTCTTTCCAAACCTCTCTTTTATCAGTACCCAGAGCGGGTCGGAAGGAAACGGGCACAATCACTTGAATTTCCGGGTATGGAGACCGCTTGGTCCGGACAAAATTGAAATCCTTGTGTGGTTCATGATTGACAAAGCCCTGCCATATGAATTTAAGAAAAAATCATATCGAGGGTTTCTCAATACGTTTGGCGCAGCCGGAACCCTGGAACAGGATGATACAGAAAACTGGGCTCGCATCGTAGAAGCAAGTCAGGGCAAAATGGCCCGGGATCGCAGCCTGAATTATAATAATGTAATTAACTACCTTATGGGATTTGACAACTTAGAGCCGGATAAAGAGTTTCCAGGCCCGGGAACGGCGTATCCTTCCTGTTATACGGACCATATCGCAAGAAGTATGCACCGGTACTGGTTAAGTCTGATCACAGCGGACATGGAAGAGGAGGAAAAAGTATGAACGCTCAATTGCAATATGAAGTAGAGCAGTTTTACTATCATGAAGCATATCTGCTGGATCACCGCCGCTATGAAGATTGGCTGAACCTGCTGGCGGATGATATTCAGTATGCGATGCCGCTGCGGGTCACGGTGGATAATAAGGAAGGTTCAAATATTAATGAAAACATGACGTACCTTGATGAAAGGAAACCAGATCTGGAATTGCGGGTCGAACGTTTATTTACGAAGTCCGCGTGGGTGGATAATCCGGCGACCCGTCAGCGTCATTATATCCATAATGTTGTCATTCACGAGGGGGAAGCCCCGGAGGAATACCATGTGCACAGCTGCTTTTTATATAAACGCAGCCGCAGTTCAGAAATAGAAACAGAGGAGTTATTCGGAGAACGGGAAGATGTCCTCCGCAAAACAGAGGGAAAATTTACCATTGTTTCCCGTCGTATTTATCCGGACCAACCCGTGTTAACGGTCAAAAACCTTGCCATGTTTCTCTGACAACAGGTTAAATATGATCTCCGTTGCGCCGGTACTCAGCAGGGCTGACTCCGACCGTCTGGCGGAAAGCTCTGCTTAACTGACTCTGCTCGTCAAAGCCGATTGTTTCAGCAACCTGTTTTAGGGGCATGGTGGTTGATAGCAGCAGTTCTCTCGCTTTTTGCATCCGCACCATTCGTACGTACTCCATAGGTGCCATCTTTAAGTGTTTGCGAAATAAGAGGCTTAAGTGGCTTTCGCTTAAATACACTTCATCGGCGAGTCTTTTTAACGTTAACTTTTCAGCAAGATGATCGTTAATAAAGTAAAACAGTTGTTGGAAACGGGTATCCACGGTTGGAAAAAGTTCCTCCGCGTAAGGCTGCAGCAGAGAAAGTACAGTTTGAAGCCAGTTCAGGGTCAATGCATTAAAAGTTAAAAGGCGGATGGTTTGGTTTAAATCAAACTGAAGCTTCCCATTTTCAGGAGAAAAAGGGTTCCGCTTCTCTGGAGACCATTCCTGCAGCAGCTGCTGCCATAAATCCAGAAGCTGTTTGGTTTCAGGTGTTTCTGCAAGTCTGGTGATAATAGGAAACTGGTATAAAGACATGAGATGAAATGGACCAAGCCGATTTTCCAGGGCAATTTCAAAATGATCGAGGCCTTTTTCTTTGGACTTAAGTATTTCAAACGGCACTTGAGACGGGAAAACAACAAGCTCTCCTTCTTGTACATGATAGGACACATCATTAATTTTGACAGTTTTTTCCCCCGCGTGCACATACCAGAACACAGTATAAGGACGGTCCGTCTTGTCGATGCTCCATTCCGGTGCTCTTTTGTTCCGGTCAATGCGGTGAATGCGGAAATAGGTTTGGTGCAGCTCGTTAAATAATTTTGAATGGGGGTGAAGGTCGGCAGCCATTGGTTCGAAACACTCCTTTAAGAAAAGAATGATAGAAACAGCGGAGGCTGTCAATAAGAGAAAAAGATGGGGAAGGAGGAAAAATAGAATGACTGAGAAAAAGGAGAAGTTTGACGTTGTGGTAATCGGAGGCGGCCCGGCCGGTCTCTTCACAGCGTTTTACGCCGGCATGCGGGGATTGTCCGTGAAAATTATCGAAAGTCTGCCCCACCTGGGCGGTCAGTTAACAGCCCTTTATCCTGAAAAATTCATCTATGATGTGGCTGGCTTTCCTAAAGTTCGGGCTCAGGAATTAGTGAATCATTTGATAGAGCAGATGGAAGAATTTCATCCGGAGGTTTGTCTGGAGCAATCGGTCGAAAAAGTTGAGAAACTGGAGGATGGTACCTTTTTCCTTCAGGCGGCAACCGGTGATATTCATTATACGAAGACAATTATTATTACAGCAGGGAATGGTGCGTTTCAGCCTAAAAAGTTAAAACTGAAGGAAGCGGAACAGTATGAAGGACAAAACCTTCATTATTTCATTAATGATCTGACTCAATTTAATGGGAAACGGGTCGCTGTATTCGGCGGAGGCGATTCCGCCGTGGATTGGTCTTTGATGCTGGAGCCGATTGCAGAAAAAGTGACCGTAGTTCACCGGAGAGAAGCGTTCCGGGCTCACGAACACAGTGTCGAAAATTTAAAAGCGTCCAGCGTAAATATCGAAACACCATACGAGCCTGTACGTCTGGAAGGAAACGATAACATCGAAAAAGTCATGCTGAAGAAAGCAAAAGGGGAGAAACAAAAAACCATCCACGTAGATGAGGTAGTAGTTAACTATGGTTTTGTTTCAAGATTAGGTGCGATTGCGGATTGGGGATTAAACATTGAAAAAAATTCAATTGTAGTGAACAGCAGAATGGAAACGAATATTGAAGGAATATACGCGGCTGGGGATATTACGACCTTTGACGGCAAAGTAAAATTAATTGCCACCGGTTTTGGAGAAGCTCCCACTGCTGTCAGCAGTGCGAAAGTATATATTGAACCAGAGGCAAAACTGCAGCCGGCCCACAGTACGAGTATCATGGACCAGCCGGGTGATAAGAAAACAGCAGGGATAAAATAAAAGGAGGGATTATTACGATGGCTTGTTATACAAAAGTAGAGAAAGAGACTTGTATTGCCTGCGGAACGTGCGGTGCCATAGCCCCGGAAGTATTCGAATACGATGATAGCGGCTTCTCCCAAAGTGTCCTGGACAACAATAAGGGAGTGCAGGCTGTACCGGAAGAAGTGGCTGAAGATGTCGAAGAGGCTTACGAAGGCTGTCCATCCGGCTCCATTAAACTAAATGACACACCGTTTAAACCAAAAACACCAGTCTCCAGTTAATAATAAAATAAGCAATATTATATATGATGAAATATATAATATTGCTGAAATAAAAATAATAAAGGAGTGAAAACATGCCAAGTCAGGTTGAGACAAAAACAAAGTCTATTGAAAAGAATGTGAAAGATATTCGGCACTATATCAATGGTCAATTCGTGGATTCTCATAGTAATGAATGGTTCGATAACTATAATCCCTTTACGAATAAAAAAATTAATCAAGCTGCTTCCGGGGATGAAAAGGAGATTGATGAAGCTGTACAGTCGGCACGCAAGGCTTTTCAGGGAGAGTGGGGCAGTTTAAAGCTGAAAGACCGTCTGGCTTACATTTATCGGATCGCCGATTTGATTGATGAATACATTGATGAAATTGCACCGTTGGAATCGTATGATACAGGTCTTCCGGTCAGTCAGACGAAGAAGATGGTGGCCCGTGCGGCACATAATTTCCGCTTTTATGCAGAAATGGTATCCAGCAGGCTTGTAGGAGATGCTTATCAAGTGGATAATGAATTTCTCAATTATACGATCCATAAGCCGGTTGGAATTGCAGGACTGATAACGCCCTGGAATGCTCCGTTTATGCTGGAAACATGGAAGATCGCCCCGGCTCTTGCGACAGGAAACACGGTTGTATTAAAGCCGGCGGAATGGTCCCCGCTGACAGCGAACCGTCTCGCGGAAATTATCGACAAAGCGGAGCTTCCGGATGGTGTCTTTAATGTTGTACATGGTTACGGTGAAAGGGCAGGAGCATCCCTCGTTGCTCATTCTGACGTGGAGCTTATTTCCTTTACCGGGGAGACAACAACCGGCTCTGAAATTATGAAAAACGGTGCGGATTCTCTAAAGCAGTTTTCGATGGAGCTTGGCGGCAAATCGCCGATCATCGTTTTTGACGATGCAGATGTAGACCGTGCTCTTGATGCATGCACCTGGGGTATTTTTTCCTTCAATGGTGAACGCTGTACGGCGAACTCCCGTTTATATATCCACGAAAACATAGCTGATTCTTTCATTGAAAGATTAAAAGAAAGAGTACAAAACATCGTCGTTGGTGACCCGATGAAGGAAGATACACAGGTAGGGCCGCTCATTCATGCGAACCACTATAATAATGTGAAAAATTACTTGAAAATCGCAGAAAAAGAGGGTTGTCAGGTATTCAGCGGCAATGTTCCGGAAGAAATGAGCAGTGGTAACTTTATCCCGCCTACGATTATCCTGAATGCTGATACGGAAATGACAGTAGTTCAAGAAGAAATCTTCGGTCCTGTGATAACGGTGATGACTTTCAAAGAAGAAGAGGAAGTTATCAAACTGGCAAACAACGTAAGGTATGGTCTTGCCGGTTATGTCTGGACGAAAGATATCCAACGCGGGCACAGGGTGGCGCAGGCAGTAGATTCCGGGATGCTCTGGGTGAATTCACAGAACGTCCGCGATCTAAGGA
Organism: Salibacterium aidingense DSM 18341; assembly: GCF_000429685.1. Classification (GTDB taxonomy): domain Bacteria; phylum Bacillota; class Bacilli; order Bacillales; family Marinococcaceae; genus Salibacterium; species Salibacterium aidingense. The sequence goes on from NZ_AUCI01000018.1 coordinate 26,380, forward strand.
CCCCGTTTGGTGGTTCCAAACACAGTGGTATCGGCCGGGAAGGCGGCCACTATGCCTTTGAATTTTACACGGAAGTGCAGATTATTCATGTCGCTCTGGGAGAGCATCATATCCCGCAGTTCGGCAAGTAAATATATTGAGGAGGAATAAATGTGAATTTTGATATTATCCGCTGTGGACGTGCCGTTCTGCATGTCACCGACCTGGAAAAATCGAGAGCTTTTTACGAAGCTCTCGGTTTTATTGAAACGGAATCTGATAAGGAAAACATCTTTTTCCGTGGGCTTGAAGAGCATAACCACCACAGCCTCTGGCTGAAGAAAAAGGACGAAGCCAATGCGGAAGCTATAGGATATAAAGTAAGATCAGAAGATGATCTTGATATGTTGGAAGCGTTTTATAAAAAACAGGGAATAAAAGTGAAATGGCTGGAAAAAGGCACACAGCATGCTTTAGGACGGGCCTTGCGGGTGCAGGATGTTTCCGGACTGCCGATCGAGTATTATGCCGAGATGGAATCGGTGGAACGGATGCTTCAGCGCTATGATGTGTACAAAGGTGCGAAAGTGCAGCGGATTGACCATTTCAACTGCATGGTGTCAGATGTGGAAAAAGCGTACAACTATTACATCGATGAGTTAGGTTTTGTCTGCTCGGAATATACGGCGGGGGAGGAAGAAAGGATATGGGCTGCCTGGCTGCATCGGAAACCGAGCGTTCATGATGTGGCATTTATGAACGGGGCAGGGCCGCGCCTGCATCATGTCGGGTTTTGGCTGAAAGACCCAATGAGCCTGATTGACGGCTGTGATGTCCTTGCTTCGATGGGATATGCCCCGAATATAGAACGTGGGCCGGGACGACATGGTCTTTCCAACGCTTTTTTCTTGTATCTCCGAGATCCGGACGGCCACCGTATTGAACTGTACAACGGCGATTATCTAACGAGTGATCCGGATTTTAAACCGATCCGCTGGGATTTAAATGATCCGATGCGGCAGACGTTTTGGGCCATGAAGCACCGGATAGCTGGTTTGATGAAGCATCCAGGGTTCTGGATGTACACCACGGTAGAAAATTAGAACTAACGGAACCGACCTTAAAAAAACGGAAACCGACATTTGTGATTTAGAAGAAGTTGGGAGGGGATAAGACTATCCTGGAATTGGGGTCAAATTCAGCCGTTATTATTGACCGAGATGTCGATCTTGAAAAGGCTGCTACCAGGTGTGTGGAGGGAGCATTTGTCTATCAGGGTCAAGTCTGTATCTCCTTACAGCGTATTTATGTACACCATCATGTCTATGAATCGTTTATCGAAAAGTTTGTCGCAAAGACAAGAAAATTAGTAACTGGTGACCCATTAGAAGAAAAGACGGATGTTTCCGCCCTTATTTCTGAAGGCGATGTAGAGCGTGTTTTGTCCTGGATAAACGAAGCTGAAAATGCAGGAGCAGAAAAGAAAACAGGTGGAGTATGTGAAGGAAACATTTTATTGCCGACTGTTTTAACAAACGTCTCTCCAGAATTAAGGGTATCCTGTCAGGAAGTTTTTGGGCCAGTTGTTGTGGTGAACCCGACAGCTTCTGTAGAAAAAGCGATGGAAGAAGTGAACCATTCCCGGTTTGGCTTGCAGGCAGGAATATACACGAATGATATTCAAACAGCAATGGAAGCATCTGAGGCACTTGAAGTTGGGGGAGTCATGATTAATGATATTCCAACGTTTCGTGTGGATCACATGCCATATGGCGGGGTAAAAGAAAGTGGGACAGGAAAAGAAGGCATTAAGTATGCCATCAAAGAAATGACAGAAGAAAAATTAACTATTATTAATCTCAGTTAAGAAAAACGGCCGACAGCGGACGTTTTTCATTTACATGGTTCGTTAGGAAGAGGGCTTTAGATTGTATTGATTTATTTTGCGATAGAGCCTGGTTCTGGTGATATTTAAACGTTCTGCTGCTTTTTTTATGTTTCCCTCCGTATATTCCAGCGTACGTTCTATTGTTTCTTTTTCTATTTCTTCCAACGTTTTGGCTCCCCCATATTCCCGGCCGGCCTCAGGTGCAATACTCAATTGTAGATCCTCTGATTTGATAACGCCGCTCTCCGCTAAAAAGACACCCTGATTTAAAACACTGATTAGTTCACGAATATTCCCTGGCCATTGATAACGTACAATGGCTTCTTTTGCGTTTGAACTAAGCATGGTCAGGGGGTCAATTTCCTCCAAAAAAGCCTCAGCCAAATAAATACAATCGGTTCTTTCCCGTAAAGGAATAAGATCTATAATAATTCCCTTCAGCCGGTAAAATAGATCTGCCCTAAACTGTTTGGAGTTCACTTCCTCTGGAAGCCGGCAGTTGGTTGCAGCAATAATCCGGACATCAATGGTCTTTGTTTGGTTTGAACCCAACGGGGTAATTTCTTTTTCCTGCAGGACACGTAAGAGGGCAACTTGAGCTTGCAGCGGTAATTCTCCAATTTCGTCAAGAAACAAAGTTCCCCCATGAGCAGCTTCAAATTTTCCTTTTTTACCCTGGGGATGAGCTCCTGTAAACGCTCCCTTTTCATACCCAAACAGTTCACTTTCAATTAAATGTTCCGGAATGGCCCCGCAATTCACCGTGATGAAAGGTTTGTGTTTTCGGTCACTGTGTGCATGTATCGATTGTGCAAATACTTCTTTTCCTGTTCCGGTTTCTCCCTGTAATATTAAAGGAAGATCTGTTACAGCTACTTTGGCAGCAAGTTTTATTTGCTTTTCTACATGATGACATTTTCTTTTTATATCAGAAAATGTATAAGAATTTGGCTGATTCCTTTTATATTCGCTGGCAGGGGTTTTTAAAGTATAGGAACGCCACCATTTATTCCATTTATCACCGATTACCTCCACAGGATATTCATTATTATACAGTCTGCCGACGCAGTCTGTCCCAAGTATACTCTTTGCTGATTCATTGGCCCGTATAATATAGGAATCCTGGTCCAGTGAGATAATAGGTTCATGATAATGATCGGATAGATGATTAAGTTCACGGAAAGCCAATATTTTTTCATTTGTTACATTCTGAAACATTAATTTATGTTGAATGGTCTCAGCTGCTAATTTCCCCATAGTTAAAGAAGATTCATTAAAAAGAGAAGCAATGCTGTAAATATTAATCACTCCCACGGCTTCCCCGGTAGGGGCAATGATGGGATTAGCTGCACAGGTCAAGGCAGCATTCTCTTTATAGAAATGCTCTTCGCCAAAAAGTATAATAGGTGTTTGTTCCTTTAAAGCAATACCTGCAGCGTTTGTTCCTTTATAATGTTCATTCCAATTGATACCTTCCCGAAGGTTCCCCTTTTGTTTTAAATCAGCCAATTCTTCTTGCTCTGCCAATTGATCACTGCCTATTGTATATATGACATGTCCATGACGATCCAATAAGGAAGTGACATGGTTATTTTTAACTAAATAAGGTCGAAGTTCATTAAGTATAGGAACAGAATACTCCAGAAGGATTTCATTTTCTTCTTTTATTTCTTTCACTTGATTAAGGGAGGGATTTTGGGCCATAGGTGCTTCCGCACGTTCGAGGTTTCTTTCTAAACAGCGCCCCCATGATTGGTTAATGAGTTCATCTCTTGAAGAAAGTTGTTTCATTTCGATTACCTCCTGAATGAAAGCCTTTTCAACAATTATATCATTAAACTGATAATTAAAAAATATTAAAATAATATATGATATCATGTATGATATATATTTTGTATCAAATTAGGACATCAACTGTTTTAATTTGATACATTATCCTTTTTTTCGACTTACTAATGTTCCCGCGCGATCACTGTCTAAAAGTTGGCATAAAAATTGCATTTTGAAAGGGGAGTATAAGAAGGAGGAATGAAGATGGGAGCAGATTTTCAATTATTTATTGGAGGCAAGTGGGAAGACAGCGTTTCGAAAGAGACAATGGAATCTATCAACCCTGCTACGGGATCGGGGTATGTTACCGTATCGAAAGCAAATGAACAGGATGTGGATAAAGCCGTAAGCGCTGCCAGGGAAGCTTTTGAAATTGGACCATGGGCAGATATGGCTCCGGGAGACAGAGGACGTCTGCTTTATAAAATCGCTCAAAAATTGTGGGAAAACGTGGATTACTTGGCGGAAGTAGAATCCAGAGATAACGGTCTTCCTATTAATGAAACAAAATTTATTGCTATTCCTGCCGCCATCGATGTGCTTGAGTTTTATGCAGGTCTTGCCAACAAAATACAAGGAGAAACATTGGCTTCTCCAAACGACCGATTTAATTATACACTGAAGGAACCGCTTGGTGTAATAGGTGCTATTGTGCCTTGGAATCACCCAATCATGATATCCATGTGGAAGATAGCCCCAGCATTGACAGCCGGGAATACCATTGTCATCAAGCCGCCTGAACAGACACCGGTTAGCGTGCTTGAACTGGCCAGACTATTTAAGGAAGCCGGTCTACCGGACGGGGTCCTGAATGTTGTACCGGGGGATGGAACTCATGCCGGAGCTGCATTATCCTCCCATTCCGGTGTAGATAAAATTGCGTTCACCGGATCAACCAATACGGGACGGCTCATCATGCAGGCAGCCAGTAAAAATTTAAAGCCAGTAAGCTTGGAGCTTGGCGGCAAATCTCCTAATATCGTTTTTGAGGACGCTGATATAGAACAAGCTGTAAATGGATCCATGTTTGGTATTTATTTTGGCCAGGGCCAAGTGTGTGCTGCTGGTTCCCGTTTGTTTGTCCAAGATAGCATTTACGATAAATTCATGGATGAATTCAGAGAGAAAGTCCAGAAAATAAAAATAGGGGATCCACTAGATGGGACGACACAAATGGGACCGCAGGTATCACAAGGTCAGCTGGAACAAGTAGAGTCCTATGTAGCCTCGGGGATTGAGCAGGGAGCCACGGTGACAGTTGGAGGAGAACGTCAGAAGGATAGAAGCGGCTATTACTATACCCCAACCATAGTTGAAAACGTTTCCAATAACATGAAGATAGCACAGGAAGAAATTTTTGGTCCCGTTGTTTCAGTTATTCGTTTTACAGATGAAGCAGATGCCTTGAAAAAAGCGAATAATACAATCTATGGACTTGCTTCAGGAATGTGGACCAACGATGTAAAAAGAGCTCATCGTATGGCTAAAAAGCTCCAGGCTGGGACGGTGTATGTAAATACTTTCAGCATGCTGGACAGCGCAGCTCCATTTGGGGGGACGAAACAGAGTGGATTTGGCAGAGAGTTAGGTACAGAAGCGTTAGATATGTATACAGAAACAAAGCATGTTTGGGTAGATTTAAGTGAAGATGGATTGAACTGGTACGGATTGTAATACGAAAGGAGAGAGAATCAGAGTTGGCAGAGAATAACATGTATAAAGAAGGAGAAAGAAACTTCAGGAAGTTATTTGGAGACGCGAGAGTAGATCCGGTTTTAAATAACGTAAATCAATTTGATGACGAGTTTCATCGTTTCTTATTAGAATATTGTTTTGGTGAACTGTGGGGAAGAGAAGGGCTTCCCTGGAAGCAGCGTAGTCTTAACAATTTATGCCTGTTAATAGGACTGAATCGCCCTAACGAGTATGAAACGCATTTACGTGGAGCTGTCAGAAATGGCTGCACCATGGAAGAAATTAAGGAAACCCTGCTGCAGGTAACGGTTTATGCCGGTATCCCTGCCGGAGCGGAAGCTTTTAAAATAGCAAACAAAGTGTTCGAAGAAGAGGGGGTGAATGTAAATGGGGACGCCTAAAGTAGGTTTTATAGGGTTGGGACACATGGGAGCCCCTATGGCAGCTTGTCTTGTTCAAAGGGGGTTTGAAACCGTTGTCTTTGATGCTGCTGGTACAGAGGAACGAGCGCCAGCCGGTGCCATGGCCGTATCTGGTTTAAAAGAAATGGCCGAGGTCGAAGTAGTATTAATGAGCCTGCCAAATGGAGAAGCCTCTATTTCCGTGTGCCGCCAGTTGGCTGAAACTATGACGGAACATGTAAGGTACGTGGTGGACCTATCGAGCATTGGAGTCCCTGCAGCTGAAAAATGTGCTAAGATTTTAAACCATTCTAATATGAAGTATATTGATAGTCCCGTCAGTGGCGGACAAAGAGGAGCCGCTGCCGGAACGTTAACTCTTATGGCAGCAGCGGAACCACAGGATCTTGATTTTGTAAGACCCGTGTTGTCAGCTTTTAGCACTAATATATTTCATATGGGGAATCATTCTGGCCAGGGGCAAGCTATGAAATTCATCAATAACTATTTAGCCTCCTCCATCTTAGCCGCCACCAGTGAAGCCGCAGCAGCTGGAGTACATGCAGGCCTGGATTTAAAACAAATGATAGAAATTATAAACGTGTCTACCGGGAGCAGTTTTATGAGCAATAATGTTTTTATGGAAAGTGTGATTCCTGAAAAATTTGATGCGGGTTTTTCAAGTTCTCTATTATTAAAAGATTTAAAATTATATGGAGATAGCATAGAACAGGAAACTCCAGCCGACTTATTTCGAGTCGTATTATCTTTGTGGGAAGAATTTGAAGAAACGCAGCCTAACACAGATGTTTCGCAAATGTACAAGTATTTGTTGAATAAACGTGTTCCGGCCAAATAACGAAAAGGGGAAGTCAGCTATGTACCGTTTAAAAGTAATGTACCCGCCGCCAGAGGATCCTAATCATTTTCGTCAGTATTATCAGAATCATCATATTCCGTTGGCAAATACTCTCCCTTATTTGAGGGATATGAGATATGGATTGAATGTTCAAGGAATGGAATCACCAAGCCCTTATTTCTGTATATGGGAAGGGGATTTTGACAGCAAAGAAGATATGGAAAAAGCTCTTCAGTCTGAAGAAGGTCAAAAAGTAGCGAATGACGTTTCAAATTATGCCACTGGCGGAGCTGTTTTAGTTCATTATGAAATTTTACCATAATTATATTTAAAAGAAAGAGAGGTTAGATTTTTATGAATCAAGTTACAGGAAAGGTGCTATTCGTTAGTATATTTTTATTTCTGTTAACCTTTGTTTCTTCCTGCGGCAGTGAGGAGCAGTCGGAAGGAGCTGATTCAAATGGAAGCTCTGAAGATGGAGGGGAAACCAATGCAGAAGAATCGTCAGGAGAATCAATAGAATTCAAATTCGGCCATATGAGTTCGCCGGAGCATGTACAGCACACTGGAGCAATGGTGCCTTTTACAGAAGATGTGGAGGACTTAACAGAGGGGCGGGTTACATTTGAAATGTACCCGGGAGGAGCCCTATCGTCTGAGGAAGAAACCTTCAATAACACTGTGGATGGTATTCAAGATGCGAGCTGGGCCCCAGCCGGGTATTCTCCGGGACAGTTCACCACCCATTCTATCATTAATTTACCATTTGTGGCGCAAGGTTCAGCGGAACATGTGAGTGTAGTGGCGCAAAAAATATATGAAGAGTTTCCATCCATTCAGGAAGAGTATGAAGGGGTAAAACCATTATGGTTTCATGGGACCGATGAATACGTCATTATGACAAACGGGCAGCCTGTTCGAAGTTTTGAAGATGTAAAAGGGCTGCAGTTAAGAGCCCCTAACCCGGAAGGAGCAGATATGATTGAAGCATGGGGAGCAACATCCGTGTCTATTCCAGCTACAGAAGCCTATGAGGCTATGCAGAAGGGAACGGTAGATGGAACCGTTCTTCCCATTGCAGCTTTAAAAGATTTTGATCTCTTTGATGTTGTCGATTATGTTACACATGGCAATTTTACCAATAGTGTTTTTTGGACAGCGATGAACGAGAACAGCTGGAATCGTATTTCGGAAGAAGACCGGGCGGCTATAGAGGATGAACTTATTAAAACGCAGATGACTAAAAGAGCCGGAGCAGCCTTTGACGGTCGTTCCCAGGAAGCCAAACAGGAAGCAGAAGCTGAAGGAATAGAATTTATTACATTACCAGAAGAGGAGTTGCAAAAGTTTGAGGAGAAAGCCTCGCCAATTATTGAAGAATGGATTTCAGACAGAGAAGCGGAAGGTTTGCCGGGACAGGAAATTTATGATAGAACCACGGAATTGATGGAACAGAACGAAATTACAATCGAGGAGGAGAGCGATGAGTGATAAAAGGAAGGAGTCTTTGGATGCGTCGGCATCCAAAGCACTCTCTTTTACTGATAAAGTCCTTCATAAATTTGAGATCATTGTATATTCTATTAACTCTATTATGCACGATGTTTCTAAGGTGCTTCTCTTATTTATGATGTTATTAATATCTGGAGATGTTATAGGAAGGTATTTTTTTAATTTTTCCATTGCTGGCGCTCATGAGATGACTGGACTTGCATTAGCTGTCCTTGTTTTTTTCAGTTTGGGATCAACTCAGCTCGCAAATGATCATATCTCTATCGATTTTCTAATGAGTAAATGTCATTGGCGCCTGAGAGAGATAATAAACGTTATTTTTAATATTATTATATTGATATTACTTTTTTTTACCAGCTTTCAACTTTTTAGATCTTCCATTCGGGCTTTTCAAGGAAATGAACAAACAGGTGATTTAGGCCTGCCTATTTATTTATTTCAAATTTTTGGCGGTACTGGAGTCATTATATTTGCTCTTCCTTTTGCTCTGTTACTTATGAAAACCTTTATAAAGGGGGTTGAAAAAAATGAGTCCTGAACTTACGGGTATCATTGGTATTATCATTTTATTATTTTTAATATTCCTTCAATTTCCAGTAGGGCTTGCTTTGTTCTTAGTAGGATTTCTCGGGGTAATGTTGATTTCCGGCTGGGATGTAGCTGTTTCACAACTCAGCACTTCTACTTTCAGTACAGTTAACGATTACGGCCTTAGTGTAATACCTTTATTTGTTTTGATGGGAATGTTCATGACGAATACGGGCCTTGGAAAAGATTTGTTTGAAGCGGTAGATAAATGGATGGGGCACTTACGGGGGGGACTGGCTATGGCTGCCATAGGTGCCAGTTCAATCTTTGCTGCGATTTCCGGTTCAACCAATGCGACCACAGCTACTCTAGGTAGAGTCGCTATTCCTGAAATGGATCATTACAACTATAATTCTTCTTTCTCTGCCTCTGCAGTAGCTGCAGGCGGCACGTTAGGAATTCTTATCCCGCCCAGTGTCATACTCATATTGTATGGAGCGTTGACATCGGAACCTATTGGGCCTTTGTTAATTGCAGGGTTAATTCCTGGTTTAGCCCTTGCCTTCCTTTTTATGCTGACAATTAATCTACAAGTTAGAATAAATCCGGAAAAAGCACCAAGAAAAGAAGAAAAAGTGTCTCTATCCTCAAAATTCAGCTCCCTGAATAAAGTGTGGCCGTTTCTAGTCATATTTATTATAAGTATCGGCGGTATTTACTTCGGGGTCTTTACTCCAACGGAAGCTGGCAGTATAGGTGCAATGGCAACCTTTGTGTTAACACTGCTTACAGGAAAATTATCATTTTCTAAGTTGAGATCTTCTTTAGATGAGGCGATTCGTCTATCGGTTATGATTTTTTTAATTTTAATAGGGGCCACATTGTTTGGAAGGTTTTTGGCATTGAGTAAAATTCCAATGCAGTTAGCGGCTAACGTCAGTGGGTTAGAAGTGAACGCTTATATTATTATATCTCTTATATTAATCGTGTATGTACTTCTGGGCATGTTTATGGAAGGGCTAGCGATTATGGTATTGACCCTGCCGATTGTGTATCCGATTGTAATAGAATTAGGATTTGATGGAGTCTGGTTCGGTGTGATCATTGTGATGGCATTAAACATTGGACTTCTCACCCCCCCTTTAGGATTAAGTGTTTATATTATCAGCGGGATTCTGAAAGACACTCCTATAGAAAATATTTTCAAGGGAGTTCTTCCTATGGTAATAACCATGCTCATTTTTACTGTTATTTTAATAATATTCCCGGAAATCGTAACGTTTGTCCCTCAATTAATGAACTAAGGGAAGGAAGAACAGGAAAAGGACTGAATAAAAATCAGCCCTTTCAGCGGTCCTGTCATCCGTTTTGATTTGATTTCCAGTAATGGTAATCGTGAACGGCTACTCCACCATAACCCGGATGGCCGGAAAAACGGTTGTCGAGGGAGTTCAATTCATGTTTCATGTAGCTTAGGGAATTATCGTGGAAAGTTGTGTGACTGCCTTCGTCGGTTTCAATGACGTTTACGGCAATAACAACCGATTTGCTGCGGTTGGCTGCCTGTTCCACGAGGGGGGACACAATTCCTTTTATCCCATTCTCCCCATCTGTGTGATCCCGGTAGGCCATCACTGTAATGGAATCCAGCGTGGATATCATCCAGTCTCCCACGTATTTATTTTTCCCCGGGATTTTCACTTGATTAATCCAAAATGGCACATCCCCGCTGATCGTGAGTTCGGAACCAGGCTTCACCTGATTTTTCAAATGTTCCAGGTTATTGATCCACTGCGTTACCACATTTTCTCTGTCGGATTTCCATTCGGGCAGCAGATAAGGCTCTATATCAACATGGATGCCCTGGAATTTTTCTTCAACTTCTGCTTTGCGATTGTAGTCTTTGACGGTAGAAACAAAGGTATCCAGGCTTTCCTGGTTTTTCGTTAAGGCCCAGTTCGGATCCCCGCCAAGCGCGTAGACCTCAATATTTTTATCGGACGCCCTTTTGATAAAAGATTGAAACGTATCGGAGTTAAAATTCTTCAAGTCAATATGCAGATAGACTAGGTTCACCCCTTGATTGTTTAGAAAGGAAACCGCCTCTTCCTGGTTCTCCTCCAGGTTCTCAAGGTCCCATATCCATGTTGCTTTCACTTGGTTTTTCTGCCCCATAAAAATCCCCAGTGCTGTGAAGAGTGCTGCCAGAACACAAAGGAGGATCAACCCTTTTTTGGTGCAAAATAGAGAGATAGCACGCTCTTTGACTACTGATTTTTTCCCTTGATAATTAGTGGACATAAGGTTCCGCATGAGAATTTGAAGAAGAATGATGGACATGAGTATGATCGGCAGCCTTATAGTCTATCAGGTCGACGTCAGGTCCAATTTTACAACCCTCTCCAATTTGAGTGTGTCCTCGTAACCGGGTACGAGGTTCGATGATAGTATGGCGCCCGATGGCGACTCCCGCTTCGATTAAAGTAGAAGAGGGGTCAGTAATAACCACATCACGGCGGCGGTGATGTTCCATGATTCGTCTTTGACAAATTTCTTCGGCCTGGGCAAGCTGTGTTCTATCGTTAATGCCGAAACATTCTTCCGTATCTTCTGCCGGGAATGCCGATATTGTTTCTCCCATACGTTTTAAAATTTCAATCACATCCGGAAGATAATATTCCTGCTGCTTATTATCCGTGGATACCTGCTCCAGAGCTTGAAACAGCAGTGTATTATCAAAACAGAAAATGCCTGAGTTGACTTCCTGGATTTGTAATTGTTCCTCTGCTGCATCTTTATGCTCGACGATCCGTGCGACCTGTCCTCGTTTGTCCCGGACAATCCGCCCGTAGCCTGACGGGTCTTCCGGAACCATCGTTAAAATGGTAGCTGCTGCATTTGCGCGGTGGTGATGGTCCAGGCACTTTCTTAATGTTTGTTCTGTAATGAGGGGAGTATCCCCGGTGAGGATGAGGGTGGAACCTTGCTCCTCCTCCAGCTTTGTTTGGCACATTTTTACCGCGTGAGCTGTGCCCAGCTGCTCTGCCTGGCAGGCATACTCGGAAGAAGAGCCCAGCTGTTTCTCAATCATTTCGGCTTTATGACCGACCACCGTAAGAATTCGTTCTACAGCCATATCCTGGAGCTGTTCAATGACGTGTTGCACCATCGGTTTGCCGCAAACGTGATGAAGAACCTTTGGCAGCTCGGACTGCATTCGTGTTCCCTTACCGGCTGCTAATACAACTGCAAATGTCTGAGTCACTGGTGTTCCTCCTGTTCTTTGGCGTTGGTGATGGAGGAATGGAGCAAGGGTTTCAGTCCATTCCTGACCTCAGCTAATAACTGCTGATCTGTTTCAATAGTTTGGTCTTCTACCTTGTGAAAAATATGAAGCATCAGGTCTTTCAACTCTGTTTCATTCCAAGTCGTTTCCTGTCGCTCTAGTGTCTTCATTACCGAAGGGCCTCCTATTCTACCGTGACACTTTTAGCAAGATTTCTTGGTTTATCCACGTCGTTGCCAAGTGCCAGTGAAGTATAATAAGAAATTAACTGTAACGGAATCACCGTCAATAGCGGGGTTATCAGAGACAAAGAATCAGGAATGCAGCAGCCTTCATCCACGTACTCCAACATTTCCATATTTCCCTTCTTTGACACCCCGAGGACGTGAGCTCCCCGCGCTTTTACTTCTTGTATATTCCCCAGCATTTTTTCGCTTACTTCTTCCTGGGTAAGAAGAGCAATCATGGGTGTTCCTTCTTCAATTAAAGCAAGCGTGCCGTGCTTTAACTCACCGGCAGCATAAGCTTCGGAATGAATATACGAAATTTCCTTGAGTTTCAGCGATCCTTCCAGCACAACGGCATGATCCAGACTTCTTCCGATGAAAAATACGCTCGATGCCTCCTTAATGGATTCACTATACCGGCGGAGTGCTTCGGAATATTCGAGTAATTCTTCCATTTTATTTGGAATATCAAGGACCGTTTCAAGCAAATGCTGGCGGTAGTCTGCTGTTATCTTTTGTTTTAGATCGGCAAGGTAGATTCCCAGTAAATAGAAGACGAGGACCTGGGTCGTATAAGCTTTTGTTGAAGCCACTGCAATCTCAGGGCCGGCCATGGTCAATATGACCTCATCGGCTTCCCGGGCAATGGAGCTTCCTACTACATTCGTAATGGCGAGAACATTGGCTCCAAGATGCTGGCTCTGCCGGAGAGCTGCCAGTGTATCCGCCGTTTCTCCAGATTGACTGATAACAATCACCAGGGTCTTCTCATCCACGATCGGCCGGCGGTAACGAAATTCGGAAGCCACTTCTACATCCACCGGGGTGCGGGTTAGTTCTTCCATCACGTGTTTTCCTATTAAACCGGCGTGATAGGCAGTTCCGCAGGCCACAATTGTAATTTTATCCCACTGTTCCACGCGCTCCCGGGTCCACTGCAGTTCCTCAAATAGGACCGTCTTTGTTTCCTGATTCAACCGGCCTGCCATCGTTTTTTTCAACGCTTCCGGCTGCTCGTGAATCTCTTTCAGCATAAAATGGTCATACCCATTCTTTTCGGCCTGCTCTACGTCCCAATTCACTCGGAAGATTTCTCGGCTTAACGGTTCGCCGGTTTTTGTCTGCAAAAGCGTAATATCGTCTTTCGTCAGGATGGCCATTTCTCCATCCTCTACTATATAAATGTCGCGGGTGTGCTCCAGAACAGCGGGTATATCAGAGCTGATCAATGCTTCTTCGTTTCCGGCTCCGATAATCAGCGGACTGGCTTCGCGTACTGCATAAAGACGGTCTGGTTCATGTTTGGATACAATTCCTAACGCATAGGCTCCTTTTAAACGCTGGACTACCTTTTGAATAGCTGCCGTCATGTTCCCTTCATATAAGTAGTGGAAAAGGTGAGAGATGACCTCGGAATCTGTTTGAGAAGAAAAAGTATACCCTTCTTCTGTAAGTTCCCGTTTGATCTCTAAATAGTTTTCGATAATACCGTTATGAACAATCGCAAATTCTTGACCCGTGTCTGTATGGGGATGAGAATTTTCATCCGAAGGGGGGCCATGGGTGGCCCATCTTGTGTGGCCGATGCCCATCCGTGCTGAGAAGGGAGAGGGTTCAAGCTGCTGATGCAGCTCGTCCAGCCTTCCTTTGGATTTATTTACTTGAACAGAGTCCCCGTGATGCACCGCAATGCCCGCTGAATCGTAGCCGCGATACTCTAATTTACTAAGCCCTGTCGTTAATACCTGCTGAATATCTTTTTCTCCGATATAACCAATAATTCCGCACATTTTAAAACTCCACTCCTTTGTTTTTTGTTTATTTATAATGCAATCGAAGCATGCTGCTTCTTGTGCACTTTTGATGCGGTTCCCAGCTTGTGAATGTGGGAAAGGTCATATTCCTTGAAAGCATTTCGGGTATCTACAATCGGTACCCCGAGGTGGGCCAGCTCGTCATAGTCAAAATCGCTGTGGTTTGTTACCAGCACCATGCAGTCATACTGTTTCAATGTTTCTTTATTGTAGGCTATGGAATGAACAACATTTTCTTCATTATCTAAAAAGCTGTGGGCATGAGGATCATAGTAATCCACATCGGCGCCATGTTCCTTGTAGAGTTCATAAAGGTAAAGGCCGGGAGACTCTCGTAAATCGCTGATATCCGGTTTGTAGGCCATGCCTAAAATAAGAATGTTGGAACTGTTAATAGATTTTCCGTAAATGTTCAGAGCTTGAGATGTTTTGCTGACGACAACATCGGGCATATTATTATTAATAGATTGAGCGAGGTCAATAAACTTGCTGTAGAAGCGGAAGCCTTTTGCTTTCCAGGATAGATACATAGGATCCAGCGGTATGCAGTGGCCGCCGATCCCCGGTCCCGGCTGGAATTTCATGAAGCCGAAGGGTTTTGTTGCAGCCGCATCTATCACTTCCCAGACATCGATATCCATCCGTTCGCTCATCATCGCGATTTCATTGACGAAAGCGATATTGATACTGCGGAATGTATTTTCCAAGAGCTTGGACATCTCCGCAACTTTTGGAGAAGAGACCGGCACGACGTGTTCTATATAATTGCTGTACAGAAGTTCCCCTACAGCATTACATTTTTCTGTCATACCGCCCATCACTTTCGGCATATTATGCGTGTGGAAAGAATCATTGCCGGGATCCACTCTCTCGGGGGAGTAACAAAGGAATATATCCTTTCCTGCCTCGTATCCCATCCGCTTAAATTCTTTTAAAATCAATTCTTCTGTAGTCCCCGGGTACGTTGTGCTCTCTAACGTAACCAGCATTCCTTTCTTAATAAAAGGTTTGATGTTTTCCATTACCCGCGTAATGAAAGAAGTATCCGGATCTTGATTTTCACTAAGAGGAGTTGGGACACAAATACTGATAGCATCTAATTCCTTTACCACGTCATAGTTCGTGGTAGGAAAGAAACGATGTGTATTTAAGCCTTCCTGCAGGTCTTGATCAGAAATGTCATTAATATAGGATTTCCCGTCCCGCAGGGCATTGATTTTTTCTTCGTTTAAATCTATTCCGCAAACAGGGAAGCCTGCTTTTACCATTTCCATCGCAAGCGGCAGCCCGACATATCCTAAACCGATAACACCAATGTGAGCTTCTTTCATTTCAATTCGCTGACTCAATCGTTCAAAATACCCCATCATAACATCCCTCTTTTTTATAGAATTTAATACATTTCTTTATTCTGTTACTTCCACAAGGCGTTTGATCCGTGCCTCCAGTTCAATCAGGGAAAATGGTTTGGTAATATATTCTGCTGCTCCGTATTCAAAAGTTCGTTTAATGTCTTCTTCCAGTTGTTTATTTGTCAGCACCATGATTTCGGAGTGACCTTTCGTTTGTTTATCAATATTCTTAATCTGATTTATAAATTGATATCCCCCGATACCGGATAAATTAATTTCTGTGATAACTAAATCAGGAAGCAGATTTTGATACTGTTCGAGTCCATGCTTTCCATCTGTTGCAGCATGAACGATATAACCCTTGCGCTGTAGATAATTCGTCAAAAGATGAACAATACTGTTATCATGGTCTACAATCAAAACAGATTTCTTATCTGTTTTCTGTATGGTTTCGTTGTCAAATACGCGGATTTCTTGTTTATTCGTTTGTTCAATCATCATTTCATTAATCATACGGGAGAGCATCTGTTCTGCATGATCACTGTTTTCAGGAAAATTCCCTACAACCATTTCTCCCATCAGCCGGTCTTTTTCTTCTAAAAAGTCTTTCACATGTAAGGCGTAAAAGTGGGTATAACCAAGGTCGCAGTCATCCAGCAGCAAACCGAGAATATGATGCTCTGTGTCATAGTTTACTTGGAAGGCCGTAGCAGGTTCTTCTTTTTCCAAATGTGTTATTAACGAGTGGATGCCCTTCTGGTCGAGTGCCGCATGGGCAATAATTAGTCCGCAGGGCAGGTTACTTGCTTGATAGTAATGAAGAAAATGCTTGAAAGATTGAATGATACTAGAATTCATACGTGTTTCTGTCATTTCGGAACCCTCCTTAGTGTTATGCAGCTTCTTCTTTCTCCTCATCCTCATTCCAGCTGGTTCTAGTCATCGTTCCCCATGAATTGTTTTTGCGGAAAAATTGAATGTGTCCCATAAATCTCCATAGGATGCCAAGCTGCCGGTATCCAAAGAACATTAAAATGGTATAGAGTACCATCTTGAAGTAATCCCTGATCCTTGGGAAGCGCCGGAATGCCAATTCTTCGATCAATAAAGAACCCAATCCAAGCAACGTTCCATACAGTACATTAATGAGCATGAAGACGGCTACGATCTTCCATCCAGTCATATCTATCAAACTATAGCCAACAAGAGCTAGAAAACCAGTGATTCTAAAATAGGGGCTTAATGTTTCAAATATGATGTTGTAAGGGATGGTGAGCCAGCCCATTACTTTATATCTGGGACGCATAAACATACGCGTTCCTAATTCCAGCATATTTTTTAAATTGCCTCTGCCCCAGCGTTTTCGCTGACTACCAAGGATCTTGAAAGTGTCAGGTGCCTGCGTCCAGCATACGGCATCCGGGCAGAAGTCGATTTGATAAGGAAGGTTATGATCCAGCATGTATCGGTGCAGTTTGATAATAATATTCATGTCTTCGCCGGGGTACCCACCGCGATAACCCCCGACTTTGATAATGTAGTCTTTTCTGAAAACGCCAAAAGCTCCGGATACGATGATTAACCCATTAATATCACTCCAGCCGATTCTGCCTCCCAGAAAGGCTTTTATATATTCCACGGTTTGAAGCATAGGTAATAATTTTTTGGGAAGTCTGACTTTCTGCACCATCCCGTTGGAAATTCTGCATCCGTTGGCAATTCTGACATTTCCCCCGATGGCTACATATTCCTCCGGGTTCTCCATATACTTTCTCGCAATTCGAATCAAAGCATCGTTTTCCAGCAGCGAATCCGCATCAATAGATGAAACAAGCGAGTAGTGGGAGAAGTTAATCCCAGCGTTCAAGGAATCCGCTTTTCCGCCATTTTCTTTATCAATGAGGTAAAGGTTAGGAAATTCAGGATTATAATAGACTCCTCTCACCTCTGCTGTAGACAGTGTGTTCTGCTCTACGGGGGTAGGCTTATAATAATTTAAGCGGAATTCATCTATTAAAACTTTTGATGTGTTATCTCCGGATCCGTCGTTAACTACAATCACTTCGTGGGCGGGATAATGCAGAGCCAGCAGCGACTGGACGTTTTCTTTAATAGTCAGCTCTTCATTAAATGCCGGTACGAGAATGGAGATAGGCGGCATGTGTTTAGAGCCTGAAAGAAATTCATATTTGGAATAGAATGTTTCCTTCATAATCCGGGTTATTTTTCTGAAGGAAAACATGATAATTCCAAAATAAATGGTATTAATCACAATCACGTAATACATGGCAAATATCCCATAAACTAGCAGAAAATCTCTCACTATCGTTCCTTCTTTCTATAGAGCCTTGGTCAATTCATGATTTTTTCCAAAGTATTTCTGATAAATAAATACATTGTGGTTGTATTCCGTAATATCATTGACTTGAGAAAAGCCATGGATGGTTTGTTTTAACTTCTCATGAATATATTCTTCAGCTGGTTCTTTTCCTTGTTCGCCGTGGAGTCCGGCGGCTATCTCGCAGAGAATTTCAAATCCTTGCTCTCCCAATCGCGCCAGGCTTTTTGCACTGGTACGGGCAACAATCCAATGAGATTCCTGCATTCGTTCTTTTAATAGTTCCGTATATTGGACAAGCCCGGCATAACCAATCCAATCGGCAAACAGATTACGAATCTCCCAATCTGGAGATTGGAGATAGTGGTGGATGTCCTTTTCCGTTAAGTCCATAGCAGCCATACGTAGTTGTAAGGCAAGAATCTTCGTTTCCTTATCCTCCGACTGGACAAAGGATTGAACAATTTCCGGCAGCTCTTGATCTACCTGGTCCTGAAGTCCAATCAGCCCGATTTTATTTAGTTTCGGGTGAGTTTCATAAAGAAAGTCGACGTACACCGGCCTTATATCTAAAGAAGATTCTTTAGAGATGTCTGCAATCAAATGGAGATGCTGTTTTCCATTGTTCACAAGATATTGAATGAGATGTTTTATTTCCTCCGGGTTTTCTGAGGTTTGAGCTATCGAGCGGGCGATGATATAAACGGAAGAATCAAAATTACTGCGATGTAACATAGAGATTAATTGAGATGTCGCCCCATGGTCTCGAAGGATTCCGAGGTGGTACGCAGCATCAAGACGAACCATGGACCATGGGCTTTGCAGCCGCTTTTTGTTATATTGATTCAATCCAATGTCTTCGCATAACGTAAGCAGTTTTTCTCGGTGAACTCCTTTCAACCGCTCGACCCATGGCAATAATGTATTTTGCAGCACCTTCTTTTCAAAAGGGGACAGTGTTTTTACAGGCGGTCTCAAAATGGCCTGATTATCTAATTGAACCTGAAGATAATGAAGATAGCTATGGAAATCAGCCAGGCACTTTTCTTCTTTTTTAGCGCTTATTTTCTTACTCACCTTGATACTTAACGTAAGAAACATAAAGATTATCATTAGGATGAGTAAGATTGCTATCATCCAATAAGCAGCCTGCAAGTTAATAAACAAAGGTGATCCCTCCCTCCTTAATCTTCGATGTTCTTGAAGACGTCTTGCACGATATAGTAGCTTTGTTTCAACTGTTCATCATATTCTACCTGCTGCCAGTCCGCCCAGTCATAAAGCGGATAGTCTTGTACGGAAATAGGGGAGGATTGATTTTCTAATCCGTGCACCGTATCTGAATTATCAACGGTCCATGGAACGAACCGGATCCCTTTAGTATTTTCAGCAGGCATTTGCTGCGCTGTGTCTTTTACAGGGCCGTAACTCACCACCTCCTTGGTACTGGGATCTGTGAAACCAAGCAACGCCCACGGAATTTTCATTTCAACGACTTTGCCTTGATAGGCCCAGGAAGCCCGGGAATTCGGAGAGGAAGAGGCCTGTTCCATGCTGCCCGCCGACACTTCCTTAAAGGGGAGGACTTCATTGGACTCAGGAAGTTCCAGCTCATGACTCACGGCAAGCTGCCAGGGGTTCATGGTATCCTCTTGAACATCGCCGGCCTTGCTGCCGTACAACCTCTGATGAACATCATAGCTTGGGGCGATTAGAATCCCGCTCTCGGTTTCTTCTCCCAGCCGAACCACGGTCTCCAATCCTTCATCCAAACGTCTTCCCTGTAGAAAATCTGGATCTTCGATTCCTCCGGCAATGGTATGGGCACCAAGATAGAAGGTGTCAGTTGACAAATCGGTTGATTCGGGAAGACGGGCAGCAGCATAGATATATCCTTCGTCTTTGGTTACCATCAAATCCGTCAGGGGAGTGGAAAGCCTTTCGATTTCGCTCTCCTCCAAGCTTTCCCAATCTTCCACTGATCCATCTATAGTGAGCTCCTCATGTTTACTTGGATACATTCCCAGCAGACCGTAGGACGTTTCTGCCGATAACGCATTGAACCAGTAAGGCTGCCGTCCTGGATTTTCGAAAGGCATCGTATTCCAGGTTTTTTTGAACCACTCATCCTGCCATGTAAAAACGATAGCGCCGGCATAATCTTCCTGATGGATATGCTGCAGCATATCAGCGTTGTGTTGTCCCTGTTCTGTTTCCGTGTGGCCTCCCTGATCCCTGCCAAGCGGCCCCGGGTGGGCGTTCCCGCGGGAAGAAGGAACCCCGAACTCTGTGATCATTACCGGCATATCCTGATGATAGTTTTTAAGCTCCTGCAGGTAGCCCTTATATGTATCAATTTGCCCCTCCTCATTTTTGACATCATCATACTTATCCGTGATTCTTAAGAAATCCGGGTAATAAGGATAAGCGTGAAAAGAAGCAAAATAACCGGCTTCTCCCCTTTTTCTTTGAATATTCGTCGCATCAACACTCACGGCATCCTCCATCGCGAGCGGCTCCTTTGGATGAGTAAGTGGGTCCGTCGTTATCCAATTAGTAAAGGTGACCGGGTGCTGCCAGCCTGTTTTTTTCTCATTTTCAGCTGTGTAATTCATAAGTTCAGCCAGCCAGCTTTCAAATGCTGAAGCGTCCGGAGAAGTTTGAAAAAAACTGCCGTCGAAATCCGTATTGTTGTGCTGCTTATTTGTATTTTCCACCACCTCAGGATCCCACTCTGTCCCAAGATGCCAGGCTGCCAGGTAAGGGCTGGCATCTGCAGAATATTTTCCGCTGGCTTTTCCATCTTCAGGCGGCAGGACGGCGTCTCCGTTAATGGCATCAATCGCGCGGGATATTTCTTCTTTGAATTGCTTGGTTACTTCATTGGATTTGGCGTCCTTTGTCTCCGCTAGTTTGTTCACCGGTGACCAAACTCCCTGCATAAAGTAGAGTGGGTTGTCCGGATTGTTTTGATTGTGCTCTACTAAAGCTTCGTAAAATTCTGGTTCGTGAATGGTATAAATTCGAATCGTATTAGCACCCAATTGTTGAATGCTATCGAACCAGCGAAGGTAATCTTCTTTTTTGATGGAGAGCTCCCCCGGAAAATGTCCAGGTAACGCTGCTCCTAAATTAACTCCTTTTACAAAAAAGGGATCCCAGCTGTTTTTCTCGTAAATTTCGAGCTGATTTTCATTGGTCCGGAATTTAATTTGAGATCCATCATCCATTTGTTTGCTTTCTGCCTCTTTCAAGGTTTCAGATGATTCACACCCTCCAAGTACTAGAAGCAAAAGGAGTATTCGAAGCGCGAAACCATTTCCATTCATCCTTCCGACCCCCTCCTTACAGCATCTATTTTTGCCTTAATGAAAACTACTTTCCTTGTTGAAAATTGTTGAAAATTTAAGGTCTCCATGATTAAATAGTGTTGTGCTTTGTCCTCCACGTTTTTAACGCTAACATGAGGGGTTTCCTTCTTCATCGAAAACTGTATTTCGGAGGTGCGAATTTTTCTTTCGGGACCCCCGGGTCATGCTTCGACAGAAAGCATTGTTTTTGTTTGGCGAATGATTAGGCCAAGACGCTGAAAGCCGTATGACTGCTGGAGAATATCAATGTCGAAAAATCCGCAGGGAGTATTGCGGAACCCCCTGGAAACCCCCGGGCTATTACCCGGGAAATGTAGTAAAAAAATGGGAGGATTAGAAATGAAGAAAAAGTTATTATTCTTTCTGCTTACTGTCACTGCCTTTTTATTTCTAACAGGATTTTCTGATTCCGAAGAGTCCAAAAAGGCAATGTGGGTAGAGAACACAGATTTAAGTGAAAACAGAGAATCGATTCTGACAAAAGCAGAGGAAAATGATGTCAACGTATTGTATGTGAAGATGGAGGAAGAAACCTCTTCAGCTGCTTATTCCGATCTTATTCGTGGAGCAGATGAAAAGGAAATCGAAGTTCATGCTTTGGGAGGAGAGCCTGCATGGGCTCTGGCGGAAAACGAGCAGCAAATCCTTGATTTTATAGAACGGGTAAATAACTATAATGAAGGGGCGGCAGAAGAAGAGAAATTTCAAGGCATACACTTTAAAATACAGCCCCAGTATCTTCCGGAATGGTATGAAGATAAAAGTACTGTCTTAAAGGAATGGAAAGATAATCTGAGCACGGCGTTGGATACCTTTTCGGAAGATACCCCGCTCGAAATTAGCAGTTCCATCCCTTTCTGGTTAGATGAAATGGACACGCCTGGCGAGACGGACACTCCCTTTAGTACATGGCTGATTCGTCATTTTGATCATACGACGATTCTGGCCTACCGTGATACATTGGAAGGTCCTAACGGCATTGTTAGTCTCACAGAAAATGAATTTGAAGCAGCTGATAGCTTAAATAAACAAATTTTAGTTGGAGTCACCATGGCGGATACGGGCCAGGATCACACCACTTTTTTTGAAGAAGGGACAGCGGACATGGATATGCACCTTAACCTGGTGGATAAACACCTTGGGGCGTATGATTCCTATAAAGGAACGGCGGTAGATGATTTTTCAAGCATGGAACAACAGGAAGACCAGGCTTCTGCGCCGCCGGAAGAAAATAAAAGCTATCGGGGGACCTATATCTGGGAAGCGGAGACACTGATCAACGAAAAAGACAGTATTATTGAATTTGCCAAGGAGAAAAATATTAATCTTCTGTATACACGCTTGGATCTGACCCGTCCTCACAGTGCTTATTCAGACTTCGTGGAAAAGGCAAATGCCGAGGGTATTGAAGTGCACGCCATGGGAGGCCATCCTTCCTGGGCCCTGAAAGAAGAAGAGTCCCGGATGCTCGACCTCGTGGATTATGTGAAAACGTATAATGATTCGGTGGAGGAGGGTCAGAAGTTTTCGGGGATTCATCTCGATATCGAACCGTATACCCAACCATCATGGGCAGAAAACCAACAGGATATTCTTTCTCAATGGATGGATAATATCGAGTTATTTGTGAACGAAACCAAGCGCGAATCCAATTTGGAAGCCAGTATGGATCTTGCTATGTGGTTTGATAATACAGAAACGCCGGGTCAACCTGATACTCCTTTTAACGAATGGGTCATCGACAAAATGGATCATACCTCTGTGATGGCGTTTCGAGATAAGGCGGAAGGATCCGGAGGTATTCTGGATATGGCCCAAAATGAAGTGGACTATGCGGAAAGTATCGACAAAGACGTTATTATTTCGGTGGAGATGAAAGAAAATAAAGCGAATCCCCACATTTCCTTTCATGACGAAGGAGAAGCTGTCATGGAGGAAGAGCTCGACCTTGTAGATGAGGAGTTACAATCCTATTCCTCCTACCAGGGCTATATTGTTCATGCTTACCGATATTGGAAAAACCAATAAACAATATGGAAGGACATGGCGGATCCGTTCTCTCGGCGAATGCCACGCGCAACGCAAAGTATGAGGGGGCAGCCACCGTTATTGCAGATAGTGGAAAGGCTATCCTTCATAGAAACAGGAGGACATTTATTCCGCTATTTCCTCGATTTTTCTCATTTTGGAGGGGGCATCGGACATTTATTCCGTTATGTCCCCTTTTTAGCGTAAAAAAAGCAGCCCAGAGCCCGAATAGCGGAACAAATGTCCGCCAAGGCTGCCATAGACCGCATATTCTGCCATATAACGGAACAAATGTCCGCGAGGCATTCTTAAAACCCAGCGCATCTCCTCCAACGGCAGTTATTTTATTCTGCTTCATCCGGAATAATTCCCCATTGTTTTGATTTCAAGACGGCTTCGGCTCTTGTTTTCACCTGAAGTTTTTTAAAAATATCCGTCAAATTATATTCAATGGTACGGGGGCTGTTGTAAAAAATACTGGCAATTTCTTTGTTGCTTTTCCCTTTTGCGACTTCGGTGAGAATTTCCTGTTCCTTGGAATTAATGGATATCTCATGTCCGGCTTCGATGGGGGAGGGTTCAGTTTCTTCTACCCGCACCTCCATTTTTCGTAATTGCCGGAGTAAGGAAACCGGTACAACGGCTTTCCCATCTACAGCATAGCGGATGGCCTGAATAAGTTCCTCTCTGGTCGATGTTTTACTGATGAAACCAGATATTCCTGCTTCCATGAGGCTGTTAAAATACGGTCCTACCTCATGGCCGGTATAAATTAAAACAGGGGCCTCCCGTTCCATCCCACGAACATGTTTCGTTAACTCAATCCCATTCATTCCTTTCATGCGTAAATCAAATAACATGAGAGAAAAGTCATCCCGATGAAGAATGTCGATGGCTTTTCCTGGACTATCGACAATGGTCACTTCCATATCTTCTTCTTTCTCAATCATTAGTTTTGACCCTTCTCCTACGGCTGGATGATCATCGACTAATAAAATGCTGATCATGGCGGTCCCTCCATTACATTACTTCAAAATAATTTGTGAATTCCTGCTGCGATGGAAATAGAATAACAACTTCCAGCCCCGATCCTTCCGGGGAAAGAATCTCGATGGTTCCATGAATACTGTTGACACGCTGTCGAATACCAGCCATTCCCATCTTTTGGGTGGATTGAGGCTCCCCCTTCGACGAAAGGCCGACGCCGTCGTCCTTGTAGGTCATAATAAACTGGTCTCCTTCATTTCTCACTTCGATATCTACATTCCGGGCTCTGGAATGCTTTGCTGCATTATTTAACAGCTCCTGAACAATTCGATAGAGTGCCAGGCCCTGTTCATCACTAAGAATAGAATTAAAATCACAAGATTTAAAATGAATTTCAAAACGTTCCCTCGTCTGATAATGTTCAATCAAATAGGAAAGGGCTTCTGCTATACCGGTATCCTTTAAAAAGGGGGGACGTAATAATGTGCATGTTTCCCGGACTTGATCCACCACTCCAAGCAGCCCTTCCCGCAGTTCTGATAACTGCCTTTTTAACGAATCAGAAAGCTGCTCCTGGGTAAGCATCTCCTCTACTTTTCGATACCAGATTAACTGTTCTTGCAGCGCGGAATCATGTAAATCATAGGAAAGCCGGGCCCGTTCTTTTTCAGACAGCCTAAACAACAGTCTTAACATCCAGGAAGGCATGGCGTGGCCATTATAAAGGGAGTGATTCAATTCTTCGGTAACGTCTTCGAGCAGCTGGAAATTTTCATAGACAATACTTGTATAGTGAACAAGTACTTTTATCCAATGCTGCTCATCCTGATTAAACGGGGTATGATTCACTTTCTGTTCAATCCATAAAATTTGGATAGAATCATGCTGCACACTAATAACGGAGCATAAACCGTCTTCAATTAAGAATTGGGAACCGATAGTAAGCAGAGACTGGTGATGCATTAAGTACATTTCTATTAAGTATTTAGGATACTCCTCCTCTCCTGAGGATAAGCGTGCCATACCTTCCTGTTTGGAAAATGTGATAATGGAGGTATGGTGAACCGGAAGCACCTCTTTCACCTCTCGGATCAATCTTTCGTTTAACTCGTCTTTCTTCAAGATTTTTGCTATGTCATAGGAGAAGCGGTCCAGACTGATTTCATAGTTATGTTGACTTTTGAACAGGGCCCGGATATTCAGTTTATCTTCTAAATAGAAAAATAAGATAAACGATCCGTAAGTGAGAATGATAAACCTCGCCCATTGAATATACGTTAAATTTGTAAAAAACACAGCCAGCCCGATAACCAACCCTGTCAGGATCAACGATTTAAACGCATAGTAACGCAGCCGGCTGTTGATAAAATCAATATCAAACACTTTATTCGTTAACACGAAATACAGGAAAAATACCGGCAGCACTGTGAGGAAAGCTGCTGTAACCGATGCTGGCAGCAGTTTTATACCAAACAGGGTACCTGGCAGAGCCGTCAGAAAGATAAATGGAAAAAAGGATACAATGATGCTGAATATAGTATTTTGAAATATCGTTTTATGGATCGTTTTACGAAATTTTAAATAATAGTAAATAAGGACGCAAAATCCAAACAACATCTCAGCCGAAAACAGGAGCAGCTGGGCATTACGAATCCATCCATATATACCGCCGAAAAATACAAAGTTGGACAGCCCATCAAGGACAACGACAATTATATTAACAGTATAAACGATCACAAGTACTTTCCATTGGATCAGCTGGATACGATACTTTAAAAAATACTGAAAATGAAAGTGTAAAAATAAAGCAGGGACCATCATGAGTGAAAAGCTGTTCACGATGCGGGCAAACGCGTCCAGCCTTGCAGAAGCTCCTGCACTTAAATAGCCGAACCCTACTGCTGACAGGAAAGCAATGAGAAATAAGGCAATGGGTTCTCCGCGTTTTTTCCAGTAGATATACAGGGAAAAACCTAACAGTATTAAAAACACACCCAGTGGCAGCAGCGTGTGGTACAAAAGGGTATTAAAATTTAGTGGAATCTGCACCTTATATTCGAGTTGATTTCCGTCCCGGAGCACTTTCATTTGTTCTAATCTGCCAATGACTTCATACTGCTGAATGGAAGAAAAAGAAGCGGGATCCTGCCCGTTTACTTCTACGACAATATCTCCCGTCTGAATATTTCGCTGTGCGGCCCAACCTATTGGGTTTACATTTGTAACTTCCCACTGATCCCCGTTCTTTTTCTTGACGTCCAGGCCTACGTAGGTTTCACTGGTGGTTATGTAAACGAGATAAACAGCGGTGAAAGCGGTAAGTATTAAAAAAAAACCAATCGGAAGCGTGTAATATTGAGCATACTTATTCATTCCCCCACGTATTGCTGCTTTCTTTTCAACTTCTAATCCGTGTAAAAAAACCAGAGGAACTCTGGCTTTTTTACACGAACAGGAAAGATACATTTCCAATTTTACAAGAAAAACATCGGCAGCCGCCGGTTGACGGCTTGCCGGGTTTTCCGATTATTTATATTATTTCCAGTAAGATTTATTGACGTTAATTCCCTGAAATTCCTTATCTGTCAAGACATCCACAACGGCAGCTTTTTCTGTTTCCGATATGCCGGCTGCCTTCAGTTTATCCTCTTTTAACTGCTCCAGGAGATGAGGCTTTTCTGCTAATTGTTCCACTACTTTTTTTAACATGATAATCCTCCTTACGTTTTAATGAGCTCACACTTGTTCTATATACTCTTGCATACGGCTTTTCCAACCTTGACTTACCTGAAGTTCATTCATTTTATCGATAGCTTTTCTTTGATAGACACGTTTCAGCACACGCATGTATAAGAGGACGGAAGACTGATGAATCCATTGGAACAGGGATTCCTCCCTCTCTACCATAAACGCTTGATCTACGTTTTTCGCATAATAATCCTGAATCCACTGGGCTTGTTCACTGTTTTCCTTGGAAAGAAGCATGATAGGCAGTGTCCATTGTTTCTGCAGCAAATCATTCTTTGTATCCATACGCAGAAGCCCGTCTATGTCATTGGCTAATTGGGCTGTCACCCCAAGACTTTCCGAATATTCCTGAATAATAGCCAGTTCATCACGCGTGGATTGGCAGAGGATGGCCCCGATAAGAGTGGAACAGGCCATCAAGGATCCGGACTTGTATTTAATCATCCGTAAAAAATCGTCCTCTGTCTGATAGAGATGATTGAGATCTTGATGCTGGCCTTTTACTGCCTGTAAAACTTGTTGATAAAGGTGCTGAAGGGCGGATGACTTCAAATTGTCACCATAAGGAGCTTGTTTTAGGACAAGCGTGCTTAACGTTAAAAAACCTGTGGATAAATTCATGGAAGTAGAAAATGGAAAAGTAGACCAGGGTTTTTCTGTGTCATCTTGATCCTGCAGGTCATCGAGTATGTCCAAAGCTAAAATTAAGAACTCTACTGCCGCAGACACATGGAACATCCCATGACTCTTTTCACATTTGTCGATGTGATAATGCAGCTGTGTTAATTCTGAGAATAAAAAACCTTCCTTCATCTTATACATGATGAACAGGGCGGCCTTTTCTCGGAGATCATGATCATCCAAATGCGTATTCACCATCTCTAGCATCACATCTGTTGTTTGGCGAAAAGAATAATTTGGAATTTTTTCCATAAATCACTTCCCTTTCAATAATATGTGTACTTCATAATTCGGGTTTAGCTTATCATAAGTAGGAAAAGTGGGAAATGGGAAGATAGTATTGCGCAGATAGTTAAATTACTTTGTCTATACAAGTGTTAACATTCTTTTAGGATGAAGTAGAATTTTACAGTTATTTTTGTTTTATTGTAATATTTCATAAAATTATAAATGCAGCTGGATTGCGGGAAAATTTACCAGATAGACAGGCATAGTGCTGCACCATTTATTCAAAAACTTTTCTCATTTTGATTAAACTTTACATCAAATTTTAATTAATTGTAATACTGCATTTTCTTTATATTAATAAAAATAGGGTAACCGGGACGGATTCAAATTTCGTAAAAAGGTAGTAAAACATTATATATTTTTTACCAAAATGTGGGACATAAGTAAGGTTTCTTTCTTGAAACAAAGAAAGAAAAACTATGTGAAATTTTTATAAATTCTTGTTTATTTTTTTGATAAATCGTTCCCTATTTTAGCCCGGGAACGGTCGATTTTAATCGAAAGAATCCCATTCCTACGGTTTTCCAACCTTAATAAAGAATATTTATACTTGTAATAATATATGAAAATATATATAATAAAATATAAATCATATGAAAGCGATTTAAAAATTTTGTAGGAGTAGGAGGAATTGTAATGGCGGTAAAGGTTGAAGAAGTCAAAGCTAGGTTAAGAGGTTCAATGGCCCCGGTGGTTACACCATTTAAAACAGATCATGATGTCGATTATGAAAAGCTTTCTGAACTAATTGAATTTCAGCTGGAAAATGGCAGCCACGCAATCTCCGTAACAGGTACGTCCGGAGAGCCTAGTTCTTTGACTGTAGAGGAACGGGAAAAAGTGATGGAAACGGCCGTTAAAACGGTAAACGGGTGGGTCCCGGTGGCTCCAGGCACCGGTTCCACCAATCATGCTGAAACGATGCGTTTAACGAAAAGCGCTGAAGAACTGGGAGCCGACGCTGCACTTGTTATTGTGCCTTATTATAATAAGCCCAATCAGGAGGCTTTGTATAAGCATTTTAAAACAGTAGCGGATTCGGTGGAGATTCCTATTATTATCTACAATATTCCGGGTCGCACCGCGCAGAATCTGCATGTTTCTACGCTGGCGCGTCTGAACGAAGCCTGTCCGAATATTGTGGGAGTGAAAGAATCCAATAAGGACTTTGAACATGTCAATCGCGTCTTACTTAACTGCGGCAGGGACTTTTTGCTGTTCTCCGGTATTGAACTGCTCTGCTACCCGATGCTTGCGATAGGCGGAGCCGGTTCAATCAGTGCCACCGCCAATGTGCTGCCGGCCAAAGTCGCTGAACTGCATGATGCCTGGTTTGAAGGAGATGTGGAAAAGGCCCAGCGTCTGCATTATGAATTGATGCCATTAAATGATGTGTTATTTAAAGATACTAATCCCGCCCCGGTAAAAGCAGCACTTGGGATGATGGGGAAAATTGAGCCGGAGTTACGGCTCCCGATGGATGTTCCTTCTCAAACTCTTCAGGAAGAAATTCGCAAAACTCTCCAAGAGTATGGTATTGGACTGCAGCATGTGTAATGGACGGGGGCTTTGCTCCCTTTTTCAGAAAAATAGGAAAGCGTTTTAAGGGGGAAAATGAAAGTGAAAAGAAGGAATCTCTGGTTGATATCTTTGTTATTGCTGATAGGTATGACAGTACTCGCTTCCTGTTCGGAGGACACCGGCGGAAGCGAGTCCTCGGCAGAAGAAGGGGAGGCAGACACTGTGGAAGATTCGGGGAATGCAGAAGGTTCCGGAGAATCCCGGGAGCTGGCCTTTTCTCACTTATTTCCAAATAATCATGTAATGGAAACGGATGTTGTTCAAGTTTTTGCAGATGAGGTGCAGGAAGCCACAAATGGAGAAGTTCAAGTGGAATCATATCCTGGTGCCCAGCTGGCGGCTCCGGACGGTCAATACGAAGCAGCAGCCACGGGAGTTGCAGATATGGGCTTTAGTGTTCACAGCTATAATCCGGGCCAATTCCCGCTGACTTCTGTGATGGAACTGCCTTTTATGGAGGAGACGGGAACCGAAGGATCGCAAGTACTGTGGGATTTATATGAGGAATTTCCGGAACTTCAGGATGAATATTCCGATGTGGTGCCATTATGGTTATCTACCTCCGAAGCTGGTCAGATTTTCACTGTCGGCGAACAGGTGAAAAGCGTGGAAGACTTAGAAGGAATGAGAATCCGTTCCCCGTCTCCGGAAGTAAACGCGTGGCTGGAGGAAATGGGAGCTACACCTGTTTCCATGTCTATGAACGAAGTCTATGAAGCGCTGGAACGAGGAGTTGTAGACGGAACGGTTGGTCCGATTCATACTTTATTAGACTATAGTCTTCAAGAAGTAATCGATTATGTCACGGTAGGCGATTTCTATATGACAACATTTTTTGGCGTAATGAATCAGGAAAGTTATGATTCCTTAAGCGAAGAGCAGCGGCAGGCAGTCGATGAAATAAGGGGAGAGCACATGTCACAGGTAGCCGGTGAGGCGATTGACGCTCGTTCCGAGGAAGCTGTCCAGGCCGCTGAAGAAGCAGGAGCGGAATTTTATGAACTAAGTGAGGAAGAATTACAAGAATGGAAAGAAAAGATGCAGCCAACCATTGACGCCTGGATTCAGGACAAAGAGGACAGCGGTCTTCCTGGACAGGACGTGTATGATAAAGCAGTAGAATTAAGCTCAAAGTAATGGGGTTACAAAGATGAAACCATTTCTGAGAAAAATAGATGAAGGCATAGACATCCTAAGTACAATTCTGCACCATATTGCAAATGCAGTCTTATGTTTCATCATGGTATTAATAAGCTTTGACGTAATCGGCCGGTATTTTTTCAACCAGCCGATTACAGGTTCTTTTGAGTTAACAGAGCTGGGTTCGGCCATATTAGTATTTTTTACGTTTGCGATTGCTCATAAATATAAAGAACATATTGCCATAGGATTTCTGGTGGATAAATTCCCGGATAAAATGAAAAGTGTTATAGAGGGCGCCATCGAACTCCTGGTTTTCGTAGTTATCTTTCTCATGAGCTGGCAGATTTATAATGATGCCGTCCGGATGATGGGACGGGGGACGACCACAAGTGATTTGGGCCTTCCTGTTTATCCTTTCATTATGTTGATAGGAGCAGGCTCCTTCTTATTTGGGTTAATGGCTCTAGCAAGCAGTGTTAAACATTTTGCCAGGGTGGTGCATAAGCAATGAGTCCAGAGTTAATAGGAATTCTTGGTGTTCTCGCCCTGCTGTTATTATTTTTAGTAAAAGTACCTGTCAGTATTGCTCTGATTATTGTGGGGACGGCTGGCTTTAGTCTGGTGAGGAGCTTAGATACCGGCCTTGTACAACTAGGCAGTACTCCGTTTGGAACGGCCTCTTCCTACTCACTGAGTGTTATCCCATTATTTATTTTTATGGGAATGGTCCTTTCCTACAGCGGGTTTGGTCAGGATTTATTCCGGGCGGTGGACTCGTGGATTGGACATGTCCGAGGCGGCATGGCCCTGACAACCATCGGGACGAGTGCTATTTTTTCATCCATTTCCGGGTCCGTGAATGCCACCACCGCTGCCATGGCTCGTATCACCCTTCC
This sequence comes from Salibacterium aidingense DSM 18341, assembly GCF_000429685.1. Classification (GTDB taxonomy): domain Bacteria; phylum Bacillota; class Bacilli; order Bacillales; family Marinococcaceae; genus Salibacterium; species Salibacterium aidingense. Next base: position 57,812 of record NZ_AUCI01000018.1, read on the forward strand.
TGAGATGAGCCGGTACAAATACAGTCCAACCCTGTCCACTGCTTGTGTCGCAGCAGGCGGGACTCTTGGAATATTGATACCGCCAAGCGTTATTTTAATTCTATACGGAATTCTTACAATGGAGCCGATCGGACAGCTGCTGGTTGCCGGGATTATCCCTGGGATTCTACAGATGCTGTTGTTTATGATAGTGATTTTTCTGTGGGTGAAAAAAAATCCCGATGCCGGTCCGCCCTCTGTTAAATCATCTTGGAAAGAAAAATTCCAATCTCTATCAAAAGTATGGCCGTTTGTGCTGCTCTTTATATTGACGATCGGCGGTATATACTTAGGAATATTTACACCGACAGAAGCAGGCGCGATGGGAGCATTTGGGGCATTAATACTTGCTGTACTAACGAGAAGGCTGAATTGGAAAAAATTCGTTCACGCTCTCAGTGAGACCACCCGATTATCAGCGATGATCTTTTTAATATTAATCGGAGCTGATATTTTCAGTCAGTTTTTATCCATCAGCCGCATTCCTGCAGAGGTAACAATGTTTGTAAATGAATTGAGCTGGTCCCCGATGATGATTATGGCAGCCATCTTGATTGTCTACTTTGTGTTGGGACTATTTCTGGAAGGTATTGCGATATTAGTGCTCACCCTGCCTGTCATTCATCCGCTTGTGACCCAATTAGGATTTGACGGGGTTTGGTTTGGGGTTATTATGGTAATGGTTATGAATATTGGGCTGATTACACCACCACTTGGTATCAGCATTTATATTATCAGCGGAGTAATGAAAGATATACCGATCGAAAGAATATTTAAAGGAGTCACCCCGATGCTTGCTGCGATGATCGCAGCGGTAGTCCTGTTTACTGCTTTTCCCGAACTTATTACATTCCTCCCTGATTATATGAGAGGAGGAAATTAGAGCTGATTAAGGGACAAAATCACTGGCAGGCGGAGCAACGTCACCGCCTGCCACGCCGTCCCTTCTTCCATCTTCTCATTATGGAGAGGGGCTGCCCTTTTTGAGCAACCCCTCTTTCTGCGTAATAAAAGGTACTCCATTTATTTACTTTCACCGACAATCGTAAACCGTTCGTTGATATGTTCTTTGTTCTCTATTTCATCCAGTACGGCAATGGCATAATCAGCGTAACTGATGTAGCTGTTCCCTTCGGAATTAGTAATAAGGTGATCTTTGCCTTTCTGATAAGTGCCGGTACGTCCTCCCTCATAGTCAAACTCAACCGCCGGGCTGAGGAAGGTCCAGGTCAGGTCCGCAGCGTTCTGGAGCTGGGCGAGCGCTTTTGCCATGCCGCCGGCCATAGGTTTAATGGCATCAGGAAAATCAGGGGTATCGATCACCTGAGTGGTTTTGTCTTCATCCACATACAGACTTGCCGCACCTCCCACCACAAACAGACGCGTATTGGTGCCTTGAAGGGCCTTTGTTAGTACCCGGGCAGCATCAATATGAGGCTGTCCCTGATCTGGACTGGTTCCAAAGGCATTGACGACCACGTCAAAATTGGATAGATCCTCCTTTGTCAGGTCAAAGATATCTTTTTCGATAACCGGAACGTCATGCTGCAGTTTCGTGCGGTTCCGGACAATCGCTGTCACCTCATGGCCGCGTTCCTGCGCTTCTTTTAAAATAAGATCCCCTGCTTTGCCTGTTGCGCCAATAATACCGATATTCATTAGAATTCCTCCTCTGATGATGAAATTTGTAACTTTATTTGTTACAGGGAGCGGGTGAAAAAACACCTTTTCAGGCAAAAAGGTGTTCCATTGTTTCTGCCAGCGTCTGCCGGGCGAGTTCGTTCTTCATGGCCTGTTCCGCCCGCTCAAAGCTTGCATTCAGCGTCCGCTGGATGTTTTGGCCGATCGGGCAGCCGGGGTTCGGTCCGCTATGAATGGAAAATAGATTCTCTTCCGCAAATATCGCTTCATACACCTCGAGCAGGGTGATAGCTTCCGGCGGTTTGGCAAGTAAAGCTCCTGGTATGCCGGGAGCTGATTCAATCAGTCCGGCTTTGCGGAGCAGGCTGGACAGGCGGCGGATGACCACAGGATTCGTCTGGACACTGCCTGCAATGTACTCGGATGTCACCCGTTCGCGCGGATGTGACGCGAGTAAAGATAATATGTGAATGGCCACACTGAGCCGGCTGTTAATCATGATGCCCACCACGCTTTGTAACGAATTTAGTTACATTTATAATGATAGCATAATAGATAAACGCGGCGTAGTCAATTTATCAATGCAGAGACGGGGTCAACTCGTTACACACCGGAAGCCCATATTACCGGTAGAGCTGTCGGGGGTATTCGAACTTCTTGCGGCTACCCGATAACGATTGCAGTATGAATGGTGACATAAGTAGGAGCCTCCCCGTATAACCCTGGAAGTTTCGGTGTGCGGCTGCCAGTTTTGTTGGAACACATCGCTGCACCACTCCCATACATTGCCGGAAACGTTATATAACCCAAAAGCATTGGGATAAAAAGCATCTACAGGCGCTGTCCCCATATACCCATCCCGTCCTTCGTTTTCTGTCGGAAAGGCGCCCTGCCATATATTACAGTAATGTTGGCCATGCGGGTGAAGCTCATCGCCCCATGGATATTTTTTTTGAGTTAATCCGCCTCGTGCGGCGTATTCCCACTCGACCTCGGTCGGAAGCCGCTTTCCGGCCCATCTGCAATAGGCGAGAGCATCGTTAAAGGAAACATGGACCACGGGATGGTTCATTCGTTCGGATATATCGGATCCTTTTCCTTCCGGTGCATACCAATAAGCATCTTTGACTGGAAGCCACCAGGGAGTTTCCGGGAGATTGGCGTTTAATATCTCCACTTTTTTCCGATGGACAAACTGATAAAAAACAAACGACCATTGAAACTCTTCGGCTTCCGTCGTGTACCCTGTCTCTTCTACGAATCGGGAAAAATCTGCGTTTGTGACGGCGAAGGGGTCTATATAGAAAGAATCTATAGTTTTCTCCCGTACCGGACCTTCCCCATCCGCCGGAAACCCTTCTTTATCATTGGTGCCCATCAAAAAGGAACCTCCAGGGATGAATACCATCCCTGTTTTATCTGCCTGTTTGGCTTGAATATTTCCATGTACCGGTTCTATCTCTGTTTTTTCATTATTTGGCGGACGGGATGTGGAACAGCAGGGACTTGGACTGCGATATTCGTTGGTCATGCAGATACCTCCGTGGGACATATTTCATTGGAAACGCATACAAAAAGCTAAAAAAATATATTGACGAATGTATATAAAAATTATAACATTAATACAAATCATAATACAAATATTGTTTTTAGCCTTATTCGTTGTATTAGGGGGAAGACCAATGCCCAAAAAAACACCCACTTCTTCTCACCGTTCCGTAGACTTTGAAAGCGGAATTCCTCTGCATCTGCAGGTGAGAGAAATCATAAGAGAGGAAGCACTGGAAGGAAAACTCATCGATGAAAATGGAAAAATGCCTACTGAATCTGAGCTGACAGAAAGATTCAACGTCAGCCGGGTGACGGTACGAAACGCCTTGCAGACCTTGGTCAAAGAGGGCATGTTGATAAGAGAAAGAGGACGCGGCACGTTTTTGAAAACCAATCAGGCGGAAAACTGGGTTGGGCGTTTAATGGGTTTTACAGAGACGATCCGGGAAGCTGGATACAAACCAGATGCAAGAATCCTGGAAAAGGGAATGACAGAAGATTTAACAGAACAAATGAAAAATGACCTGAAGTTTCCTTCAGCCTGGGCTCTAAAAAGGCTGCGTTATGCCGATGACATTCCCATTGCTATAGAGCATGCCTTTTTCCCGCCAAATATAGGGTGGAAACTCGATCAAGAAGATCTGACTTCGATTGCGATGTATCGTTTTTTTGAAGAAACATTGGGAATGCCGCTGAAAGAAGCCCGGCAGGCTATTAGTGCCGTTAACGCCAGTGAATATGAAGCTGAATACCTAAATGTTCAGCAGAATCAAGCACTGTTGTATATTGAAAGACTATCGTTCACGGAAGATAAAACACCAGCTGAATTTCTGAGGGCAGTCTACCGTCCTGAGTATTTTCAATATATGGTACAACTCTCGAGAAAAGTATCCTTTTGGTAACGGGAGGAAGAAAGAGGTTTTTTGCCTCCCTCTTATTTGAAATTTGAAAGCGCAACCACTTATTCCTTTATTCTGTATATTGCTAATATTCGAACTTTATGTGGGAGGTGATGCTTATTCATTTTTACAAAGAAATCACGAGTGTAGGGAAAACCATAAAGGAGGTATCCATGGATGACAAATAAACCAAATGTACTTTTGATTCTAAACGATGATATGGGGTATTCCGATATCGGCTGTTATGGCGGGGAGGTGAACACTCCCAATCTGGATGAACTGGCAGAGAATGGCTTGAGAATGTCACAGTTTTATAATACCGCCAGATGCAGTCCATCGAGAGCTTCTCTGTTGACAGGGCTTCACCCGCACCAAACCGGAATTGGGATATTAACGTATGACACAGGGCCGGAAGGATACGCGGGAGATTTAAATAATGAGTGTGTCACGATGGCCGAGGTATTAAAAGATAATGGATATAAAACGTATTTGAGTGGAAAGTGGCATATCGCAAGCAGTCTGAACGAACCTTCAGATGCCTGGCCGCTGCAGCGGGGATTTGACCATTTTTATGGGACGATTATTGGGGCAGGAAGTTTTTATGACCCAAATACATTAACACGGGGAAACGAGAATATAGAACATGAACCAAAAGAAGACAAAGACTTTTTTTACACCGATGCGATCAGTGATCAAGCGGCGGAGTATATAAAGGAGCATACCAAAAATAATCCGGACACTCCATTTTTTCAGTATGTGGCTTATACGGCGCCGCATTGGCCGCTTCATGCTCACGAGGAAGATATTGAAACGTACAAAGGCCGCTTTGATGAAGGGTGGGATAAACTGAGAGAAGAACGGATGCAGCGCCTGAAAGACCTTGGGCTTATTGATTCGTCCTGGGAGTTGTCAGCCAGGGATCCCTCTCAGCCGGAATGGAAGCAGGCGGAAAATAAAGAATGGCTGCTTCGCTGTATGGAAGTGTATGCTGCACAAATTGACAGGATGGATCAGGGGATCGGACGAATTATAGATTCGTTGAAAGAAACAAACCAGCTGGAGAATACCGTTATCATTTTTCTTTCTGACAATGGAGCCTGTGCCGAAGATATACCGGATCATGTCACTGCAGAAGAATTGGTAGACCAGCTGCAAATTGCTAAAAGATATACCCGGAGCGGGGAAGAAGTCATGTTCGGGAATGATCCTGAAATAATGCCCGGCCCTGAAAATACGTATCAAAGTTATGGGCAGGCGTGGGCGAACCTATCCAATTCTCCGTTTCGTTTATATAAACACTGGGTGCATGAAGGAGGAATTGCGACCCCATTTATTGTTCATTGGCCGGAAGGTATTGAAGAAAAAGGATCCCTCCGGCATACGCCGGCTCACCTGCCGGATGTGATGGCCACCATTATTGATATGACCGGTGCCGAGTATCCGGGAACTAGAAAGGGGGAGCCTGTTCTTCCATTGGAAGGCCAGAGTATGATGCCGATTTTTCTTCAGGACAGTTGGGACGTAAAACCCCTTTGCTGGGAACATGAAGGAAATGCCGCAATACGCATAGGAAAGTGGAAACTAGTAAGAGATTATCCGGGAGACTGGGAATTGTATGACATGGAAAAGGACCGCACGGAATTACATGATCTGGCAGATCAATATCCAGATAAGGTCAAAGAGATGAGTGCTGAATATGAAAAATGGGCCGAGCGTTGTCGCGTAGTCCCGAGGGAAAAAATCTTAGAGCTGATGAGAGAAAAAGGGGCGGCCGCTTTTTGGGAGGAAGAAGATCTCTAATTTGAAAAGCTCGCTAAAAACAAAAGGGGGAAGATGTGATGAAAGGAAAAACGGTATTTTTTCTGCTGGTGATAGTTCTGACTTCTGGATTGATCATGGCATGTGGTTTGGATACGACAGAAGAAGCTCCTTCTTCTGAAGAAAATGCTGGTTCCAATGAGGAAGGTGCTACAGAAGAAGAAACAGCAGATAACACGAATCAGGAAGCTGAGTATACGTTTGAGATGGCTAACGTTCTGCCGGAAGATGATGTCACCGGTCATGGGTTAAACAAATTCGCAGAAATTGTAGAAGAGAAATCAGAAGGAACCATTGAAATTCAAATCAGTCACGGCGGCCAGCTGGGTTCTGGAGTGGAAACTTTTGAAGCAGTTCAGAATGGGAATTTGGATTTTGCGGCGGACTCCTTTGCAAATCTGGCTACTATAACAGATGCTTTTGAAATTTTTCACCTGCCATTTTTATTTGAATCCAGGGATCAGGCATTAAGCGCGATGAATAGTGAAGCCGTTCAGGAAAGAGTGAATGAGGATTTGTCAGATACCGATTTAAAATGGTTTTCCACGATGGAAATTGGAGGACCGAGAGAAATCGGGACTTCTGATAAAAAAGTGGAATCCGTCGAGGATTTAAACGGGATGACATTCCGAGCTTCCAGGTCTCCGCTTGAGATTGCGGCTCAGGAAGCGTGGGGCGCCCAGGGACAGACGGTAGACTGGCCGGAAACCCCGGAATCCGTCAGATTAGGGATGGTCGATGGATTAACTGTACCTTATGCGAGCTTTTATTCTGCAGATTTTCATAAAGGCGAGCTCATCAACTATATGGCTGATGTGAACTTTCAGTGGTACTCTCTGGTAACGGTCGTTAACGATGAGATGTGGCAGGAGCTGCCGGAAGATGTTCGAAGCATATTGAATGAATCGATAGAGGAAGCTGAAGAGTGGCATGTCGATTTCGTAGCGGATTATATTACAGAAAATATTCAGGAAATGAAAGAGGCCGGAGTTGAAATATATTCCTGGGATGAAGCCGATTACGAAGAATTGAAAGAAGTCACCAAAGAAGAGGTCTGGGATGAATTTGTTGGGGAACCGGGCATTTCCCAGGAGAAACTTGACCTTATTCAAGAAGAAATGGGTCCTGTTGGTGACGGAGGATGGGGCTATGAAGTTTCTGAATAAACATCAGGAAGCAAGAGAGGACGCAGCGGCAGCCGGTTTCCGCTGCGTCAGCATATAAGGTGGTGACCCCTGGTGAATAACCAAACAATGATGGCACGATTGCAAAAAGCAGATCATATACTGGCTCTTTCTATAAAAATAATATGTGTAACATTATTGGCAGTAATCGTTCTTTCTATTTCAGCTTCTATTTTTACGAGATTCGTCGTTTTCAGTCCATTAAATTTTGCCAATGCGCTGTCCAAGTATTTAATGATGTGGATGGCTTTTCTTGGGGCAGGTCTTGCCATTAGAGAGGGCGAGCATATTGTCGTTGATATTCTGCTGCGGAAATTAAAAGGAAAAAACAGAACGAGACTGCTCTTATTTATTAACACCCTGGTTTCCGTTTTTCTCCTTCTTATTGTGTATTATGGTTACTTGTATGCATTAAGCGGTATAGATTCGAGTGATCCTTTTGTATTTGGCATCAATATGATGATTCCTTATCTTTCCGTGCCTGTCGGAGCTCTTTATATGCTGATTCAATTAAATATTACGACCCTCCTTCAACTGTGGGGGGAACAGCATCATGAACAGAGAGGAGGGGTATAATCATGAGTGTGTTGATTATTTATGTTCTCATTTTTTTGGTGCTCATTGCCATTAGTATGCCGATTGCTTTTTCTCTTGGTATTTCGTCCGTGGCTGCTTTTATGATGACGGAGCGGTCTTTGGAGCTGTTGGCGCAGCGGTTATGGACCGGCCTGGACGCGTTTACGCTTGTGGCGATCCCCCTCTTTATTTTAACAGGCGAACTCATGGGAAGCTCGGGAATTTTGAAGCGGCTGTTGGACTTTGCCAGATTAATGGTGGGACGGATTAAAGGCGGCTTGTTATACATTAATGTGTTAGTGAGTATGTTATTTGGAGGCGTTAATGGCTCGGCAGTGGCAGATACCAGTGCGGTAGGTTCTATGTTAATTCCTGCAACAAAGAAGGAATACAATGATCCTGAATTAACAGCATCTGTTACGTCCGTCAGCTCCATCGTCGGACCGATTATTCCGCCTAGCCTCCCGATGCTGATTTATGCTTTTGCTGCTTCGAATGTGCCGGTTGCCGCATTGTTCCTGGCTGGAATTGTTCCGGGAATTATCGTAGGCCTTGCCCTCCTTCTGGTGACATTTTTTATTATACGACGGAAGGATTACACCAGATATGAAAAAAGATATAAGCCGGGAGATATATTTAAAATACTGCTTTGGTTCCTGGTAGCAGCGATCCTTCCGTTTATTATGGTGGCCGGTATCGTAGGCGGCATTATGACGCCCACGGAGTCTGGCTGCATAGGTATAATTTACGCTCTTCTCGTCGGATTTTTCATAACCAGGGAGCTGACATTCTCTGCGGTGTATAAATCGATGGTAAGAACGGTGGTTATTACAGCGATCGTGATGATTATGGTTTCGATCGGTAATGTTTCCACCTGGTGGTTATCCGTGGAAGACTATCCGAATATGATCAGCTCTATGTTTGAGAACTTCACGGAAAACCCCTATATATTCCTGCTGTTGATGGTTCTGCTCTATTTATTTGTCGGGCTGTTTATCGAGCAGGCGGCAGCTATGATCATGCTCGTTCCGATTTTTGCCCCGCTCGCTGCGAGCTATGGCATCCAGCCGGAGCATTTCGGAATCGTTACCTGCCTGGCCCTTGCTATCGGTTTGATTACCCCGCCGGTCGGTTTATGCCTGTTTGTATCAAGCAGTATTGCTAAAGTTCCGATAGAACGTGTGTTTAAGGCGTCCACTCCCTATCTCATTACGATGGCGCTTGTGTTAATCTTCGTCACGTATTTTCCAAAATTGTATTTATGGGTTCCCTCGTTATTTGGTTATTGAAAAAGACCCTGTAAAAAAAAGTGGACCAGCTGCATTTTGCAGCTGGTCCTGTTGCATCATTGGACAATTATTCCGTTATTTACATTTTTAAACCTATTTTGAGGCATTGAGCGGACATATTAAATTTAGAATAAAAAGTGGACACCTTCTTCATGGACATGGCATGATAAAACCAACAAGGAGGGTTCCCCCATGGGTGAACAGCGTCAACAGTACAGCGAAGCTTTTAAAAAGGACACGGTCCGTTATGTCCAGCAGCACAAACAACAGAAAAACATCACCGACATTGCCGAGGACTTACAGATTCCTCGAAGCGCGTTGTATGAATGGATGAAGCAATACCGCGAATTTGACGACGAACCGGTTGTCGACCACCAACACGTCAAAGACCTGGAACGCCAGTTGAAAGCCAAAGAAAAGGAACTGGCGGATAAAGAAGAAGAACTGGCGATTTTAAA
>NZ_AUCI01000019.1 GCF_000429685.1 Salibacterium aidingense DSM 18341
GTTTATTTCTTATGCGTAAAAACAGGAAGAGGAGAATAAACATTATTTAAAATTTTCACTTGACTAATCGTAGGAAAGAGGCTGGGACAAAATCATATAGGTCAGATAAAAATCCGAACGATTATCTTACATATTCCATTAGAATTTGGCATCGTTCGGATTTTTTCATGTAAAACACCCAATGAGAACGGAGTATACCGCTGTACGATTTCTGCGGCCGGCCACTGCGCTTTCCATGGGGACGACTTTGCGTTACTATCAATAATTCGTCTTTCGGGAGAAGTCATTTAGTTTTGTCCCAGATTCTTTGTTCTTTTACAATATATGTTTTCCAATGAGCCGGTCGAGCTTGCGTACATCTACTTTTTTATTCAGGTTCAGTTTCAGCCGACCGGCTTTTGTCCATAGTTCCATTTCTGCGTTCAGGTCAAACGTGCCGCTGTTTTCCGAGGAATACATAATAATCGATGAAAATGGGATGGTGTACACTTCCACCTTTTTTCCAGTAATACCCTGCCGATCGGCGATTATCAAGCGTTTGTTGGTGACAACCGCTACGTCCCGTACGGTTTTGTAAGCGATCTCCGCTGTTTCCCCTTCCACCAGAATATCCTTTATTTCTGGCGGTACTTTTGTTTCTTCATAAAACGTCCATGACATGATGTCTTCTACTCCAGCCATTTCCAGTCCTCCTTTTTCCTATTTGCCTCTCTATTTTACATGAAAAAGAACCTGCCATGGAAAAAAGACAGGTTCTGTTCCTATTTTACTGAAACCAGCTTCGCACCAGCGACAGAATACGGCGAAGTCCATTGGTATTGGTCTCTTCCCGTTCCCCCGTCTCTTCTTCAAAGGTCTGCGGGGCTTCGGCTTCCACGACTTCGATCCATTCTTTGCCGAACTCCTCTTCCAGCGTCTGAATATTCTCTTCCGTCCGTTCATTAATCCCTATTTGTACGCGGTTATTGATGATATCAACAGAGGTGGAATGCACTTGGAATTGATCTTCAAAGCGTTTTTCCTCAAATATGGCTTGATCGACTTCCTTTTGTTTGGACGTTAACTGCTCTTCGGTAAACGCTGCCTCCCGGAATTCAACCTGGGCAGGTTCTCCCACCAGCGCTTTCATTTCCTCCTGCTGCGCTTCCGACGGCATCGAGGTAAAAGAAAGTATGATTGTGCCGAGCTCCCGTTCTTCCCGGTAAATATGCAGACTGGCGAACTCTCCATCTGAGAAATGTTCCTCCATATAACGGCGCAGTTTTTCCACCGCCTCCGTGTGATTTGGATCCACCCCCTGCTGTTCCCATTCCTGGATTTTTTCCGTCATGGAAGACGTTTCTTCATCTGCTTGCACCGTCTGTACCGACATGAGGCCCATAAGAAAACAGACAGCTATCCCAGCCCATTTCTTCATTACTATTTCCTCCCTTTTTCTGTTTATGTGTAAGACGCGGGAAACCGGTCCAAGGTTACAAGAACCTCTCATTTAGGGCCAGAAGCTCGTTCCAGATAATATCAGCCCCCCATAATCTATTAAGCAGAAAAATACTATTCGACTGTTTATTTTCTCAGGTAAACACAGCTAAAAAAAACTCTCTTCTTTAAGTACCCTTATTTCATGGATATGGCTGGAAGAAGGGCCAACCGTACTATTCAGTGTCGTGGTATTTTTACCTTCATAGTGATTTCTTTCACTTATCTGTTTAAAAAATGAAAAGAAAAGTCGTGCCGGCCTAAAAAGGTTTTCTCCAACGCGCAATTTAAATGAATAAAGCTTATCAAGCTATTCAGCAGGTATGCATGTAAAAATTCTGGTGTAAAAAAACCTTTGTTATAATGTGAAATGTATACACTTCAGTGAAAGGATTGAGGTTTGCAATGGCTGTTAAACAAGTAACTCTTCGATCATTTGAAACAGAAGATATTAAGGAGCTTCATCGTTGGTCCAACGATCCCGTTTCAATATCCATGGCAGGTAGAGTACCATTAACGTATGAACAAATGGAAAATCATGTTAAGGAAAAAAGGGAAAATGGCGATCTTTTGTTGGCTGTAGAAAATGAAGAACATACACTAATTGGATGGGTCTTTCTTCAAAATATTGAATATGCTCATGGCAGGGCTGGCATTGGAATCCTGCTTGCTCCTGAGGCTCGGGGACACGGTTATGGAAAAAATACAATGGAACAGATGATTAACATTGGGTTTAATCAACTTCGTTTAAATAAAATCTATTTAACAACAAGAGGAACTAACGAGCAGGCTATTGGGCTGTATAAGAAAATTGGATTTATCGTGGAGGGACAACTCAGGAAACACGCTTTTATTGAAGGGAACTATTATGATACTTATTTTATGGGGATATTAGCATCAGAGTGGAAACAAAAATAACTAACTTTTAGTTAGATTATTTTTGTATTTTATCAGACGCATTTTTCTAATAAAAGAATGCGCCTAGTCTAGTTTCATTTAAAAGCCAGTATAAACAGGGATAGTTAAAATATAGTATTTATTCCAGCGCCCTCGTATTCGATCCCTCGTCCGTTTCTTGTTGAAGTTAAACAGGAACTTTTGGAAGGAAATTGAAATTAGAATATAACCTGTTAAAGAGTACTCCCCGGTAGTACATTGCTTGCTGCTGAACAGGAACAGGCGAAACGTGAGAAGAAGTATTTAAAATACTGCCCGTGATTATCTTTCAGGAGAAGCAGTCGTTGGGAAATATCGGGACGGTGACGGGAACATTGAATCAGTTTACTGATATTCCGATGCCCCCTGCTTTCATTCTTGTCCGTTTTTTCCCGTACTAGTCCATTGTAAATTGCTCCATCAAACCAGACATGCACGAGAAAAAACAGGGGGCTCGTGTGGAGAAGTATCTACAGAAGGGGCAGCCCGCCCTGCACAGATAATATAAAGGCAGCGTGGAAACTGGGACGGAAGTTTTAATATGTAAAAAATCACGAAATACCTGTTTTATCTCGGAAACGACGCGGGAATCTTTTTTCTATAAGAAAGAGTTGAACTCAACCACTCTTTCCAATTACTTTAGGAGGTGTAACAATGGCAGAGAATATGTTCAAAACCGGAGAAAAAGCACCAGAAAGCGGAAATTATAAAGTGCATAGTCTTGTAAGCGGAGAATCTTCCAATCAGGATGATACCGAAGTAAGAGTAGAGGAAGGAGAACAGCTGCCGCCGTCTCCATCAAGTAATGAAGCCGCTTATTGGGTGAAAGCATCCTAACAACTCATCTTTAGAAAGGGGGAGAGACAATGACAGCTTTATTGAAAGACGTTATGTCCCCAAACCCTGTTTCCAGTAACGCGACGGATGAGCTAACCACCGTTTCGAAAAAAATGAAGGAAGAAGATGTTGGGTTTATTCCTGTGAAAGAAGATGACAAATATGTAGGAGTTGTCACAGACAGAGATATCGTTGTGAATGGATTAGCCAAAGGATCCGCGGACAATGTACAGGCTTCGGATGTCATGACAGAAAATATAGTAACAGGCACCCCGGACATGGAAGTGGAAGAAGCAGCCCGGTTGATGCAGGAGCATCAAATTAAACGATTGCTCGTCATGGAAGATAAAGGCATAAAGGGCGTAGCCACCCTCGGAGATCTCGGAGTAGAAAACGCTGTCGAAACTGCCGGGAATGTTATCCACGACGTCTCTAAGGGAAATGGAAACAATTAAGAAAAGAGCTGTCGAGCTGTCCCATCATGGGGCAGCTTTCCTTTTATTGCAGCTCCTTGGAGTTGGGGAGAGGATGCCCTTTCTCCTCTACTTCCGTAAACATATCCGGTTCGGCTTCATCCGGCGGCTGAGGCGGGATCATACCGGCCATCATCTGTTTAAACTGTCCCACCGTCAGCGGCTTGGCGTCCTCTTTCAATTCATAACCGAGCTGGCCGTTTGGTTCAAGCGTTGCCATCTGAACATCGGTTATGTTCGCTACCCCCTGCTGGCGCAGCCGCATTTCCAGCGTATCCATTGTAAATCTCATCTGCCGCAGGGTCTTATACTGAGGTACACCATTTTTGATCACTGTTTTGGATTTGCCGGTAATAAACTTTTCGAGTGGATTGAATTTCAATTGTAAATACTCAATCAAAACAAGCATAAGGACAAATACCGTTGTGGCTAAAACCGTATTCCAAATACTGTCTTCGATAATGGGCTGGATGATAATGGATCCAATGGAAATCATAACTACCGTCTGTGCCAGTGACATTTGCGAAATCGACTTACGGCCTGCAATACGAAGAATTAATATACCGATCACAACCAATACGGCAGATTCCCATATCACCGAAAACTCCATACTCTCCCTCCTTTTCTTTTCCCTTAGTGTGCGTGAACAGCTTCCGGTTTATACAAGGAATTGGTTTTAGTTCATGATCAGGGAGACGATGATAAACACTACAACGACAACCGCAATAAGCAGTCCCGTCCCTTTCCAGCCTAAACGGGACGTAAGCTCCGGTACATATCCGTTTCTTGCCCGCTGATATCCGTCATTCAGGGCGCCGCCTGAATTTCTCTTTCGTTCTTCCTGCCGCAGTTCTTCTTGTTCATTTGGAGAGCCTGAAGAATTCCGCAATTATTTCTCCGCCTTTCTTGGAAGGATTTTTATGTATTGGATTTACTATATATTAACATTTTTCGAGCGGCCAGAGAAACGGGGGTATTTAACGTGTGAAGTTTGCTTACAAACATGTAGATGAAAAGCATATTACATGAGATACTTCGTATAATCACAATAACAGGAGGGAACAACGTGAGTAGATACAAAAATCCCGGCATGCTGTCGATGATCAAGCTGACCTATGCTGTACTCTTTCGTTAAATCCACTCGAAACTATCATCACGGAGGGGCGTCCCCCTCCGTGGTTTTCGTTCCTCCCTATTGTTCTTCTGCAGCATTCAAGGGAAAATGGGAGAAAATCGAAAAAATAAGACATGTACATGCGCTTTCATAGAACATGTTTTCGTTTCCATTAGAACTGCCTCCATTTGAGCATTGGTTCTGTACGCTTTATGATGCTGTTAGCATGATAAAATTGGAGGCACGACCAATGAAACATTTTTTTAAAAACGTCCTGCAGGCAGTCTGCGATTCGCAGGAAAGAAAAGCCCGGCGCACTCTAAAAAACCATACCTTTTTTGATTAATAAATGCCAACGAGCCCGGAAGAGACATCCTCTCCCGGGCTCTTTTCACATCCGGTGCCTGTCACCTGTCGAATTCGACAAGTGACAGGCACCGTCAAATTTCCATTTCGAGCAGAGCGAAGCTTAGGCTTTTTCCATGAGTATCTAAAGCCAGTGAAGTAGTCACTCCTCCAAGCAAGCTTTGTTGGCAGACAAAATTAAATGCTTTAAATGAAGGAATGTCGTAACGAATGACGTCTCCCTTCACGATGTCTTGTAAATGTTCTTTTACTTTATACTCGGTTACGTGTCTGCGAAGAAATTCATAATCCTCTTCCTGATAAGGGATCAAGGATAAGTTTACTATGTCTCCCTTATCTCCAGCCCGGCTATGGGCGATGTTATATAGTTTCATTATCTGTGCTCCTTATGATCAGTTTCGGATGGACCTGGTCTCTTGATAAATAGTTAGAAAGGACGCCAATGGATTCGGTGATTTTCTTTCTGGCTCCGCCCCCTCCGGCCGGACCGTTCGTATAAAGAGCCTCGGTTTCCTTTCCAATCAACGCCGCCACCTCTTCTGAGTCACTATGACCGGCTGCCCGGACCCTTACTTCATACGGGGTATGTTCCCCAAAGCTGGTTCGATGCAAGGATGACATTCCAATATAATCGATTCTTAAATGGGGCACCTTGTCTGATAACCGCTTTTCTAAAATAGATCCTGCCAATGCCGCCCGAGCTTCTGCATTGGCACCAGCATAGGATATTTCCCCTTCCCCGATAAATCCAGCATGATAACCAATAGAGACTTTAAGCTTGTCAGGGCGTTCATGTCCTTTTCCACCTGTAACCTGCACCTGATTCTCTCCCGTTTCCTTGACTTCCACTTTAGAAAAATCAGCCGTAACATCCGGCGTAAAATAATTGGCGGGATCATGAACTTCATATAAAAGCTGCTCTTTCACAGTTTGAAGATTGATTACTCCTCCTGTCCCTTCGACTTTTTTAATCACGACTTCGTCTTCTTCAATCTCTGCAAAAGGGAAACCGATATCAGCTAAATCCGCTGCCTCTTTTTTTCCCGGATCTGCAAAATATCCACCGCTGACCTGTGCCCCACATTCAAGAAGATGGCCAACCACTGTTCCTTTTCCTAACTTTTCATAATCATGCATGGACCACTGAAAATGATGAATCTGCGGAGCTAAGAACAGAGAGGGATCAGCAGCACGTCCGGTGACTATAATGTCAGCCTCCGTTTCTAGAGCAGGAAGGAGCGCCTCCGCCCCTAAATACACATTGGCTGATAAAAGATTTTCTTTCTTCACCTGTTGCGGGTTATCGTTTGGAAGAAGATGATTCGTTTCTATAACTTGGAACACATCATCTCCAGTTACAGCAGCAACCTTGCAGGAAATATTCAATTCCTTTGCAATTTCTACTATTTTCGTTGCAGCCGCTTCTGGATTTGCCGCTCCCATGTTTGTGATCAGCCGTGTTTTTTGGTTGGATAACAAAGGAAGAAGTCGTCTCACTCTAACTTCCAGATGAGGATCAAACCCTTTTTCCGGTTCATGAAATTTCTCTTTTTGCGCAAGCGCAATCGTTCGTTCTGCCAGACACTCCAGCACAAGATAATCTAACTCTGCATGTTCTAATAAGACTTCGGCCGGTTCCAGCCGGTCTCCGGAGAAACCTGCTCCGGATCCAATTTTAAGCATAGATTTCCATCCTCTCCGTCCTGTGTTTGGCATTTTCTTATTTTAAATAAGGATTCCCAGAATCATTGCTGTGATAGTCATAACGGCTGTAATCGCCATCGCAAATGGAATAGCTTTTTTCTGTAAATCACCGAGATGTACACCGGCTAACCCCACCAGCAGCCACGTCGATCCAGTTAAAGGGCTGACAGGAAAACCTACTGTCATTTGTCCAAGAATGGCAGCCCTTCCCATCGTCATTGGTTCCACCCCAAATGTTTCAGCTGTAGCGCTTAATACAGGAAGGACTCCGAAATAAAAAGAATCTGGGTCAAACAGCAGGCTCAATGGCATAGACAAGAACCCAAGCAAAATTGGAAAAGAGGATCCCCATCCACTTGGAATACCTTCCGCAAGTGTTCCAGCCATAGCTTCAATCATTCCCGTGCCACTTAGTATTCCGGTAAAAATCCCTGCTGAAAAAATGATAGAGGAGGTATAGACAGCACCTTTTGCATGGGCTTCTATTCTTTCCTGCTGTTCAGAAACTTCCCGGTAGTTAAGCATTAAGACAAGCGGTACCCCTACAATAAAGGGGATAGCGAGGGGCACGATGCCTGAAATTAATGTAACGATAACAGCAGCGGTAATCAAAAGATTCGGGATAAACATTTTACGGCGTCGATTAGCGGCCTCGTTCTCCTGGGCGTTTTTTATTTCCGGCGGAAGCTCTTCTTTCTTCCCCACCCGTTTCCGTTCCTGCTTTCCCAGCCAGAAGCTGACCAGCAGCACACATACTAAACCTACAATCTGTACCGGTAGTAACGGGGTATACAATTCAACCACATCCACGTTTAACGCAGACGCAGCTCTTACGGTCGGGCCTCCCCATGGAGCCATATTCATCGTACCAGCGCTTAATGCTGCAATAACAGCAAGGGTTAAGGGACTCATTTTCAGCGCTTGATAAACTGGCAATATGGCAGATACCGTAATAAGAAACGTACTGGCCCCTGATCCATCCAAATGAGACATCATCGCAATAACCGCTGTTCCTACTGCAATTTTCAGCGGATCTCCTCCACCATAGTTAATAACCCCTTTGATTACAGGATCAAACAACCCTACGTCATACATAATTCCAAAAAACAGGACAGCAAACGTCAGCATAATCCCTGTTTGCGCAATGCTGCTTAAACCATCCCCCATGTATTCCCCAAGTTCAGAAAATCCAAAGCCTGTAAGAAGAGCAATAATAATGGGGACCACAACCAAAGCAAAATGGACAGACGTTTTCTTGGTTAGAACAAGATACAGTAGGATACCAATAATCAGAAAACCAGAAACAGCTAACATACCTAACCTCCTTTTTATATTCTTTCCAATAGGAAAGACCCGCCCTATAAATAAAGCAAAATCCATGCCAAACAAAAAAGCCTTTTATCAAGGCTTTTACCATAACCAGGTTCTTCTTATTAAGAACCATTTACTTCCTTTTATAGGCAAAAAGTTTGGTTTGTAAGCGTTGTCAATGTTTCTAATTTTTTAGAAGCATTTTAATTATTTAGAAGGGTTCCCGATTTTATTATACAGCGTTGCCAAGGAGATACCTAATGTTTCAGCAGCCTTCTTCTTTCCATTCAAATTGTTTTCATATTCTTTTAACGTATCATGAATGAGTTCCTGCTCCGTTTCCCGAAGCAGCTCTTTCAACGTTCCTGAGCGCTGTCCATTCTTGCTATGAAGCTTTCGTTCCTGGACAAATTCAGGAAGATGCTCCATTTTTATATAGCCGCTGTCTGCCATATTCATTGCATAATTCATGACATTATACAGTTCCCGCACATTCCCCGGCCATTCGTACTCTTGTAAAAATTGTTCTACTTCTTCAGAAAATACCGGCGCTTTTCCAGGCATCAAACCATTTGTCATCTCTTGGATAAGAAAAGAAAAGTCTTCTTTTCGTTTTCGTAATGGAGGAATCGTAATTTGAATACCATTCAATCGGTAAAATAAATCCTCCCTAAAGCGGCCCTTCTCTACCATGTTGTTTAAATTTTTATTCGTAGCAGAAACAACTCGGACATTGATTTCTTTTTCGTTCAACCCGCCTATTTTTCTAACACGTCTTTCCTGCACAACTCTTAATAATTTCGCCTGCAGTTCCATCGGAAGCTCTCCAATTTCGTCCAAAAAAATGGTGCCCCGGTCTGCTAATTCGAATAATCCCATCTTTCCTCCGGATTTTGAGTTTGTAAAAGCTCCCTCTTCGTAGCCAAAAAGCTCACTTTCTATTAAATTCGCAGGAATCGCAGAACAATTCACCGGCACAAAAGGATATTCCGTTCTGATGCTTTCCTTATGGATGGAATGAGCAAATAATTCTTTCCCTGTTCCACTTTCTCCCTGAATAAGGATGTTCATAGAAGAACGAGCTGCTTTTTTAGTACGGTTTACTGTTTCCATTAGGGCACCGTCACTGCCAATAATATCGTCAAACGAGTACGTCGCTTTATAAATATCCTCCACTGCACTTTTCAACTTCGCTATTTTCTGTTTACTTGACTCCAGCTCTCTAGCTAGAACATGGACTTCATTCAGGCTTTTACATACGGAAACGGCCCCGACAATTTCGCCATATTGATACACTGGCGCCATATCAACGACGTATTCCTCTGTGCCCTCCTTTCTATAGATGCCGTTTCTTTTTTTACCGTCTTCCAAAGTATTCAGAAGCACCGCCCCTTTTCGGACATCTTTTAAGTATTTTCCAAGTATCACTTCCTCCTCTACTCCTGTGATTCTCGTATATTCATGATTAATTAATCGAACAATCCCCTCCGTATCAATCACAAGCACCCCATCATTAATAGCCATTACAATGTCTTTCATCCAGGATAAATAAGAAAAATCCCTCTGGTCCAACGTCATCCTACCCCCCTATAAAACGCTTTCTTTTCATTCTAACACGAGATTATTCGATAGTTTCGACAAGTGCCTGTCACCTGTCGATTTCAACAGGTGACAGGCACTACCCAATTCAATAGTAATTCGAAGAAATCAAGAGAAAAAGCGCTTTTTCATGCGCTTTCATAGGAAATGTTTTCGTTTTCATGGACTTTTCGCGAATTTGTGGATTTGCACTGAATGCTATATTATGCAGATAGAATGAAAGAGATGGGGGAATTATCCATGAAACACTTCTTCAAAAGTGTCCTGCAGTCAATTTCCGAATCGCAGGAAAGAAAAGCAAAAAAAATGCTTGAAAATAGTTTATTCATCGATTAACCCACATTTTTTAAATAAACCATAGATCAAACACGCCTGGAAGACCTACACTTCCGGGCGTGTTTTTATATTATTTCTTTTCGACAAATTCCGGGGCGTGACAGGCACGGAGCACCAAAACGGACATCGGCGGAAGTTGAAGTTCGGCCTGCGTCCCAGTGACTTTCACATTGGTAAATGGCTTCGGGTGTACACAGTTTGGATCATCAAACGTGTTGTGGGCATTTTTCTGGTCCGCTGTTAAGATAGTCCCGCTAATGTCTTTTAGACTTGTCATACCTCGAAGATCTAACGTGATATCGGCCGCTTCCCCGGTATTCAGATTACAGAGGCTGATATGTACCGTTCCGTCCCCTTGCTTGGATGCTGAGCCGTGGACGTGGGGGAAAGAAGATGCCTCTTTCGTCTCTGGTTTTATAACAAGCGGCAGCAGTGCAGCGTCCTGATGCACCTGGTACATGTCAAACACATGATACGTCGGCGTGAAGATCATTTTTTCTTTATCAGTCAGCACCATCGCCTGCAGCACATTGATAGTCTGGGCGATATTGGCCATATACACGCGGCGGGCATGGTGATTGAAAATATTGAGTGTAACGCCAGCCACCAAAGCATCGCGGATCGTATTCTGCTGATAGAGAAAGCCGGGATTGGTGCCGGGTTCGACATCAAACCAGGTCCCCCATTCGTCCACGATCAGTCCTACTCTTTCCTCCGGGTCAAACGTATCCATAATCGCACGGTGCCTATGAAGAAGGGTATCCATATGAAGCGCTTTTTGCATGGTAATATCCCATTCCGTCTGGTCAAATTCCACCGCCGAACCTTTGCCTTCCCAAAAATCGCCCGGGATCGTGTAATAATGAAGACTGAGTCCGTCCATAAACGGCGCGGCCTCACGCATGAGTACTTCCGTCCAGCGGTAGTCATCCACATTGGCTCCGCCGGCGATTTTGTAAAGCTTGTTCTCTCCGTATTCACGTACGTACGTCTGGTACTGCCGATACAGATCAGCATAATACTCTGGCCGCATGTTGCCGCCGCAGCCCCAGCTCTCATTTCCAATGCCAAAATACGTGAGGGACCAAGGCGCACGGCGTCCATTCTCGCGGCGCCAATCTGCCATCGGCGATTCTCCGTCAAATGTTATGTATTCCACCCACTCCGACATTTCCTGTACGGAACCGCTTCCAACATTGCCGCAGATATATGGTTCCGTCCCGAGCAAATCACAAAGCATCAGAAATTCATGAGTGCCGAAATGATTGTTTTCGATCACCCCGCCCCAATGAGTGTTCACCATCCGTTTTCTGTCTTCCCAGGGGCCGATGCCGTCTTTCCAATGATATTCATCGGCAAAACAACCTCCCGGCCAGCGCAAAACGGGAATGTTAATCTTTATCAAGGCCTCCAGCACGTCGTTGCGGATACCACTGGTGTTGGGAATGGGAGAATCTTTTCCCACCCACCATCCCTCGTAGATGCAGCGTCCCAAATGCTCCGAAAAATGGCCGTAAATATGGCGGCTGATCCACGCCTCTTCCCTATCCGTATTGACCACCACTGTATGTTTCATTTCCTCCGCCTCCCTTTCGATTTACTTATACGTACAAGTAAACTCTTATTGTAAAGAAACAAGAAAATCCTGTCAACGAAAAACACCGTTCCCGTGAATTCGACAAAACCCGGGGCGTGACAGGCACCTAAAATAAAAATCTATACCCTACCCCCCAGATCGTTTCGATAAAAGTTGGGTCGGAGGGGTCGGCTTCGATTTTTTCGCGAATCCGACGGACGTGGACGGTGACTGTGGTAATATCCCCCGTTGAATCCAGTCCCCAGATTTTTTCAAACAGCTCTTCTTTAGTGAAGACGCGGTTGGGGTGCAGGGCAAAAAAGACTAATAAGTCAAATTCTCTGGCAGGGAATGTTTTCTCCTTCTCGTTTATATACACACGCCGGGCAGCTCTATCGATGTGCAGTCCTTTTACCCGAATGTTCTGCTCCGTGTCTTCTTTTTTAACCAGCCGGTTATACCGGGCAAGGTGCGCCTTGACGCGGGCAACCAATTCATTGGGACTGAACGGTTTTACAATATAATCATCCGCTCCCTGCCCCAGTCCCCTGATTTTGTCAATGTCTTCGGTTTTTGCGGTAACCATCAGGATCGGAATATCCTTTGTTTCTCTGATCATTTTACAAATTTCAAATCCATCCGCTTGGGGAAGCATTAAATCGAGGAGGATAAGCGCATAATCGTTTTCCAACGCCCGGTGCAGGCCCTGTTCTCCATCTGAAACAATGTCTGCTTCCCATCCGTTCAGTTCCAGATAGTCTTTTTCAAGTTCAGCAATTTCCTGTTCATCTTCAATGATTAATATTCGACTCATGGCTCCTCCCCTCCTGATTTTTAAGTGTAAAAGCGATGCAAGTTCCTTTTCCCTTAGTACTGGATACGGAAATATTACCGCCGTGTTCCTCTACAATATTTTTCACAATAGCAAGGCCGAGCCCGCTCCCGCCTCTCGAACGATGTCGCGAAGAATCAACTCTGTAAAAATGATGAAAAATATGAGGCAGATCCGCTTCTGGGATCCCCCGTCCATTATCTTCGACCGTAACCTGAAGATTGCCCTGTTTTTTTTCCAACTGGACAGAAATGATCTTATCCACTTTATCCATGTATTTCAAGCTGTTCTGGATGATATTTGTCACCACTCTCTTCATCTGTTCCCGATCGGCCGTCGTGAAAAAAGGCTCCGCCTCTTTCGGCGAGAGCGAGAAGGTGACATCCGGATAATCAAACTCCAATTCTTCAAGATAGTCCTGTAAAAAGGCATGCATGTCCACTTTTTCAAAATGGAAGGGGACGCGGTTGACATTGAGTTTGGAATAGAGAAAAAGCTCTTCGATTAAGCGGTCCATATCCTTTGCTTTTCGATGAATCGTCTCCACATAACGATTTAATTTTTCCGGGGTATCCGTCACGCCGTCCCGTATCCCTTCAATATAACCCTTGATAGACGTGATAGGTGTTTTTAAATCGTGAGAGATACTGGCGACGAGCTCCTGCCGTCCCGATTCGTATTTTTTCTGAAGCTCGTCCGCTTCCTTCAGCTTCCGCCGCATTTCTTCAAAATCCTGTGCCAAATCACCAATTTCATCTCTGCCCTCTGGTTCTATCGGTACGTCCAACTTTCCATCTGCGATTTGCCGGGTTGCCAAGGTGAGATGCTTCACCGGCTGAATAATACTTTTGGACACATAATATGTCAAAAGTCCATTCGTTCCCACTAATATGACAATCACCCCGATCCAGCGCATTTGCAAAAATAAAGATAGGTTTCTTTCATCCGGCGTCCCTGTGCCCGTAAAAAGCAGCCATCCAAGCACTATTTCAAGCAAAAGAAAGCCCAGAATCGGCAGTACAATCATTGCTATATTTGAAAGAATCAATCGTTTTCGTATTGTCACTTGTCCCACCCCTTTTCTTAGAAAATATGGTACTCCCCATTTCTTACTCCTTTAAAAATAATGTCTTAACATTTTATTAACTATTAGTATACGTCAACGTGGAATCCTTGGATAAACGATTTAAGAAATCGTTAAGAAACAAGCAAGAGCGTATTTAGAAATACCTTCTATGATGGAGATACAGCATTAAAAAAGGAGGAAGGACAATGAGTCAACCGTTGAACTGGCCGCTTATTTTTGTTTTGGCGGGAGCTGCCTTGATCCGGCCATCTGCCAGTATGCTCGGATTGCTTGAAGCCATTGGACAGCCGGCCGCGAGCATTATCATTACTATTTTCATCACCATCGTATGGATCGGAGTCACAGCTGCTAAACAGGAAGCGCCGCTTTCTACTTTATTATGTACCGGTCTTATGTACGGCATCTATGCCATCGTCCTCAGCGGTGTGTTATCTCCCATCCTGCTCGGAGAAATACAAGGACCGCTGACGAATCCTTTCGCCGTCGTCAGTGTCCTTGTTACGAATGGGATCTGGGGGCTGGCCGCCGGCGGAATCACCGCCCTTATAAATAAAGGAAAAGGAGAGAGCCACCCATGAAACAAGCACTGACATTCGGTAGTATTGCCGTTCATCTCTGGATACAGTTAATTTTATTAGGAAGTATTTTACTCGATACCTTTATGGTCTATCCGAATATTTTTCATAACATTCCAGCTTCTTTTGACACAGCGATGGATTTCATGGCCGTGGCAAGTCCGGGTACGTTTTTCCCGCCGCTTGGATTTCTGAGTATTGTATCAGGTGCTGCTGCCGTGGTATTTTCTTGGAACATCAAATACGTTCGTTACTGGATTCTCTCCAGCATGCTCATGATCATCCTGGAAGGGGTGTCCTCGATTCTTTTTGCATGGCCCCGCAACGAAATCATGTTTGTCGAAGGAAGTGACATGCATTCCACTGCCTTTCTAATCCAAACGGCACGAGAATTTCTGGTCGTCCATGGCTTCCGGGTCGCCTGTAATATCGCAGGATCTATTCTCATCTATATCGGTTTTTTACGATACTACCAGTGGAAATTAACAAGTGACCGCCCTTCGACAAAATCCGGGGCGTGACAGGCACCTTTTGGGCGCTCAGAGCATAGGCTGCTATAGGAGATAGCAACGATATAGGTGGGGAGTGAATATAAATGTCTGAAAAGGTGCTTCATTATTACGCGGGAGATCACACGGCGAAGGGTTTTTATCCATTATATGCTTCTAATTTTCAAGGACTGGAACGCATCTTTATTTTAAAAGGATCATCGGCTGCGATAAAAACGGATATCATGAACAAACTGGCAGATGTTTGGAAAAGCAGAGATTATGAAATGGAGTTCATCCATAGTTCTTCTGATAACGATAAACTCGATGGGATCATTATTCCTCATTTGAAAATCGGGGTACATGACGGTACTTCCGATCCATTCGAACCTAAAGAGGGAACAATAGAAATAGTGGACGTGGATGCCACCCTCGACTCCAAACATCTAGAACAACAACAAAACAGGATCCAGAGATACCAGAAAAAAATCATGAAATCCTTCCAATCCGCACACCAATCTTTTCAAACAGGGTTACGCATCCATGACGATCTAGAAGACATCTATATTCGTCACTTAGACTCTGACAAAGCAGATCAGGCAGCTGAAGATGTAGGGAAACACTTATTTTCCAACGAGGAACCAAAAGAAAAAACGCCATTAACGAAGCATCGATTTTTCGGGGCTTCTACGCCAAAAGGGGTCGTTGATTATATACCAAACATAACAGACGATCTTGAGAAAAGATATTTTATTAAAGGGCGGGCTGGTACAGGAAAATCCACCTTTCTCAAAAAACAGGCCGAAGCCGCGCAAGACCTGGGCCTGGATGTAGAAATATATCACTGTGGATTCGATCCAGAAAGTATTGATATGGTGGTCGTGCGGGAATTAGGTTTCTGTATTTTTGACAGCACAGATCCGCATGAGTATTTTCCTGAGACGAAAAACGACGAAATTATTGATTTGTACGAAAAAACCGTAGCACCCGGCACTGACGAAAAATACGCCAACACCATTCATAACCTTACCCGCAGGTATAAATCCTATATGAAAAAAGGAATCACTCACTTAAAAAAAGCAAAACAAGATAATGATAACCTGGAAAAGATTTATCTCGCCGCGTCGGATGATTCAGCCCTCAATCATATCTTTGACACACTAAAAAAACAAGTAGAAATACAGGAGAACCTAATAGTACAAAAAACTGGCAGCCTTTTGAACTGATCTAGTTAATGGAGCAAAGCAGGCTGCTTTGCTCCAGAATTCCCCCGGAGTATGGCAGTTCCATATTGTAATCGGGCGTATGCCATTGGAATCCTACAGGTACGTCCGTAACATACTGTTCACCGATAGAAGGAGCAAGTCTCTGTTTCTCTCCTTTCGCCCCCGCCTCATCCATAATTTTTAATACCGAAACGCTCCAACAGCTCCTTATTCATATACCCTGTCAAGTTTAACCGCATGACCTCTCGCTTTATTTCCTCGGGATAAAATTCTTCTTCCACATAACGAAAAACACCCCATTATGTCGATATAAAACCTGGCAAAATGGATTTAATTGGAAAACAATCCATCGGTGCGAACGTTAAATTGACTAACAAAACACCACCAAACCAGGGCAGGACAGACACTTTAACGAATATTCGACAAGTGACAGGCACCACCCGGTTCTATGTAGAAGATAATTATAGAGGGATAACCATAAATGAAGGAGAGATGCATGATGACACATACTGTACCAAATGTAACGATGCATGACGGCGTCACTATACCAGCGGTCGGTTTTGGCACGGTGAAGCTGAACGGCAATGAAGGAGCGGGCGCGATCGCCAATGCGATCCGCAACGGGTACAGGCTCCTCGATTCTGCCTACAATTATGAAAACGAAGGAACGGTGGGGGAAGCCATACGACGGACGACCGTCCCGCGCGAAGAACTGCGGATCACATCCAAACTGCCGGGACGGTACCACAGTTACGACAAAGCAGTCGTCACCATCCAGGAGTCACTGTACCGCGCCGGCCTGGATTATTATGATTTATACTTGATCCACTGGCCGAATCCGATCCAGGATCAGTATGTCGAAGCCTGGCAGGCCCTCATAGACGCGCAGAAATGGGGGTTAATCCGCTCAATCGGTGTGTCCAACTTCCTGCCGGAACACTTGGAACGGTTAAAAAAAGAAACCGGCATCCTTCCCGTGATCAACCAAGTTGAACTGCATCCGTTTTTTAACCAGGAGGCGCAACGGAAATATCATGACGAAAACGGGATCATCACCGAATCCTGGAGTCCGTTATACCAGGCCGGCGACATCATCCATAACGAAACACTGCAGGGCATTGCCGGCAAACACGGCAGAACTGTTTCGCAGATTATTCTTCGCTGGCATGTGCAAATCGGCGCCGTGCCGATTCCGCGTTCCACGTCTCCGCAACGCCAGCTTGAAAACATCGGCCTCTTTGATTTCACACTGGAAGACGAAGATATGCAGACGATCAATAGACTTACCCGGAGCGATGGACGTATTTTTGACGGGGATCCGGCCGTATACGAAGAATTTTAATATAGGACAAAAAGGGCTGCCGTGGCAGCCTTTTTTTCTGGTTAATATTAAGAATATGGAGAAAAAATCCCCCCTGCTAAAGCCTCCTGAATCCATCAAGTTATTCGTTTTTCAGGAACCTTCCTCTTATTTTTCTCGATTTTTATTGACCAGCTATGTACGAGTATTACCTTTTATTATATGCTATAATTCGTTCAAATAAAAATTTGAATAAAAGGGGAGGAATAGATGAACAACCGGTGGAATCGTATAGTGTACAAAATTTGGTCCCCCTTTTATGATAAATTATTTAATTCAGGTCCATTTCTCAGCACGCGAAAAAAGTTATTTCAAGAAAATACATTCGATAGGACACAAAATATACTATTTGTTGGTGTAGGAACTGGCGCAGACCTAGAACAAATTAACTATGCTGATTTAAATATTACCGCCATTGACTACTCTCCAGAAATGATTGAAAGGGCCAGGAAAAAATTCAGAGAGTCCTCCATACAGTTCAAGGAAATGGACGCTCTGAATATGAGTTTTGACAATAATCAATTCGATATAATCATTGGAAGTCTTATCCTATCCGTTGTTCCTGACGCAGATAAATGTTTCAAGGAAATGATAAGAGTTTTAAAACAAGGGGGAGAAATTATTCTCTTTAATAAATTTTCACCTAAAGGAAAAGAACCTTCTCCTTTTAAAAAAGTAATACGGCCTATAATTAAGCTGTTAGGCACGGACATAGGGTTAAATTTTGAATCCTTGCATGAGAGACATAAAGAAATTTTATCCGTAACCGAGGATTCTCCACTAATGTATAAGGGGATGTACAGAAAGATTGTGATTCGTAAAATTTACACATAATGGTATTCAAGTGTTTGTGAACTTTTTTATAGAAGGAGTCATAAATGAAATAACCATCATAAGTATACGACTCATTTCAGCGGTCTATCTTTTCGTATATTCGACAATTTTCGGGCGGTGACAGGCACCTCCTCTTTACTGAATTCATTCGACAAAACCCGGGGCGTGACAGGCACTAGTCGATTTTAATTTGATAAATATTATAATTTAGGGTTCTTTTAAATCCAATCGACTCAGCAACAAGAATGGAAGGGATATTTTTATCATCACAATTCCAGAGCGGGCTTTTTCCATTCTCAATACAAAAATTTATGCAAGCTGAAGCTGCAATTTTAGCATACCCTTTATTTCGATATCCCTCCTCTGTCATTAAAGCAAATTCAAGCTGATTGCCGGATGAAAACGCCGATAAGCACCAGCCGGCAACCGTATCCTCTTCAATAACACAATAGCCAACACCTTTCTGTAAAAAATGATCAACCGATGGCCAAGGCATTTGGACCCATTGCCTCACCTGGTTAAGATTGTTTAATGAGGAATCATTGAAGAGAGAGGCATCGATGAGTCTCAATGAGGCCTTGTCTGGAAGTAACTTTGGGGGTGGATTATAGCTCGTAATATCAAAAGTATAAAATCTCTTTTCAACCTTTGAACTCTTGATTTTATTAGTGACTTCCTGCTCAATCACTTTCTTCCATTGTTCATTGTTGTAATACAAGTTAATAGCAGGGATTTCCATCTTTTTAGCTTTTGGCATGATATGATCAGAGATCACGTGGTTGATCTTTTCATTAAACTCTTTGTTATGTGGTTTACCTGCAAATAAAACTTCGAAGTTCATACCATTAAGGAGCGCTGATGTTGGATTGTCCAAATCATCCACATAAATATCGCCGACTGTATTTCCCTCCAAAACTGACATCGTAATAATTTGGTGATGAAACGAGTCGAATAGAGGCTTCACTTTCATAAACTGATGTTGAGGTAATAAAAACATATACTTTCTTCCTTTCTATTAACAATTGAATGTAATTTTAAATAATGGACCGCAAAAATAAACTGACCGTACGGTTTAATAAAGATGAAAATAAAATCCCCTACTTCAATCCAGGGGAAAGTCAATCCTTGGAGATTCCATGAAGAAAGATGTCAATCGCATTCACGTAAAGATTATAAAATCTTTCTTCTTCATAACCAAGGAACTGTGTAATGCTCATACCGGTGAGTGTACTATAAAGAATAAAAGATAAATCTTCTACAGTATTATTCGTTTCAAACTCTTGGTTTTGAACCCCCTCTTCAATGATTTGATGAAATATCTCATATTCTGGCTTAATAAGATGGATGAGTTTTTCTCTTATCAATTGTTCTATATTCTCAGAAGCCAAATATTCTGGAACGGTTTGGGATAGGGGATTCTGCATATCTGAAGCATAATAGCGAGCTAGTAAGTATAGTTTCTCTTTTGCTGTTGTAACGAAAGCAGCTTGTTCTTCCCACTTGCTCTGCCATTCTTTTGAAGATTCTTCCACCGTATACAGAAACAATTCTTCTTTGCTCTTAAAATGATAATAAATGCTGCCTTTGCTAATCTGGGTGAACTCACGTATTTCTTCCATGGATGTTGCAGCATAGCCTTTCTGTTCGAAAAGGATCTTCGCTTTTTCTGAAATTTTCTTTTTTGTTTTTTCACCTTTTCCATCAGCTCTTGCCATAATTCTTGAGGACCACCTACACAATTAAAATGATTAAACTGACCAGTCAGTTTAACTATAAAATAACTTATTTTTGTATCAAATACAACCCTTTTTGAGAAAAACCAACAATCCATACAATCAATGGGGACTTGGACAACTCGTGAAACGAACCTGTCACAACATTTTTCGGGGCGTGACAGGCACCATTGATCTGCCCAAAAAATCAGTTCGCACTGCAGCCAGGGAGGCGGCACCGAGGATAGCGATGATGAAGGGCATCTGTTTCCACATTTTTCGCTGAAAAAGATGTTTCGGCTTTTTCACCTCAAACAGTACGAGAAAATAAACACAGGCAATCGGAATGGTTATCACCAGCAGACCGGGGAACAGAGCACTAGCCCTGTAAGTATTCCAAGCGACAATCACTTCTTCCGCCAGATTTTCCAATATGTAAATAAAAAAAATCATGATCGCAATCCTCAGCCCCTGATAGATCAATCACCTCATATCTCATCCTCTTCTTTCTGGATTCCCGCGCTGCTTTCTTTTTTCGCTGCGGGGAACACTTCGATCGAAACAGTTCGTTCAGCATACTGTAATAAGGAATCATTCGTTACCAGCCGCTGCCGCTCTTCTTCATTCAAGATTTCTTTTCCAAAATCCGAGAAAACTTCTTTCGGTTCCTCCTCCCGCTCATAGGTCAACAGGTCCTTTTCCTGATGACGATAAACGGGAAATGCTTTTTCCCACAGCTGCAAGAGTTTGAAGGAAGTTTGCCCGTCGGAGTCGTCGATCGTTTCTATCATGAACGGGAGGACATGGCTTTTTTCAAATCTTAGCATAAGTAAAAACCCTCTGTTTTTCACAATTTTATAGACATGATGCTGCTTATCGGCCACCCAGGTGTCGAACCACTGCTTCAGCTCTTCCTCCAGTTGATTCTGTTTTTCAGAGAGATCCTCTTTCTTCCGCCAATTCGCCTCTTCCAGTTCATCCCGCTTCCATTCGGTTCCACACACTCGGCAGCGGAACAAAAATGGAAAAACGAAAGGAACCCATGCCAGCAGAAAAAGATAAGGAAGGAACAGCAGTACAATACACCCTGCCGCCCGTAGTCCCATCGAACTCAGCTGTTCCACATTATCCGTCTTACAATACGGACACAAATGCACTATATCTCCTCCCTTCCAGTTTGCCCGGAAAATTCTACACTACCATCCTACCAATAATAATACTTCTTTTTAGAAAACAACTGGGAAGGCATGGTAAAATCATAACAAAAAGATAAAGGAAAATTTAGTATGTTTATGAAAATGTTAACGAAAAAGTAGCTTTGGGAGTGTTTTATTATGTATGTCTACCAGCCGGCTGGATTCTTAAAAAGGGGTACCGCCGCTTTCATCGATGCGGCATTGCTGTTCACTCTGACCCAGCTCGTTTCCTATCTGCTGTATGGTCATATTTTGATTCCGTTATCCGATTTTATCAACATGTTCTTTCCTTTATACTTTATCTTTATTCCTGCGGTATGGAATGGATTCACTCTTGGAAAACGAGCGGTCAGGATCCGCATTTCCAGCGTCTACCGGGATGGTGCCGGTATCGGTTCCATGCTGCTCCGCTATTTTGGTGCCGTCCTGTTCGCTTTTATCCACTTGGCATTGGAATTATTGTCAGTGCCTTTATGGCAGCCCTGCGTGAAGATAAACGCACCGTCCATGACTTTATCTCCGGAACCTACGTCACCTCCGACCTGTCAAAAGAACCCGCAGGGAAACACCCTTTAACAATCGAAAAGTGTTAACAGCAGCGGGAGTTCTGATCCTTATCCTAACCTTCACGCTCGACCGGTTTCAGCACACCACTTATGAAGCAGCCGTAACAGACATGCTCAGGGAGGGGGTGCCTTAGACTCCATTACTATCAAAGACCGCAGGCATGATGTTAAGGAATTCACGGAAAGAGAGGTACTTATAGAAGACGAGACAGTATTTGAAAGCATACAGACTGAACCTGGAGAGACGAAGCTTCGAAAAACAGGAGACTCCGTGGGAAACGATTATTATATACACATAAAACAAGAAAGAAATGATCACTTCCTCGTTATCGGGGAGAACGGAATAACTATAAGCGACAGCGATTATGAAATTTTAGGAAAAAACACCCCCCGCCGGCTCCTCGAAAACCTGGAGCTGGATTGGGAAGTGACAGTGAGATGAAGCCATGAGACGCCTCCAATTTTCTCCTCATATAGTTTGAGACGTTTCGTTCCTATTCCAAAGGGAAAACAAGGGAAGGAGGTTTTTTATGCCCTATTTTTTATCAAACCGAACTTCTTTATATTATGAAAGCGGCGGTCAAGGCCCGACCCTGCTGCTTATTTCTCCTCCTGGCGTAGGAACAGCTATTTTTGAATTAAAAGACCGGTTTCATGTAGTTACGTTTGATCCAAGAGGAAATGGAAAAAGCCAAAAAGGAAACATAGGCGACTATACGATGGAGGATTGGACAGATGATATGCTCGCCTTGATAAACCATTTAAATGAAAAACAGGTCATTCTTTGTGGATATTCTTTGGGAGGACTGCCTGCTCAAATGTTTGCGATAAAATATCCTCGAAAAACAGCCAGCCTTATCTTAATAAATAGTTTTCCTCTTGTTAACACGTTTTTGTTGAACGTCAAATTCAACCTTGGTATATGGAGCACGTATGAAGACATTCGAGGTATTCTCGGGAAAGGACTGGCTTTTTCGCATACAAAGAAAAAGAACCAGCAGAGGCACATTAGAACGTCAGTAGAAGCAAGCGATCCACACGTATTGAAGTGTATGTATAAAAATGGTAAAAGTTTGATAGTTTGAGTTTTCTTTCCTCTATTTTATGTCCAACAGGCATTATTTATGGGGGACGTGATATCTTTACGAAACCGTATCAACGCTATTTTAAAAAATCCCTTCCCCAATCACACATGATACAAATTAAAGGAGGCGGCCATCAGTTACCAACAAAGGCAGCGAACGAAGTAAATGGCATTCTTCTCCAATGGAAGACAAGTAGTTGAATGCCTCTCCCTCCTCCACTATAAATGAAAAAGCTAGAAAAAGGCTGCCTTCCTTTTCTAGCTTATATCCGGGTTCTATTGTCCCGTCGTTCCCGCTATCTACATTACGATAGATTCATTCGCCATGGTTCTGCTTTTTCTTATTGCGGGAAATCGTCTGGATTTTTTTCGCTTGCTTCCGTTTCTTGGTCATCCACTTGCCTTTCAGGGTCTTGATCTCTTTGTTTATCTCGCTTCTTTATTTTTTGTTCTTTGGAGTCGTCATTTTTTCCTTGATAAGAATTAGTTCTTTCTTTTGTCATAAATAAACCTCCTATTAACTTGAGTACTCTAGTATTTTGTATCCGAAGGGACGAAATATTACTCCGTGAAAGGCTCCAAAGGTTTAGCGGCGGGGCCTTCTATTACTTCACCTGTATAAGAAAAACGCGAACCGTGGCAGGGACAATCCCATGATCTTTCCCCATCGTTCCAGACTACTTCGCACCCCATATGGGTACAAGTCGTATCAACAAGAAACAGTTCCCCCTTTTGATTTCTATAGGCCCCTGCTTTCTTTCCGTTCCATTCGACTACTGCCCCTTCGTCGTGCTCCAGCTCCTTTAAACCTTTTTGGGATTGTTTCAGCTTTCCTTTTACTAATTCTTTGCCAACATCCGTATTTTCTTTCACGAAGGAAACAATATCTTCTCTTTTTCGTTTCTTTCTCGTCGGATCAAAAAGGCTGCTATACTCATTTTCCCGCTGTAAGACGTGATCTGACAGGATGGAGCCAGCTATTATGCCATTAGACATTCCCCATTTGGCATAACCCGTGGCGACTAAAACATTTTCTTTGCCGGAAACCATCGGGCCGATGTATGGCACCTTATCCAGCGTAACCAGGTCTTGGGCAGACCAGCGGTACGGGATAGCTTCGATACCAAAATACTTTTCCCCGTATTCTTTCAGTTTTTGGTATTTTTGCGAAGTGTTTTCCTCATGCTTTCCTACAGGATGGCTCTCTCCTCCGATCAATAAAAGATCTTCTCCGTCCTCCATTGGAGCAGAGCGAAGAGATCGAACAGGGCTGTCAGCATTTATATACATCCCCTTTGGTATAGGACTGCGGGGGCGGACGGCAAGGACATAAGAGCGTTCCGCATGAAGACGGCTGTAATACTTGCCGTCACTATCATTGAACGGAAAATGGGAACTGACAATAACCTGGCTGCTCTGCACGCGATAACCTTGCGCGGTTTTTATCTCCGGCTTGTCTTTATGATGGATGTCCACGACTCGCGTTTGTTCGAAAATAAGTCCCCCATTGTCTTGAATAGAGCGAACAAGACCCCTGCAGAATTTCACGGGGTGGAACTGGGCTTGATTCCGGAGGACAAGAGCCTCCTTCACCTGATAAGGGAGATCTATTTCGCTTGCAGCGGAGCCGCCGTTTATCCCTAATTTCTCATAGGCTTTTGCTTCTTTTTCTACCTGTTTCCTATTTTCTTCCCGTGAGGTATACAGATAGACATCGTCCGTACGAAGATCACAATCAATCTGACGTTTTTCAGCTGTACGATGGATAAAAGAAAGAGCTTTTTCATTGGCTTGGAAATATAATTGTGCTTTCTCTTCACCAAAAGTCCGTATTAAATCCTCGTAGATCAACCCATGCTGCGATGATATTTTTGCTGTCGTGTAACCGGTCGTGCCTTCTAAAACATTTTTTGCCTCCACAAGCGCTACGTTTACGCCTTCCATTGCGAGGAGATAAGCGGCTGTAAATCCTGTGATCCCAGCGCCAACAATCGTAACATCTACCGAAAGATCCTCTTCTATTTTGGGAAAGGAGGGGACGTCCTCCGATTCCCTCCATAATGAACGCGGATACACTGGGAGCATTTGAGACGAGTCTGTGCTCATGAAAAGTCTCCTTTCAACTAATCAGCCCGGGCTTGAATTAACGTGGTCCATGAGTGGAAAAAGCCAGTCACTACCCTACAGGCCTACAAGAACCCTGCCCCCCTTATTCCCGGATTGTGCAAAAATATGTGTGGGTTTGGGGAGTTTCGATAAAAAAAGACGAAAATATTACGCGCTTTGCTTATTTGGTCGTTTAAAACGCAAAAAGCGCCCATTACAAAGCAGGCTTTTCGTAAAATAAGAGTTTGAGAGATCAGATGGGAAGGTATAGCTTTTCTATCACAGTTGATAGGAGCAGACAATCGGGAAGGAAAGAACCGGGCTCAAAAAAAAGGAGAAAAAAACACCAGCAACGGTATCTGGAAAATAAGCAAAGTGGTGAATGGCAATGCCTGATCAATGATAAAACAACCAAGCTTTTAATGAAGACAATCAGTTGCTTCCGTCGCCATCAATGAGCGAGCTTCCAAAAGGAAGTTTAATTAAAGTAAAGCTTCCACTTCTCCATCCAAGGAAAGCCGTTCAACTCTTATAAAGAAGGGGAATTTTATGCCTGAAAGACAGAAACCAACATGGATCGCCCGGCAGACTTGGGAAGACTTGCTTTTCATTCATTGGGCAGTCAACGTCGAGGACCTCCGCCCGCATATTCCAGACTTTTTAGATATCGAAACATTTAATGGAAAAGCTTGGATCGGGGTAGTGCCTTTTCAAGCAAGTGAGAACCGCTTACGAGGGATGTCACGCCCGCTTCCATTTAGCACGTTTTTAGAGTTAAATGTGCGGACCTATGTGTCTTACCGCGGGGAACCTGGAGTTTATTTCCTTACGATGGACGCCAACCACCGTTTAGCAGTAACTGGGGCCCGGCATCTTATAGGTCTCCCATACTTTATGGCGGATATGACGCTTAAAAAAGAATCTGATACAATATTATTTTCCAGCAAAAGAAAGCACAGCGGCGTGATCCCTGCTTTTTTTTCAGCGCGTTACCTCCCCTATTCCAAGCCGGGATTATCAGCTAAGGAATCACTAACGACCTGGCTGACAGAACGGTACTGTCTTTGGAAGGTGATCAGAAATAAGGTGTTTAAAAGACCGATTTACCATGAGCCATGGGAACTGCAAGAAGCAGGACTGGTGATAACAACGGACAAACTTCTTGACTTTCTGCCTGCTTCTGCGTTTCAGGAGGATCCATTGGTTCATTACGCTGCGGCTAAAACGGTGTATTTTTTTCCTATTGAAAGAAAATAATAAAAAGTAAGGGCTACCTCCCATATAAGGAATCAGGATGTTTCGCCCTTTTTTTGCGCTCGAATTGATGCTTTTAACTACTACTCCGTAATTTTCTCCACTCTGCAGGAAGCCTGCTTGAATATTGGCTGATGGGAAAGGGGATCAACTACATCAATGGTTAATTGGTTAGCCGCTTGATTTTCCTCCCAATTTCCATAGTGAAACGGGATAAAGACTTCTCCCTGATTTACTTCCGTTCCGATTCGGGCAGGAACTTTAATAGACCCTCTAGGAGAAAACACCTGCACGAGTTCTCCTTCCGATATATCTAAAAAGCTGGCATCGTCTTCATGTATCGTCACATAGGCCTCGGGAGCTTTTTCATTCAGTTCTGGGGAGCGGGCTGTTTTTGTTCTTGTATGCCAGTGCCAGAGTAAACGACCGGTGTTAAGCCAAAAAGGAAAATCTTTTCTTGGTTTTTCTGGAGCACCCAGGTGTCTGGTGGGATGGAAAATAGCTTTACCGTCAGCATTTAATTGTTCGAATTCCTTCTCGGTTTTAGGACGCCCGGTGACCATGTCCTTGCCATAGCTTTGACAGTACTCCGGCTCCGTAGGAAAGTGGTGGTTTTCATATAAACGAACGGTACCTTCCGGTTTGCTCTGGGTGGCAGGCCAGCGAATGCCGTTTTCTTTTTCGAGCTTTTCATACGTCATCCCCGACATATCGCTTGGACGCCCCTCTGAAACTTTTTTCCATTCCTCAAACGCTTCTTCTGGGGTGGAATAACCGACAAGCGGGTTCCCATCTTTATCTTGAAGCTCCATCCGTCTGCTGAAATCAATAAGGATATCCAAATCGCTCTTGACGTTTGGCGGCGGTTCTACTGCTTTTCGGAGAACATTAATGGTGCGGTCTGCATTTTCCATCGTTCCTTCCTTTTCTCCCCACATCGCAGGCGGAAGCACGACGTCGGCCACCTCCGTTGTTTCGGTCAGAAAAGGATCCTGCACGACGACAAACGTTTTTTCTAAAGCTTTCTTTGCCCTGGGCAAATTAGGCAAAGAGACAAGAGGATTGGTATGAATGTTCCAGAAAAATCCGATTTTTTCTTTTTCCATAAGCTCTATTTGTTTTATGATGCCTTTTTCCGGTCCAACCGCCAGCATAGATTCTTCCACATTCCAGAGTTCCGCCACTTCGCGAAGGTGCTCCGGGTTTTCGGGGTTGCGGTTTCCCGGGTATGTCCCTACCCCGCCTACAGTACGGTTGCCAGAAGAACTGGGCTGACCCGCCATATGGAGTGGTCCGCTTCCGGGTTTACCAATTAATCCCCTCATAAGATGGAGGTTATTAATGGCCACGCAGGCACTTGTAGCATCACTGCTTTGAAAAGCACCTTGCAGGGTAGTAGAGACAAGGCTTTCTGTTCTACCAAGCTTTTCGGCG
Organism: Salibacterium aidingense DSM 18341; assembly: GCF_000429685.1. Classification (GTDB taxonomy): domain Bacteria; phylum Bacillota; class Bacilli; order Bacillales; family Marinococcaceae; genus Salibacterium; species Salibacterium aidingense. The sequence goes on from NZ_AUCI01000019.1 coordinate 27,483, forward strand.
GCTAATCGAAGAGTGGGAACGGGTATAGCGGCTTCATTGCCGGCTCTCTCTAAGGACCAAGGTTCTACGGACTCTTTCATTTCGTTGAACTGAACAGTATTTTTTTCAATAAATTCTTCATCCAGCCATCCTTCGGAAATGATCTCGCGGATGAGGCCGTTTAATAGGGCTGCATTGGTGGCTGGTTTTAATTGTAAATGGAGATCGGCTTCTTTTGCGGTGAGTGTTTCCCTAGGATCGGCAACAATTAAATAAGGTTTGCCCGTCTTCTTCTTTCTTTCCATGATGCGATCGAAAAATACAGTACCTGTTTCGGCAGGATTATGTCCGAACAGCATAATCGTTTCCGCCTCGTCCAGATCTTCAAACGAAGCCGGCACCCCGTCTGCCCCAAAGGATTGAAGCAGACACCATTCCGTGGTAGCCGTACAAAGCCGGGTGTTGGCATCTAGTAAATGAGTGCCAAGGCCGGCTCTGCCAATTTTAGCAATGGTATAATAGTCTTCTAGAAATCCCTGTCCCGTAGAATAAATGGCTGCCCCGTCTCCGCCTTTTTCCTTCATTACTTCTTTCGCTTTTTTTACGATATAATTCATGGCTTCTTCCCAGGAGGCCTTTTCTAAATTTCCTTCTTTGTTGCGGATGAGAGGGTGTAACAAACGGTCTTCATGGTTGTTGGGCTCCCACTGGTATTGAGCCTTTGGATCCAATCTGCCTAAATTTATGGAGTCATCTTTTTTACCTTTGACACCAACAATGTGTCCTTCTTTGACAGCAATATCACATCCACAGCCAATCGAACATAAATTACAAGTACTGTGGACCCACTTTTCTACTTCTCCCTGGCTGTGGATATGGATATCCTGCCGCTCGTCTCCCCAAGCCATCATAATAACTCCTTTGTGTGGACTAATCTCGATATAGTGTTGGAATGACATAAGGAATATGATCTTCCCGCAGGAAGTCTTCCTCATCTGGCAAAGCTTCTTCTAAAGTGTCAGACATCTTATTGAATAAATCATTCATTTCTTCTAGTTTATCTTCCTTTAGAAAGTTATTTTGCTGGCAAATCCTTTTCCAGCCTTGAAAGTGCAGTTTTTCCACTTCATCATCTCGATAAATAATTTTGACCCATTCCACCAGTTTAGAATAAACCGGCATCTCTTCTTCTTTTAAGTAGGAAAGCAGTTTTTCTATCGTTGATTTTTTTTCTTCCAGCACAAGACGAAACCGTATCTCAAGAGGATCATCTCGGAAATATTGGAGCTCAATCAGTTCAGATAATATCAGGTCTACCCGATAGAAAGCTTCATAAATATGGTCTATTTCTTTTTGTTCGACATTGCTCATTCCTATTTCCTCCCTTTTTTGTTTCTATTCCTTTTCCCTTAAGTAATAAAACATCCCACTTTGGTAAAGGGAAAAAAACCAGCATACTATCGATGCCCCCTTTTGTTATACTCTTTCGTTAATAACCGTAAAGAGTCTGGATAAAATCATATAGGCCAGATAAAAATCCGAACGATTATCTACATTCTCCATTAGAATTTGGCATCGTTCGGATTTTTTTATGCTGCATCTGTCCTCTTAAAACGGAGTATACCGCACTATCAATAATTCGTCTTTCGGGAGAAGTCATTTAGTTTTGTCCCATATTCAAAGAGTCTGGGACAAAACATTATCATGGACAAAAAATCCGAACGATTTTTTCCATAAATCGTTCGGATTTTTGTGTATTGTTCTATCGCTGCGTCAAAATAGGTCGCTTTCCGCGGGCACGGCTCGAGCCTCCTCGGAAGAAAGCCACTTCCTGCGGGGTCTCGAGACTCGTGCTTTTCCCGCAGGAGTCGACCTATTTTGACTCCGCTGAATGGACGTTCTTGTTATATAAACCCTAAGATGTCCGTTTTACCAATTTTTCTTTGGTTTGGCCCAACCTCCCTCTCTATTCAGCCGAGGCCGGCCACGGAGACTCCTATGGGACGAAGACGAACTGAAGATTCACTTAGTAATTCGATCTTCTTTACCAAGTGAGCTGAAAAGCGCAGTGACCGGGTGCAGCAATCCCATCGTCATTGTTTTGTTCGGGTTTTCGGCCGGCTCCTATCCTTCTGTCCCGGCCTCTTCACGGTTTCTGTTCCGCCTGTTCTTCCGGCATTCCAGTGACCTGTAGACTTTCATTGAATCTTTCTTCGACGCCCTCCATTAATCATCCAGAGGGGGACGGCTCTCCACTTAGGCCGGACGACTAATAGGCTGTTACGCCGTGCAATAGAAATACAAGGAGACATTATTCCATGCGTTCCCCTTTCTCTCCTTTATTCTTCCTCTTCCACGTATTCCATTAAATCTCCGGGCTGACAGTCGAGTGCTTGACACAGGGCATCCAGAGTACTGAAGCGCACCGCTTTTCCTTTTTCGTTTTTTAATATGGATAAATTGGCTGGCGTGATATCGACTAATTCGGACAGTCTGTTTAAAGACATTTTTCGTTCTGCCATCATTACATCCAGTTTTATTCTTATCATGATCCTCCCGCCTACTTTTAAGGATTAGATTGTTTTTTTATTTTCTTCCACGGCCTCTACTGCTATTTTCATAGCGGAGGCAATAATGAGAAGGAAGACACCGCCGATGAACGCATCAATATAGGAAATATTGGAGTATTGAATGGTCGCATTGGACACATCAACTGCCGTCAAGGCTTTAGATAATATCAAGCCGTCGGTATATTTGAAGGCCGAGCCGAGCACCATGATGGTGACTCCCAGCCTGAAAATAATCGAGACATTTTCCTGCATAAATAAACTGTCTTGATAAATATTTCTAAGCAGTTTCCGCATGTACCATAGAAACGCCATAACGAGCCATACCAAAAAAATGGTTGTTATAAAGGACAGTACCAGAAACGACGAGTCCGTATAAATGCCGGGCTGCTGCTCAAAGTGAATGTCAATATAACCGAAGATTGGCTGGCACGCGCCAAAAGAGGCAGCAAGAGCGCTTGTGCGGATACCCTTGGAATCAATATATCTACGCTCGTACGCAAGAAAAAAAGTTGGGAGACGTAACAGTTAAAAATTTTGGAAGCCTTATCAGCCATAGCTTCCCTTCGTTTCTCTCCATCAGCTGTTTTTTTACCATAAAATTCGACAAGTACCAGGCACTTTTCGACAAAAACCGGGGCGTGCCAGGCACGGCAGGTCAAGCGTTGATAATGGGGAACCAACGATAGACTAAGAACATTAAGACAGTTAAAATTCTATATAGAAGGAAAATTGTAATTCTAGATCACCACTTAAAAGAAGGTTGTGAATCATGCAGATAAAAGAAACACTTGCCAAGCAAGTATTAACGGAGGCAAAAGGATATTTAGATGTTGGATTCACTCATTCTTTAAATCCATACAGCGGGTGTGCTTTTTCCTGTCTTTACTGTTATGTCAGAGAAATGCCCATACAAAGATTCAAAGACCTTCCCTGGGGAGAATGGGTGGATATCAAAAAGAATGCTGCTGACAATTACAGGAACGAAATGAAAAAACTTCGCAGGAAAACAAAACCGGTGAATATTTTTATGTCTTCTGCAACAGATCCGTACCAACCCATAGAACGAAAAGCGAATATAACACGAGGGATATTAGAAGCAATGATAGAATGCCCACCTGATTTTCTCCAAATTCAAACACGCAGCCCGCTCGTCAAAAGGGATATAGATGTAATTATACAATTAAAAGAGAAATGTAAAGTCCTTATATCTTTGACAATCGAAACAGATCGGGAAGACATAAAAAGGGTATTTGCTCCGTACGCTCCCGGAATAAAACGGCGATTGAAAGTTTTGAAAGAACTGCATGATGCGGAAATACCAACACAAGCATCAATTTCTCCTGTCTTACCATTTACACCAGAGTTTCCAAAAGCATTGGAAGGAATAGTGGACCATATTTGGATTGACACCTTGAACATGGGAGATGGTTCCATGGGGAAACGTTCAGAGAGATTAGGAATGCCGAAGTTATTTAGAGAAAACGGGCTGGAAAGATGGGATCAACCAAATTTACATGTCAAGGTGGAAAAGTATTTTAAAAAGTACTTTCCCCCAGAAATGGTACACGTTTCGAAGAATGAAGCCTTCCCCAGATAACGGGGAAGACGCTGTTCCATTCGGGTTTAATATTTATCGTCCCATCATTCCGCCGTCACAGATTCCATGACCGATCCTCCACAATCGGCCCTTTCGTAGAGTACGGATAAAACCCGTAAATATTCTACTTTGGCTTTCTCGTGGAGTGCTTTGCTGTGGGGCAGCCCTTTTTTCAAGGAAAATGCCCTATTGTACAATGCAGGGGGAACTATCACCATTCATTTTTTCCAATTCTGTATCTCTATGATATTTCCTTCGGGGTCTTCGGCATAAACAACTGTTAAGACTCCGAGGGACGTAAACTCTTTTTCTTGTAAAGCTCCATATTTCTTTCCACCGTATTCGATGAACTTATCCAGTACTTCTTCCACGTTATCCACTACAAATGCAATATGCCCAAATCCTTGCCGGCTAATATCTGATGGATGCCTCTCAGGGTTTTCTGGATTATATTCGAAAATCTCTAAAGTAGGCCCCGCCTCGTAACCAGGTAATGTTAAGTGGATGCCTTTAATATTTACATCGTCTATATTCGTTACTTTTTCTATCCATTTGCTGGAGAGATCTCTTTCGGGAAATACAGGTTTACAATCAAAGACCTTAATATAAAAATCAGAAAGGCTACGCCAGTCTTTTGCCACAATGTTTGTGTGAGCATATTTAATGGACACCGACATTCCCCTGCCTTTGTTAAAAATATATCACTACGTTAACATATTTATCTTAATAGATAATTCCCCTTATTTTCCATAAGATTCTTATTATCATGGATCTCAAAGAGAAGGCCTGCTCCTTTTCATCCATAACATCCCAATGTGTCACGTCACGATCACGGGATTCCCTTTTGTAACAATGATAGTGTGTTCTTTTTGAGCAACAAATTCTCCTGGATTGACTTTTAACGCCCAGCCGTCACTACTTGGAACAACCTCTTCTGCTTTTGTCGATACAAAAGGTTCATAGGCGATTACCATCCCCTCTTTCAATAATTCCTTATTCCACGGGACATCGTAGTTGAAAATATGAGCCGGTTCGTCACGCAGGGAGGATCCTACACCGTGGCCTGTTAGGTTTTTTATCACGCGATAGCCGAACTTTGCTGCTGTTCGGTGTACCGCTCGGCCGACACCATTTAGTTTCGCTCCGGCTTTAAACGTTTTAAGCCCTTCCTCAAAAACATGCTCGGTCGCATCCAGAAGGTCCACAAGCTCCGATCGCCCTTCTCCCACGAGAAAAGAACGCCCCGTATCAACAAAATATCCTTTGTACGAGCCAGACACATCGATGTTGATCAGGTCCCCCTCTTTAATTTCCCGAGCTCCCGGAATCCCATGTGCTGCTTCCTCATTGACAGATATACAAGTATAGCCCGGAAAATTGTAAGTGGTAATGGGGGCCGACTCTGCTCCATATTTTTCAAACATTCGCCCTGCTATATTATCCAGTTCTTTTGTTGTCACACCGGGCGTTGTACTGGCAATCATCTCATCTCGTATGTGGGAAATAATTTTCCCAGCCTTCATTAACCCCTCTCGATCGGCTTGTGTTGACGCAACCATACGACTCCTCCTCGAGTTAATCAGCGTTGCTGTTATTGTAAGGTATGGACGAAATAAATGGCAACAATACTGCTGAGAGACGTAGATGCGCAAGGCTCTGCCGGCTTATCCGTTTGGATCTCCATTATTTCCGCCTGATTCATAAAGTGGCAAATGTCAAGGGGGAGATTTTAATTGCGTTTTAATGAGACGATAGTAAAAATTGTTGCATTTGTTATAGCTGTTATTGCTTTTTAGGCTGGGCCTTTTTGGGATGGGAATTTTAAATAATCATGTGGAAGGCTGGTGCGCTGCCACTCTTTTTCCGGGTAGGTAAAAAAGTATAAAAAGGGAGGTTTCCCAGGGGGGAGCAGGGGTCAAAAGCGATCTTTCCTGCGAAATGTTGTATCTGCTTCTTGACGCAGTGGCCGCTCGGATAAAAGTTCCAGTGTACGAAGCTGCCGTTTTTTTTTAATTGTTTAAAATATTCAGTCCGGTCCGGAATTCGGTCCAATATTCTCTCTATTCGTTCCTGTCCTTCTTTCAGTTCTTTACACAACCGCCTTATTTCAGAACAAGCGTCTTCATTTTCTCCCTCCAAATCCATTCCTCCTTTTCATAGTCTATGCATTTAAAAATGAAAACTAAAAGCGGGTACTTCTTAAGGATTGGATATCAGCTTCATGACGGATAGACCGCTCTGATAACTTTTCCATCGTACGCTGCTGACGGTCGATGAAAACCTCAAGATTTTCATAGCTTTCTGGAATACTAATTAACTTCTTTTCCAGGCGCTCCTGCCCCTCTTTTAATTCCGTTATTTCCCCTTTTAATTCTGTACGTACACTACCTATTTCTTCTTTTAATTCTGTACGTACACTACCTATTTCTTCTTTTAATTCCGTACGCACATTTCCTATTTGTTCTGTTAATTCTGTACGTACATTTCCTATTTGTTCTGTTAATTCTGTACGTACACTCCACATTTCTTCCTTTAATTCAGTACGTACACTACCTATATCACTTTTTAATGTTGAAAGTTCCTGCAGAATCCGATTTAATGTCTCTTCCACCCTTTGAACTCCCTTCCTTTTGGAATGACTTCATTATATCATAAGCATTTCGCAAACATGCAAAAGCATTTCGACAAAAACCGGGGCGTGCCAGGCACCAAAGAAGAGGATTTTTTGAAGATCACTGAAGAATTTAAAAATACAAAGGCGAAAATTGATACATTGATTGACCACATGGCGAGTACATCCAAAGTCGTCCATTTCATTAATGATATGGCAGAAGAAACTAATTTACTTGCGTTAAATGCAAGTATTGAAGCGGCAAGAGCGGGAGAGCATGGGAAGGGTTTTGCAGTGGTTGCTGATGAAGTGCGTAAACTAGCTGAACAAACGAAATCTTCCGTAACTCAAATTTCAGCCACCATTCATAAAATGCAGGATCAATCTGAGGTTGTAAATAAGGACGTTTCCTCTATCTCTGATCAATTGAACGATCGCGTCTCTTACGCACGCCATTCGATTACAATAATGGAGAAGATCACTAATCAGATAAAAGATGTAGGAGAATCAATTAATCAGATTGCAGCTATAACAGAGGAACAAACATCTGCCACGCAAAATATTAATCAAAGCATGGAAACCGTGACACACTATACAGAGGATATTAAAACACAAGCGGAAAGAACGGGTTCATCCATCTATGAAGTCAGCAAAGAAGTCAATGAATTACGACATCAAACAATTGAAACGATACCAGAACCTACCCCTGAGCAAATGATCCGTATTTTGCAAACAGAACATGCTTTATACCATTGGTGGGCCTATAATGCGATACTAGGCTATCAATCAACTGAGCAATGGAGTGAAATCAGCCAAGAAAATACCCGTTTTAATCAATGGTACAAGGAAATGAAGAATAAATCAGTTGGTCAGTTAACGGCATTTAAAAAAATGCAAAAGCCTCTCCAACAATTTCATGATCATTTAAGAAAAATTCATGGTGCAATTGGTACAAAGGATAAAGAAGCAGAACAATTACTACAAACCTTAAATGAAAAAACTATGGAAATTGTTGAACTACTACAAGAACTTCAAAAAGAATATAAAGCCATCACCTATCAGAAACCCTGACGACAACCATCAGGGTTTAAGACTTATTCTCAAGTAACTTATTAACTTGGCTGTGGGGCAGATTCGAGCATCGTCCCGTGCTCGGAAAACCTCGTGTGCCAGGAGAATGCTTTCTCCAGATTATGAGGCGTATGCCCCCCATTTTCACAGGCCTCCTCGAAATAATCATACAGCTGCTTGCGATAGCTCGGGTGCGCACAGTTTTCAATCAAAAGCGGCACTCGTTCTTTCGGCGCCAGCCCACGCAGGTCCGCATAACCTTGTTCGGTAACAATCACATCCACATCGTGTTCAGTATGATCCACATGGGACACATAAGGTACGATGCTTGAAATGTTCCCGTCCTTGGCAATCGACTTCGTAACAAAAATCGAGATCCCCGCGTTCCTCGTAAAGTCACCGGATCCCCCAATGCCATTCATCATCTTCGTTCCAAGCACATGCGTCGAGTTCACATTGCCGTAAATATCAAATTCCAGCGGCGTATTAATTGCAATCAACCCTAACCGGCGGATAACCTCCGGGTGATTAGAAATCTCCTGCGGCCGCAACACAAGCCGGTCTTTATATCTCTCAATATTCGAATACACTTCGCCAAACTTCGACTCCGACAGCGTAATCGAACACCCGGAAGCAAACCGGACCTTCCCCGCATCCATCAAATCAAACACCGCATCCTGAAGCACTTCCGAATAAACCTCTAAATCTGTGAACTCCGACTCCAGCAGCCCGTGAAACACAGCATTTGCGATCGAACCAATCCCCGACTGCAGCGGGGCCAGATTCTCAGGCAGACGCCCCAGTTCTTTTTCTTTTCGAAGAAAGGCTACTAAGTGTTCTGCCATTTCCACGGTATCTTCGTCCGGAGATTGGATGGTAGAGGGAGAGTCCGGCTGATGGGTTATCACGATTCCCTTTATTTTTTCCCGGTCCACCTGAATCCCTGCTTTTCCGATCCGGTCCTCCACGTCGGTCAAAGGGATGGGGTCACGATCCCCCTGCCTGGCGGGTTCATAAATGTCATGCATCCCTTCAAACGCTTCCGACTGTTCCAGGTTTAACTCCACAATAACCCCTTCTGCTTTTTCAGCGAAAATAGAAGAATTGCCAACAGAGGTCGAAGGAATAATCATCCCCTCTTCGGTTATTGCGACCGCTTCCACAATCGCGAAATCTACAGAAGCAAGCGTTCCCTGCCGGAGAGCTTCCGCGGTATGCGACAAATGCTGGTCCACAAACAGCATCTCTCCTCCGTTAATTTCACTACGCATCGTTTTATTCGCTTGAAACGGCAGCCGTTTATGCACAATGCCCGCTTCGGCCATTAACCGATCCACATCGGATCCAAGTGAAGCTCCCGTAAAGACATTCACTTTTATCGATTCCTTCTCGGTCCGTTTCACAAGGGCGGACGGCACTGCTTTCACATCCCCAGCACGGGTGAATCCGCTCAACCCAAGGGTCATCCCATCTTTGATCCAGGACGCCGCCATCTTCTCGGAGACAACCGCACCCTGCAGTTCAGTATCACGTATCCGTTTTTGGATCTGCTGTTCCATGATAAGCCTCCCCGTTGTAAATCTATGCCTATTCTAACGCCCGGCCGCGTCCGCTTCACGGGATTTCGCATGAAAAGGCTTAAAACAGGAGGGAGCCAGCGAAAAACATACATGAAACAGAATAAATTAATAAAGTCCCCCATCTTCCTCCTTTGTGAAAATTTACGTCGACATATAAAATAACGACATTCGGTCTTAAGCCAACCGTTCTTTCCCTCAAAAATCGGGGCGTGACAGGCACTAAAAAAGGCACTAAAAAAATATAATCATCTTGCTTTTTATAACAGGAACAGGTATTCTATTATGGAACAAACGTTCTTGAAAAAGGAGGGTGCTATGGCTGTTGATCACGATCGGTTATTTAAAGAAGTGTTGACCACCTATTTTGAAGAATTCATCCAGTTATTTTTCCCGGAAGTACACGTTGCCGTTGACTTTTCCAACGTCCAGTTTTTAGCGGAAGAAGTTTTTAGTGATGTGACCCAGGGGGAAAAGTACAGAGTGGATATTTTGGCAAAAACGAGTCTGAAAGAAGAAGAAACGATCATCATTATCCACACAGAACCTCAGAGTTATCCCCAGCCTGATTTCAATGAGCGCATGTTCCTCTACTACGGACGACTATACGAAAAATACCGCTGCAACATCCTGCCGATTGCCCTTTTCACCTATGACCAGAATCGCGAAGAGCCGGATCACTTCTCCATTGCCTTTCCCTTTCACACCGTCCTGCATTTTCAATTTCTTATTATCCAGTTAAAACAACAGAACTGGCGGCACTTTATCCGCTCCGACAACCCGTTAGCCGCTGCATTGCTTTCAAAAATGGGGTATAATGAAAAGGAGAAAGTACAGGTAAAAAAAGAATTTCTGCGTATGATGTCTCACATGAATATAGACCCTGCTAGATCCGATCTGTTAACCGGTTTTTTCGAGACGTATCTAACTCTTACTTCCTCGGAAGAAAAGAAACTACAGGAAGAGGTGAAACGGATGGACGGAAGAGAAGGCGAAAAAGTGAGGGAGTTTATCGTATCTTACGAAAAGAAAGGCATGGAGAAAGGAATGGAACAGGGAATAGAGCAGGGCATGAAACAAGGAAAAGAAAAAACGAAAACCGAGATTGCTGAAGCAATGCTGAAAAAAGACTTGGACATCGAAACAATTTCTGAAGTAACAGGACTCTCCACCGACGAAGTGCTGCAATTAAAACAATAAGAATGATTGTAATCATTTACAGCTGGCTGTTACGAAACCCCTTACCATAACAAAGATGGAGGAAAACCTGATAAAAAGGGTTTCATCCATTTTTTTATTCGACAAAAACCGGGTCGTGACAGGTAATCTACTCAGTGTAATACGTCTTCAATTCTTCATAAATATATACAGCTATATCTTCAGGAAAATAAAAAGTGAATTCGTGATGATGTCTCGCGAGGAATTCATCATCCCAACCAATACTTAAGAAGCGTTTCATTGCTGGATATAAATTGTCTATTTCCCTGATCATTTCTTGTACTTTATTTTTGCTGGTGGAATCATTGTGCTCTATGGATCTATTAATCGCCTGCAGCAAATGCCATAAATTTTGATCCATTTTCTTTTTAAATTCTGGATCATGGAACACCTTTATTTCGTTCAAGACCTCCTTATCTTCCTCAAAGTGCTTTTCCAACGCTTGGATCTGTGTTTTTTCCAGTCTGAATAAATCCAGCATAATAAACGAAAATTCATCTAACTCCTTGAGTTCCTCCTCAGAAATATTCTCCTGGTTATATAGTCGTTCCATTCTTGTAATCATTTCTATAACGTCATTTAATTCCTCTTGTTTTTTAAGAATGAATTGCTTTTGTATCAGCAATAGTTCCCGATTCTTTATCCCCCGGTTTTTCATCTGCTCTTTTATTTCCTCTAGTGATAAACCGAGATGCTTATAAATTTTTATTTTTTGGAAATTCTCCCAATCTACTGTTGTATACACTTTATTTCCTTTATGATTTTTATTTTCCGGGCTCAGTAAGCCAATCTTATCGTAATAACGTAAAGTTCTTACTGTTGTACCTGCTATCTTTGCGAATGAACTAATGGTTACCTCCATCGTAAGCCCTCCTTATCTGCATTATAAACGGTGACGCTGCGTCACACACAATGCGTTTTCGAGTTTTAATAAAAAGCTTGCGTAAGACGTAACGTCACAGTCTAACATGATAAACATCTTAAGAATTGGGAGGATGTTTATTAATGGAAGAACAACAATCATTATTTAGAAATAGATCTTTTGTGTTTCTATTTATAGGAGGTTTTTTAGCGGTTATTGGTTTTACGATGTTTTTTATGACAACCACCTGGTTTGTTATTAATGATTTAGGATCTGCGGGTTCTTTAGGAATTATACTCATCGCTATAACCGTGCCGCGAGTTCTCATGATGGCATTTGGCGGGGTACTTGCTGATAAATTCAAAAAATCAACGATTATGTTCAGTACGAGCTCCATTCAGGGGATCCTGCTGAGTATTATTTTTGTATTACACAACACAGATCAATTAACTTTTAATTACCTTGTCATACTCGGTATGGTTTTTGGCACATTAGATGCTTTTTCTGGACCTGCCGGGACTTCCTTAATTCCAAAAATGGTACAAAAAAGCCAAATAAAACAAGCAAATGCCATTATTCAGGGATTGGGTCAGATTGGATTTGTGCTTGGACCTGTCCTATCTGGAAGTGTCATGGAATACGCCGGCGTAACCGCTGGTTATTTAACGGCGGCTTTTATCGTTCTATTATCCGCATTTTTTATGTTTCCTCCCTTTTTAAAAGAAGGACCCATCGATAATGCAGTGAAACAAACGCCTCTAAAGGATTTAATAGAAGGCTATTCCTATGTAAAAGCAAGCAAGTTTTTAATGACAGGCATTCTAATATTAATTACATTAAACTTCTTTGCTTTTGGAGCAATATCCATTGCCATTCCGATTTTAGTGGAAACGTATGGGGGATCACCCATAAACCTTAGTTTAATTGAGGCTTCTTTAGGCTTGGGGATGTTAATCAGCACCGGCATCATTGGCACAGTGAAAATACGCAGTCGGGGCCTAACCTCGATTATTGGGTTAATTGCGATGTTAATTGTAGCTGTCGCATTCAGTCAAATTCCTAATTTGTTTGTTTTAACAGCTTTAGCATTTCTTATTGGATTTGCTTTTTCCTTCGTTGCTATACCCTTTTTCACCTCCACCCAGGAAGATACGGATCCGCGAATTATGGGGAGAGTGATGAGTCTTGTATTTTTAGCGATGAATGGGTTTGATCCACTTGCCTATGCGAGCGTAACAACCCTTGTCGCCCAGGGTATAGATATTCAGCAGGTAGTATTATCTTTTGCTGCAGCTGGATTAATGATTGCGCTTACTATTTTATGGAAAGGAAAAACGTTCAGAAATTATAAGTCTGCTTATTAAATTAATTAAAGATCACTTTCAGATAGGAAGTGGTCTTTTCTTCGTCCCCCTTTTCATCAGCCGGAAGCCAAAAAATCTAATTCGACAAAACCCGGGTCGTGACAGGCACCTTATGTTACGATGAGAACATGTCAAACACCAATGCAACGAATAAACAACTTCATTTATCACGCAACGCTCTTTTTATTATTTTCGCATTGTCAGGAGTCGCGCTGGCCTCGTGGGTTGCCAGGACCCCGGAGGTCAGGGATACACTGGAAGCGTCAACTGCCCAGATGGGTTGGATTATTTTCGGACTCGCGCTCGGATCGATGGCGGGATTATTATCTGCATCGCGAGCTATCGCAAGAGTCGGCGCCCGCTTCGTAACGGTCTCGAGTATCCTCTGTATATCCGCCGGCACAGCAGCTATTGGGACCGGGACTTATTTTTCAATCAGTTTGCTGGTCTTTGCCGGACTTATGGTTTTCGGGTTTGGCATAGGTTTTCTTGAGGTCGCCATTAATTTAGAAGGGGCGGTCTTAGAGCGCGCGGCCCATAAAACTCTGCTTCCCGCCCTGCATGCTTCCTTCAGCGGAGGAACGTTAGCAGGAGCAGGATGGAGTGCCCTCATGATGGCGTTACATATATCTGTCACCGTCCATTTATTCATCATCAGCGTGGTAACAGCTGGGGTTCTTCTTATCTCCTATCGATATTTGCCTCATGGGACAGGGAAAGAACATCTCCCCCGTAAGAAAAAAGAAACAGATCCATCTACTAGCTCATGGACGGTATGGAAAGAACCCAGGACGCTGCTTATTGGTTTGGTCGTCTTCGGAATGGCTTTTGCGGAAGGGTCGGCAAATGACTGGCTGCCGCTCGCCATGGTGGATGGTTTCAACGTGCAGCATATCACCGGCAGCGCCATGTTCACCCTTTTTTTAACAGCCATGTTCCTAGGCCGCACCGCAGGAGGATTTTTCCTCGACCGATTCGGCAGAGTCCCTGTGCTTCGGACCGCCTCCCTCTTGGCGTTTTCAGGATTGGCTCTTGTTATATTTACTGGATATCTGCCTATCGCTGCGTGTGGTGTCTTTTTATGGGGATTTGGCACTTCTTTAGGTTTTCCGGTAGGCATTTCCGCTGCCGGCGACGAATCGGAAGGAGCCGTAATCAGAGTAAGTATTGTTTCTATTATCGGCTACACCGCCTTTCTTGTCGGCCCGCCGATTTTGGGGTTATTCGGGGAATTCATGGGGCTGCTGCAAGCATTTGTTTTTGTTCTTATCGGAATCTTCCTGGCAGGACTTGCTTCTTCCTCTGTTAAGAAATCGACGTGAAGGTAGCCTGCCGACTTACGGAGCAGCTTCCTTTATTAATCGGTGGTTGCTCTTTTTTTAGTTTTCATGTTATTCACTTAAAGTTCTTTATTTTCCCTACTGCCTTTATCAAACAGAGTTATTTATTTTGACGGAGAGAATAAGGATTGCTATAATAAAACTTAATTAAAGATAATATGAATCTATAATATCTTTTAAAAGACCTGGAAGGAGCTAACCACCATGGAAGGTAACACATTTGATGAGATGGCAAAACAATACGATACACCGGAACAAATAGAATTGTCGGAGATTATTGGAAAACAGATAAAACAGGAGCTGCCGGACAGCCGTTCCAAGGACGTGCTGGAATATGGAGGCGGTACGGGACTCGTAGGGTTGCAGCTAACCGACATGGTACGTTCGGTGAAGCTCGTCGATTCCTCGCGGCAGATGCTGGATATGGCGCAGGAGAAGATTTCCCGCCGAAGCCTTTCCAACGCAGAAGTTCAATACGCGGATTTCACAAAAGAAACGCCTGAGCTTGAAGCAGATATTATTATCATGTCCCTGGTTCTTCACCACATTCATGATACAGCAAGCATCCTGCGGGAACTGTTTCACGTATTAAGACCAGGCGGCCGGCTGCTTATCGTTGATTTTGATAAAGACGATACCTTCGATCAGCATGAACATAACCACAAGATTTTGTCCCATGACGAGCTAAAAGAGATACTAAGCGAAGCCGGCTACTCCTCCATTCACATCCAAACCTTCTATCACGGAAAAAGTGTTTTTATGAACCAGGACGCTTCTCTGTTTCTGGCCTGCAGTGTCAAAGAATAAACGACAGTTTATCTTCGTGAATCTATTCCTCGGGTGCTGTACGGAAGTCATTCCGTTCTGTCGGAAACAGTATATTCAAAGAGAGAAACACAGAGTGTTTTCCGGTCGTTCATGCTAACATGAAATCATGGTGCTTTAATTTTTATTTTTCAAAAAAGGGGGCGGTCTCATGACGAACACAATACGACAAAAACCGGGGCGTGACAGGCACCTACATTCAGAAAGAGAGACTCTTCCGAAAGTGACTTGCATATGTTTGGCTCACAGGGATTCTCGTTTGATCCTTCATAATCAATAAAAAAGTGGAATGAGAATCCGGCTGAATTTCAGCGATATACTTCACATTCACAATATAAGACCGGTGGCAGCGAATAAAGGTGTCATCCGGCAGATACAACTCCAGATCCCCTAATACGAATTTATGCGTTCCCATCCCCTGTTCCGTCTGCACCCACGTTTTCCGGTTCTGGGCTTCGAGATACATAATGTCTTCATACGCAAACGGCACCCAGCTGTCCTTCATTTGAACCGTCAAAAAAGTGGAAAGAAAACGAAGCTGCTTCGACGGCAGAATCGCCGTGATGCATCCGGCCGGATCCCCGTCATCCAGAATCGGCACACTCGTCCCAAAATATGGCGTCCCAAACACCGTACTGTTCACATGGTCCGACGTTTTCTCCTGAATCGAGAGCGCTTTAAATGTCACGGTATTTTCATTTATCTTATCCCCAGGCTGACTCTTCAAATCAATCTGTTTGCTCGGCTCATAGTAAAGGAACTGCTGCACATCCGAAACCGCAATAGACGCTTCCTTCGGAAAAAGTTCCTTAAATGACTCCACCATCGCCGGCACGGAAAAATGATTCATAAGAGCTCCTCCTCTTTTTTCTATTACCTCTATTGTAACGGGCTTCTGACACCTATCACTAAATAAATACAGCTCAGTCCCATCGGTCTCCAGCTTCATGCGCGCCTTTTTGAATTACTACTTTTTCTTATTCTTCGCATAAAATTCGGCCGCCTTTTTGCGATTTCCGCACAACTCCATGCTGCACCAGCGTCTTTTTCCTGATTTTGATGTATCGACAAAGTGGAGCCTGCATTCTTGATGCTCACACTTCCTAATACGACGGATAGAAGTACTGTTCAATGTATCAAAAATAGAAGCGACAATCTTGAAGAGTACGTGATCTTCCGTTGTTATTCCTTCGGAGACCAATTCTACTTTTTCATCATCTGCATCCATAGTCAGGCTGACATTCACCCGTTCAACAAGCTGTTTTAATTGATCTGTTGTATCTGGAGAGAGTACTCCTTTTTGTTCTACATCGAACAAAACCATTTCACAAAGCTGACGCAGCGAATGAAGCTCGTTTATTAACGAATGCCTCCATTCTCCGTCTTTTAAAGCCGGTACATCAGACTCCCGTAATACGTTATTTTCCTTCAGCCATTCGCACGTCCGGGAGGCATCAGCTAAGATATCGACCTCTTGTTTATTGGAGATATACGTTGTATTAACCAAGTTTATCCATGCAGCGCCACCTAGCACATACACTAATTTATCCATCCATTTTCACCTCAAATGTTATTATAACCGTTAAAAAACATATTGAAAAGTTAGAATGAGTACGGTAGTATATCTTTTATAACCACTAAAAATTTATTAAAGAGGTTATAAGAGAGGGGGGGATGCGTATGAATAGGAATTACTCTTTGTCAGGCTACTGCATGCTTCTTCAATAATATAAAGGGGTGAGGATATGATAGTAGAATACAAAAATGTAAGTGTCCAGGGCGTTAATATCTTTTACCGGGAAGCTGGGAATAAAAAAAATCCGACTATTTTACTGCTTCATGGTTTTCCTTCTTCGTCTCATATGTATCGACACTTAATCACGGAGCTGATGGATGAGTATCATATTGTAGCGCCTGATTATCCAGGGTTCGGCAACAGCGACCAACCAAAAATGGATGAATTTGAATATACGTTTGATAACTTTGGACTTTTGATCAATGAATTTGTGGAAACATTAAAACTAGAGAAATTTAGTATCTACGTTCATGATTATGGCTCTCCCGTGGGATTCAGATTGGCGATCAAACATCCTGAACGAATTCAAGCCATTATAACTCAAAATGGAAATGCTTATGAAGAAGGGTTAATGTCCGCTTGGGATCCTGTACGCAAGTATTGGGAAAATCCAACGGAGGAAAATAAGAACAATTTAAGATCGCTTTTATCGTTAGACTTCACAACATATCAATACACAGATGGGACACGTCATCCCGAGCGAATCAGCCCTGATGCATGGAATATGGATCAAATGGTTTTGGATCGCCCCGGCAATGACGAAATACAACTTGCTTTGTATTACGACTATAGAAACAACCTTAAGCAGTATCCAAATTGGCAGGAGTTCTTTAGGACGTATCAACCTCCTGCACTTGCTGTTTGGGGAAAAAATGACATGTTCTTTGGACCTAAAGGGGCATTAGCTTTCCAAAAGGATCTTAACGATTGCGAGGTCCATTTATTAAATACCGGGCATTTTCCTTTAGAAGAAGAGTTGGACACCAGTGCTTATTTGATAAAGCAATTTTTACGAGACCGTTTAACATACCATGATTAATGCCTTACCATGATGCAGTGTCCACCCGATAATTCAAAAGCAAGAACAAATGGGGCTGTATCAAAGGTACAGCCCCATTCCTATGATAAAGAAATTTCGACCCAGGCAGAAGCGGAAGGCGGCGACGCCTGTGGGAAGAGCAGCAGCCGAAGATCCCATCAAACGGCGGTTTTTCCGTTTGATGTAGCTGAGGCGCTGCCCACGGCAAGCGTCCGCCTGCAGCGCATGCCTCAGCATTTAACAGACTTTTGATACAGCTCCATTTGTTTGCACATTTTTTATTTTGCCAGGGCGGTTTTTTCCCTTTTATGACCATTTATGACCAGTGTACAATGTGCTCCATATCATTTCTTGTTTTGACTCGTTCGGGTTCTTCATTTCGATATCCAAAAGCGAGCATCACGGATGCCTTGAAGTTTCCCTCCTGTAACAAACCTTCTTCTTCTAAGATATGGTCGACTGCTGCATAGTCAAACCCTTCCATCGGACAAGAATCAATGCCGGCTAAAGCCGCAGCGGTCATCATATTTCCGAGAGCAATATAGGTTTGCTTTGCAGACCATTCGTACAGTAAACGTTCATCTTTCAACAAACCACTTTCTTCCTGAACACCTTTTAATGCGCTAGAGTAAAATGTAACAACTTCTTCCGGCATTTTTTTCACATTTTTCAATTGATTCATGACATATTCGGAATCATATCTTAGATTTGTCCGGGCGAGAATGACCAGAAAATGACTCGCAGTGTCCAGCTGGCGTTGGGCTCCAGGGGAAACCTCTTTTAGCTTATTTCTTAATTCCGGATTTTGCACAACGACAAACTTCCATGGCTCTAAACCCATCGTGCTGGGTGATAACCTTCCCGTTTCTAGAATATAGTTAAAATCTTCCCCGGATATTTTCTTGTTCGTATTAAATGTTTTAGTAGCATGCCTGTATTGAAAAGCTGAAATCACTTGTTCTTTACTAACAGGTATCGTTGTATTCATAAGTGTACTCTCCTTTGTTTTTATTGGCATGGCCTGCACTTCAAATTTCAACCTGGTGACGAAATAATTCTTGTGTTCCCCCTTCACCCCTTTTACATTGTTTGAAAAATCATTATATGATAGGCTCCTATCATATAAATACTATTATAGAGGTATCTTTTAGAGGATTTCTACGCTATCGGAATAGCGTTAGTATGCAATTGGATACTGGAAAGGAAGGCCATGAACTATACCAATGAGATATTAGAAGAATGCGGCTTAACAAGCGCTCAAAAAATATTGTCCGGGAAATGGTCCATGCGTATTATTTTATTTTTACTTGAAAAACCGATGCGATTTAATGAAATCCAGCGATTATTTCCAGATATCACCCATGCCACCTTAACCAAACAGCTTCGCCTTTTGGAGGATTATGGAATTGTGGTTCGTAACGTACACTCTCAAATACCACCAAAAGTCGAATATTCGTTGAGCGACATCGGGAAAAAATTAAAGCCGATACTCAATTCAGTGATGGCTTGGGGCGATGAATACAAGGAATATCAAAAAGATTCAACTACATTTAAGCATTCCTGATCGCTGGCTGGATCGCCTTTAGGCAGATACCCCATAATAAGATATAAGCTTGATGCAAAAGAAAGATTAGTGGTGAATTTCTAAGCTGAAGAATGGGACTCATAACATCAATGTATAGAACATTAACCAATAAAAAAATGGATGAAGACCCTCATAAAAAGGTTTCATCCATTTTTTATTTTCCCACCCTTACACAAGCAGCACCCAGCTCGTCTTTATTTGAACCTTCAAAAACTTAGAACTTTAAGGGCAGAGTCGCTGTAAGACACCCTGCAGGCTCCCCGTCATCCAAAATTGGCACATTCGTCCCAAAAACCGTACTGTTCACATGATCCGACGTTTTCTCCTGAATCGACAGCGCCTTAAACGTTACGGTATTTTTATTTATTTTATCCCCAGGCTGAATCTTCAAATCAATCTGTTTGCTCGGCTCATAGTAAAGGAACTGCTGCACATCCGAAACCGCAATAGACGCTTCCTTCGGAAAAAGTTCCTTAAATGACTCCACCATCGCCGGCACGGAAAAATGATTCATAATAGCTCCTCCTCTTTTTTCCATTACCTCTATTGTAACGTGCCTAGATAAAGAAGGGATACATTAGAATCACCTCATACTGCAGAAGGTTCCTCCAGCATCATGTTTAGCCTCTCCTCCATCCTTTTTGCTCCCTGCCGGATGAGTCCGAACCATGCTATTATAGATGCAAAGGAATGCAGATACAAAAAGGGTGGTCATGATCATGACGAAAAAACGCTGGATGCTTCTTATCTTGATTACAGCCGCTGCGGTAATCGCGGGAAAAAGCTATTACGATACCAACGTGTTCCAGACCAAACACGTCACGTTCACCACCGAGGAGCTGCCCGGCGATGCATCGATCCGCATGCTGCAGATCAGCGACCTGCATAATAAACAGTTCGGGGACAATAACGAGCCGCTCCTCAACGCCGCCAAAAGCGCCGCCCCGGACATGATCGTCATCACAGGGGATCTCATCGATGAAAACACATCCAGCATGGAGCCGGCGCTGCAGCTGATGGAAAAACTGACCGAGGTAACGGAGAAAATTTATTTTGTCACCGGCAATCACGAATGGGACAACCCTCGCGCCCAAACCCTTCTCGGTGGTCTGCGGGAAAGCGGGATCATGATTCTGGATAACACGAACACCAAGGCGGAGGTAGACGATGCCGTAATTAACCTCGCCGGCATTGATGACCACTTTACGGACCATCACAACCTTGACCAAGCGTTTCAGGGGATGAACGGCGGGCATTACACCGTGCTGCTCTCCCATGCCCCGCTCGTTGTCGAAAACGAAACCGCTGCCCGTGCCGACCTCGTTTTAAGCGGCCACACCCACGGCGGTCAGATCCGGTTCCCATTCATCGGCGGAGTCGTCTCCCCCGGCGAAGGGTTTTTCCCCCGGTACGACAAAGGAACGTACTCATTGGACTCCGGCAGCCGGCTCTACATCGACAGCGGCCTCGGCACCAGTGTGATACCGGTGCGTTTTTTGAATCAGAGCCAGATGACCATCGTGACGGTGGAAGGCAAAGAATAGTATCAATCAAACGAAAAAAATGAGAAACGATATGTTAAGATGGAAAAGAAACCCATATAGTGAAGGGAGCAGAAAGAAAGAAAGGAAGGAAGGAACGTACCGTGACAAAGTTTTTATCTCTTTCTTGTTCTCCACCATTGCTGAAAAATAAGGAATAACACCCAACCCAAGATCAAACTGCAATGTAAAACAAAAGAATATTGCAGTTGAACATAAGCAAGATCAATGCTGTTATCTTCATAGCCGGGCAAGTTAGTCCTCAATACATCTATATATATTCCGTCGACTGCAAGAAAAACGACAGCTGTTATAATTCTTACAATGAAGTTTTTAACTAAATACATACCAACAACTAATGAAAAAGTCGATATAAATAAAAAAGTTTGAATCACCATCATATCGCCCGTCATATCCGGTACTGCGGAATCTCCAATAGTAATCATATAGTAAGAGAAACCTGCAACTGCAGTAAATAATCCGAATAAAAGAATAAGAACTTGCAATACCTTCTTAACCATTTGAACCCTCCTTTTTTACACATTATCAGCACAATTTTAATATACAAATTTAACCATATATGTGTTAGTATTACCTATGATTAATGTGTTTTGAGAAGAACAGCACCTTGGAGGCAAAATGGGAGGAGTTCTTTGCAAAGAGTCATAGAAATGATTTTCGGTAAACCCGATAAAAGCAAGACGTTTCTGCACATAGGATATTGGATGTTTATAGCAATGTACATGGCGGTACTTATTTTAGCTGTCCTGCAGCCCGTTCATTGGATTATTATTCTTTTCGCAGCCGTGTTATTTCCTTTGTTATTTCGACTCGTATACAAATTGAACCATCTTATACTACAAAAGATAAACATGAAAGTGTTTTTCATTATAGCATCAGCCTTTACTTTTATCCTCATCATTGGTGTGTCAGCATTCCTGTACTTTTATGCTGACAATGTAACCGTAAATGCCAACAGACAGATAGCAAACGGTACGGTTACTGTATCGATTGATACGCTGCGGGGGAGTTATGATGTAACGGAAACCGGAACAACCGGGGGAGGAATCATTTCCATTCCCTATACAGCATCGGTTGGCGAAGGAACGATCACCCTGTCCGCCGAAACAGAGGATCAGGTATTATGGGAGCAGCAAATCTCCGAATCAAGAAACGGCAGCATTCAAATCCAGGGGCTGAACGTAGACGGTACGTTTGATATACAAGTTGCCGCCGAAGAAGCTAGTAACATCTCTATTGAACTCAGGAACCCTTAGATTTTAGGTACAAACGGCTGTGTCATCGATAAAAAGAGCTCAGAAGGAGAAGCTGATTATGAAACATTTTAAAAATAAACGCTACTGGATACTGATGCCCCCATTTTTTATCGTCACAGCTTCCATCCTTCTATTTCTCCCAGGCAAATACAGCGACTATGCGATGGTTACTATTATAGTATACTTTATTACATTAACTATCTGGGATTATTCTGCCAGAAGAAAAGTACAGAAATAGAGACGGGAGGAGCCTGGAAGAACATCAATAAATCATAGACATAGTATTTTAATTACCCCTTTACGCTGTTTTCATACAACGCGATCCATTCCTCCACCGACATCTTCGACACAAGCTCTCCGATAAGCGGATAAGGGATCTGATCCGGTTTTGTAAAGCGTATGCAGCTCTTCCCCATATTCAAGGCATGCGCCGCGTGCTCGGCATACCCCTTCTCAA
The DNA here is from genome assembly GCF_000429685.1 of Salibacterium aidingense DSM 18341. GTDB lineage: Bacteria > Bacillota > Bacilli > Bacillales > Marinococcaceae > Salibacterium > Salibacterium aidingense. The sequence goes on from NZ_AUCI01000019.1 coordinate 49,972, forward strand.
ACCATTCAAGCAACGCCGGATCCGCGTACAGCCCCATGTGATACAACGCAATATGCCGTTTCTGCGCCGCCAGGCTGATTAACGGCAGGGGTATATCCTTTTTCGCGTGATACTCTGCCGGATAGAGACACAGCGGCACGACATACGACGGCATGCCGTACTGTATCGCCGGTTCAAACCCGACTGGAATATTTTCATCAACGACCTCTTTCAGCTGAACAAAAGCCTCTTTCCATTTCGAATCCATCGTTCCCATGTACTGATTTAGATTGTCCACACCGTTTCATCCTTTCTCTTTCATTATACACGGCGGACATAGCGATTTATTTTTTTGATGTTAATATTAAGAGAGTATAATAAAAGGAAGGAGCAACACTTCTGCCCCTTCCTCTTTAAACAAACAGTCTATCCGTCGTCTCCTACCAATCGCGCCACGTCGCCGCCACACGTCTTACAACTTCCTTCCAGCAGCACACCATTCTTTTCATCTTTCAGCTCAAAATCCACAATCGTCGTTTCCCCGCAGTTGACGCAGAACACATTCTGGAGAAGAAGCTGCTGAATATCTTTTGGAATCCGGGACCATTTCCGATGAGCGGAAAAATCATATGTTGACAAAATATACCTCCTATTATAAACGGGAATCATTATTCATCTCTGCATACTATACCATTCCTGCAAGGGTATGAATATTCCCTGCCTTCTAGATTATATCATTTTAGATGGTCCAACACTTCTCTCATTACTTTCACACCATATTCCATTTCCTCCAGAGACGAACTGGTGAAGGACAGTCTTACATATTGATTGTGATAATAACTGTAAATGAAGCCCGGATTTATTAAGACTCCCCTGTCCACAAGAGAAGAAAACAACCTTCGAACATTTATATCATCTGAAAACCGCACCCATATGAACATGCCTCCTGCGGGAATCTCCCAGGTCGCAGCATCTGCTATGTGTTTTTCCAAAAGATAGACTAAGGTATCTCGTCTGTCGCGAAGTTCTTTTCTCAGCGTTTTCAGATGCTCGTCGTATCTTCCTGTTTCAAGGAAATCATACATTGCAAGCTGCGGCAGGAAACTTGTTCCATAGTCCAGCTGCATCCGCAGGTCACTCAGTTTCTCCATAACGTCTGCCGGGCCTGTCATCCACCCGATTCTAAGCGTCGGCGCCATTGTCTTGGAAAAGCTGCCGATGAAAAGCGTGTGCCCGCTGTGATCAAGGGACGCAATAGGAGGCTGCGGCTCATGGTCGATCCATAAATCCCGGAAGATATCATCTTCTATGACAGGCATTTTATATTCCTGGGACAGTTTCACCAATTCTTTTCGGCTGTTACCATCCAGCGTTGTCGTCACCGGGTTTTGAAACGTAGGATTGATATATAACATAGACGAGCCTTTGTTTCTGTACAAATCGTCGCGTAAGTAATCCGTATCAAGCCGCTGCCTCTTAAACGGAATACTTTTCAACTTCATACCGGATGTTCGAAAAACATGCAGGGAATGAACATACGATATCTGGGGCGTGTAAACCGTGGCGCCCATCTGCAGTAAACCAAGCGTTATTAACTGCAACGCCTGCAGCGCACCGGAAACCGACAATATGGTATCCGGACTGGAAGCAATCCCCCGCTCCTTCAAATAGGACGAGACCGCTTTTCTGTATCTATAATCTCCCGTGCCATCATCATATCCGTAATGATTATACGTCGTCTCCAGCGAGCGGAGCGAATCATTAAATAAACGCTTGGGAAACAGCTCCTCGTGAAGTTCTCCCTTGCCTAATTGTATGATCGAATCGTCCAGCTCCAGCTTATTTATTTTTCTCACGATATCGTGGTTCGTTGGATGAAGGCTGTACTTTGAAAAGTCATTCCAGTTTACGAAACTTTTTGATACGTTGGATGGATCATGGTTCGAAATATATGTCCCGCTTCCCGTCTTTGATTCTACAATTCCCTTCTCTTTCAAAACATCCAACGCATGAATCACCGTGCTCCGGTTCACCCCGAATGCAGCGGCCAACTCCCTTTGAGGCGGAAGTTTCCGCCCGGCGGACCACTGCCCTTCTGCTGCTTTCTTTTCGATGCATTCCACAATTTCTCTATACGTCGTTGATGATTGATTATTCATTTTTTCACCCTTGATTGGTTGGCATGGCTTTCATGGAAATGGTTGATTCCAATGCTTCGTACGTATTTTATCATAGGAGCTCCAGGACCAAATACACCTTCGAATCGTAAAGGATGATTTACATATGTCTATAAGTGTTCTACTGGCCTATGCCGCGGCAATTACTCTATGGGCTTCTGCTTTTCCGGCTATACGCGTAGGATTGGAATCGTTTGAACCGTTACATTTATCCATGCTGCGCCTATTGATTGGTTCCACTGCCCTTGTGATTGCTGCCATAGCAACAAACATGAAACTGCCGGAACGAAAAGACCAGCCCGCCATTTTAATTCTTGGATTTCTGGGCTTTTCCGTCTATCACACGTTTCTTAGTATCGGAGAAGAGACAGTTAGTGCCGGAGCAGCAAGCTTCGTTGTATCGACCACGCCGCTCGTTTCCGCCCTGCTTGCCAGGTTTTTCTTAAAAGAAACCTTTGGTACATATGGATGGGCCGGCTCTATCACGGCATTATTCGGAGTGTTTCTTATCTCCTTCGATGCAGGGGAAGGTTTCAACTTGGAAATTATGGGGGTGCTTATGGTTTTAATAGCAGCCCTGGGGGAGAGTGTTTATTTTGTGCTGCAATCTAACTATCTGACGAAGTATGGGTTTATTCCATTTACAACGTACACCATTTGGGCCGGAACTCTCTTTATGCTGGTTTCCGTTCCCGGCACGGCGGAAGCGATTCATCAGGCTTCCATGGAAAGTTTACTCACCGTTATGTATCTCGGCCTGTTCCCGACCGTGATTCCTTACTTCGCCATAGCATACGCCACATCGAAACAGGGCGCATCGGAAGCCACCAGTTCCTTATATCTAACCCCTGTCTTAGCCATTATTATCTCATGGATATGGATAGGCGAAACCCCCACCCTTCTATCGATGGCAGGCGGGGTGGTTGTGTTAGCCGGCGTTTCACTGGCTGCTTTGTACAAAGAGAGAAACAAAAAATGATTCATCAATGATTCAAGCTTTATCTGAAGCAGCATGCTCATATTTCAGTTTTAATGTAGGTTGCTTTTTCTCTGCTTTGTTAGTTATCGTCGCTTCCACTCCGATTGGTGACCTATGTTGTGATAGAGTATTCTAACATTCACAGTCGACACCACTACCCTCGTTGGATGAGGCTGCTTCTGATAATCCTGACGTCGGGAAGTCGAGTGTTTTCCAAGCTGCCAACCCTCCATATAATTCCTTTGCATCAAATCCATTTTCAAGCAACAAGTCAGCAGCTTTGGAAGCAAGGGTACACCAAGTGTCCCAACAATATAGTACAATCATTTTATCCTTGGGAAGTTCCGACATTCTGTCTTGTAATTCGTTTAAAGGAATAACCTTGTTGCTACCTTCACTAACTCGTCCTTATACTCTTCCCATTCTCGGTGCTTCTGTATATGGTAACCACGCATCCATAAAGAAATCCATTTCTTTATTACTCATGCCACCCCAGATAATTGGCTGCGAAACATGATTTACTTCAACTGTGAAACCTTGTTCTTCTAAAATTTGTTTTGCAATTTGTGTTGGCGGTGCAGTACTTGTCCAAGGTGTTTGTCCAAAAACAATGGTTCCTTTATCTTCACTCGCTCCGTCACTTGTTTCTTCATTCGTTTCTTCATCCGATGAATCTTCTGATGTGCTGTTTTCTGTATCACCATTTGCATTATTTTCCTCTTCTCCATTACCACAAGCAGCAAGTATCAATAAAGTTAATGTAATAAATAGCATTAAGGTCTTTTTCATGATAAAAGTCTCCCTTTTTCGTTTAATTTATTAAATACCTCTCGCATATTTTCCGGAGTATATTGTAGTGAATTTAACTTATCTTCGCTATCTTGGTCATAGGAGCTTGCAGAAACTTACAAAATACGACAAAAACCGGGGCGTGCCAGGCACCTTCAAAAGGCACCTTCAAAGGGAGAAGAGTACAAAGACCACATGAGTAGCTATATGCGCAATCATCCCTGCCTCAAGACCTCTGCGCCAATAAAGCCAGCCATAGATAATACCACCAAACCCATTTAAAAAGATCATGCGAGCAAAAACAATGGGAGTCATGTCTGTAGCTGCGGCCGTTGCCGCGTAATGACCTAACCCAAAGAGCAGAGCAGATAGGATAATACCAATCCATACAATAACGGAGGTTGGTCGAGCTTGGCTGCGTTGAAAGACCTTCCACATGATAAAAACCACTAAAGTCATGACCCCAAAGCGAAGCATTAATTCTTCAGCAATCCCTCCATACAACAGCCGTGCAACGAGGTCGAAAAAATCAACCGTCGACTCAGCACCTGATATGTGCAGTTCTTCTGGAAGGAAGGGCTGAAGGAAAAAATCTACCGTTACAATGAAAACACCACTAATTCCCCCTAAAAGAGCGGAAATTATAAAGACAGCCCTTAATCGACTTAACAATGGCGTGCCATATCGATCTTTATCATAAATGAAAGAATAGAATCCAGTTCTCTCAGCTAAAAAGTGACCTATGAGCAGACCTACTATAATAAATAGCAGAGGGTTAAGGAGAGACAGCACAGCCATTATTTCAATGGGAAGCTTTAAAGGAACACCGAGCTCCTCCAGCTGCCGGGGAAGAATTTCAATTTGCATTGGCAGCAGGGAAAGAACGGCAATCACACCAACGAACAGAAAAAATACAAAAGAGCGCCATGGTTTTCTAGGGTGCTGCATGCTCTACCTCCTTATATGATCAAAGGCTTACAACATTAGGAGGGTTGGAATACCCGCTGCTGTCGCAATAATTCCAATTAATAAAAGCCATGCTGTCGGCCTCGCCAAATTTATCGTCCAGCCAACACCAAAACGTTTTTCCAAAAATAGCGCCGGGTCATTTGGATTAAAGTAAATTTGACCGAGCTTCCAATGGATGTCCTCCTCTCGATCCACAGATTCTCCTTGCTCTTCTCCCTCGATTTGAATCCGGCTTCCACCCTGACCTGTCGAAAATGATAAGACAAGCGCCGCAATTATAATAATTCCGCTGCATAGTAAGCTCACAATGGGAACCATATGTTGATTTGTCGGATAGAAATAGCTCCATTGCATTAATGAAAACATGATCGTTAATAGGATTGAAGTGAAGAGGAGAAAGAGAGACCACCTTCTCCGAAACAATGTGAGTTGTTGAAAGGACTTCTCAGGAGCCCCTGCATTCAGCTGCTGCTTGGACTTCGCAATCACCGTATTGATAAAGATAAAAAGCAGGATAAGATACGACTGCATGATCGGCAGGAAAAACGCCGTACGATAGCTTTTCTCAACAGCATTGGTTACTTCTCCCGCAAAATTTATTTTCATGGGCAGGACATTCGGCAGCCGGTCATAAAACAGCGCGGTAAGCAACGTGGTTAAAATCGCAATGGCAAAAGGAATACCATACCAAAGGTTAGAGTAGGTAAGCTTACGTGCATGAAAATCTGTGCGCACGACAACCTTCTGTGTCTTATCTTGTGCCCAATTTGATTCTTTTTTTATCCGCTTCATTTCGTTATGAAATTTCAAATAGACGCCAAAGGAAAGAGCGATTAAAAACAACATGAAGGCGGCAAACACCATACTTAAGGTTTCTTCATTGGCCGTCATCATCAAACCAGCCCAAAGGAAACCTCCTATTAAAATAACAGTAAGAAGAAGTATAGCACGGACATACCGCTTTCTGATTAGTTTCAGGGGTTCCGTATGATAAACCTTCTCAGGAATGGACACGCCAAAACTTTCCGTCCTGCGTGTTAAATACGGAATACATGCTAAGATAAGCGCAACCGGCAATGAGACTATTGATAAAACAGCAATGAGTGTATGGATTGTCATTTTTCATCCTCCCCTTCTCGAAATTCATCCAATACTTCTTGATATAAAGCGGCAATGGATTCATAAGACAGATCTTTACAAAGCCCTTCCGCTACAATCGGGCGCAGCGTCTGTTTCAGCGTTTCCTTATATTCACTATCTGCTTTTGGCACACCCTCCGGATGAATAACCACACCCTTTTGCCGATGAATCAGAATGTACCCTTCCTGTTTCAGGTGCTGATAGGCTTTATTCACTGTATGAAGGTTAATACCAATGTCTGACGCTAAGGAGCGAACAGACGGCAGTGGATCGTTCGGGCGCAGCTCTCTTTTAGCAATGCCGATAATGATTTGCTGTATAATTTGCGAATAAATCGCATCCTTTGATTCAAAATCAAGTGAAATGAGCAATGTAGATAACCTACTTTCTATTCGTTCTATCTGTTATATTTATAATATAACAGATAGTAAAAAGAGTCAATGATTTTATTTTATTAAAGAGCAGCAGCGCAAAGAACCAAACCATTTCCACTTTATCCGCTCGGACAACTCTATAGCCACTCCATTGCTTTCGAAAATGGTGTATAATGAAAAGCAGAATGTACAAGTGAAAACAGAATTTCTGCGTATGATGGTCCGCATGAATATATGAGGTTCGGCTGATATGAAGGAATACTGCAGGAAGGAGGTTTTTAATATGGGGCTGGCTTTAGAAATGGCAGGTATTTTACTGCCTGTTGTACTAGTAGGTGGAATTGTTTTATTTGTAGTTTTAAAAATGAAACATAAATATAATAAAGGCACTCTGGATAAGAAAAAATCAAAAAGCGCCCAACATTTATTAGATAGTTTAATACCGTTTGGAATGATGGCTGGTTGTATTGCTGCTTTACTCTTTAGCATGTTTTCCCGAATCTCTTTGCTATCTATAATTGCTTTGGGAGCCGGAATAGGATTATTATTTGGATATTTTGCTTATGAAATTTACAGCAAAAAGGAAGAAAAACATTCATAACAACTGTCTTCAAGAACTTGTTTGGAGAAGAGTCCGCAATTTCCAAGATCTAGACCTAAACGTGTCATTAACCGGGACGTGAAAGTCACTAAAAAGAAATCATCTTGCTTTTTATAACAGGAACAGGTATTCTATAAAGGAACAAACGTTCTTATAAAAGGAGGGTGTTATGACTGTCGATCACGATCGGTTATTTAAAGAAGTGTTAACCACCTATTTCGAAGAATTCATCCAATTATTTTTCCCGGAAGTACACGAAGCCGTTGACTTTTCCAACCTTCAGTTTTTAGCGGAAGAAGTCTTCAGTGATGTGACTCAGGGAGAAAAGTACAGAGTGGATATTCTGGCAAAAACGAGTCTGAAAGATGAAGAAACGCTCATCATCATCCACACAGAACCGCAGAGCTATCCCCAACCTGATTTCAATGAGCGCATGTTCCTCTACTATGGGCGATTATACGAAAAATACCGCTGCAACATCCTTCCGATAGCGCTTTTCACTTATGACCAGTATCGCAAAGAACCGGACCATTTCTCCATAGCATTTCCTTTTCACGACGTTCTTCATTTTCAATTCCTAATCATCCAGTTAAAACAGCAAAACTGGCGGAACTTTATCCGCTCCGACAACCCTTTAGCCGCTGCATTGCTTTCGAAAATGGGATATAATGAAAAGGAGAAAGTACAAGTAAAAAAAGAATTTCTGCGTATGATGGCTCACATGAAGATAGATCCTGCAAGATCCAACCTATTAACCGGTTTTTTTTTCGAGACTTATCCAACTCTTACTTCGTCGGAAGAAAAGAAATTGCGGGAAGAGGTGAAACGTATGGATGGAAGAGAAGGCGAAAAGGTGAGAGAGTTTATCGTATCTTACGAAAAAAAGGGCATGGAAAAGGCAAAAACGGAAATTGCTGAAGAAATGCTGAAAAAAGGCATAGACATCGAGACAATTTCTGAAGTAACCGGCCTCTCCACCGAGGAAGTGCTGCAATTAAATCCCCTATCCTAACAAAGATGGATGAAATCCCTGATAAAAAGGATTTCATCCATTTTTTATTTCCCCACCTATGTCAAATACGTAGAAAGAAAACGAAGCTGCTTTGATGGCACGGAAAAATGATCATGGTAGTTCCTCTTATTGAGTGTTTCCTATTGGACTTCTGCAAATTCCGATTGGGGTCCCTTTTTGGTTCAAGATTTTTTTCAGATTCACAATCGCGTTTCCTTGATAAACGTCTTCCATCATATCTTCTATGGATTCTCTTTCTTGTTCCGTCAGGACTTGATTCAGGTATAATTTTTGGAACCATTGACTGATTTCCACGGGATAAACATTGCCTGCAATGGAAGAAAGACGGTCAAAGCCATGGGTGATTTTCTCCGCCAGGTCCACCTCTCCCCCGGCATAAAAATGAAAATCGTTTCTATTGATACCTTTTCTTATGTGTTTCACTTTTTCCATATGGCCGGCTTCCTTTAAGCCGATCACTAATCCTATCTTACTTAATTGAATAATACTTTCTTCCGACAAATCAAATCCGGTTCTTTTCGGGTTGTTATATAAAATGGTTGGTTTATTACTAAGATGTATGAGTCTCTTGGTATACACGAGCGCTTCTTCCTGTGTCGGTATAACATAAGGCGGATACCCCAGCATCATACCTGATAATTTTGTATCACGGATCTTTTTGGCTAATTCCTCTGCCTCTTTCTGTCTGATGGAAGCCACCCCAAAAATGATTTCCATCTGATGCAGGAGTTCTTCTTCCTGTTCCAACCCGTCTATTAGTTCCATTTTCTCCCGAAGGTTTAAACTATGCTGTTCGCCGGTCGTTCCAGAAACAAGAACGGATCTGATTCCCTGGTTATACAAATCTCTGATATGGCTGATGGTCCCTTGAACATGTAAGGATTCATTTTTAAAAAAAGCGGTAGGCACAGCAATATGGACTTGTTCTGTCAGCATGTTGTTATCCCCTTTTCTGTTCATCTGTATTATTATGGCATGTTCAGGCCAACTCACTTCGTGCCATCAGCTGCTTTTCCACATCGGAAAACACATGATGCCGCCTGCAGATAAGATACAAGTCAATAAAACGATAAGATGACGGAATTGTCAGGTAATCGGAAATGTGAAAGCGGTCCGCTACATGTTTGGATACAATCGCGAGGCCCATGCCGATCGTTGAAAATTGGACGAGGGTTTCGAAATCGCTCACTTCCATAATTTCTCCCTGTTTCAGTCCGTAATTGGTGTAAATCTGATCCAGAGCGGAAAAATACAGGCACTGCCGGGATAACGTGATGACATCCCTGCCGTCGATATACTCATAAAAGTCGGTCTCCGGGGTAATATCTTTACCGATGATCACCATTTCCTCCAAGCCCGCTCTTTGATAGTGAACGTTTTTATGATGCCCGGCGCCGATCGTATACGCCAGATCTAGATGCCCCCTCGCCACTTCTTCCTCCAAATATTCCGTCGAACCGGTCCGAAAGGTGACCGAGAGATCCGGATACGAGCTGTACAGCGTCTCCAGGGCCCCCGAGAATACTGCTCCTCCAATCGATGGCATCGTGCCGATCCGGAGTTTCTCCCCGCTTCTTCCCATTTTCTCTTCCGTCTCCTCCCACAGCAGCAGCACCTTCCTGAACTGTTCATACAACCGCTCTCCCGCTTCCGTCAGCGTCACACCCCGGGCATGGCGGTGGAACAGTACCTCGTCGTAATACGTCTCGATCTTCTTTATTTTCGATGTCATATTGGACTGAAGATGGTTCAGCTCCGCAGCAGCCTCCGATATACTTCCCCGTTCCGCCGTCTTCACGAACGCCTCCATATTTTCAATATCCATGTTATCAATAAAAGTGATGGAGCTATCAACCATAGACATTTCTCCGGCTAATCTATTCTTATTATAATGGAGATACGGATGAATGAATAAGGAAAGGGAGACATCGATGTGGAAATATGTATTTTTAATGGTCATCAGCGTCATGTGGGGGACACAGTTCTTCTTTGCCGAACGTGTGCTGAATGACGTCACCCCTCTCACGTTAAGCGCCGCCCGGACGACGATCGGAGCGGTCACATTAACCGTGATCGCCGCCTTCATGAAAATCCCATCCCGGAAAAAAGAAAATCAGCCGCAGCGTACACCATGGCTGTTATACGTCTCCATTGCATTATTCGAAGCCGTTCTGCCGTTTTTCCTTGTCGCCTGGGGACAGGTGCGGGTGACGAGCAGTATTGCATCCATCATCATCGGCACCACGCCGATCTGGACGATCCTGCTTGTCCGCATCATCTCCCGGAAAAAATGGAGCTTCTCCCAGATCAGCGGTGTCCTTCTCGGATTTACCGGCATTGTCTTTGTCTTCCTGCCGTCGCTCAGCGCTGAGGCAGGGACAAGCGGCATCGCCGGTATATCCGCCCTTGTCGGGGCCGCGGTCTGCTACGCAGCAGCGCTTGTGCTCCTGCAGTACCTGCCCGCCGCCTCCGCCGTCACCGCCATGCGGAACGTGCTGTACATAGCCGCGGGCATCCTGATCCCGCTGATGTTTCTTATGGAAAACCCCGATTTCACGGCGCTGTCCGCCGGCGCCATCAGGGATCTCGTTATCATAGGAAGCGTGCAGACCGGCATGGTGTACTGGTTTTACAACCTCCTCGTTCACGCCGAAGGAGCCGTCTTCGCCTCCTTCTCCAACTACTTCATCCCACCCGTCGGCGTCCTGCTCGGCGCCGTTGTGCTGAATGAAAACCTATCGATCTACGTTATGCTAGGCCTCGGCATCATCCTAATATCTCTCCTTATCAGCCGGATGCCAAAAAACTAATTCGACAAAAACCGGGGCGTGACAGGCACCGGTTTTAATTCTCCCATTACAATAATAACCGTGGTAAAAAGTTGGAAAACTTATAAGATTCGGGGTATTATTATGTCAAAAACTATGAAAACGACACTTTACACTGTTATCATTCTAGTTCTCCTTTTCATCATCTTCGCTGTAATCGGTATCATGTCATTTATTAATGGCCTTGGTGATAAGGAAGAGAACGTTTCAAAAGCGCCAGCCCCTATAGTTCAAAATAATATAAATGAATAAACCATAGAAAAACGTACTTCAAAACAATAATACATGGGGGAAGGTCTAAAACATGGTGAAATACGTTTTACGGGATAAGGACGATCTTCCCGATTTCCCTGCATGTTTAAAATAGGTTTGAGCGTCTCGAGCTTCTTCTAGTGGATACGTGCGATCAATGAGATGTGCTTTAAGTAAAGGGTTCTGAAATCAAGCTCTGTCTTTTGGCCGCCTGCTGAACCAGAAGTACAAAATTCCCCTCCCTTTTTGAGTACTTGCAACGAAGTGGTAAACAAGGCATCACCGACGACATCCAGGACGGAATCAACAGGCACGCCGTTTACTTCGAGGATCTGTTCAGCAAGCTGGTTGGACTTATACGAGAGGACGTGAGCAGCTCCTAATTCTTTCATTTTATCCTCCAGATCCAGATCTCCGACAACCGCGATCACTTCAGCCCCGAATACATTGGCAGCAATGTGGACATTCAGAGAACCTACGCCGCCATTGGCACCGGTCACGACAATCGTTTCTTCTGGTTTTGCCTGGATTTGTTCCACCATGTGCCAGGCCGTCATGCCGCTTACAGAAAACGCAGCACTTTCGACCGGATCGGATAGAGGCATCTCATAACATAGGTCAGTCGGCCAAACGACATACTCTGCATATCCTCCATCGTATTCCGATCCGATAAAAGACATATCCTCTGAGATATGCTCAGATCCTTCCCTGCCGCTTGATGTGAATGGAAAAAGGACGACATCTTTTCTATCAGGCTTTCATCCACTTCATCTCCTATTTTCTCAATACAACCGGTGATGTCTGAACCGGGGATGCGGGGGAACTGCACACCTTCCGGCCGCCACCCTGACTGACCTCCGGATCCATAAGCTCCTTCCCGCATCCAGATTTCCGTATTATTGATCCCACAGGCCTTCACTTTAATAAGGACTTCATCCCTTTTCGGTTGCGGCGCTTTTCGTTCTACACACTCTAATTTGTCTACATCACCGTAACCTGTTACTTGTACAGCTTTCATGGATATCCTCCTTTTTCAGCAATGAAATAAAAGACGGAAAACAGCGGGAATTTCCCCCTGACTCCCCTGACTCTTTAAGATGCACAGTATCTTAAAAAAGATACCGTGCGGACTGACACATCAGGGTAGGTGCAGTCTCCTGATATACTCAATGTGAGTCCCTTCTAACATTTCCTCTACGAAAAGGTTTCCCAAACAGGCAGCAATTCATTATTATCACCAGCCCGAATCATCCACCATTTCGTCATAAGCTCATCTCCTTAAATCTTTGCAAGCTGTTAATAGATAACAAGTATATTATTTCACTGTTTCCACCTTTAAGTATTATCTCTATTATATATTACAATTAGCAGGAAGAAGAAGAGCTTCAAGAAATTAGTTGCTCTTATTCTTGGAAAGTACAATCGATCAAATAAAAATATTCAATTAAGTGTACACATAAGAAATCTCCGATAGAATGAAAAAGAGAGTAAACCAACTTAAAGAAAAATATCTCTAAGAAAGTAGTTTTCAAAACATGTATGGTCGTTTTACATTAACGTTACCTCTCCAGGAAATCGAGCGGCGATTTCATATCGATACGACGACAATTCAGGATTACCACCCTGCTTACAATATTGCCCCCGGGCAGGATATTGCAGCTGTTATTTCAGACGGCCGTTAGACAGCTTTTCCAAGTAGACCAAAGAAGATGGAAAGAAGCAGCCGTACCGCATTCACCTGTAGGATTAGAACGCGATGGGATCAGCCGGTAATAAATAACACAGAATAATTGAATATAGTAAAATGAAAGTATAAGAACAATTGTTTGTAACTCCATTATTGCCGGCATGCATTCGGTATCGTTTTATTCGGATCGTTATGCTGCTCAATACCTTTTGTTTACTTCTCCCCCGCACGACAAGCATCTGGTATCGGCGGTGAAAGCCATTCAATCATTAGAGAAACAAGAAGGAAAACCTTATTATTCATCTGTAAATGAAAGAATAAGAGGCAAATACCGTTCGTCCATATTCTTCATAGCAAAAGGAGGGCAACATGGAAATAAGGAGTATACCGAAAAAAGTGAATACAGCATTTATGAAAAGTCTGGCCTCGCAGTATCCTAATATAAATTTAGACTTTAAACGAGCCCTAGGGTATTCTATATATATTAAAAACCTTTCTACCTCACGGTGGATGATGGTTGATATAAAAGATGACCCTGATCAGATAACTCCTCATTTTCTCATTGTGATCAATGTCAAACCGGGAGATTTTGATGAAGACGGACTGAAACGTCTGCTGCAGCTCCCCTTGAACCAAAAGAATAATAATAAGCGTGAAACATCATTCTGATTTAATACCAACCGGGATGCAGTGCATCTTCAATTTTGTGGAAAAGATGGGCTGAGTTACGATTTTGAACAGAGGGATCTTTTAGAGTTCCTCGAATGATCGTATGTGTCGTTCAGTTCTCGATAACCTGTGCTTCTCAGTAGCTTTTGTTTTCACGGTGAGTGAAAAAGGACGTGAAAGACATGCCAACAATTAATTACGGAAAAACAGACATTCATTATTGTCATTACGTTCAAAATCGAAAAGATATTAAGATCAATGTAGATCTCGTAAACGGTGTCGTTGTTTATACTCCTGATGATATCGATCAAAATAAACTGGACCAGATACTCCTGCAGAAAGCACCCTGGATCACTCAAAAACTTGATGAACTGAATGAAGTAAATACCTCCATTGAACCAAAGGAGTTCGTCAGCGGTGAAAAACTTCCGTACCTGGGGCGCCATTACCGGCTGAAAGTATGGAAAGAACCTGTGCAGTACGCCTCTATCCAGTTAAAACAAGGGCGCTTCACTGCGGTAGTTCCACAGGGGTGGACCCAGGACCGTATTCAACAGGAGCTGGAACATAAATTAATAGAGTGGTATCGACAGTATGGACATAAAAAAGTGCTTGAGAGGGCGCACTATTACGAGACATTGTTGGGTGTGGAACCTCAATCTCTTCAATTAAGAACGCAATTTAAAAGATGGGGATCGTGTACACCAAAGGGTGATATTTATTTAAATTGGCGTATTGTGATGGCGCCGATCCATGTTGTCGATTATGTTATCGTTCATGAACTGGCTCACTTGATTGTACCTGAGCACAGTAAAAAGTTCTGGCATCTTGTTAAATCGATCCTGCCTGCTTATGAAACCTCCAAAGAATGGTTACGAGTTCATGGTGTTGAACTTCATAACATTGGCTGAAGCGATGAAAACAGCGGCATACCCTCTCATCTTGAGGATATGCCGCTTGAATTATTTATAATGGATTTCCCCAAGTTCCATCAGCTGCCTTGCCACATTTTCGACCTGGCTGTTTGGAATAGAACCGGCTCTGAGCTGTTTCTTAAGCTTTTTGCGCATCTCGCGTTTCACGTCATCCTTTTCCGTCCAATCAATCACAGCATGATCTTGGATGATTTCTGTCATGATTTCTGTTACGTCTTTAAGGCTTTCCTGCTCAAAATCATCCGGCAGGTGCTGCTCCAACAGTTGATAGAAAGGGAGCTGTCTTGCTTCTTCCAGGCCGTAAGATTGACTTTCCTGTTCCATATTAATCATTTCTTCACGCATCTTCCGGTATTCTTCCAGCAGTTCTTCGATTGTTAACTGGCGCACTCTGCGCTGTTCGATCAACTCTTCCAAACGCTCTTTTAACGATGTGTACTTCACAGGGTTTTCGTCCAACTTTACGCGGATTTCATTCTTAATGGCATGTTCCATTTCAGCGGCTTTTGCTTCAGGTTCTTTCAGTTCATCCAGCTTCTCTTCAAACTTGTTCGTCAAGATGTTCACGGGCTCAAATAAGACTTCCGGCGTGGAAGCATACACGTACTCCTCGATTAATTCACGGACCTTCCCGCCGCAGTCTGAAATGTCCATTGTTCCGTCATCCACATGATAACGGGATTTCGCAAGCTTATGAATCTTTCCCAGCCATTTTACATCCTCCACATAGGGCTTTGCTTTCGGACTCGGCATAATCATGTCCATGCTTTCCGAGAACTTCTTGAACGCCGTGTCGAATTTATTCCGGACATCTTCCGGTTCAAGCACTTGCAAACAAACTTCAAGGTTTTCCCTACTGATATAGTCAAAGAACCGCATAGCCTGCCGGTGACGTGTTTCTAATTTTGGCATTTCTTCGTCTACGTGCTGCATCGCGCCTCTGATATCTTCTTCGTGAAAAATCCCCAAAGCCTCTTCCAAAAATTGCGACACGCCGTAATAATCGACAATCAAACCGTGGGTCTTCTTATCATATGTCCGGTTTGTTCTGGCAATGGCCTGCAGCAGATTATGTTCTTTTAACGGCTTATCCAAATACATGACCTGCTCAATAGGGGCATCAAAGCCGGTTAACAGTTTATCACATACGATTAAGAAAGCCAGAGGATCTTCATCCAGCGGCTTTTTGAAACGGTGGATAAGCTCCTTTTCCTCTGTACGCGACAGGCTGTACTGCTTCATTTCATCCACGTCGTTATGACCGCTTGAAATAATGACAGCTGATTCATAATCACTGAGTTCATCCAGCAGCTTCTTATATTCAACAGCCGCTTCACGCGAGATAGAGACAATCTAAATTTAGAATAAAAAGTGGACACCTTCTTAATGGACATGGCATGATAAAACCAACAAGGAGGGTTCCCCCATGGGTGAACAGCGTCAACAGTATAGCGAAGCTTTTAAAAAGGACACGGTCCGTTATGTCCAGCAGCACAAACAACAGAAAAACATCACCGACATTGCCGAGGACTTACAGATTCCTCGAAGCGCGTTGTATGAATGGATGAAGCAATACCGCGAATTTGACGACGAACCGGTTGTCGACCACCAACACGTCAAAGACCTGGAACGCCAGTTGAAAGCCAAAGAAAAGGAACTGGCGGATAAAGAAGAAGAATTGGCGATTTTAAAAAAGACGGTGCACATCTTCAGCAACCCAAATCCGTAAGGTTTAGTTTCATCGAAAACCACCGCTCCGAGTTTTCGGTGA
>NZ_AUCI01000020.1 GCF_000429685.1 Salibacterium aidingense DSM 18341
TTTCCCGCAGGAGTCGACCTATTTTGACTCCGCTGAATGGACGTTCTTGTTATATAAACCCTAAGATGTCCGTTTTACCAATTTTTCTTTCGTTTGGCCGAACCACCTTCTCTATTCAGCCGAGACCGGCCACGGAGACCCCAGATTCACTTGGTAATGCGATCTTCTTTACCAAGTGAGCTGAAGCCGTCCCCATGGAAAGCCAGTGACCCGGTGCTGCCATCCCATCGTCATTGTTTTGTACGGGTTTTTGGCCAGCTCCTATCCTTCTGTCCCAGACTCGCCTCTTTTTTTATATTTCCAGGGCAGTCGAGAAATGACACTGTTTCTGTGTCATGCGGCTCTCGTGTTATGATGAAAAAAACGTCAGGAAGAGGAGGAATCACCGAATGCCTTCGGCTGAAGAAAGGATGAAAAAGGCCGTCGAAAACCGAACCATTACCCTGCCGGACGGGACGATACTGCCGAGTATCGGCCAGGGAACCTGGCATATGGGGGAAAAACCGAGCGAGAAAAAAGCAGAGGTAAAAGCGCTCCAGCTTGGGCTGGATCTAGGTATGAAGGTGATAGACACAGCGGAAATGTATGGCAGCGGCGGCGCGGAACACGTGGTAAAAGAAGCGGTGCAGGGACGCCGCGAGGAAGCATTCATTGTATCGAAAGCCCTCCCTCACAACGCCGGCGGGGACAAGCTGATAGAAGCTTGTGAAAACAGTTTGAAGAGAATGAGCACAGACTACATGGATTTATATCTCCTTCACTGGAGAGGCAGCATTCCACTGCGGGAAACGATACAGGGCATGGAACAATTACAAAAAGACGGGAAAATTTTGCGATGGGGCGTTTCGAATCTTGACACCTCTGATATGCAGGAGTTGTGGGAGACAGAAGGCGGACAGCGCTGCATGACCAATCAAGTTTTATATCATCTGGGATCCCGCGGAATTGAGTTTGACCTGCTGCCGTGGCAGCGAGACCATGCCATTCCGACGATGGCATACTCCCCCTTGGCACAGGGAGGCTCCCTGCGCCGAAGCATGATGGAGCATCCAGAGCTGCAGGCCATAGCAGAAACCCACAAAGCCTCCGTCCAGCAAATCCTGCTTTCCTGGGTATTACGGACAGGAGATATTCTTGCGATTCCTAAAGCGGTGCAGGAAGAACATGTTTATGATAATGCAGCAGCAGCTGCGGTTCACTTGACAGAGGATGATGTAATAAGGCTGGATCAGGCGTTTAAACCACCGGAAAAGAAACAGCCGCTGGATATCATTTAAATTGGAAAGGAGCTATACCAAAAGGTACAGCTCCTTTTCTGTGACTAAAAGTATGAAACCGGGGGCAGGAGCGGAAAGCGTCCCCTGTAGCGTAGGTTCTCATGGTTCACCAAGTCCTTGTGGCTGTTAGCAGAATTTTGATACACCTCTTTTCCCGGGAAGCGGCAGCCTTTCATCAGGGCGGAATCTGAGCGAATGCTCCATGATCGGAAAAACTGGTCCAAAGGAAAATGGAGGATTTTAAAAAAATGTAAAAAACCATGGGACGACGCACAGTTGACACATTTATTTTCCATGATACAGATAGAAAGTTCATATGAAAAAACATATTGAAAACCTGTCATGGCAAGGGTTTAGAAAATTGTTTTATGAAATGATCTGTTTTTGTTGACACTAAATACAGGAGCCGGGACAGTCATTTTCGGGATGTTTTTGCAGCGGGTATAACGGAAATACAATATTAAGCCAGTTTAATCGATCAATCGTTCCAAGGAGGTAGAAAGGTAATGAAAGGAATTATTTTAGCCGGAGGAAGTGGATCAAGGCTTTATCCGATGACAAAAAGCATTTCCAAACAGCTGCTTCCTGTTTACGATAAACCCATGATTTTTTATCCCTTATCGGTATTAATGCTTTCGGGCATTCGTGATGTATTGATTATATCCACTCCGCAGGATACTCCAAGATATAAAGAGCTGCTGGGTGACGGCAGTCAGTTTGGGATTTCGCTTTCCTATGAAGTACAGACCTCCCCGGATGGTCTGGCCCAGGCATTTACCATCGGGGAGTCCTTTGTCGGCAATGATCATGTTGCGCTGATTCTTGGGGATAATATCTTTTACGGGCAGGGCTTCACCCCGCTTTTGCAGAAAGCGGCCCAGAGAGAAGAAGGAGCGACCGTGTTTGGGTACCGGGTTAGTGAACCTGAACGATTCGGAGTCGTGGAATTTGATGAAAACCAGCGCGCGAAATCGATTGAAGAGAAGCCAAAAAAACCGAAATCCGAATTTGCCGTCACCGGTCTGTACTTTTATGACAATGATGTATTGGAGCTGGCCAAACAGACCCGTCCTTCGGACCGGGGAGAATTAGAAATCACCGATATTAATAAAGCATACCTCGATGCCGGTAAATTAAATGTGGAACTTCTCGGGCGAGGCTTCGCCTGGCTGGATACAGGAACGCCGGAGTCCCTGTTTGATGCTTCCCAATTTATTGAAACGGTCGAAAAGCGGCAGGGCTTTAAGGTAGCCTGCCTGGAAGAGATTGCTTTTTATATGAACTATTTAAGCCGGGACGAACTGCTGCAGAAAATATATGAAATGAAAAACAGCGAATATAAAAAATATTTACTTCGTACCGTGGAAAGGTCTCATGTTCCGCAAAGCAGCAAGGCCGCAGACGAAGAGCATAGAACGGAATTGATGAAATGATGACCAGTTCCAAAACCATATTAGTAACCGGAGGCGCAGGGTTTATCGGGCTTCATTTTGTATCCTGGTTTGCCCAGAATAATCCAGATGTGACGGTATTGAACTATGACAAACTGACGTATGCTGCGGATCCGGATGGTGTCCGGGAATTGAACCGGATCCCGAATCATTATTTTGTGGAAGGTGATATCACCGACCGCTCCCTGCTGGAAAATGTATTTGAAAATCATGATATCCGGGGGGTTATTCATTTTGCGGCAGAATCTCATGTGGACCGCTCGATTGATGACCCGGATGAGTTTATTCGAACCAACGTGCACGGCACGTTTACCCTGCTCGATGTAGCAAAAAATTATTGGATGGAAGGAGCGGATCAACCCCGGCCGGGCTACGAATCCGCTCGTTTTCAC
The DNA here is from genome assembly GCF_000429685.1 of Salibacterium aidingense DSM 18341. Taxonomy (GTDB): domain Bacteria; phylum Bacillota; class Bacilli; order Bacillales; family Marinococcaceae; genus Salibacterium; species Salibacterium aidingense. Next base: position 3,121 of record NZ_AUCI01000020.1, read on the forward strand.
CATATTTCCACGGATGAAGTGTATGGAACCCTGGGGGCGGAGGGTCTTTTTTCCGAAGACTCTCCTTATGCCCCAAGCAGTCCATACAGCGCGAGCAAAGCAAGCTCGGATATGATTGTACAAAGCTATTATCGGACCTACGGCATGAATACGGTCATTACAAACTGCTCGAACAATTATGGCCCAAAACAGCATGAGGAGAAGCTAATCCCGACGATTATCCGTAAAGCACTGCATCTGGAACCGATCCCCATATACGGGGATGGACAGAATATCAGAGACTGGCTGTATGTTACCGATCACTGCAAAGGAGTGGAACTGGTCTTTCATGCCGGCCAGAAAGGCGCCGCTTATAACATCGGCGGTGAAAACGAACGCACCAATCTATATATAGCAAGAAAAATTTGTGAAATACTGGACCGTCTGGTTCCGGATAAAAAAAGGGAAGACGGGCTGGAAAGTTATAAAGAGCTTATTTCTTTTGTAGAGGACCGCCCCGGCCATGACCGCAGGTACGCTGTGGATGCCAGTAAGATAAAAAAAGAGCTGGGATGGCAGGCGGATGAAGATTTTGAATCAGGAATTTTAAAAACGGTGGAGTGGTATGTCAATGAAAACAAATAATCCTCATCTTTCCGTTGTTACCCCGGTTTATGGCTGCGGGGACTGCATCATGCAGCTGTATAACCGGTTGAAGGAAACCCTTGAGAAAATCACCCGTGACTTTGAGATCATTATGGTGGAGGACTGCAGCCCAGATCAATCATGGAGTGTTATTCAGCAGCTGACAAACAGAGACGCCCGGGTCAAAGGGATAAAGCTTGCCAAAAACTTCGGGCAGCATGTGGCTATCACTGCCGGTCTCGATGAAGCACATGGAGACTGGGTAGTGGTCATGGACTGCGATCTCCAGGATCAACCGGAAGAGATTACAAAACTTTATGCTAAAACGGCGGAGGGGTATGATGTGGTGTTTGCACGACGTCATGAGCGCCACGACACCCTCGTGAAAAAATGGGAATCGAAGTTATTCTATAAAGTATACGATTATTTTACGGAAGGGAAATCAGACCCGACGATAGCTAATTTCAGCATTTCCTCCCGCAAGGTAATTGAAAACTTCCAGCAGATGCGGGAGCAGAATCGCAATTTTCCATTATTTATTACGTGGATGGGATTTGATACAGCTGCCGTTGATGTAGAACATCAGCAGCGGATATCCGGCACTTCTTCCTATAATTTATCGAAACTGATAAATCTTGCGATTGATGGCATTGTCTCCCAGTCCAATAAGCCGCTGCGCTTATCGATAAAGTTTGGCTTTCTCCTCTCTTTTGGAGCTCTTATTTATGGACTTTATTTAATGTATCAATATTTCTTTATGTTTGAACCTGTTCCGGGCTGGACCAGTATTATGGTTTCGATCTATTTTATAGGCGGCCTGATTTTTGCCAACCTGGGTGTTTTGGGGCTGTATATGGGGAAAGTATTTAATGAAGTCAAAGACAGGCCTTTATATATCATTCAGGAATCGATAGGATTTCAGGAACACAATGTGGAAAAATCCGTGCCGGTTCTGGCATCAAAAAATAAATAGGGGAGGACGTTACAATGGAAGAGTTGATGAGAGAAACGCCGTGGGATAAAAGGGCGCTTGGGATAGATACGTATGAACTGCTCGTTCATTCCGAGGAAGCACTTAAAAAAAGCGATGCTGTTAAAGGGCATTTTACGATTAAGGTCAACCCGCTGGATTCCAAAGCCCTGCTTCATGAGTATGGTTTTTATTATACCGATACGCTGCTGGCTCCGGTCTGTGATAAACACCAGTTTATTTCCCATGAAGATGAAAAACTGACATTAATGTATAACATAAACCGGGACGATGTGATTGCAATTTCACAGGGAGCTTACGGCCACGGCCGGTTTCACCGCGATTTTAAACTGGAACGCAGCGGCGCAGATCAGCGCTATGATAATTGGCTCGGGCAGTTATACGATGAAAATAAAGTGTGGGGCCTGGCGTATGAAGGAGAACTGGCCGGTTTTTTTGCTTTTTCCGAAAACCAGGTGCTGCTCCAGGCTTTCAAACCAGAGTATCAGGGAAGAGGATTGTCCAAATACTTTTGGAGTAAAGCAGTCCGCGTATTATTTGATAAAGGATATGAGGAAGTGAAGACCTCTATTTCAGCAGCCAACTTAGCGATGGTAAACCTTGTATCTTCCCTGGGCTTTAAATTTAAAGACGCTGTCGATATTTATCATAAATTGAACGAGTAGAGGCAGAGAGGATTTTTTGAGTGGGTTATTTGTATATTTTCGGCACGATTTTTTTTACGGTGTATGGTCAGCTTATGTTAAAGTGGAGAATTTCGAAATATGGAACTCTCCCGGCCGAGTTAATGGATAAAGTGATCTTCCTTTTGAAGCTGCTGTTGGACCCGCTTGTATTGTCGGGTTTTCTTTCTGCTTTTGTGGCTTCTATGTTTTGGATGGCAGCGATGACGAAGTTTGATATCAGCTATGCGTATCCATTTATGAGCTTATCGTTTATGCTTGTGTTTTTTCTGTCCATTTTACTGTTTAACGAGCCGATTACAACGTACAAAATTATAGGTTTAATCCTGATTATTGCGGGTATTCTTGTGACAAGTCAATCCGCTTAACATCAAAGCAATGGAGGAAAATGATGATCCCTTTTAATCAGCCCCCGGTCACAGGGGACGAACCATATTACATGCAGAAGGCTATAGAAAATGGGAAGCTGTCAGGAGATGGGCCGTTTACAAAAGAGTGTCAGACATGGATGGAAAAAGTCTTTCACTGCCCAAAGGCCTATTTAACGCCATCCTGTACACATGCCCTGGAAATGGCTGCCATGCTTGCAGGGATCCAGCCTGGAGATGAAGTCATCATGCCTTCGTATACGTTTGTATCGACGGCCAATGCCTTTGTACTTCAGGGGGCGGTTATTGTTTTTGTCGATATTCGTCCTGATACGATGAACATAGATGAAACGCAGATAGAATCCGCGATCACGGAGAAAACCAAAGCGATTGTTCCTGTTCATTATGCCGGAGTAGCCTGTGACATGGACATCATTTTATCTATAGCCGCGCGGTACAAGCTGAAGGTTATCGAGGATGCGGCGCAGGGCGTCATGAGTACATATAAAGGTCAGGCGCTCGGAACGCTAGGTGATTATGGCTGCTACAGTTTTCATGACACCAAAAATTACACAAGCGGAGAAGGCGGTGCCCTGCTTTTAAAGGATAAGGCTGCACAAGAACAGGCAGAAATCATAAGAGAAAAAGGCACCAACCGCTCGAAGTTTCTCCGCGGCCAGGTGGATAAATATACATGGGTCGATGTCGGCTCGTCCTATCTCCCCGGGGAGTTAAATGCCGCGTATTTATATGCTCAATTCCAGCATGCGGATGCTATCAATAATGCCCGTCTTAAGGCTTGGAACACCTACTATGAAGAACTGCGCTCCTTAGAGGAGACAAAGGACATAGAGTTACCGGTGGTTCCGTCAGGATGCGAACACAATGCGCACATGTTTTATATTAAAACGCAGAACATTGAAGAAAGAACAGCTTTAGTGGAGTGGTTGAAAAAAGATGAAATTATGCCGGCCTTCCATTATGTCCCGCTTCACTCCTCTGAGGCCGGGAGAAAGTTCAGCCGATTTCACGGGAAAGACCGATTTACCACCCAGGAAAGTGAGAGACTGCTTCGCCTTCCTATGTATTATGGCTTAAATCAGGAAAACATAAAAGAGACCACCAAGCGGATAAGGAGTTTTTACAAGTGTTGAAGGAAAGGACATGGATCCTTATAAGTCTCGGTTTAATATTGGTCTACTTATCTCCGCTGATCCTTCTCGGGGAAGGAGTACACCTCCGGATCCATGATAATCTGGATTCGAATTTAATCTGGTACAAGACATTAGTAGAAAATCATGTGCTGTTTGCTCCCAGTGACAAAGAAATTCCCTCCATCATGAATGGGCTGCCGAGGGAATCCTTAAGCGCGGAACTAAGCATGTTTGCCCTGCTGTTTACATTGTTTGATCCCTTTCCTGCCTATGCGGTTAATTTGTTTTTGATGCGGTTTATTGCCTTTTTTGGCATGTACCTTCTTCTGAAGAAACATGTCCTGCCGTCGAACAAACCCGGAGCCTTTATCAGCGTGGGAACGGCTCTGGCTTTTTCCCTCACTGCGTTCTGGCCGTTTGGAGGGTTAAGCTTTGCCGGTGTACCGCTGGTTTTATACGCCTTTTTAAACCTGCGGAATCGGGAAAATAACTGGAAAAATTGGCTTATTATCGGACTTGTCCCTTTTTATTCAAGTTTTATCGTCTCATTTATCTTTTTCCTGGCTATTATGAGTGGTCTCTGGCTGGTGGACGCCATCCGGAAAAAACAGCCGAACTGGCTGTTTTTTACTGGTATCGCGGTAATGACCGCCCTTTATCTAATAAAGCAGTACAGACTGGTGTATGGAGAATTAATGGGAAAAGGATTTACGACCCATCGTGCGGAATTTGACCGCGGTCACCGGGACTGGGAAACCGTCATTAATTTTTTTGGAAATAATCTGCTTCATTCTCACTCTCATTCGTATTCGCTGCATTATCCGTTTGCTTTTTATACAGCGGTATTCGCGCTTTTATTTATAGGAATAATCGCTGTGGTCCGGCGCTGGAAGCTGTCATGGAAGCCGGCTCCGTTAACAGCCGGGGAAAAAGCCGTTCCATTTTTGCTTTTATCCATTGTCGTATTTTCTTTTTGGATCTCGATTTGGAATTGGGAAGGCATGCGGGTGCTGAAAGATGTGAGTGATTTAATTAATGAATTCAACTTCGGCCGGTTTCATTTATTAAATATTGTTACCTGGTACGTGGTTTTTGCTCTAGCTTTGATGATGATCCAGCGCAGAATAAAGTTTGGGATGGTACTTGTCGTTCTTCTTTTAATCGGACAAGTGACAGGAGAAACTACCCGCCATCATGAATTTAAATATAGAAACATTGATTATCCTTCGTATGAGGAGTTTTATTCAGAGGAACTATTCTCTGAGGTCCAGTCATATATCGGACAGGATCCGGAAGACTACCGGGTGGTAAGCATTGGCATGCACCCGGCCATTGCCCAGTATAATGGGTTTTACACGCTTGATTTCTACGTGACGATGTATCCGCTGGAATATAAGCATCAATTTGAGAACGTTATTGCAGGAGAACTTGAAAAAAACAGCACCCTCGATAACTATTATAGTACCTGGGGCGGCCGGGTTTACACTTTTGCAGATGAACTGGGGAAAAATTACTTATTCACGAAAGACAAAGATAAAACAATAGAAGACCTGGATTTTGGAACAGAAGCTTTTAAAGAAATGGGCGGGGAATATATACTTTCCGCGGTCGAAATCGAAAATGCCGGGGAAAATGATCTGGAGCTGGAAAAAGTGTTTGAAAAAGAATCGTCGGCGTGGAGGATCCACTTATACAAAGCGGAATAAATTCTTTGGAAAAAAGACTGACGGAGGGATGTTCAGCTTCTTTTTTCATTCGTATAATAAAAGGAAGGCAAAGGAGCTGAAATCATGAGGACAACGTTTGTACCATCCAGAAAGACTTTAGCAGAAGAGATGGAAGAGTTAGTGAAAACAGCCCGTGGCGATAAAGCGGCAGCGCTGGTTATTGAAAATGCAAGGCTGGTAAATGTCGTTTCCGGAGAAATCCAGCCGGGCATGTCCATTGCGGTGCAGGGGTCCCGGATCGCTTATGTTGGGAAAAATGCTTCTCATACCATTGGAGAAAAAACACAGCGGATAGATGCCAAAGATAAATATGTAACACCGGGGCTTATCGATGGCCACTGTCATATTGAAAGCAGCCAGATTACTCCGAAACAGTTTGCCCGGGCGGTCCTGCCAAAAGGAACCACCGGCGGCTTTTTTGATGCGCATGAAATTGCAAACGTGCTTGGTATGAAGGGACTGCGTTTGATGCTGGAGGAGCTGCGGAAGACACCGATGGCGGGTTATATGCAGGCGGCTTCCTGTGTCCCTTCCACCAGCAGAGAATTCGAAACAAGCGGGGCAGAAATCGGACCAGAAGAAGTCGCCGAAGCTTTCACCTGGGGCGATGATATGGTTGCTCTTGGGGAAGTGATGAATTTTCCGGGGGTGGTATTCAGTGATGAAAAAATGCTGGGTGAAATAAAAGAGACCTTAAAAGCCGGCCGGGTGGCCGACGGGCATTACACGTGGCCCAGCGGAGACTGGAGAATGTCAGCCTATGCAGCAAGCGGAATTTCCGGCGATCACGAAATAACAAGTGCGGAGGAAGTCATGGACCGGGTGCGGCTCGGCATGTATGCAAAACTTCGGCGTGGTTCTGCTTGGCATGATGTTGTACCTACGATTAAAGCATATACTGAAAAGGGGATCGATACGCGACGGCTTCTTCTGGTAACCGATGACCGCAGCCCGGAATCCCTGGTAGACGAAGGACATATGGATTTTGTCGTGCGGCATGCGATGGAACAGGGAGTCCCGCCCGTCACGGCATTTCAGATGGCAACCATTAATACAGCAGAGCGTTTTGGACTGTCCCAGGATCTGGGGTCTGTGACGCCCGGCCGCTATGCTGATATCTTAATACTGGAAGGACCGCTTCCGGAAGTGAACATCAAAACGACGATTGCTGCAGGAATCGTCGCAGCAGAGCAGGGGGAAATGTGCGGAGACTGGGAAAGCAGTGGTTTTCCGGCGGAAGCAATGCAATCCGTCCACTTGCAGCCTGATTTTAAGCCGGACGACTTTCATATTGCTGTTCCGCAGGAGTTCCCTGATGGTACCTATACGGCACGAGCGATAAAAGTACGGGAAAACCATGTGGATACAAAGGAAGAGCAAGTGCAGGTACCTGTAAAGAACGGGTTGCTTACCCTGCCGTCCACGGGGGACTTTTGTAAAATATCGGTGATAGAACGGCACGGGAAAAATGGCAACCAATCAACAGCCTTGTTATCAAATGCTGGTTTCTCCACCCCCGCGGCTATAGCCTCTACCACCGCTCATGATTCTCATAACCTGATGGTGATTGGCAATGACGACGCACTAATGGCAGAAGCAGCTAACAGGGTTATCAAGATGCAGGGAGGGGTAACCGTCCTGACCGAAAAGGAAACAGTCGAGCTGCCCCTAACCGTGGCGGGTCTTATGTCTCCGGAACCATTTGAAAAGACAGCCGAACAATCACGGGAGGTCAGCCGTGCGCTTGCTTCGGCCGGATGTACTATGAATTACGCCTTTATGACGCTGTCCTTGCTTGCGCTGGTTGTTATTCCGGAGCTGCGCCTTTCCGACACCGGACTGATTAAACACACCGATGAAGGGTTTTACCATGTGCCGCTCCTTATGGAAGAACAGGAATAATGAAAAGAAGCGGCTGCCCCCAACAGCATAGCTGATATTATTTCCTTAGAAGCGGAGGACATTTATTCCGTTATTTCTTCGATTTTTCCTATTTTTAAGGGGGGATAGGACATCTATTCCGTTATTTTCCCTTTTTAGCGAAAAAGAAGCGATCCATAGCCCGGATAGCGGAATAAATGTCCGAAAAAGCCCCCGAAGGCCACTCCTTCTGTTATTTAGCGGAATAAATGTCCACAGGGTGCTCCGCCTATAATCACCGGATTTATCCCTCTTAATCTATCGAACCATTTCCGAGCGTATGCGAACAAAGCACATCACTAATTTGGCGCTACCCCCAGACCCTCTATCCAAAGCGCTTACGCTCTTCTTATCACTCAAAAATATGTCATAGTTCAAAAATAGTACTATTTTATTAAAATCAAAAACATTTTCAAAATATCATATCTGATATATCAATAAAGAGCGGATTATGCAGAGGGCAGACTCTGATTCAAAAGCACTAATTTATGGATATAAACAGAAAATGCAGGAACGGAGGGAAATTGACAATTCATATGAATGCGCTTACAATTTTTAATCAATCTTTCGAAGAGAGGAAGGGGGGACGATGTTTTACTAAATCAAAAAAGGGAGGAACAATATGCGGATAGTGAAACAGGGGACAGCCTTATCCATGTCATTGTTGTTGGTATTTTCTCCACTGTCGGCACTGGCGGAAGACGTCGATACCGGAGAATGGGAATTCAGTACATTTGGTTCCAACACCGGCGAATCATCCAATCCTGATCCAGTTGAAGAAGATGATGGATCGGTAACCATTACCGCTGAAGGGGGGAAGATAGAGAGCGGTTCGGAAGGATTGTCCTATTATTTTAAGCAGCTCCCGTCGGATGCAAATTTTGAAATTACGACGAAAGCAACAGTAGAAAGCTATAACAGCGGCGATGGACAAGTTTCCTTCGGGCTTATGCTCCGGGATGAAGCCGGAGAAAATGGAGATACCAGTACGCAGACCGCTAATTATGTGGCAGCCGGAGGTCTGGGAGATGAAATGCAGGGTTTTTATAAAAAAGGCGATAATGATTACGAAAATTTAGAACCCTTTGACAATAAGTCTCCTGCCCCAGAAGAAGAATTTGATTTGCGCATACAGAAGTCTGGTGATACGTACCTTCTGGAATCGAATGGAGACACCCAGACCCTGATGGAAGAAGAAATGTTCTCAGAAGAAATGACGGCCGGCTTTTATGCGGCAAGGGAGGCAGTTGTTCATTTCCGTGATTTTAATGTAGAAGTAAACGACAGGGAGGTCACGGGACTCGAAATTGATACGGAAAACATGAAAACGAACTATTTAATCGATGAGGAGCTGGACGCCGAAGGGCTTCAGGTAACAGCGGCCCTCGCGGATGGAAGCGAAGAGGTGCTGTCGGCTGAGGATTATATTATCTCCGGTTTTAACAGCGGGGAAGCGGGAACAAATACTATTCTTGTCAGCTATAACGGGATAACAGAAGAGATAGATTTGACCATTGAAGAACTATCGTTGACCAGTATGGACATCAAATATCATCCAGCAAAGACAACATATTACCGCGGGGATAAGTTTGATCCGGAAGGGCTTACGGTGATTGGAGAATATAATGACGGATACAGGTCCGAAGAGTTGCAGTCGGAAGAGTACCGGCTTTTGATGGACGGAGAAGAAATCGGTGAAAATGATACCTTTGAAGAAGCCGGTGAGAAAACGGTCATCGTTGAGGCAGGTGACAAACCGGAAGTTTCAACCTCTTTTGATATCGTGGTGTCCGATGCCTCACTGACAGGTCTGGATATCCGCCAGCTGCCGGAAAAAACGACCTATTTCCTCGGGGATGAGCTTGATCTTGATGGAATGGTTGTTTATGCGGAATATGATGATGGCAGTGATGTAAGGCTGATGCGCGAAGATATGGAGGCTTCCGGTTTGGATACATCAGAACCGGGGGAGCGGCAGGTCACGATTACGCATAAAGGAGAAACAGCAGCTATTGACGTAAAAGTGAAAGAAAAAGAAGGGACAGGTCTTGGTATCACGTCCTATCCTAAGACAACATTTGAAACCGGAGAGTCTTTTTCCACCGAAGGACTGGAAGTATCCAGACTTTACGATAATGGAGACGAAGAAGTACTGGAAGAAGGCCAATATACGGTGGATGATTCAGGGTTTGATTCATCATCGCCGGGCACCAATGAAATAACGGTCGTACCCGAAGAGGAAAACATGGAAGCGATTTCTTATGATGTAACGGTAAGGGAAGTCTCGGAACTGGAATGGCAATCCATCATTTTCGGACAATCTGCCGGAGACGATTCGAATTCGGTGGAAGTCCTGGAAGACGGATCATCGGCTGCTTTGACCGCAGAGGGACCAAGCGGCGGTAAAATTACCGGAGATCATGATGGTATTTCCTATTACTATACTATCATAGATGAAGAGGAAGATAATTTTGAGCTGTCGGCGGATATCCAGGTTAACGATTATGCCAAGGATCCGCATGACGGCCAGGAATCGTTTGGCATCATGGCAAGGGACGCCATTGGAGAGGATGGCAGCTCCAGTGTATTCGCTTCTAACATTGCGGCTGTCGGTGGTTACAGCGGCGGTACGATGGAAGAAAACGGCACGCAGCTGTTTGCACGAACCGGCGTGGAATCTTCGGATGGCGCCGGCAGTGAAGGCATTAAGAAAATTATGTTGAACGACGAAAAGCCCGGCCCTTCCAATACTCATCCGGAAGAGGATTATCATCTGACCTTGTCCAAGACGAACAGCGGATTCACCGCGACCTTGAATGACGGCGAAGAAGAAATCATTTATGAGCCGGATATTCTGAATGTCCAGGATGATAAAGTGTACGTCGGCTTTTACACTGCGCGGAAGGCGGATATTGTTGTCGAAAATATTGATATGGAGGTAAGTGCAGCAGCAACGGATCCGCCAAAAGTGGAACCGCCTGTAGAACCAGTGGAACCAGAGATCGAAAATTTATCTTTGCAGGAAACTTCGGAAACAGATCAATATAAAGTCAGGATGCAGGCGAATGTCAACGGCAGTGTTACATTGAAGCAGGGCAGAGAAACGATCGCGGAGCAGGAAGAAATGACAGCCGGCGAAATGAAAGTGATCGAAACAACGCTTCCGGAAAATACAGATACAAATTTCACTGCTGTCTTTTTACCGGATGACACGCAGACGTTGACGTCCTATGACCAGATTGTCACCAATTTCTCTGTGACCAACCGGACCTTTGAAGGGGACATTTATGTTGCTCCAGACGCTGATGCTAGCAGTGAAGGAACAGAAGCTGATCCGGTTGCTCTTGATACAGCCGTGGATTTTGTAGGTCCTGGACAGACGATATTGGTAACGGATGGAGAATATGTGCGGGATGAGATGCTGATGATAGAACAGTACCATGATGGTACGGAAGATGCGCGTAAGACACTGAAAGCTGTTCCCGGCGCCAATCCTGTGATCGATTTTGACAAACAGTCCAAAGGGGTGGAACTGAGCGGTGACTACTGGCATGTCGAAGGCCTTGACTTTGCCCGTTCCGCCGGGAACACCAAAGGTTTTGTCATCGGAGGCAGCCACAATATAGTGGAAAACAGCAGATTTTATGAGCACGGTGATACGGGGCTGCAAATCAGCCGGACTGATCCGAACGAAGACGATAAATCAAAGTGGCCCTCAGACAATCTTGTATTGAACAGTACTTCTTTTGACAATCGGGATCCGTCTGAAAACAATGCGGATGGATTTGCAGCCAAGCTGACGTCCGGGGAAGGCAATGTGTTCCGCGGAACGATTGCGCATCATAATATTGATGACGGCTGGGATCTGTACACAAAAGTCGGTACGGGAGCGATCGGTGCTGTCACGATTGAAGACAGTATTGCCTATAACAATGGGTTTTTAACGGACGGCACCGAAGGAACCGGTGATAAAAACGGCTTTAAGCTCGGCGGCGAAGGAGTAAACGTACCACACGTGATCCGGGATAGTATCGCTTTTAATAATGGTGCGGCCGGGTTCACGAGCAACAGCAACCCTGCAATTATCGCGGAGGATAATATTTCCTTTAATAACGCAGGCGGCAACCTTGATTTCTCGACGTATGCTGATATTGAAGAGGAATTCGAGCTGGAACATTTTGTCTCCTATCAGAAAGATTATGATGCAGAAGACAGCTATCCGGAATATTTGGAAGCAGACCACAACTATCTATTTGACGGATCTGTTTCTGATAACGCTTCCGGAACGACGTTGTCGGATGACAATTTTGTCAGCCTTGAACCAGAGCTGCCATACGAGCGCGATGACCAGGGAAATATTGTATGGGGAGACTTCCTTGATTTCATGGCACCTGACGGAAAGGAAGATTCCGAAACGATCAAAGCAGACGTCAAATTTACCCCTCCCGTACTGAATGTAAATGGGGGAGGGAAAGCCACTGCCCATATTGAACTGCCGGACGACTATGATGCCCGGGATATAGTGTTTGATTCGATCCTTCTCAATGAAGAAGTTGAGCCGGTTAACCAACCGGGAAACAGCCGAAACTATAAAGTTCAGTTTAATCGGCAGGACCTGGCAGACGTGCTGGACGCAGGAAATGAAGCAGAGATCACAATTACCGGAGAAATGGAGTCCGGTGAGCCGATGGAAGGCAGTACAGTAATCAAGGTGAAAGAATAATAAAAACGGGGCCGGACGCCAGAGTAAATCTGCAGTTCCGGCCTCTAGTTTTCTATGGAACCGTAAGTGAAATTCAAAAAGTATAGGACAAATGGGAAATTATTTTGTCTTTCACCTCCGGATGAAAGACAATAGTAGCTGAAAAACTAGGTAAGATGTCTCTAAAAAAAGAATGAAGGACAGATTGATTAATATACCGTAATAAAAAGGTGTAAAAATCGGTTTAGAAGACATTTTAAAAATGAACTATCCCAAATTTCCGAAGATAGGGCCCATAAGAGATTGGCAGGGATAGAGCGTCTCGGGTTTTCGTCTGTTAAAAACAATTGAATTATTCAACAAGTATGCTATGATGTGATATATCAGATATCAAAAAGGGGAAGGGAGAAAGATGATGTTCCAAGTACTGGTTCCTCAACCTATAGCTGAAGAAGGGATAGAGCTGATGAAAAAGCATCAGTGTCAAGTGATTGAACTGCAGGATCCGGGAGAGCGCTCGCTTCGGAACGCAGTAGTGTCAGCAGATGCTGTATTAATACGAACAGCACCTTTAACAGAAAGCATTATTGAAAGCGCTGACAAATTGAAGGTCATTGCAAGGCATGGAGTGGGCGTCGATAACATTGACCTGGAAGCAGCTGAGAAAAAAGGGGTGAAGGTGTGTAATGCGCCAACAGCCAACAGCAATGCGGTAGCTGAACATGTGGTGGGGATGATATTTAATCTTTCCCGCCATATTGTCCAGGGGGATAACGCGGTGCGGGATGGGGAATTTTCTGCCAGACACAGGCTTATTGGTATGGAACTGAAAGGAAAAACACTGGGTCTGATTGGCTGCGGCAACATAGGGAGGCTGGTGGCAGATAAATGTCATTCCCTTGGAATGCTGGTGGAGGTTTACGATCCCTATGTAAAAGAGCTTCCACCCGAGGTGAAGCAGACAAATGATATGTCATCGCTGCTGCAAAAGGCGGACTATATATCTTTACATCTGCCTCTGACTTCCGCCACGCAGTACTTTATTAACGAAGAAAAATTAAACCTTATGAAGCCCTCCGCCTATTTGATCAATGCGGCAAGAGGAGGCATTGTGAATGAAAATGCGTTATATCAGGCTCTGAAAACAAAGAGTATTGCCGGAGCGGCGCTCGACTGTTTTGAAGAAGAACCGGTACAGCCCGAAAATCCGCTGTGGGAACTTGATAACACGTTATATACGCCTCATATGGCGGCACATACCAGGGAAGCCATGGTTTCCATGGCAGTAGAGGCGGCGCAAGAGATTATAAGAGTTAAAGAAGGCAATACCCCGTTAAACCTTGTAAATAATGAACATTTACATCAATAGGGAGGAGAATTACATGAATCATCACCAGCAAACAATCATAAGCGCCCCATCTCTAAAACAATTCTGCGAAGAAGTGTTTGCTCAACGAATTCCCAGGGAGGAGGCGGTCCGGGTTGCTGATAATCTTGTCGAAGCGGATTTATTAGGTTTTTCTTCCCATGGCGTCTGCAAAGTTTCTGATTATCTGCAGCGGCTGGATAAAGGGTTGATCGAGAACCGAACTGAATTGAAAAAAGTAACGGAATCTTCTACCGCCAGTGTGTTGGATGCCTCAAACGGCTGGGGCCAGTATGCCTCGGTGGAAGCGATGCAGGAAGCGGTGGAAAAGGCAAAGCAATACGGGACTGGAGTGGTAGGGGTGAGGAACTCCAACCATTTTGGTATTACCTCTTATTATACGATGATGGCAGCCAGAAAGGGCTGTATCGGGTTTGCCTCCACTAATGCGTCTGGATTGATGGTGCCATTTGGTTCCAGGGAGCCTTCGCTTGGGACCAATCCCATTTCCATAGCAGTTCCGGCGGGGGAAGGCAGAGATCCTATTGTTCTAGATATGTCTACCGGGAATACTGCCAGAGGAAAAATTACACTCGCAAAGAAGACGGGGGATGCGATACCGGAGGACTGGGCTGTCACCAAAGACGGGAAACGAACCTCTGACCCAGCGGAGGCGCTGGAAGGTTATTTACTGCCTATGGGACCAAAAGGGTCGGGGCTGGCTATCATGGTCGATATATTATCGGGTGTATTGACCGGAGCTCTTTTTGGAAGCGGTGTTCCCAGAATGTATGAAGATCCCGAACCTCAATATCTTGGCCACTTATTCGGAGCCATTGACGTAAAAGCTTTTATGGAGGAGTCTGCTTTTTATGAAAAAATCATGGAACGGGTGGCTCAGACAGTAGAGAGTGAGCCAATGGAAGGGTTTGACAGAGTTTACCTGCCAGGGGAGAGGGAACAGGAAAAACGGCGGGCTCAGCTGGAGGAAGGAATATGTCTGCCTCATGAAATATTTGCGGAGCTGAAACATATGGGAGAAGTGCATCAGGTAGATATTTCCCAATTTGTGAAATCAGACTGGTAATCTATTTGCCGCCCTGTTATCTTGAAGGAAAGGCGGCATGACTTTATAACCCGGGAAAGATTCTGCCTGATAAGGTCGTTGCATCGCATATAAATCATGTAACACAGCCATTTAAAAAGGAGTCAGTACTAATGAGAATTATTGACGTAAAAGAAAAGGCCGTTCCAATCAAATCGGATATTCGTAATGCGTTTATTGACTTCAGTAAGATGACAGCATCGGTGGTTGCTGTTGTAACCGATGTGGTGAGAGATGGAAAAAGGGTGGTAGGTTACGGCTTTAATTCTAATGGGAGGTATGCCCCCAGCGGGATGCTTCATGAACGATTTATTCCAAGGCTGCTGGAAGCAGAACCGGAGATGATCGTGGATGAAACCGGAGAAAATCTGGATCCCTATAAAATTTGGGATATTCTTATGACTGGCGAGAAACCAGGAGGCCACGGCGAGCGTTCGGTTGCAGTGGGAACGATCGATATGGCCGTTTGGGATGCGGTGGCCAAAATAGAAGAAAAACCGCTATACCGGCTGCTTGCAGACCGCTACCGCAATGGAAAGGCGGACGACAATGTGTTTGTTTATGCTGCCGGCGGTTATTATAAACCGGATAAAGGTTATGAGGCGCTGCAGGAAGAAATGAAGCAGTACCTGGCTGCAGGCTACTCGGTTGTCAAAATGAAAATTGGGGGAGCCCCGCTCGAAGAGGATCTGCGCCGGATTGAAGCAGTGCTTGAAGTTGTTCCGGATGGACAGTCGCTGGCGGTAGATGCGAATGGAAGATTTGGTTTGAAGACCGCGCTGGAGTATGCAAAGGCACTGGAGCCTTATCAGCTTTTCTGGTATGAAGAGGCCGGGGATCCCCTTGATTTTGAACTACAGAAAGAACTCGGAAAACATTATAAGCCTCCGATGGCCACAGGGGAAAATCTGTTTTCGATGCAGGATGCGAGAAACCTGATCCGCTATGGCGGGATGCGTCCGGAAAAAGATTACCTGCAGTTTGACTGTGCTTTAAGTTACGGGCTTGTGGAATACAGAAGAATCCTTGCGATGCTGGAAGAACATGGATGGTCCTCGCGGAACTGTATTCCGCACGGCGGCCATCAGATGTCTTTAAACATTGCAGCCGGTCTTGGACTTGGCGGCAATGAATCCTATCCCGGCGTGTTCGAACCCTTTGGCGGATTTGCGGATAATTATCCAGTGGAAAACGGGTATGTGGCACTTCCGGATGTTCCCGGTATTGGATTTGAAGCGAAATCGAATTTGTATAACCTGTTAAAGTCTATCGCTGACTAAACAAACCGAAAAGAAGCTGGATGAGCCAAACAGCGGGGCTCATCCTTTTTTCTGACGAACAGAAACGTAGAAGTATTTCACAATAGTCTGATTTTTAAACATAAATGTCTGAATTTTTTATTATGAAAACAGCTAAGTTCCCTTATGATTAAAACATAAACAGAAAGCGCTTTCAAAATTAAAAAGGGGAGAGTGAAACATTTGAAAAAAGTATGGTTGTTGTTGTGTGCAGCTCTTATGATTCTTTTTATTGCTGCTTGTGCAGGCAGTGGAACCGGCGGGGGTGAAGAAGCCGGCAGTGCGGATGATGCAGGAGGAGAGACAGACAGCGGGGGAGATGATGGAGAAAGCTCCGATAGTGACGGAGATCAAATTGAACTCCGCATGTCCTGGTGGGGGTCCCAAACCAGGCACGACATGACCGAAGAAATTATTCAAATGTACGAAGAAGAGAATCCGAATGTTACGATTAACACGGAATTTTCCGGATTTGACGGTTACTTTGAAAGAATGGCAGCACAGGCTTCAGGCGGAAACCTGCCGGATATCATGCAGCAAAACTTCGGGGAGTACGTAAACCAATACGCTGGAGAAGATTTGCTGGCTGATTTAGGACCATTTATTGAAGACGGCACGATTGATTTAGAAGGGGTGGAAGACACCGTCATTGAGAGTGGCCAGGTTGATGGCAAACAGGTAGGAATTCCGACCGGGACCAACGCTCTGATGGTTACCTACAATCCAACGTTGTTTGAAGGCACCGGAGTAGACACTCCTTCCAATGACTGGACCTGGGATGAGTACATGGATATTACCGGCTCCATTGCTGAAGAAACGGGTCAATACGGTGTCAGCTACACAGAACCGGATAACTTTTTTGAATATTACCTTCGCGAAAAGGGAGAAGCGCTGTTTAACGAGGATGGTTCAGGGCTCGGATATGAAGATGATCAGTTATTGACGGACTATTTCTCCATGATGAAACAGCAGGTGGATAATGAAGTGAGTCCGGATTACAGTGTTGTAGATCAGATCCAGGGCCTCGAAGACGAACTTATCACCCGCGGTGAGACAGCGGTTCATATTAAGAGCTGGTCTAACCAGTTCCAGACCCTATCGGACACATCGGATGATCCACTGGAAATTGTAATGCTGCCGGGGGAAAACAACGATCAGGGAATGTTCCAGAAGCCTTCCATGCTGTGGTCGATCGGGGAAAACTCAGAGCATAAGGAGCAGGCTGCAGACTTCATTAATTTCTATACAAATACAAAAGAAGTATTTGAAGTGATCGGCGGTGACCGCGGGGTACCGATTAAACCGGAAGTCCGTGAAGCGCTGGAGGAAGATGGGTTGAGTGAAACAGAACAGAAGATATTTGACTACCTTGAAGTCGTAGCAGATAACAGCACCGCGCCGGATACCAACTTCCCGCCGGAAGCCTCAGAAGTATTGCAGGCTCTGATGGACGCTGATGAAATGGTAATGTACGGAGAAATGACTCCGGAAGAAGGAGCGGAACACTTCAGACAGGAAGCAGAAACCATATTGTCGCAGCAATAGGGTGAAGAAAAGAGGTCCTGTACTCTAAAAGATGTTCAGGACCCTTTTCATTTAAGAGTGAAAGGAGTGGAACAGATGCAGGAAGCACAGACAGAAGAGAGACAATTAAACACTCCACCGGATCCATCTTCTATGAAAAAGAGAAAGAAGCCGGTGAAAGATATAGACAACAAAATGGGGTATTTGTTTCTCAGCCCATTTATATTTGGGACGATAGCGTTTATGTTGTTCCCGATGGCGTATTCTCTGTATTTATCATTTACGGATTACAACCTGGTTGGTACGCCGCAGTGGGCTGGATTGGCGAACTACAAGGAAATGTTTACAAATGATCCGCAATTCTGGGATGCCATACGTGTCACATTCTTTTACGCAGGTACGGCTGTTCCTGTCCGGCTTGTGTTTGCCTTATTAATTGCTTTGGCCTTAAATAAAGTGGTCGAAATGGTGGGAATTTACCGGACTCTTCTTTATCTTCCTTCGATTGTGGGCGGAAGTATCGGTGTATCGATCATGTGGAGACAATTGTTTGGTAACGACGGAGCAATTAACTCCTTTTTAGAAAGTATTGGTTTGCAGGGTCACTCATGGCTTGGGGATCCTGATACTGCGATCTGGACTTTGGTTATATTATACGGTTGGCAGTTTGGATCTTCCATGATTATTTTTCTCGCCGGCCTTCGAAATATCCCCAGTATTTATTATGAAGCCGCCGAAGTAGACGGAGCGAAACCGCTGCAGAAGTTTTTCAAAATAACCATACCAATGCTTACACCTGTTATTTTATTTAATGTCATTATGCAGGTGATTCATGGGTTTATGGCGTTTACACCAGCCTTTATTGTTACCGAAGGCGGTCCGATCAACAGCACCCTGCTTTACGTCCTTTATATGTACCGGCAGGCTTTCCAGTTTTTCGATATGGGATACGCCTCGGCGCTGGCCTGGGTGATGCTTCTGATCATTGGTATTTTTACAGCGATTATTTTTAAAAGCTCCGATTACTGGGTGCATTATGATAATTAATAAAAGGGGGTATGGAGCATGACATTTAAAACAAAGAAACGGCTGAAAAAAATCACGCAGCATACCTTGCTTGGACTGTTCACGCTCGTTATGCTGTATCCTCTAATATGGATGCTGGCCAGTTCACTAAAAGAAAGTTCGAATGTGTTTGTGGATGCACACAGCCTGATCCCATCAGCTTGGGAATTTTCGAACTATGTTGATGGATGGAAAGGTTTTGCCGGGATTTCGTTTACCACATTCTACAAGAACACTTTTATCATAGTGGGGATAACTACAATCGGCAGTATTATATTTTCGGCAGTGGCCGCCTACGGATTTGCAAGAATTAATTTTACAGGGCGGAAAATGTGGTTTGCCCTGATGCTTATGACGATGATGCTGCCGTTTGAAATGGTAATGATTCCACAGTATATCATGTTTAACTGGTTTGAGTTGATAGATACGTATCTGCCGCTGATCCTGCCTACCTTTTTCGGGTATCCGTTCTTTATCTTTCTGATGATTCAGTTTATCCGGACGATCCCGAAAGAATTGGACCAGGCGGCGCGAATTGACGGATGTAATACGATCTCCATTTTCTTTCGAATAATCGTTCCATTAATTGTGCCAGCGATGATGACATCGACGATTTTCTCTTTCTACTGGCGCTGGGATGACTTCATGGCCCCCTTGATTTACCTGCAGAGTCCGGAGAAGTATCCGGTGTCGCTGGCTCTGAAGCTCTTCTCTGATCCGGAAGCTGTGACAAATTGGGGAGCATTGTTTGCGATGACTACCTTAAGTCTGCTGCCGATCATGATCATTTTCTTTATCTTTCAGCGGTATATTGTAGATGGGATCAGCACAAGCGGTCTGAAAGGATAACATGGAGAGATTAATATAAAGATATAAAATGAGGTGTGCGGTGTGAAAAGATATGTCGTCTGTGGGATGAGCAAACGGGCACTGGGAATGTTTATCAAACCTATGCTGGAAACGTTCTCCTCTTCCTGTCAATTAGTCGGGATGCTGGATGTCGATGCACGGAGGTTTGAAATCTGTAAGGAGCAGTATCCGGAAACAAACGGGGTTCCTGAATTTGGGCCGGGAGAGTTCGAAAACATGGTGAAAGAAACCCGTCCGGATGCTGTAATCGTTACGAGCCGGGATGATACCCATGTTACGTATATTGTGCAGGGACTGCAGCATGATCTGGAAGTTATTACGGAGAAGCCGATGGCAACTACAGCTTCGGACTGCCGGCGGATTATGGTTGCGGAGAAGGAAAGCAGCGGTCATGTAAATGTCACCTTCAATTATCGTTATAACCCGTATCATATGAAAATAAAGGAAATGATCGCTTCCGGGAAAATCGGCCGGGTCACTTCGGTGGATTTGAATTGGTATATCGACACCTATCACGGATCTACGTATTTTCAGCGCTGGAACCGCTATCGTGAGCATTCCGGGGGGCTTTCCATTCATAAAAGCTCCCACCATTTTGATTTAGTCAATTGGTGGCTGGATCAGCAGCCTGAGGAAATTTTTGCTTACGGAGCCTTGAACTATTACGGTAGCGAAAGTGTTCATAATCCAAGAAAAGAAGATGGGAGACACTGTTCTACCTGTGATGTACAGCTGGACTGTCCTTACTATATGCGCTGGAATACAAGAAGCAATTCAGCCTCTGTCCAGGACGACCACATTGATTCCGATATGAAAAGGCGGAAAGGATATACCAATTACCGGCCGGATAAATGTGTATTTGATTCTAATATCGCGATTGAAGACACCTATACGGCTGTAGTGAAATATGATCGTGGATCACTTCTCAATTATTCTGTAAACTTTTCACTTCCTTATGAAGGGTACCGTCTTGCGGTAAATGGGACCGAAGGAAGAATCGAGACGATGGAATATCATGCCCCGTCCCGTGTGCCGTTTCCGACACCGAAACAGACGATTGATTATTTTCCCTTGTTTGGCTCGAAAGAAACGATTCATGTCGTGGAACGGGAAGGCGGCCACGGCGGCGGAGATCCTGTGCTGCAAGAGGACATCTTTTTGGGGGAAGACCCGAAGCGGGCATATACGATTCTCTCAGGCAGTAAAGACGGTGCTCTGGCAGTAGCCGCGGGAGAAGCGGTGTGGAGGTCGGTGGAGCAGAAGGAGCCGGTTCGGATCGAAGAACTATTGGCAGCAAAGAAAACACTGAAGTAAAGGAGGACTTGGAATGGGAAAAGGTGGTCTGCTGTTTACGTTTATTATCTCTTTTTGCAGATGGGTCTGTTATTTTTTCTATCTTAATGTAATGTGGGCAGCCTGTACTATACTGGGAGGTGTTGTGTTTGGTATCGCTCCCAGTACTGTCGCATTGTTTGCTGTAGCCAGACGAACGTGTCTCGGTGAAGAAGAGGTACCCGTCTTTCGTACGTTCTGGAAGGTCTTTCGAAAAGAATTTTTTAAGGCAAACCTTCTTGGCCTTTCCTTAATCGGGTTCGGCCTGCTTTGGTATTTTAATTTGAACTTCTTTCGTGCCTTTGACGGAGCTGTTTTTACTGGTCTTAATGTAGTAATGACCGTGATAGGCATTGTGTTTATTTTTATGCTGCTGTATATTTTTCCAACGTACGTCCATTATCAAATGAAATTCCTGCAGTATATTAAATATTCCATTGCACTCAGTTTTATTAATGTTGCCAATGTGATTTTGATGATTGTTTCGCTGCTTGCGGCTTACTATTTCTTTATTTCCTTTCCGGGATTTATCCCGATCTGCGGGGTGAGCTTACTTGCGCAGATTAACATGTGGCTTGTTTATCAGTCCTTGAAGAAAATGCAGATTGAAGCTCCCAGCCGCCAGGATTATGAAAACGTCCCCGCATAGGTATTATAAAAAATAGAATAATGGTGATAACTGTGAGGTTGAGTGTCAGTATATCGGAGGAAGCACCGGAACAGGCTCCCTTTGTTTATAAGGGGGATATTATTACTCATATAAAAAAAGCATCAGAGATTGGGTATGAAGCCGTGGAACTGCATATCCGCCATCCGGAAAATATCGACGCGGATGCTGTTCGGCATGCGTGTGACACGTATAAGGTAGAGGTGTCTTCTATCGGAACCGGTCTGGGATATGGAATGGACCGTTTATCCCTTAGTGATTCCAATCCAGCTGTCAGGCGGCAGGCAGTAGAACGGTTGAAAGGTCATATTTCGCTCGCTTCTAAATGGAACTGCCTGGTTATTATTGGTTTAATGAAAGGGCAGATCAAAGACTGCGGCAGCAGGGAAGAGTATGAGAAGAATGTAATGGAAGCGCTGCAGGAGTGTGTCGATTATGCGGAAAGCCGGCAGGTCCTGATAGTACTTGAAGCCATAAATCGATACGAAAGTGATGTCCTGAATACGCTCCAGGAGACAACAGCGTTTATTCGTGAATTTGATACCGACTATTTAAAGCTTCATATCGATACCTTCCATATGAATATGGAAGAAAACAGCATCCCGGCATCGATGCTGGAGGTCCGGGATTACATTGGGCACGTGCATGCAGCGGATAACAACCGGCTGTATCCGGGCAATGGTTTTTTTGATTTTAAAACATTTCTGGATACGTTAAAAGTAATAGATTATCAAGGAGATATAGCATTGGAGTGTACGGGACTTCCACGTCCCGATGAAGCGGCGTTGAAAGCCCGCTCCTATCTTTATTCCATCCTTTAGGAAGAGGGTTTTCTGTATGAAACAGTTTAATATGTATTTGGAGAAGTTGTTGCCTTACCTTATCCCTCTTATTGTCCTGCTTGGCGTCACCGTGTTATCAGGGGCGCAGGTGCTGGCAGGGTGGGTGAAATGGATATTTGCTTTTGTCAGTTTTTCCAGCTGTCTTCGTCTGAACCTGCTGCAGGTGAAACAGGCGATTTTATTTCCATTCCCTGTGATTACCGGCATGCTCCTGCTGCAGGTTATTGTCCCGGTGATTGCTTACACGAGTGGATTAATCTTTTTTACTGATGATATCTTGCTCATTGCCGGTCTTGTTCTTGCATTTACTATTCCGACCGGTGTGATCACGATTATGTGGAGTGATATTAACAAAGCCAATACGGGCCTGACCGTGACCATCGTCATCCTTAATACGATGGTATCTCCGTTGCTTGTGCCGGTGACCCTGAATATTCTTGTCGGCACGCAGGTCTCCATGGATGTTCCCGGTATTATGCTCGGGCTTTTTTGGATGGTGGTGCTGCCGTCACTGGCTGCTGTCCTATTTAACCGGATCAGCGAAACAAAGGCCCAAAGAACAGGGAGTTTCCTTGCACCGTTTTCAAAAATAGGGGTTCTGATTGTCATCCTAATTAATAGTGCTGTCGTGGCTCCGTACTTTCAAACGATATCGATGCGTTTGATTTTTTTGTTTTTTCTGGTGTTTGGAATTGCCTGTGCTGCATATATATTAGGTTTTACAGCAGCCAAAGTGTTCAAATGGGAAGATGCGACGGCGGTCAGCTTAATGTATACTGCCGGTATGCGTAACACAGGGGTCGGTGCCACGATTGCGGTTACCTATTTCCCCCCTGCAGCTGCCCTTCCTGTCGTATTGGCAATTGTTTTTCAACAATTTCTTGCCTCGTTTGCCGGGCGGCTGGTTCAAATGTATGCTAAAAAACAGGAAAAAAAGGAAGGAGCTCCACTAAGACAAGTGAAGTAATGGACATTTTCCGGGGAAGAAGGGAAGGATAGTGAATCAAAAGTCTTCTGGCATTACGTATAAAACGCTTGCGGCGTTTTTTATTCCTTTAGGCATTTCCTCCAGTCTGACCTCGATCACTCACATTATCATTAACGGAACGTTAAGCCGGGGGGATAATGCTGCCTTTATTGTGGCCTGCTATGCGGTGGCCTTTTCTATGTTTGGGATCGTGGAAAAACCGATGATTGTGTTCAGACAGACGAGTTCTGCTCTCGTACGTGGGAGAAGTACATTTAAACCGCTGTTTCTTGTATTTGTATATGTCACCATTATCATGATGTCGGTAAGCATGGTGATCAGTTTTACCCCGGCGGGACGATGGATGTTTGTTCACTTATTCAATGCAGATGAAAACATGGTGCGTACCATTTCTTTGACATTTTTTGTAATCACCTTTGTGATTATTTTTTCAGGCATCCGCGGGATTTATCAGGGAATTATTATTCAGCACCTGCAGACAAAATGGCTTACCATTGGTGTTATTGTCCGGGTGGCCGGCATGTTCCTGGTTTCGTACTGGTTTATTGCCACCGACCATATAACCAGTATGGCTGGTGCGGCCATTTTTTTAACGGGGATGTTTATAGAATGTGTCATCAGTGTTTGGAAAGGTCATGCGATTCTAAAAAACACCGAAGACTCGTCTGAAGTATTATATAAAAAAGATATTATGCCTTTTTACATACCCCTGGTCGTATATTTTTTATTTCAAACCATGCTTCAGCCTTTAATTTATATTTTTCTTTCGCAAAGCAGAGATATGGAAATTAGTATAGCTTCCTTTGCGCTTGCCTTTACTATCTCGCAATTAATGTTAAGTTTTTTTATGTATACGCATCAAATTGTGCTACAATTTCATCAAAGGGATCGTTCAAAAGTATGGAAATTTACTATGTTTTTAAGCATGGCTCCGACCCTGCTGCTTCTTTTCATATCCTTTACTCCTGCAGGATTATGGTTTATGAAGGTTATTATGGGAGCGGAACCGGGCCTGGCGGAACCAACACTGGTGGTGCTGCAGTTTTTTATTCTTAAAGTTCTGGTCTTCCCCTGGGTTGATTTTTTTAATGGATTTATTATGCTGGAACGCAGGACACCCAGGATGATGGTCAGTCAGACGGTAAACCTGGTCGTTGTCACTCTGGTATTGGCTTTACTTGTAAACGCTTTCCCAGGGTGGAATGGAGCAAGCGGTGCGATTGCGGCATCCATAGGGGAAACGGCAGGACTAGTAACTGTTATTTTATTAGTATACCGGGGGAAAAATAAACTCAGATTTTCTAAAAAAAGAAGCCAGGAGATGCAGTGACAGGAGGAGTGCCTGTTGACAGAAAGAAGGGAAAAAAAGAGTATCCTAAACCGATTTATGTCCTATATGAAGATGCTTCATCCAACCAATATTTTTAACCGGTTTACCAAAATCCGCAATAAGCTGTTCTCCTTAACATTTTTGCTGATGGCCATGTTCGGGGTCATGGGGCTTCTTATTTTTTATTTGTTGTCTGAGATCTATGAAGAGAAAATCTATGATGAAGCAGCCAGCAACCTTCATCTAGCATCCAACGTACTTGATAACGAATTAAAGAATATGGAGGATTATTCTTTTCAAATCATTACAGATCCGAGTATCCAGGTATATGTGGAGCAGCTCACCAATGTGGAGAACAGCTATACGTCCTACCGGGCACGCATGAATCTGGTGAACAGATTGAACTTATACTTGAATCAGGAATCCTATATTTCTTCCATGCTGGTAGTAGATGGGCAGGGAAATTTCATAAACGCAGGCTTCTCGCCCGATATAGAAATAAATATGGATCAATTAATAAGCAGAATTGAAGAGGTTGGGGGAGGGAATATTTGGAAAGGATATCCGGAGGAAGAAGTTCTTATTGCGGCGAGAGAGATTCGAAAACAGGAGAACCTGGCTCTGGATCATCTGGGTTACTTTGTAGTCATGATTGACCTGGAAGATATGATAAACCGGACTTTGAATATTACAACCGATAAAAATTTTGTCCTGACCAAAGAAGGCGAGGTTATATATTCTGATACGTTTGAGTCCAACACAATTAACACATTTTTAGATATCCCGCAGGATAATGAGTACACCATCACAGAAGTTGATCATGAAGAATTTTTTGTGACCCATCAGCCTTCTCGTTATTACAATCTCACGTATTACAACACTCTTCCCTTTGAAGATGTCGACAGTCAAAAAAGCCTGATTTATCAGTTGATGACAGGTTATTTACTGCTTGTTATTGTCATAACAATTTTTATAAGCCGTCAGTCGGCCAAAGCCATTTCCAGACCGATTGAGGCGTTGACGCAGCGTATGAAGAAAGTGCAGCAGGGAAATTTCGACCAGGTGGAATACAAAAAAACTGCTTATTTAAAAGATGAAATTGGCGATCTGCAGCGGAACTTTCATATTATGCTGGATAAGATTAATGAACTGATTAAAGAAAATTATACAAAACAGCTTGTCATTAAAGAAACGGAATACAAGGCACTGCAATCCCAGATTAATCCCCATTTTTTATATAATACGTTAGATTCCATCCACTGGATGGCCAAAATGAACCAGCAGGAAAAAATCTCAACGATGGCTGAAGCTCTTGGAAGCATGATGAGAAATATCATAAGCAAGAAAAAACCATTAATAAAAATTGCAGAAGAGCTGGAAATAGTAGAAAACTATATAACCATTCAAAAGTTCCGGTACGGCGAAAGACTAACGTTTGAATTGCAGCGGGAGACGGGTGTGGAAGAACTAAGTATTCCTAAACTTACAATCCAGCCGATTGTGGAAAATGCGATTCAGCATGGTCTGGAAGAAATGATGGATCCCTGTACGATTACCGTCCACATCGCTGCTCAGGAAGAAAAAGTTGAGATCGTTATCCGTGATAACGGACCTGGGATTGATGAAGAAACGATTCACCAGATTCATGAAGGCAACGTGAAGCCAAAAGGGTCAGGCATTGGATTGTATAACATTAATGAAAGGATTCATCTGATGTTTGGAGAAGATGGCGGGGTAAGCATCAAAAGCGGCAAGGAAGGAGGAACGGTGGTCACGATTACACTGCCATATATGAAGGGATGAGTTGGATGTATGAAATAATGGTTGTGGATGACGAGGTGAACATCCTGGAGGGTATTGTTACGATGGTTGACTGGGAAAGCTGCGGGACACGTCTTTCCAGCAAGGCTTACAATGGCCGGATGGCCTATGAGATGATCCAGAAGAACCCTCCGGATATTGTACTGACGGATATTAAAATGCCTGGTTTAAATGGTATTGAATTGATCGAAAAAGTCCATGAACAATTTCCTTCCACACGTTTTATTGTTCTTTCGGGCTATGATGAATTTGAATTTGCAAAAACAGCCATGAAATGTGGAGTCAAACACTATCTTTTGAAACCAAGCAATGAGACAAAAATTGAAGAGGCGATCAGAGAAGTCGTTCAGGATCTGGAAAAATCAAAGGAGAAAGAAGAGTTTATTGAAAATATTCGAACGAATCTGCATAAGGTCATTCCTAAAGCAAAAGAACAGTTTTTAAGAGAGTTTATCATCAATAAAAAATACGATATTAAGGAATGGACTTATTATCAGGAATTGTTCGGACTGGATACCCGATGGGAGACGTTCCGCCTGGTTGGCTGTGTCATTGATGAAGCGTTTGAGTATGAGCATTTATTCACCTTAAAGGAAATACTGAATAACCAGATTGCAGAATGTCAGGAGATTTTGCTTTCCACTATTATATCCGAGCGGGTAGTACTGCTGGTGGAAGGAAGTGAAACGAAAACGTTAATTGATCACATTAAAGCCGTGAAAAACGAATGGAAGTCCCTGGACCATGGAAGTTTTACGACAGCTATAAGCGGAACGGGCAATATCACTCAGCTGCATCTGCTGTATCAGGAAGTATTGGAAGGCCTTTCGCACCGTTTTTATCTGGGGCGGGGAGGTATTGTTACTTCTGAGGATATTAAAGAGGGAGAACAGGGAGTAAAAGGTCTGTCTATCGATCATGAATCTCTCCTGCTCGCCATACGCAGCGGGAATAAAGAAGAAACCGCTGAATATCTTCAATATTTTTTTAATACTTTACAGAAAGCGAAATTTGATGTACAGGTCGTGCGTTCCCACTGTCTGGAATTATTTATGTCATTAATGCGTCAGACAGATAAAGAAACGATGGAACAATTATTTGACTATGTCCCCCGCTTTCATACGTTTTCTTCCCTCCCGGAAATTGAAACATTTATGGAAAAAATTGCTCTGGAGATTGCGGAGACTAATTATACCACTAAAAGAAATACCCAAAACCAGCTTGTAAACCAAGTGATGGACTATGCGAAACAGCATCTGGATGATGAGTCCCTGTCCCTTTCCAGCATTGCTTCTGATGTATTTTATATGAACTCCGATTACCTGGGAAAGTTATTTAAAAAAGAGACAGGAGAGAAATTTTCCACCTATTTAATGAGAGAACGGATGGAGCAGGCGGTTCATTTTATTGATAAGTCGGACGAAGTGAAGATGTTTGAAGTAGCAGAAAAAGTTGGGTTCGGAAATAATCCCCGTTATTTCAGCCAGGTGTTTAAAAAGCATACCGGCTACACTCCTACAGAATATAAAAAGAATTCGTGAAAATGAGTTCCGAAAATGAGAATTGTTCTCCTCATTAATAAGACAGAAGTGCAGCCATTCCTTATAATTTTTATAACATTACCTTCGCAGTAAATGGAAGGAGAGCTTGCGGATGACACCAGCAACTAAACTAGATTACGAACCTGAACCGAAACCGGGCCGTGCTGTGAATCCCGGCGAGTTTTTGATTGCGGCCGTCGGACTCGATCACGGACATATTAATGGGATGTGTGAGAAATTAACAGAAGCCGGGGCAAAAGTGAAATGGGTGTATGATTCTGATCCGGAAAAAGTAAGAACGTTTCAGGAAAAATTTCCACAGGCTGAGGCAGCAGCTGCAAAAAGCGATATTCTTGAAGATGACGAGGTGCAGCTCGTCGCTGCCGCCCCCGTAACCTCCGCCCGTGGTGATCTCGGTTTGGAAGTTCAGGAAGCCGGGAAGCACTTTTTTACAGCAAAGGCCCCTTTTACCACCCTGGACCAATTGAAAAAAGCAAAAGCAAAAACAAAAGAAACCGGGTTAAAATGGGCAGTGAATTACAGTGAAAGAGTTGCAGTGGAAAGTGCCGTTTTTGCCGGCCAGCTCATTGAAAAAGGCGCCATCGGCCGGGTCGTTCAGGTGATAGGCACAGGGCCGCACCGATTAAACGCCCCGGCCCGTCCGCCATGGTTTTTTGAGAAAGAAAAGTATGGCGGCATTTTATGCGATATTGGCAGTCATCAAATTGAACAATTTCTTACGTTTAGCGGGGCTTCTGATGCACGGGTGGAAGCCAGTAAAGTGGCCAACTATGCCAACAAAAAGTATCCCGAATTGGAAGACTTCGGAGATGCTTCCCTGGTTGCGGATAACGGAGCAGTCAACTATTTTCGTGTGGATTGGCTGACCCCGGACGGTCTGCGATCCTGGGGAGACGGGCGGACCATTATTCTTGGGACAGAAGGTTATATTGAACTGCGCAAAAATTTAAATGTGGCAAAAGAAGAAGAAGGAGATCATTTATTTTTGGTAAACCAGCAGGGGGAAAGACACTACTCGCTGCGGGGCAGGGTTGGGTTCCCTTTTTACCGGAATCTCATTCTTGATTGTTTACATCATACGGAAAATGCAATGACCCAGGATCACGCCTTTAAGGCAGCGGAATTATGTCTTACCGCTCAACAGAGGGCGGTCCGTGTGGAATAGGGAATAGAGGAGGAGCTTATGGGAAAATCCGTATCTATCGTTCTTGTTGGAATCGGAGGTTACGGCAATCATTACTTAAAGGAACTATGGAACCATGCCATGTTTGACAGCATTCAGGGTGTCGTGGACATCGCCCCGGAAAACAGCAATTATTATGAGGAAATCAAAGCAAACAATATTCCTGTGTATTCCTCATTGGAGTCCTTTTATCAGGATTGCCAGGCGGACTTGGCTGTGATCTCCACACCGATTCATTTTCATACCGGGCAGACGATTTGTGCCCTGGAAAATGGAAGTAATGTCTTATGTGAAAAGCCAATGACACCAAGCGTGGAAGATGCTGAACAAATGATCAGACTGAAAAAAGAAAAAAATAAATTTGTAGCAATAGGGTTTGACTGGTCCTTTAGTGATGTTATTCAGAAGTTGAAAAAAGATATTGCCGCAGGGATCTTTGGGAAACCGCTGCGCATGAAAACGCTGGTATTATGGCCTCGTTCGGAAAATTATTATGAAAGGGCTTCCTGGGCTGGGAAAAAGTATTCCAGAGAGGGAACCCCGATATTTGACAGCGTTGCTAACAACGCTACGTCTCACTTTCTCCACAATATGTTTTATATTCTTGGGGAGCGTCCTGAAAGAAGTGCAGCATTAAAGACACTGACAGCCGAATTATATCGTGCCAATAACATAGAAACATTTGATACGTGTGTATTGAAAGGAGAAATGGACGGGGGCACGCAGGTTTATTACTATGCCACCCATGCCGTCACCGAAGAACTTGGCCCGGTGTACGAGTATGTGTTTGAAAAAGCGGTGCTTTCATATGTGAAAAACGAGGAAATTCTGGCAGAGTTTCAAGACGGTACTCAAGTCTCCTACGGGGATCCTGAAAAAGAACGGGCGCATAAACTTTATCATTGTATAGACGCTGTTCAGCAGCAGAAAACCGAAACGGTTTGTGGACCAGAAGCTGCGCTTACTCACGTCCAGACGATCCGCGCTCTGCATGAATCTGTGCCGGAAGCGGCTCTTTTTCCTGAAGAACGGCTTCAATATGAACCGGATTCCCGAATGCGTTCCGTGAAAGATTTAAATATCTTACTAAAGCAATGCTATGATGACTGGGAAACTCCCAGCGAAAAAGAGGATATAACCTGGGCTAAACAGGGACGGACTATATCGCTTCCCTCCCCTAAAAGCCTGTCCTAAATTCATCCATCTTTCTTCCCCCTATGAAGGGGGATTTTTTATTGTGATTCAAAATCTGAGAAAATTTTCATGGCAGGACAGCGGCGTGGGATCATGATATGATAAGTAAAGGTGTAATTGCAGCAAAGGAGTTTCACAACATGGCAGGAAATAAAATATTAATTGTGACAGCAGTGGACCAGGAAAGGGACGCTGTACATAAAGGATTGGGAGACAATCCTCGTTTTGATGTAATCGCCGGCGGTGTAGGTTTGGCAGATGCTGCCGTAAGTACGGCACTGGCGCTGCATGATGACGAGTATAAAGCGGTGGTCAGCTCCGGCATTGCCGGTGGTTTTGATCTTTCTGCAGCCGCTGGTTCCATTGTTATTGCAAGTGTCATGGTGTCGGCGGACGCTGGTTCCGAAACCAAAGATGCTTTTTTTTCCTTAGAGGATTTAAATTTGGGACGATGCCGTTACACATGTGACGCTTTTTACGTAGAACAATTGTTGAAAAAAGCAGAAACAGTGGGGCGGGCTGTTGATACGGGCCCTGTACTGACGACGATGACAGCAACGGGCTCGGAAGCGACGGCTCAAAAACTGCTGCAGCGTTTTCCGGGAGCAAAAGCAGAGGCTATGGAAGGGTATGGGGTAGCAGCAGCAGCCCGAAGAAAAAACATCCCAGCGTTTGAACTGCGGTCGATTTCCAACACGGTCGGTCCCCGCGACCGCGAAAACTGGAATATCAGGGAGGCGCTGACAGCTTTGGAACAGGTAAGTCCGATATTGCAGGAGGTTTTTTAAATTGAATATAGCTTTTTCTTCATGTCCGAATGATACCTTTACGTTTCACGCTTTGGTCCATGGGAAGCTTCCCGATGCACCGGAGGTTCATGTGACTTATGCCGATATCGATCAAACCAATTATTGGGCAGCCCATCGAGAAGGCCCGGAAGTGATGAAAATATCGTATGCTGCGCTGCCGTGGGTGCTGGACCATTACCGGCTGCTTTCCTGCGGAGGCGCATTGGGAAGAGGATGCGGACCATTGGTGTTAACAGCAGAAAAAGAACACGGCCCTTCTTTTCTCTCAGGACGGACGATTGCCGTGCCGAGTGATCGTTCTACGGCTTATCTGCTGTTCCGGCTGTGGACCGCACAGAAACTGACGGAAAACGTAGGAGAAATTAAGATCATGTCCTTTGAGGACATCATGCCGGCTGTGCAAACAGGAGAAGTAGATGCCGGTCTTGTGATTCATGAAGCACGCTTTACGTATCCTGACTACGGCTTACATATGCTTCAGGATCTGGGAGAGTGGTGGGAAGAGGATACAGGTCTGCCAATTCCGTTGGGAGCGATTATCGCGAAACGTTCCTTGGATCATAAAAAAGTAGAAAAATGGATACGGGAGTCCGTGGACTATGCATGGGAATATCCCGAAGACTCCAGGGAGTATGTGATGGAGCATTCCCAGGAAATGTCTCCGAATGTAGCCCGCCAGCATATTGATTTATATGTCAATGAATTCACAAGAGACCTGGGGGAAGACGGATTTGCCGCCATCCGTTCCTTTTTGGGACGGGCGGCAGAAGAAGGGCTGGTTCCAGCGTTTCGAATGGAAGATGTATAAAAAGAATGAAGCAGGAGTCTGGGAACAAACATTATCAAGGACAAAAAATCCGAACGATTTTTTCCATAAATCGTTCGGATTTTTGTGTATTGTTCTATCGCTGCGTCAAAATAGGTCGCTTTCCGCGGGCACGGCTCGAGCCTCCTCAGAAGAAAGCCACTTCCTGCGGGATATCAAATTTTTTTATCTCCGCTTTTCTTCATTAAACCTGAATTTCTGTGTAAACAATTCTTACATATCCAAGGCAGGATGGTTTTTGGGTTGGATTGCCTAAATCAATCTCCATAACTACTGTCACTTAGCCAAAAAACATTCAAATGAGCTTTCAGACAGAATAAAAAGCCCTGGAGTTAGAGGAGGAATAGTTAGTTTTTTCGACCAAATGAATGTCTGGTTTTTAGACAGGATATACAATGACGTTGAAAGCAGGAGACCTTAAGATGTGGTTATCAAGAAAATACCGAAAGCCAAGGTGTTGGAATGGATGGCCGGGTGTAGAACAAAGGGAGATTTTGATTTAAAGGAGGGACATCTCTTGCAGACAAATAAGAAAGAAATGGTGGCTTTTCGCCAGATGAGCAAGGTTTTCAGTAATGGTACCGTTGCTTTGGATCAGTTTGACTTGACCATTGGAGAAGGTGAGTTCCTGACATTTCTCGGACCTTCCGGCTGTGGAAAATCAACAGCCCTGCGGATGACGGCAGGACTGGCTGAAGCAAGCTCCGGTGAGGTAAAGGTATTTAACAAAGATCCTAAAGAAACCATCCGCAACACCAATGACATAGCATTTGTTTTTCAAGAGCCGAATCTGCTGCCATGGCGGAAAGTGATAGACAATGTGGTGCTGCCCCTTGAACTGAGAGGGACCTCCAAAAAGGAAGCAAAGGCAGAGGCCTGCCGTGTCCTGGAAATGGTGGGGTTGAAGGATTATGCGACATCCTATCCGCGTGAATTATCTGGAGGTATGAAAATGAGAGTGTCCATTGCCCGGGCTCTTGCTGCGAAACCAAAGCTGCTTTTAATGGACGAACCTTTCGCGGCATTAGATGAAATGACAAGGCAAAGTCTGCAATTAGAATTGTTGGAAATTTGGGAAAAAGAAAAAACAACGATCTTATTTGTTACCCATAACGTGTTTGAGGCAGTTTACCTTTCTACAAGAATTGCTGTGATGTCAGCCGGACCGGGACGATTAAGCTCTGTCATTGATGTTAACCTGCCTTACCCAAGACATGCTATCAGCCGAACGGATCAAGAGTTTTCGGCTTATGTCAAAAAAGCGTCGGATCAATTGGAAAACAGTCTGGATAAAAGGGGGATCGGATAATGAGTATGTCGTCTGCAGAAGCAGCCAAAAAAGAAATGATCACCTCGTCCAAAAAAGGAACCAAGGGGAAGTATTTCGGAGTGAAGTTTATGAATTACTTTCTCGGTCCAATCATCGCGTTTATTATTTTCGCGGCACTGTGGCAGACGGTTCCGCTGCTGATTGGGATGCCGCATTATATTTTTCCGAAGCCTACGGATGTAATCAATGCGGCAGTAAGTGACTGGTCCCTGCTTCGGCAAGCAGTACAAATCACGGTGTTGGAATCGGTCATCGGCTTTCTTTTAAGCGCGGTCATCGGTATTATCGTTTCGATTATCTTAGCCAGTTCTAAAATTATCGAGCGGAGCATCTATCCGTATGCGATCATATTACAAACCCTGCCGGTGGTTGCTGTTGCGCCAATTGTCGTCATCTGGTTCGGGGCCGGGTTTAATGCGATTGTTGTTGTTGCCTTTTTAATCGGTTTTTTTCCGGTCATTTCGAATACATTAATGGGATTGAATTCTGTAGATAAAGAAATGGATGATCTGTTTTCTCTGTACAATGCTTCGAAATGGCAGAAAATGTGGAAGCTTCGTATCCCTTCCGCCATGCCCTTCATTATGGCTGGTTTGAAAATTTCCTGCACGTTATCGATTGTTGGAGCGATTGTCGGGGAATACGTGGCCGGTGTCGGCGGTGGAGAAGGTGGTCTGGGATATGCTATTACGGTATCTGCGATTCAGGTCAATACCTCATTTATCTTTGCCTGTGCTATCGCCGGTGCCGTGCTGGGAGTCAGTTTTTATCTGCTGGTTAACCTCGTATCCAATAAAATTCTGGGGTCGTGGCACGAATCTGCAATGAAAAAAGAACAATAGGTATCGAAGAAAAAGAGGGGGGTTATTATGGGGATCGGATTTCATGTACCTAAAATAATAAGAATACATGGCAGTATTGCTTTCTTGTTCATGCTTGCTGCCTGTGGAGGGGGAACGGAGGAAATCTCCGGTTCAGAAGATGTAACATCAGAAGAGGGCTCAACAGCTGAATCGGAAGAGCTGGAGCCAGTAACCCTGGTGTTGAACTGGTTTCCTAAAAGTCAGATGGGAGGATTTTTTGCCGCTCAGTCAGAAGGGTATTTTGAAGAAAACGGGCTGGATATAGAAGTTCAGCCGGGAGGGCCGGAGGTATCCACCTTACAAATGGTAGCAGCCGGAGACGCTGAGTTTGGTCTGGCGCACGCTGATCAGTTATTAATGGCAAGAAATCAGGGGATGGAACTGGTTGCACTGGCGGCCTCCCTTCAAAACAGTCCCCAGGCTTTCATGTATCACTCCGATGCGGGACTGGACGGTTTTGAGGATATGAACGGCAGGAAAGCGTATGTTGAAGCAGGTATCCCGTATTGGGAATACTTAAAGAGCCAATATGATTTAAGTGACGTCGAACAGTTAACCTATACGGGGGAATATACGCAGTTTATGAATGAACCAGAATCGATCAGCCAGTCTTTTGTTACTTCCGAACCTTATTTTATGGAACGGGAAGGGGTAGACGTGGACACAACCCTGATTTCCGAGGCAGGATATGATCCGTATAATGTCGTACTCTTTGTGACGAGAGATTATTTAGAACAAAATAAAGAAACGGTGGAACAATTCATGAACGCCTACCGTCCGGGCTGGGACTATTATGAAGAAAATTATGAGGAAGTAAATGAAGTGATTCATGAAGCAAATGAAAATATTGCCCTGGAAGAATTAAAGTTTGAAAGTGAAGCCCAGCATGACTTTGTTTATGGCGGGGATGCCGAAGAAAACGGAGTTGGACATATGACAGAAGAACGCTGGGGCGAGTTAATCGATCAATTATACGAACTGGAACTGCTCGATGAACAGGTCGACCCGGAGGAAGTATATACAACAGAATATTTGTCTGAATAAATACAGGCATTGGAAGTCAGTGACGGAAAGCATTCCGTGCTGGCTTTTCCCTTTGGGGGCGCAGGAGGGACAAAATATGGCAGACGAAACGCACAGCAAGTCACAACGTCAGCAGATCGCCCGTTTATATAATAAAGTAAACCAGGAGATGTACGGGATAGGCGTAAGGAAGCAGAAAGTTGAAATGATGGAGGATAAAATTGTCATTTTTGGCCAACATCAGCGAGTGCCGGCCCTATCTGTGATCGATCAGAAGAACCCGCCTCTCTCTTTATCCGTAGATACCACCCTAATCGAGGAATTTAAGAGCAGGCTGAAAAAGCAGCTGGAAAGCGAACTGGAACTTCAGGTGAAAACAATCCTGAAAGATTTTGACCCTGAAACCGAAGAAGCTGCCGCAGTCATTTATCTTCTTAAGTAAAAAATAGCGGAGATAATGTAACAAACCTTATGACAACACCACAAAATTCTTATATTCTAACGATAACAAAAGGAAACGGCACTGCTGATGCGGGCGGTTTTCCTTTTAAAAAGGTCGGTGGCTTTATCTCTGCTGGGCGGAGAAACAAAGAAACCGGGGAAGGCTTGTAGTCACAGGGCTATATGCATTTCTCCGGTTTTTTTTAACCAAAAGTAGGAGGGGGAGACCTGGATGGAGACTATATTAATAAAAAACGCTGAGATTGTCACGATGAATGAAAAGATGGACATCGTTTATGGCGATATAGTAATAGAACAGAACAAAATAGCAAAAATCGGAAACGATTTAACGAATGTTGTGCCCCCGGGGACGAAGGTCATTGATGCTGAGGGAAAGACGGTCCTTCCGGGATTTATCCAGACTCATATTCATTTGTGCCAGACGCTCTTCCGCGGGCAGGCGGATGATATGGAGCTGCTGGATTGGCTGAAAAAGAAAATGTGGCCGCTGGAGGCTGCTCATGACTGGGACTCTCTTTATCGCTCGGCCAAACTTGGCATCGGAGAGCTGATCGAGGGAGGAACAACGACCATCATGGACATGGAAACGGTGCATCATACAGATGCTGCCTTTGAAGCAATGGCTGAAACAGGAATCCGGGCGTTATCCGGAAAGGTCATGATGGACCTGGGAGAAGATCTCCCGTCCCCCTTGTTAGAAAATACGAACACATCGATAGAAGAAAGCGTTCGTCTGTTAGAAAAATGGCACGGTTTTGATCATAACCGGATTCAGTACGCGTTCTGTCCAAGGTTTGTTGTTTCCTGTACCGAGGAGCTCTTAACGAGAGTCCGTGATCTTTCCGCCGAATACAATGTCCTTGTTCATACCCATGCTTCAGAAAATGAGGGGGAAGTGAGTATCGTAGAGGCAAGGCACGGAATGAAAAACGTGGAGTATCTGGATCACATCGGACTCGCGAATGAACGCCTCGTGCTGGCTCACTGCATCTGGTTAAATGATAACGAAAAGCGGATTATCCGGGATAAGAAAGTGAAGATGACTCACTGCCCAGGCTCCAATCTGAAACTGGCCTCCGGGATTGCCGATGTACACGGCCTCACCAAGGATGGGGCTTCGGTCAGCCTTGGAGCAGACGGTGCTCCCTGCAACAATACGATGGATATGTTTCAGGAAATTAAACTGGCGGCCCTGCTCCCAAAACCATACTACGGTCCGGCTTCCATGCCGGCGGAGGAGGTCTTGAAAATGGCGACGATAAGAGGAGCGGAAGCCCTTGGACTGGAACACGAGATAGGAAGTCTGGAAGAAGGGAAAAAGGCGGATTTATTTCTTCTTGACTTAAACACCTTTCACAGCTATCCTTCGGAAACGGTGGATCCGGTTTCGCGTATTGTCTATTCCGCTTCGGCCCGGGATGTAGAAACAACCATCATTGATGGAAAGATTGTCATGGAAAACAGAGAGATGAAGACAATGGACAAAAATAGTGTGCTGCAAGCCTCCAATACTGCTGTCCAGCGGCTCGTGAGCCATCTTGCACATACGGTACAGGAGAGATGACAAGATGGAAGATATTCATTCTATTCTGAAACATGTTTTGAACAAACCGGAACAGGCTGTATTAGCCACTATTATCCATGTGGAAGGGTCTGCCTATCGTAAAGAAGGCACTTCCATGCTTGTTCAGGCAGATGGTTTCCAAATCGGCCTCTTAAGCGGAGGGTGTCTGGAGGATGATATTCATGCCCGCTTTGAGGACATATGGAGACATGGCCCTCGTTTAATGACCTATGATATGAAAGGGGAGGAGGAATTATCGTGGGGAGAGGGATCAGGCTGCAATGGTGTCATCCAAGTATTGTTGGAACCCATAAATGAGGTAATGTTTACCCATATGCGTCGTCTGAAAGACTTCCTGGAACAAGGGCAAACGGTGTATATGGCAAAAAAACTGACGTCTCTCCCGGAGCAGTTGGAAACACTCTACCAGACAGCAAATGATAGTTTTGGGACTTGGTCCGGCTTTGGGCCGGAGTCATGGATAGCGGAAAAAAGCGGTGTGAAGGAGATAGAAGAAAGCGGGGACCATGTATACTTCCATCGTTTTGAGCCAAAACCCCGCCTTTTCGTATTTGGAGCAAATACGGACGCCCGTCCTCTGGTTCACCTGGCTGCCCGTTCAGGCTTTTCCGTTACCGTAAGTGATTGGAGACCCGCATTATGCAGCGAAGCATTTTTTCCAGAGGCTGACACGCTCGTTGTCGGTTTTCCGGAGGAGCTTAAAAACAGTCTCTCTATCGGTCCAAATGATTACGCGGTGCTTTTGACTCACCATTTTCAAAGAGACAAAGAGTTACTGCCTTTTCTAATGGAGAAAAAGCTTAAATATTTAGGAGTACTTGGGTCACGTTCGAGAACCGCGAGGCTGCTTGATGGCGGCAGGATACCGGAAGAAATAAACACACCCGCAGGCCTGTCTATCG
Organism: Salibacterium aidingense DSM 18341; assembly: GCF_000429685.1. Classification (GTDB taxonomy): domain Bacteria; phylum Bacillota; class Bacilli; order Bacillales; family Marinococcaceae; genus Salibacterium; species Salibacterium aidingense. Next base: position 41,237 of record NZ_AUCI01000020.1, read on the forward strand.
CTGCGGAAGGTCCGGATGAAATAGCCGTCAGTATTGTATCGGAATTGATTATGCGTTCAAAAGAACGGACCTCCCAGCCTGTGGTGATGACATGAGTAATAAAAAAATGACCGGTATTTTTTTGGCAGCTGGAAAAAGCAGCAGAATGGGAGAATCAAAATTAGACCTGCCCCTCGGCCAAACAACGATTGGAAGCATGGGGCTTAGAACAGCGGTGGAGTCCAATCTTGAACATATTTTAGTAGTGACAAAGCCGGAGGATTCCTTGAACTGGGTAGACCGTGATCTGCGGGCCCGTGAAACACAGTGGATGCAGGTCCAAAGCCCGCAGGCCCCACAAGGCCAGGCCCATTCGATAGGGAGCGGAGTGAAAGCTGCCAATGCCCGGCATGCAGAGGCGGTTATGATATTGCTTGGCGATCAGCCCTATCTTTCGAAAACAACAATAAATGATCTCATGGAACAGCATGAAACATATGAAAAGTGGTACACAGCGTCGAAGTATCGGGAAAGGATACAGCCCCCTGTTATTTTTTCCCGGAGCTTGTTTCCTTTGTTATTAAAGCTGACCGGAGATAAGGGGGCACGCCCCTTGTTTCACACACTTCCGAGAGAACAGGGAGTAACGATTAACTATGAAGATGGGAGAGATTTTTATGATGTGGATACAAAGGAAGATTACCGATGGCTGCTAGAGAATATGCAGTTTCAGGAAGAACCAAGGATTCACCGGTAATATGGTTCCCTCGTGAGGTAGAAGAAGCCTGGGAGCAGAAAAGAAACAGGGGAGAAAATGCCTCCTTTATTGCCGGAGGAACGGTCATTCAAATGCAGCGGGAGCAGGGAGTTCCCTGTCCTTCCCATCTAATCAGCCTGGAAAATATAAACGAAATGAATGGAATTGTCAGGAGGGGCAGTTATTTGCGGATAGGAGCGTTGAACTCACTAGCGGACGTCCGGAAAAGTCACGAAGTACAACAATACTTCCCATGTCTGGCAGAGGCGGTACGGAATATAGCCGCCCCCGCTGTGCGGAATAGGGGGACGATCGGTGGTAATCTTATGTATGAAAAAGGAGATACTGTTCCTGCCTTTCTGGTACTGGATGCCTCTGTATCCTATTTTTACGCAGGCAGTCCTCATACTCTTCCAGTGCTTGACTTTCTCGAAAACAAGGTTGACGGTTTAGTGACTGCTTTTTGGATTCCGTATCCAACAAACGAAAACCGACGTTCCTTCTCTTTTTATAATAAAGTAGGCCGCAGGGAATCCTTTTCTCTCTCCGTGGTGAATGCTGCCGGGAGAATGGAGCTGGGAGAGGATGGGAGAGTACAAAAGGCGGCTTTGGCCGCAGGAGGAGGCAATATTCCGGCGCAGTGTCTTGAGGAAGTGAAAAACCGGCTGTGCGGTAGTCATCTTTCCTTAGAAACGCTGCAGGAGTTATACTCTCTGATGCTCGACACGTTCACCCCGCCATCCGATGACTTTTTTTCTGCGGCCTATAAACAGAAAACCGCAGCCAATCTGATTCTCTCCCAGTTATATAGCAATGCAGAAAGAAATGGAGGAAAGGAGAAAGACGGATGACGGACCCAAAACCGAGAGCAGCGGCCAATAATAAACAAATACGGCCCGACGGGATTCCAAAAGTAACAGGACGTTTAAGATATTTAACGGACGGCTCCATGGATGGCATGCTGTATGGAAAAATAAAAAGAAGTGAGTTTCCTCATGCTCTTATAACCAGTATATCCGTGGAAAAAGCTGCAGCCATGCCGGGCGTCAGAGCGGTTATTACCCATGAAGATGTCCCTGCAGTAAATGGGTTTGGGATCGTTATGCCGGATCAACCGGTGTTGTGTGAAGACAGGGTGCGTTATGTCGGGGATGCCGTTGCAGCTGTTGCTGCGGAGACGCCGGCAGAAGCGGAGGCTGCCCTGGAAGCCATTGAAATAAAATATGAAGAACTCCCGGTTCTCGATTCACCGGAAAAAAGCTTATCATCCGAGGCCCCGCTGCTTCATCCGGAAGGAAATGTTCTGCATCGCAACGGGTATCAAAAAGGAGAATGTGAGAAGGGATTTAATCAGTGTTTCTGCATCGTAGAGGAAACCTATGAGGTTCCCCGGCAGATGCACACGTATATGGAAACGGAAGGGGGGATCATTGCTCCGGAAGAAGATGGAGGTATTTCGGTGTATATGGGGACTCAGCATGGATTTAAAGATCGTTTTCAATTATCCCGGATTCTAGGAATCGAAGAAGAACGGATACGAGTTGTCTCCAGTCCAATGGGGGGGTCCTTTGGCGGAAAGGATGAATTGAATGTACAGCCTTACGCCGCTCTGCTTGCCCTAAAAAGCGGAGCTCCGGTGAAAATCCATCAGACGAGAAGCGAATCGATGCGCTCTGGTATTAAAAGACACCCGATGAAAATCACAATGAGGACAGGTACAGATCAGGAAGGGCATATATTGGCTCATAAAGTGGAAATTACTGCTGATACAGGAGCCTACTCTACCCTTGGCCCGGCTATTCTAGATTTTGCAGTGGAACATGCCGCCGGTCCCTACATCATCCCGCATGTAGAAGTGAACGGAGTTTCTGTGTTCACAAACAATGGAGTATCCGGAGAATTCCGGGGTTTTGGAGGCAACCAGGTGACGTTTGCACTGGAAGGACAAATCGATCGTCTGGCCGAAAAAGTAAAGGTGTCCCCTATCGAGTTTCGAAAGATGAACCTGCGCGCTGAACACGACCCGGGACCGTTGGGGCAGACCATTGTACCAACAATGGGAGCCGAACATGTGTTAAATGCGATGGAAAAAAAGCCTCCCCGTCTCTGGCGAAAGAAAGAATGGAAGCAGTACGGCACTGGAATTGCTATAACAATGCACGGCGGCGGACTCGGATACGGCCGGCTTGATCCAGCGGGAGGAAGACTTTCTTTGACCTCGGAGGGGACCATTGAGGCCGCCTTTGGTTTTGAAGAATTTGGACAGGGGATAACGGGGGTGATTGAGGCGGTAGTGACAGAAGCGTTCGGCTGTTCCAGGGAAGATGTTACTATTCGTATCGGGGACACGGCAAAAGTTCCCGCCACCGGCTCTACGACAGCTTCCCGGGGCACAAGCATGGTTTGGCACGCGGTGCAGCGCATGAAAGGAGAGTTCCAGGAAAAGCTGTTGGACAAAGCCTCAGCTGTGGCAGGATGTCTAAAAGAAAAACTTTCTCTTGGCCGCGGCGGGTTTTATTGCGAAGAGGAACAGGTATTGACGTTTAGGCATCTGGCCAATGTTCTGGAGACAGACATTGTGACAACAACAACATTTGATTTTCCGACGACGCCGGATAACATGGATGGCAGTCACTATTTATACACATTTGCTGCCGTAAGGGCTGAGGTGGAGGTGGATATAAGGACAGGGCAGGTATCAGTTGCCGGCCTGAATCAAGCGGTTAGTGCAGGCCCAGTTATTCATGAACTTGGTTATAAAGGGCAGATTGAAGGCGGCGGGGTCATGTCTATTGGATATACATTAATGGAGGAAGCATCCATGCGGCAGGGACGTTATCTTACAGAAAACCTTGATACGTATATGATTCCAGGCATCTCAGATGTCCCCTTTGACCTTGACGTCCATCCGATCGAATCGTTAAGCGATAATGACCCACATGGCCCGAGAGGAGTTGGGGAAATAGGGACGGTAGCTGTTGCTCCGGCCATCGTAAAAGCGATCCATGAAGCATGTGGCGTGTGGACGAATCACCTGCCGGTATCTCCGAATAAGATGCTGGAACATTTAACAGAAAGAGAGGTGCAGCCATGGATACCGAAATAGAAAACCAGCCGGTACGTCCCCTTACAATTCTTTCTTTTACCATAAACGGCCGGACGGTGCAGGTAACCACGGATCCCTCTGCCAGACTGGCAGACATTATCCGGGAAGCTCTTGATTTGACCGGCACAAAAATATCATGCGGGATAGGGCGGTGCGGTGCCTGTTCGGTCTGGTTGAACGGAAAACTGGTAAATTCCTGTCTTATTATGGCCTATCAGGCGGAAGGAAGCACGATAACAACAATAGAAGGAATCGGAGAAGAAGACAATCTTGATCCAGTGCAGCAGGCGTTTCTGGAAGAAGGTGGATTTCAGTGCGGCTATTGCACCCCCGGCATGATCATGGCTGTGAAATCTTTACTGAAAGACACTCCCCATCCCAGCGATGAAGAAATAGCGGAAGGTCTTTCTGGTAATCTATGCCGCTGTACGGGATACAGCGGGATTGTAAGAGCCGTCCGGCGTGCAGCTGAAAAAGAACAATAAAAATTCCGCCCATGCTTCTAGGGCGGAATTTTTACAAAGCCGGATGGGATGGCGGAAGTACACAAAGTAAGGCGCATAGTACCCTTCAAAGTTCAATGGAGAACATACCATTACTTATACGTTTAGTTCCTGTTTTTTATAGGATTTCCAGCCAATGGCGAAACAGATAGCTAACAACAGCAGGACAATAAGGGAAAACAGAAGGTTGGAGGAAACCACGTTACTGATATTCCCAAGCACAATTCCAATCACCCCGAAATCAGCATCCCCGAAAGTTGTACTTTCAAATCCGAGTGTTCCCAGGACCGGGAGCAGAAGTGCCGGCAGAAAGCTTATCATGATTCCGTTGGCTGCAGCTCCGACAATAGCCCCAACCCGGCCTCCTGTAGCGTTTCCAAACACACCCGCCGCAGCGCCGGTAAAGAAATGAGGAACAAGGCCCGGCACGATAACGGCTAAACTGAAAACAGGGAGCAAAAACATACTAATTAATCCAGCAATAAAACTAACGATAAAACCTAATATGACAGCATTATTAGCAAATGGGAACACAGTCGGGCAGTCCAGGGCCGGTTTTGCATTGGGAACCACTTTATCGGCAATCCCTTTGAACGCTGGTACAATTTCTCCAAGAATCATCCGAACCCCGGCTAGAATAATATAAACACCGGCAGCAAAGGCAAGACCCTGCATAAAGGAGAATACCAGAAAGTTCTGTCCTCCGCTTAATTCCCTTTCAATAAAGGCGTTACCGGCAAATCCTCCTACGACCACAAATAGAATAACCATTGTTAAAGATACAGCCACGGATGTGTCGCGAAGGAATCCCAGGGATTTAGGGACATTGATTTCTTCTGTGGAGCGGGACTTGTCTCCGACCCGCTTCCCGATAAATCCGGCAGCAAAGTAACCAATGGAACCAAAATGGCCGATGGCAATGTCATCAGACTGGGTTATTTCTTTGGTATAGGGCTGAAGCAGAGCCGGGAAAAGCACCATCAGCGAACCAAGAAGGACGGCGCCAAGGATAACCATCGGTACACCAGACATTCCTCCTGTTGTTAAAATGACTGCAATTAAACACGCCATAAACATAATATGATGACCAGTTAAAAAGATAAATTTAAATGGAGTGATCCTAGCCAAAATAATATTAGCGATCATGCCAAACAGCATAATCATAGCCGTTTCGGTACCAAAACTATCCTGGGCTACGGCTACAATCGCCTCGTTATTCGGGATGACCCCGTCTACATTGAAGGCATGATTGAACATGCTGCTGAACTGACCCAGGGAATCTTCTATCACTGCGGCTCCTGCCCCCAGAATGACAAATCCCAACACGGTTTTCAGTGTACCGGATATCACATCAGAAAACATTTTCCTTTGGATGAGAAGTCCAATAAGAGCGAATAAACCAACTAAAATTTCAGGTGTACCCAGAATATCGTTCATTAATAGATCTACCACATGATCTCCCCCTTTTTTCTGAAAAGATGTTACAGTTTTTCTTCTAAGACACGACGTAATTCTTCCTTATCCAGTAGATTGTTAAGCAGGGCAATGTTTCGGCTGCCATCATCCAGATTTCCAAGAATATCCTCTGAACCGATAAAAAGGTCTGCTGTTTCGGTTTTTGCTGTTGTTAAATCGGTATGAGAAACATCTGCTTCTACATTCCTTTCCTGCAGAATGTTCTTGACATTCATCTCGACAATCATGGAGCTTCCTAACCCATTTCCACAAACGACTACTATCTTTTTCATTTTATCTTCCTCCTCGAATGGAATATTGTTGAACCAGTGCCAAGATCTCATCAACTGCTTCCGCCTTTAGAAGATGCTCAGTATTGCCTGAATCGGAAAGCATTTCCGTCAGCTGGGATAAAGCCTGTAAATGTGTTTCATTATCGATCGCAGCTAATACAATAACAAGGAACGCTTTGTGTTTCTCCTGTTCGGAAAAGAATACCGGCTCTTTCAGGTGAAGCAGGCTCATTCCTAATCGATCCACCCCTTCCTCTGGTCTGGCATGAGGAAGGGCTATGTTGGGTGCAATCACAACATAAGGACCGTTCTCCTTTACGTTCTGTATCATCGCCTCTACATAGTTTTCCTGAATGTTTTCATTGTTCAACAGGGGAGCAGAAGCCATACGGACGGCCTCTTCCCAGTCTGCTGCGGAAGATTCAAAACGGATTGTTCTGTTGGTTAATAATTCATCTAACATAGGTTTATAGGTCTCCTTCTTGAACGAATGGTTATTGGATAGGAAGCGATACAATTTATCCTGTAAGGCGTGTTTATCATGAATGGCTGCATATTGTGCGATCACGTTTATCAGTTCTTCTGTTTCATAATGGACCGGGGCTTCGGGTTGTTGAAGATACTCCTGCGTTTGGGAAATGACTGTTTCCCTTTCTTTCTCATTTAGAATGGTAGGAAGGTAAACAATGGGGGCCTGTTTCTGCTTAATAAACGAAGTGGAAAATACTATATCAGCCTCGATATGCTTCTCGTTGTATTCGCGAATCGAGAGAGTATGCGTAATCATTATTTCAGGTATAATCGTTTCGATTTGAGCTCTAACCATCCCGGAGGCGGCTATCCCATTTTCGCAGACGACGATTCCTTTAAATTTTTTGACCGAGGTCTGGTTTTCCCTTCGCAGCCACCCTCCGAAATGCATCGCAATATAGGCAATTTCCTCTTCGGGAATCGCTTTACCAATAAAGGATTCTAAATGAGAAAGAGAATGTTTTGTTAAATAATAAATGTCGGGATAATGGGCCTGCACGTCATTAAAATATTGATTATTCAAGGTCAGATCATACTTCAGGCGGTAGTAGGTCGGTTTTAAATGGAGGAACAGGTTGTCTTCCAGCTGTTTTCGTTCTTCAAAAACGATGCAGGCGGCCAGCTGGAAATCATCTACTATTTTTCGTATCACCATTTTGAGCTGTTCCATTTCTTTTCTATTCGAACCGCTCAGCTGCTCATAATGAACCCTGGCCCCGAGGATCTGGATCGTTAGTAAGTAGAGTTCCTCGTCAGGAAGAGAGCTGAAGCCCTCATGAAGCAGGTTGTTATTTAGTTTTTGGAGAGATTGAAACGCCTCGGTGTTTTTCAGGATTTTAATTTCTTCCTCTTCAATAGAGAGAGAAAGTTCTTGAGACTTCCTTTTTACGGCGATCATTATTTGCAATGTCAGCAGTCGGAATACTTCTTCCGTGAAGGAAACGTCCAATGCTGTTTCAATGGCTGTTATTTCTTTTTTCAATAAGGCAGTCAGGCCTGCATCCTGATGATTGGCGGAAGGATATAGAATATCGTTTAATTTCTTATTAACATGTTCATTATTTGTGAAGTGCAGAAGACTGCTGATGGTATCGTTCATGACCTGCCGTTTTATTTTCTCGTTCCCATGAATTTCATAGCCACGCTTTGTGTGGGTAAGAGACAGACCTCTATCATCCATGCATTTGCTGATCCTGTTCAGATCCCTGAACATCGTTCCCCGGCTCACTTGAACATTTTCTTTTAAATGTTGAACCGTTGACGGTTTTGTTTGGGTCAACAACGTAAGTGTAGTAAGGTGTCTGCGTTCATTTGGAGAAAAGCGGTAATCCCATTCGTTCTGTAACGTTAATTTTTCAGGCAGTTCTTCGATGGTTTTTTCTGTAAGAAAGAATCCTTTTCCATAGGATTTTTGAATAGGTTCAAGTTTTTCCTGTTTAAGCCATCCATTTATTTGATCTAAGTCGTAATAAAGAGTCCGCTGGGAGACGCCGAATTGATCTTTAAGTTTTTCCATTTTGATTTCATTGTTTTGTTGGTACAAGTAATGTAGAAGAGAAACTCGTCTCTTATCCAATACCATGAAATTCTTCCCTCCTTTTTTGCAATATTGAATTGTGCAATGTGAAACTAAGATTGTTTGTGATGTGAAGGTATTCCTATAATAAGACTTTTATACCTATTTTGTAAGGGGTTGCAGTGTTCAATGTTTGAAAAAGATGAATTTGCAATTTGGAACATCAATAATATAAAAAAAGCGGCAGGAATTGTATACATGCCTGCCGCTTTGTTCAGCTATTTTCCTTTGTACCCCATAAAAACTCTGCGATTTTCCGATCAACCCCGGAATGTTCGTGCAGTCCGGAATGAGTAGCCTTCAAATCGGTGAATATTTTTTCATGGTAGATGGAGGGAGGAACAAGTTCCTGAATTCCGAGGGCGCTCCGTACGCTCACGACTCCATCGGTTTTCCGGTAGAAAGGGCTGCCGGCAATAGCAAGGACGCCCAGGTTATGTGGAAAAGCTCGTTTGTGTTCAAACATAGTCTGTACGGAAGCGGCACCGGGTTTTAAATCTTGAAGAGCGGCGCCATGATTGACTTCAAAATAAGAGTCCCTTTTTATTCCATAGAAAGGACTTCCGATCACAACTAGTTTCTCCACATCGGGATAGGAGGGACTCCGTTCTTTCCATAAATACTTGGCCGTGGTGAGACCTCCCATTGAATGCCCGACGAGATTCACCTGTTTAACATCGTAGGTTTTACCTAAGGTATGCATGACGTGCTGCAGCCACATGGTTTGCTGCTTGAGGGATGCTCTATTGTCTTCAAAGATAATTTGAATAAACGGGTTCTTTTTTTTCCCGAGGTTTCCTTCTGTGTGAAGGGCACCGGAAGAGGAGACATGAAACACTAATCCTTTGGAACCCCAGTTATTTTGAGCAAACCGTTCCAGCAATGTATTAAATGAGCCCGGTCCGCCTTTGAATCCATGAACAAATAAGGTTGGGGTGAATGGTTTCGTATCCATAGAGTCTGTCGATTTTTCAGGCAGCAGAAAAAAGGAAACCGCGACGGCGGTTAAGAGCACGATGAGGATGAATATAAGCTTTGTCCTGGCTTGAGAAAATATCTTTGCCATGGTCTTCCTCCGTTCTGTATTTCTATGTACATTTTACTATAGTAATAGAGGGGAAGACATTAGTTATTTATTTCATGGATGACACAAAACGACAGAAAGTGCTGATTGCTTTATCAGAAGTGGAAGAATATATTAATATGGTATATAAATAGTGTTGTGGAAAGGAGGACGTTTCATGCTGTTTCGTAAAAACTGCGGTATCTGCAAGAAGAAAATCCGCGGCTATAAGCCTCGTAAATATATCGCTCCTTCCACTGGGAAAACGGTCCCTGTCTGCAAAATGTGTATGGAGTATGCAGAAAGAAGAGCCTGGCCCAAAGCATAAGAGCCGTCTCTGCCCCTTTGATGATCGGGGCGGGGGGGGTGTATTTTAGGTTACAGGTCTTTTTGAATTTCTCTTATGACATGAGAGAGCTCAGGCAGGATCAACTGGTTCATAGCCAGGCGGACAGCACCGGAGGATCCGGGCATGGAAAATACCGCTTTGTTTTCATAAACGCCGGCAATGGCCCGGCTTAAAATAGCAGCAGCCCCTATGTCTTCAGTGTAACTCAAATGCCGGAATAATTCTCCGAACCCAGGTATTTCTTTATCCAGCAGGTCTTTTACTGCTTCGTAAGTAGTGTCCCGTTTGGCGATGCCAGTTCCGCCATTCATCAACACTGCTTCGATTTCCGTTTCCTGTGCAGCCTGGCGCAGCAGGGATTGTATCCGTTCGTAGTCATCTTCTATGATTTTATATTCCGCCACTTTATGCCCCTGTTCCTCTAACCGTTCCCTTATCAGCTTTCCGCTTTTGTCATCGGACAGACTTCTGGTATCAGAAACAGTGATGATCATACAGCCCACCGACTGCGGCCCATTAGCTTTATGTTCATGTATCGTCATTGTAACCCGCTCCTTTTAGTTTGTCCGTAATTATAACATGAAAAAATCAGATGTATTTCTTGAAGGGAGAAAAAGAGGAGAAGGCACCCTGAAAGATTCTGGTTTTCAGGGTTTTTTCAGCAAAAAAAGAAACCGGTTTCTTTTAAAATTTAAATAGGTCTTGAATAATTGTGAAATTACAACTATAATACGGAAATGAATCCGCTTTCAAAACATGATTTGGGGTTTTGTGGAGTGGTTAAGGATTATTTTTTTAGAAATAAAGGAAACCGATTTCTTTATGAAGGGAGGTATGCCTGTACTGTTTTGAAGGATATTCATGCTAATTAACAAAGGGGGAAGGAAAGATGAAAAAATGGATATTTTGTTTCATAGCTGTTCTAGGGGTTTGGGGATTGAGTGCTTGTGGGGGCGGAGAAAGTTCGTCAGTAGAGAACAAGGCAGATTCTGACCAGGTGTCCCTTGATTTTTGGGTATTTGGAGCAACGAATTATGAAGAGCTGGCCGCAGAGTATGAAGAAGAAAACCCTGGGGTTTCCATTAACGTGAAAGTCTCTGAGAACGCCGATCATCACGATGCTCTCTTTACTGCTTTATCTGCAGGAAGCGGTGCCCCGGATCTGGCTATGCTGGAAGTGGATCAAATCGATCGTTTTAAACAGGCTGAAGATCGTTTTGCAAATTTATATGATCAGGGAGCCGATGCGATCCAGGATCAATATTTGGATTGGAAATGGAAAATAGGGGAGAACGCTGAAGGGGATTTCTTGTTCGGACTCCCGACGGATATAGGTCCAAAAGGCATGTATTATAACACGGAAGTTTTTGAAGAAGCCGGTCTGCCAACAGAGCCAGAAGAAGTTGCCGGACTGATCAGTTCAAAAGAAGATTTTTTGGACGTTGGCCGGGAAATTAAGGAGAGCACTGGTAAGCCAATAGTGGACAGTATGGAAATGGCTTATCGGGCAAAAATGGATGGCTTAGAAAAAAGTTATTTTGATGAGCAGGGGAATCTTCTGCTTGAAAACGAAGAAAACCAAGTAAAAGAAGCTTACGATCTTGCTGTAGAAATGAACGAATTAGGCATCGTCGGCAATTATACAATGTGGAGTCCGGAATGGACCAATGCTGTGAATGACAGCGATTTCGCCGTGGAGATGGGGGCTGCCTGGTTAAAGGGATGGATGAGTGATAATGCCCCGGATTCTGCTGGGAAATGGAGAGTTGTCACCCTTCCAGAGGAATTTGCCGGAAACTGGGGAGGTTCCTATCTTGGAATGCCGGCAGAAACAGAAAATAAAGAGGAAGCCTATGCTTTCGCAGAATGGTTGATTTCTCCAGATAATCAGCTGGCGTCTTTCTTGAGTGACGCAGGGTTATTCCCTTCTACCCCGGAAACATATGAAAAAGAAGAATTTAAAGAAACAACGGATGAATACTTCGGCGGACAAAGCACAGCCCAGGTTTTTGCAGAAGCGGCGGAAGATATTCCAGCCGTTTATAAGGGGCCGGATTATGTCAGTGTGAATGATGAAATTTTAACAGCCCTGCAGAACGTTCAGGACGGGGCGGATCCTGAAGAGGAGTGGGAGGCAGCTGTTACCCGGATCAAAGGATTGCTTGAAAGGTAACCGGAAAAGCGCCTGCCGAAGCGGCCGCTTCTTTGAAAGATAATAGTCTGCCAAATAACGGCACCCATTTATAAGGAAGCAGGGGAGGAGTGACATGCGTACTTCTGACAAAGAAAGGAAGGGAATATCGAGCGGACTATCGGAAAAGACCAAAGATCGAATCAGTGCTTATCTCTACATTTCTCCCTTTTTTATTATATTTGCCGTCATTGGCCTTTATCCTGCCCTGTTCAGCTTGTATCTGGCTTTTCAGAGCTGGGATGGTTTCAGCCCGATGACCTTTGCCGGTCTCCAAAATTTTCAAATTGTCTTAACAGACCCTTTGTTTTGGAAATCGGTTTATAACACGATTATTATTGGGATTATGGGGACAGCCCCACAGATTATTGTAGGAATTATTTTAGCTTTTCTGCTTAATCTGGCCATGCTGCGCTGGAAGCATTTTTTCCGGGTGACCATCTTTATGCCGTATATAACCTCTCTGGTAGCAGTGGCCCTGATTTTCAGTGTCTTTTTCAGCAGTAATGAGACAGCGCTCGCGAATTATGTTCTTGGTTTATTCGGGATGGATCCCATTAATTGGAAAACCTCGGAATGGGGAACGAAGATTGCGATTTCGCTCATGGTTTTCTGGAGATGGGTTGGATATAACACGATTATTTATTTAGCGGGGCTGCAGAGTATCCCAAATGAATTGTATGAAGCAGCAACAATTGACGGCGCGTCAAAACCGCAGCAGCTTCGCTTTATTACCGTACCGCTGTTAAAGCCTTTTATTATACTGACTGTGTTTTTTTCAACGGTAGGGGCCCTTCAGCTTTTTGCAGAACCAACCGTGTTTCTGGGATCCAGTGCTTTCTCCAGGGATGAAGCCATGACTGTGGTGATGTATCTGTACAGGGATGCTTTTAATCTGCAGTCGTTTGGGACCGCTTCAGCAACAGCTATTATTCTGTTGATTTTGATCGTTGTTATGGCTGCTGTCAATACGTATCTGTCTTCCGGAATGGGCCGGAAAAGGGGGAAAAAAGCGTGAATAACGTGGAGGAGAAAAAGTTTTCCATCGGAAAAGCAGGAGTTTATGCCCTCTTAATTCTGGCGTCTCTGTTCGCCTTATTCCCATTTTACTGGATGTTTGTAATGGCGACCAGGCCCAGTGCTGCGTATAATTCCATTCCGCCGGTCCTTCTGCCCGGTGACCAGTTAGTAGAAAATTTTCAAAATGTCATAGATAAAATTCCCTTTTTTCAGTCTATGCTAAATACACTCATTGTTTGTCTGGCTGCCACTATTGTGGTGTTATTCATTAGTTCACTGGCCGGATTTGCATTTTCAAAGTTCCGCTTTCCGGGCCGCAATGGTTTTTTTATCGCTATATTGTTAACGATGGTTATCCCGCCGCAGTTGGGATTAATACCACAGTATTTTTTGATTGCAGAATTCGGCCTGCTTGATACCCTATTTGCTGCGATGATTTTATTCTTCCTGAATCCATTAGGGATTTTCCTTATGAGACAGTATATTAATCAATCGGTGCCGGATGAATTAATAGAAGCTGCAAAATTAGACGGCTGTTCGAATTTTAAAATCTACCGGTCCGTGGTTCTTCCTATTATTCTGCCAGCCTTTGCTACATTGGGCATCATTGTTTTTACCATGGTCTGGGGAGAGTTCCTATGGCAGTTTACCGTTCTGCGCAGCCCGAATTCGTATACGATACAGGTGGCTCTAGCTTCGCTCAACTCTACCACTAATATCGATTTTGGCATGGTTATGTCCGGTGTTTTTTGGTCCACGGTACCACTGATTGTTGTATTTCTCTTATTCAACCGTTTGTTTATATCAAGTATTGCAGAGGGAGCGGTAAAATAAATAAGATAAAAACAGTTATAATGTAAGGAATTAAACGAAATTAAATTCAGTAAATGGATGGGATGACAGATGAATTTAACAATCAAGGATATCGCTAAAATGGCTGATGTATCTCCTGGAACCGTTTCAAAAATTATCAATAACTACGACAATGTTGGAGAAAAGACGAGGCGGAAAGTACTGGATGTGATTCAGGAAACAGGGTATCAGCCCACCTTTTCTGCCAAATCATTAGCTACTAAAAAATCAAATTTAATTGGATTGATTTATGCTGGGAAAATAAATGTCGATTTTACCCATCCATTTTTTAATGAAGTCGTTTCTTCCTTTAAAAAAGCAGTTGGGACCATGGGATATGACATTGTAATGTTTTCAAATGAAAATTTTAAACAGGATAATGGAAGCTATATTGCCAGGTGCCGTCACTTTCAATTGGATGGCTGTCTGATTATAGCCGGGGATGATATAGAGGAAGCCGTTTATGATCTGGTACAAAGTGACATCCCTTGTGTAGGTGTGGATTTTGAGTTGGAAGGGCCGCGGTCCAGCTATGTGATTACGGATAACAAGAAACTGTCTGCCAGAGTAGTCGAACATTTATATGTGAATTCCCATCGAAATATTGCTTATATCGGCGGCCCGCCTGATACTGCCGTAGCAAAAATTAGAGAACGGGGATTCCGGCAGGCCATGGAGCAATTTAGTCTTTCTGTCCGCAATGAATGGATGGAATATGGTGATTATTTTGAGGAAAGCGGATATGCGGCGATGCATCAAATTCTATCTGCCTCGGAAAAACCTGAAGCTGTATTTGCCGCCTCTGATTTAATGGCTTTTGGAGCGATGAAAGCCATGAGAGACCATGGTCTGCAGGCCCCGGATGATATATGCATGATAGGCTGTGATGATATAGAAGCATGCCGCTACAGCACACCGCAGCTTACTACGATCAGGCAGGATAAAGAAAGACTGGGAAAGCTGGCCGCTCATATGCTTCATGACTTAATTCACGGCAAACAGGAAATGCCACCTGTCTTTATCGATCCAGAGCTTGTGATCAGGGAATCCTGTCAGCCAAAATAAAATAAGCAAAGGGGTAGGAAAATGACGATTATCGAACTTCCAAAACATATAAAATTAGGTGCCGCTACGGCTGCCTATCAAATTGAAGGGGCTGCGTTTGAAGGAGGGAGAAAAGCTTCCATTTGGGATACTTTTTCCCATACCCCGGGGAATGTCCGCGGCGGCGATAATGGAGATGTGGCTTGTGACAGTTACCACCGTGTGGAAGAAGATATCGCCCTTCTCCGAGAATTAGGAGTAGATATTTATCGTTTCTCTGTTTCCTGGCCCAGAATCCTTCCGAACGGCACAGGGGACATTAATCGGGAAGGGCTTGATTATTATCATAGACTTGTGGATGGACTGCTGGATGCAGGAATTAAACCTGTGTGCACACTCTATCACTGGGATCTGCCTCAATCCTTACAGGATCGAGGAGGATGGGGCAATCGTGAGACCATTGATTGTTTCTTAGAGTATTCGGAAGTGATGTTTAAAGAATTTAGGGGGAAAATCGATAAATGGCTGACTATCAATGAACCATGGTGCATCTCCTTTTTGTCCAATTATATAGGAGTTCATGCCCCTGGA
The DNA here is from genome assembly GCF_000429685.1 of Salibacterium aidingense DSM 18341. Classification (GTDB taxonomy): domain Bacteria; phylum Bacillota; class Bacilli; order Bacillales; family Marinococcaceae; genus Salibacterium; species Salibacterium aidingense. The sequence continues at coordinate 56,547 of NZ_AUCI01000020.1, forward strand.
AATCAGGACCTGCCATTAGCTTTAAACATCAGCCATCATTTACTGGTAGCACACGGGAAGGCTGTGCAGAAGTTCCGGGAGCTTGGGGTGGAAGGAGAGATTGGATTTTGCTCCCAATACCACCTGGAAAGAACCATTCAGCACGACAAGTGCAGATAGAGAAGCTTGCAGGAGAGAAGTGGGCTGGTTCATAGAATGGTTTTTGGACCCTGTATTTAAAGGAAGTTATCCCTCGTTTATGGTGAATTGGTTTTCGCAGAAGGGAGCAGAATTAACCATAGAAGAAGGGGATATGGAACTAATCCAGCAGCCTGTTGATTTTATTGGCATTAATTATTATGAGGGAAGCGTTGCCAGATATCAAAAAGGGAATGGTCTGCTGGACTCTGAAGATATAAATATGGGATATCATCATACGGATATTGGCTGGCCTGTTTACCCCGACGGTTTTTATAACGTCCTGTGCCACATAACTCAGCGCTATGGAGACGTTCCAATCTATATTACAGAAAACGGAGCCTGTTACAATAATGAAGTGCAGAATGGCAGGGTCATGGATACAGAACGTATTGATTATTTGAAAAGGCATATGACAGTGGTGCAACGCAGTTTAGAGTCCGGTGTTAATATTAAAGGATATATCGTGTGGTCTCTTTTGGATAATTTTGAATGGGCCGAAGGTTACACCATGCGCTTTGGGCTGGTCCACGTCAATTACCGTACATTGGAGCGGACGAAAAAGGAAAGTTATTATTGGTATCAGAAAACGGTCCAAAACCGCTGGTTTGAATTATAGCTGAACATAGTATAGTTATGCCCAAAATGATAGGCTCTGCAGCCTGTTATTTTGAGCGTCATCCTTCCATGGAGAGGGTAGAAAAATGTTATAGAACAGGTTTATTGAACCGGACCTTTATCAAAAAAGAAAAAGGAACGGAACCTTTCTTCTTTTTATGTACCGGCTAAGATGGAGATATCTTTTTCGCTCACTTCATGTCCTGTGCTGGTCTCCAGGCTGTCTCCCCATTTTCCACCAACAGCAGCTGTTTTTGCGTTGCTGTGTCCACGAGATCCCAGTACTGCACGGTCTGACCTGACCGGCAGAATTTCCTGCTCCACCTTCCTTGCGCGGAACATTTCCTTGATTCTTGTAAAAACACCCATGCCCGAACCTCTTTTAATTTCCATCAGTATAGCATACGCCTCCATTTGGAGAAATGAATAGATAACACATCAAGAGAATGGTAGAATGTACAGCAGGATTAGTCCTTACATCGGGAAAATGGGGGATGAGGCGTGGAATATACTACGAAAGGAAAACATGAGATTGCTGATTTATGGGAATGTACCTTTTCTTTCCTCAATGATGAGGAAACTTGCCATGTTGTCGGAATCTCATATAAGCATCCATACTTATCCGGAAAAGGGCTTCTGCGGCATGGACTGCTACACGTGCGGGGCTTCCATTGATTCCAATGCCGCCGTTACTTATCTGGTGCGGCGCCTTTCTCCTTCCACCCTTCATCGGAAACTTTTGCAGCGGAGAAGCGGAGAAATTCTCGAAACAGAAGGTGTATCGGAATGTACATATTAAAACAGATCTACGAAAAAGTCATTAACATTGGAAATTGGTCGCTGGCCCTCTTCACCCTGCTCTTTATCGCTGTTTCCATGATAGGCATCCTCAGTATTGAACCAGAAACATTCAGTCCGATGAGTGCCCTCTGGTGGGTGATGACCACCTCTACGACGGTTGGGTATGGGGATATTTCGCCAGTTACAGCAGCCGGACAGTGGTTTACAATGCTGTTTATCTATCCGATAGGTATTGGAATTATCGGGGTAGTTATTTCCAAAATCCTGGATTCCGTGCTTCATTATAAACAGGCGAAGGAGGAAGGACGATTGGCTTTTAAAGACTCGAATCATGCCGTATTTATCGGCTGGGCGGACGGGAAAACGGAAAGTGCCATCGAAGAAATGTTAACAAACGAAAACAAACAGGTCGTGCTGATCGACCGTAACCTTGACAAGACGCCTTACCGGCATGAACGTGTCCATTTTATCCGCGGCAGTGCAACAGACGAACAGACGCTGGTGAAGGCAAATATTCTGGAGGCCCGAACAGTCGGTATTTTTGCCCCGAAAGATATTGACGATCTGGATCTTGCGGATGGCAGGACCTACTTGATTGCCTCTACCATTGAGGCGTACGGCGAAAAACATGGAACGTCCATTTATACGATTGCCGAGATTATGTTAGATAAACATGAAACGCTGTTTACCAGGGCCGGTGTTAATGAATGCATCCCTTCGTATCAATCCGTGTCAAACCTGATTGCCAAATCGGCGGAATATCACGGGTCCAGCACGTTTTTTATGCAGCTGCTCAGTAAACAATACGGGGATGATCTTCATCTTATTCCCAGCCAAAAAAACTGGAAGACCTACCGTGACGCTCGTGACGCTCTAGAAAAAGAGGGAGCGATTCTGATCGCGGATGAAACGTCGTTTATCACGGAAGGCTGGGACAAGCCCATTCCTGAAGGAACGAAACTGGCCGTCATCTGTAACCGCGATGCCTACAACCAGATTATCAACATGTAAAAATGAGACCGGGACAGAAGGATAGGAGCCGGCCGAAACCCGAACAAAACAATGACGATGGGATCGCTGCACTCGGTCACTGCGCATTCCATGGGGACGGCTTCAGCTCACGTGGTAAAGAAGATCGCATTACCAAGGGAATCTTCCGTTCGTCTTCGTCCCATAGGAGGCTCCGCGGCCGGCCTCGGCTGAATAGAGAGGGAGGTTGGGCCAAACGAAAGAAAAAATGGTAAAACGGCCATCTTAGGGTTTATATAACAAGAACGTCCATTCAGCGGAGTCAAAATAGGTCGACTCCTGCGGGAAAAGCACGAGTCTCGAAGGTACGCTTTATAGCCTGGAAGTCATTAAACCAGAGTAATCTTAACCGGTGGCACGGCAAAACAGCAAGATTCGTGCCGGCAGCGCGCCGTAAAGTCTTCCGTCTGAAGCGGATGCGTAACTAAAGGTTGGTGCTGACGAGGTCCCGGTTATTGTTCTCTGATTTCGGAGTACGGCGGGCGGACTTATATTCCGCTATTGCTTTGATTTTTCCCATTTTGAAGACGGAATGGGACATTTGTTCCGTTATTCCCCCTTTTCAGCGTAAAAGAAGCGCTCTGGAGCCCGGATAGCGGAACAAATGTCCGGAAAATCCCCGCAAGCCCGCAAATTTTGATGACGTAAAATATTTTGTGTAAGACTTGAAAGCATAAAAAAAGGTAGGGTACCCTTTGAAATAACACGAAAATTCATCAAAAGGAGGAACCCTACCTATGAGTCATAGTATAGGACAGAATTGGATCGAAAATCAACTGGATGATATGATACGCCCTTTCGTTAAAGAAAAAATGGAAATGATCATGAGAGAGGAAATGGAACAATATTTTGAGGTGGAGCATCCGGAACAAACGTATCAAAAAAATGGGTATTATAACCGCAACCTGGATACGAAATACGGGCGAATCTCGGATCTGCAGGTTCCA
>NZ_AUCI01000021.1 GCF_000429685.1 Salibacterium aidingense DSM 18341
CCCGCTTTTACCCATCGACCAGGCGGTCGATGGGCCTATCCGGTATTAGCCCCGGTTTCCCGGGGTTATCCCAGACCTCAGGGCAGGTTGCCCACGTGTTACTCACCCGTCCGCCGCTCGTTCCACACGCATTCCCTCCGAAGAGGGGCTGCCTGCTTCCCGCGCTCGACTTGCATGTATTAGGCACGCCGCCAGCGTTCGTCCTGAGCCAGGATCAAACTCTCCATTAAAAAGTTTGAACTAGCAAAACATAAATCATGCGATTCAACACCGTTGAATCGTCTTTGAATTGACAGACGCTTGACTTTCATTCAATTTTCAAAGGGCAATTTTCCCGCCGCCTCAATGGCGACTTTTTTATACTAACACCATGAATATCGGATGTCAATATATTTTCTTATTTGTTTATGAATAAGCTGTCTTCACAGCGACAAATAATAATATATCACCGCCATTATTTTTACGCAACCCATAATTTAAAATTTGTTTATTTCCATGATGTTTACCGTTCAAAAGCTTGAAGCGTTCATTCTATGAAGCTCCCCTCATGCCTTCCCCGCAGAAGCCGCCCGTGTTCCGACCCTGCTTCGAATAGCATAATAAAAAAAGGACTGCATCAAAAGGTACAGCCCCTTTCTTGTGATAAAGAAAATGGAACCAAGGCAGAAGCGGAAGGCGGCGACGCCGGGCCAACAGGACGTTGGTCATACATGCGTTGCCACATGATGTGGCGGTTTTAGCCTGTTTCCTTTTCAAGCAGCAGCCAAAGACCCCCTCAAACGGTGTTTGGGGCCGCAAGAAGCCGGTCAGATCAGCGTTGGCACAGGACGTGCCGAACTTAGCCGATCTTCCTCCATTGATGCAGCTGAGACGCTGCCCGCGGCAAGCGTCCGCCTACAGCGGATGCCTCAGCATGTAACGCTCTTTTGATACAGCTCCGTTTCATATTTGGTCTATTCCTGAGATTGCTTTCGCATCTGCGGGAACAATAATACATCCCGAATGGATCCTGAATTTGTTAAAAGCATCACCAGCCGGTCAATGCCAATACCAAGTCCCCCTGTTGGAGGAAGGCCGTATTCCATCGCTTCCAAGTAGTCCGTATCCATCATATGAGCTTCATCATCCCCGTGTTCTCGTTCCCTTACCTGGGCTTCAAACCGCTCCCGCTGATCAATGGGATCGTTCAGCTCTGTAAAGGCATTTGCATGCTCCCGTCCCATAATAAACAATTCAAAACGATCGGTGAAGCGCGGGTCTTCTTGATTTTTCTTGGCAAGTGGGGAAATCGCCAACGGATGACCATAAATAAACACAGGTTGAATTAATTTCTCTTCTACGAAATGCTCAAAGAATTCATTTACGATATGTCCAAATGTCATTGTTTCTTTCACCGGTACACCATGTTCTTTCGCTAATGCGTGGGCTTTTTCATCGCTCATGTCTTCCCAGAAATCCACTCCTGTTTCTTCTTTAATGGCATCGACAATATGAACTCTACGCCAGGATGGTGTTAAATCCACTTCATTCTCTCCGTAATTAACTTTGGCCGTTCCAAGAACTTCCTGCGCAATATGAGCAATCAGGTTTTCCGTAAGGGTCATAATGTCAGTATAATCCGCATATGCTTCGTACAATTCTATCATTGTAAATTCAGGATTATGACGGGTGGATATGCCTTCGTTCCGGAAAACCCTCCCGATTTCATATACTTTTTCCATGCCGCCCACTATTAACCGTTTTAAGTGCAGTTCAATCGCAATCCGAATATACAGCTCCATATCCAAAGCATTGTGATGGGTAATGAACGGCCGAGCTGCAGCTCCACCTGGAATAGAATGAAGCATAGGTGTCTCTACTTCCAGATACCCCTGGTCATCAAGATAACGCCGCATGGCCTGGAGGATTTTACTTCGAATCACAAACGTATCACGTACTTCCGGGTTCACGATAAGGTCCAGATAACGCTGGCGGTAACGCTGTTCTACATCTTTTAAGCCGTGGAATTTATCCGGGAGCGGACGTAATGACTTAGACAACAGTTCAAATTCTGTGGCTTTTGCCGACAATTCCCCCACTTTTGTCTTGAACGCCGTCCCGGTTACACCTACAAAATCGCCAATGTCAGTATTCTGAAATAACTCATAAGCTTCTTCGCCTACTTGATCTTTTCGTACATAGATTTGAATTTGTCCGGATATATCCTGAATATGGGCAAATCCGGCTTTCCCTTTCCCCCGCTTCGTCATTACCCGGCCGGCAAGGGAAACCACTGCTTCCTTTTCTTCCAGTTCTTCTTTCGTAAACTCGTCAAACTCTTCCGCCATGGATGCAGCAGTATGGGTCCTGTCAAAGCGCTCCCCAAATGGATCCTTTCCCTGTTCCTGCAGGGACTGGAGTTTATCTTTGCGAACAGCTATTTGATCATTTTGTTCCTGTTCCTGACTCAACCACAACAACTCCTCACCAATAAGTATTTTTCATTCCAACCGGTATCAGTAAAAAACTTCCATATTCTCATATAAACGGGACTGACCCTTTACGTCGAGGGGCAGCCCCACCTGTTTTGTTTGAGACGATTTTTACACCGTCGAAGCTTTTTCACGTTCTTCCAGCTGTTCGACAAATTCATATAAGGCATCTGCTACATCATCCCGGTAATCCAGATGATTAATTTTGTCCCGGACTTTACTGTTGCCCCGCATGCCTTTTAAATACCAGGCTGCATGTTTTCTCATTTCCCGTACTGCTACTTTCTCTCCTTTAAGATGAATAAGCCGGTCCATGTGAATCATGCATACATCCATTTTTTCCCGCGGAGTTGGCTCTTCGCTCCATTCACCAGTTTCAAGATAATGGATGGTGCGGTACAGCATCCATGGATCTCCGAGCGCAGCTCGCCCCACCATAACTCCGTCTACACCTGTTTGCTCCAGCATCGCTTTGGCGTCATGCGGAGTTTTCACATCACCATTTCCGATCACCGGCACCTGGACTGAATCTTTCACTTCTTTCAGGATATCCCAGTTCGCGGTGCCTTCATACATCTGCAGCCGTGTACGGCCATGGAGAGAAACCGCTTTGCCTCCGGCTGCTTCAATCGCCTGGGCATTTTCTACGGCCAAGATATGTTCATCATCCCAGCCCATCCTCATTTTCACTGTAACCGGTTTGTCTACAGCTTCCACTGCTGCTTTTACCATCTCATAAATTTTATCCGGGTCAAGCAGCCACTTGGCTCCCGCATCGCACTTCGTGATTTTAGGAACCGGACAGCCCATATTAATGTCAATGATATCAGCATTCGTCTGCTGATCCACCACTTGCGCTGCTTCTGCCATGGTGTCTTTATCGCCGCCGAATATCTGCAGGCTTAATGGTTTTTCCCGTTCATCTACATACAGCATCTGCATGGATTTTTCATTTTTATTTATTATGGCTTTATCACTTACCATTTCCGCGCAGACAAGACCGGTTCCAAATTCCTTTGCAATCAAACGAAAAGCGGGATTGCAGACACCTGCCATCGGCGCCAGTACTACCGGGTTTTTCATTTCAATATTATCGATCTTCAGCAAGTTTTGCACCTCCTATGCTTCTAATCAGAATGAAGCTCTTTTATAGAAATACCTAAGGCTTTGGTTACTTCATGCAGGAATGCGTCATCAGGGATACGGGTCCCCCGTTCCACCTGACCCAGTATTGAAACGGCAATTCCCATCTTTTTTGCCAGACGGACCTGGGTAAACCCTTTTAATTTTCGAAAAGCCCGAATCCTCCTCGCCCAGAGCATTTCCTCCATAAGCGTACACCTTCTTTTTCCCGGCCGGATAGTTGATCTGTCAGCTCCTGGATGGTTTGTTTATAGTTGGATACATATTGTGCAGCAGCTATTTCATTTAAAGGTATAAGCACAAACGCTCGTTCGTGCATTCTTGGGTGAGGGATATACAACTCATTCATCTTAATATTTTCATCATTGTATAGTAAAATGTCAAGGTCTATCGTACGGGGGCCCCAACGCTCGTGTCTCACTCGGTCCAGGCCTTGTTCGATAGACTGCGTGGTTTCAAGGACTTTCCCAGGGGTTAATTCGGTCTTCAGATGCAGCACCATATTTAAAAATGCCGGCTGCCCGGTTACTCCAACCGGTTCGGTTTCGTATATCGAGGAGAGACGAACAGGATCCAATGATTTATGCTGCCGGAGTTTACAGACAGCCTGCCGTAAATAATACTCGCGATCTCCAATGTTGGAACCCAGGGCCAAATAGCAGTCGTTTGTCATCCCCGTGTCCTCGTTATTTCAATGGCCACATATTCATAATGTCCAGCAATAGGGGGATTAGGCTTCATTACTTTGATGGTGGCTTCCTGAATCACCGCAAACGCGTCCAGTACTTCGGAAGCAATATCTTCTGCAATGGTTTCCACCAGTTTATAACATTTATCCTCTACTACGTTCTTTACAGTTTGGTACGCTTCCGCATAATTTACACTTTTATCTAGATCATCTTCCACCGCCGCTTCCGATAAATCAGCTTTCAACACGAGGTCCACCTGAAACGGCTGGCCCAATTTATTTTCTTCAGGAAAGACTCCGTGATATGCGTAAAACTCCATACCTTTCAGATAAATTTTATCCAACGGTTGTCACCTTCCCTTTTCCAAGCATCGCATCCATCATTTTTACGGTTCGGCTCATTTCTAAAACATCATGGACACGGACGATGTCCGCCCCCCGCTCCACACCTAAACTAATGGTGGCTCCTGTCCCCTCTACTCTTTCCTGAGCCGGCAGATTCAATGTTTTCGAAATAAGGGACTTCCTGGAAGTACCGAGCAGAACGGGGTAGTCGAGCGCAGTGAATTCTTCCAGTCTTCGCATAACTTCCAGGTTTTGATCATACGTTTTGGCAAAACCAATACCAGGATCCAGGATGATCCGTTCTTTTTTTACTCCTGCTTTCAGACAGATATCTATGCTTTCTTGAACATCTGCGAGGATGTCCTGCATAATTTCGTTATAATTTATATTTTCCCGATTGTGCATCAGGATAATCGGGACGTCATACGCAGCGGCTGTCTCTGCCATTTCCGGATCAGCCTTGGCCCCCCATACATCATTAATAATATCGGCACCAGCCTCCAGGGCTTGTCTGGCCGTTTCCGCTTTATACGTATCAATGGAAATAGGGACGGTCAGTTGGTCTGCCAGTTCCTCCAATACAGGGAGAACCCTGCGCCGTTCTTCTTCTCCATCTACCTTTGTCGACCCAGGCCTGGTGGATTCCCCGCCGACATCGATGATATCAGCACCCTGCTCTACCATCTGCCGGGCACGTTTTAAGGCAGCGCCCCCATGATTATATTCCCCGCCGTCAGAAAATGAATCCGGGGTGAGATTCAATATACCCATGACATATGTCTTTTTTGAAAAATCAATAAGGTTATTATTCCATTTCATAACGTTCTCACTCATTCCCCTCGTCCTTTCCTGCTTAAAATATATCTGCTACCTTCCAGAGAGATTCCCGGTGCAAGGCATATTCCTGTTGAAATAAATCGACGGCTGTCGTTTCTTTATGATAGCATACTTTCGTGTCAATCTCTGTAAGCGGCACAATCTCCTGAATGGAATTCGTCACAAACGCCTCCTCTGCTTCAATTACATGGGAGGGCTGGAAACATCCTTCTCTAAGGTAATAGCCATGTTTTTCAGCGATACGCATCACCAAAGAGCGGGTAACACCGTCCAGTATTCCCGTCTGCAGAGAGGGGGTGTACAATGCGTTTCCTTTTCTCCAAAAAATATTAGAGACAACCCCTTCCGCCACAAAGCCCTGTTCTGTAAGAAAAAGCCCTTCCACTTCCGGATCTGGCCCTGTTTCCCGTTTTCCTAAAATATTATTCAAGAAATGATGAGATTTTAACCGAATCGGGGTCTCTGGCGTATTACGCGGAACTGTTAAAAATGCAGCTTTTTTAGAAGCTGTCTGTTTCCCTTTCAGAGGAGAAAGGGGCTTCATGTAAATGATAACGGTCGGGGTCTCATATGGTTCTGTAGATAAACCTAGATTTCCCGGACCTGCTGAAATATTATAACGAACATAAGCATTTTTCCAGCCATTGGCCTTCTGAAGCATATGTAATTGGGAAAGAATCGTTTCCCTGTTATATTTCCAGGGTATATTCATCGACTCCAGGCCTTTTTCCATGCGGTGAAAATGATCATCCAGCAAAAATGGATGTCCATTGTAGATCCGGAATGTTTCAAAAAGACCCAGCCCATACATAAAACCGTGTTCAAAAACAGAAAGACGAGCAGCGCCCGCCTCCTGAATCTCTCCATTTATATAGACATACATTAGTAGGAAACTCCCTGCGGACTTCGGTTCGCTTTAATAAAGTTACGGAGAAGCCGTTTTCCCTCTCCTGTCATAATCGACTCCGGGTGAAACTGCACCCCTTCCAGCGCCATACTTTTATGGCGTATACCCATAATTTCGCCTTCCTCTGTTTCCGAGGTGATATCAAAACAGGCAGGCAGACTCTTCCGTTCAACAATTAAAGAATGATAACGGGTCGCTGTGAATGGATTCGGAAGGTTTTTATACACAGATTGTCCGTCGTGGTTTATCTCCGACGTCTTTCCATGCATAAGGCGGTCAGCCCGGATGACGTTCCCTCCAAAAACCTGTGCAATGGATTGATGGCCGAGACAAACTCCAAATACCGGGAGCCTCCCGGCAAAATGTCGAACCACCTCCATGCTTATGCCTGCTTCATCCGGACTGCAGGGGCCGGGAGAAATCATTAGAAAATCCGGAGCCATTTCCTCTATTTCTTCTATAGTTACTTTGTCATTGCGGCGGACAATCAGCTCTTCGCCCATTTCCCCAAGGTACTGGACAAGATTGTACGTAAAAGAATCATAATTATCAATCATTAAAATCATATACTTTTTCCTCCTCTGCTCTACTCTTATTCAACTCTGCTTCACTCCACTCTTTCGCCTTCCACAGTGCTCTTGCTTTCTTTAACGATTCTTTGTACTCCGCGTCCGCGCTGGAATCAATGACAATACCTGCTCCGGCCTGCACATAACAAATTCCGTCTTTTACAGCCATAGTGCGGATCGATATGTTCAGTTCCATATCACCGTTAAAACCGATCCAGCCAAGGGAACCGGTATAAATACCCCGGCGCACCGGTTCCAATTCCTCAATAATTTCCATCGTGCGGATTTTGGGAGCACCTGTAATCGTGCCGCCAGGAAAAGCTGCTTTTATCATATCATAAACATCCACATGTTCGGCAAGGTTTCCTTTTACATTCGAAACAATATGCATGACGTGGGAATAACGCTCTACTACCATAAGCTCATCTACTTTTACACTGCCATAGGCACATACTTTCCCAAGGTCATTGCGTTCGAGATCCACCAGCATCACATGTTCTGCCCGTTCCTTTTCTGTTCCCATCATTTCCTGTTCCAGCTTCTGGTCCTGTTCCCGCGTTTGTCCCCGGGAACGAGTACCGGCAATAGGCCTTGTTGATGCTTGCGTTCCCCGTTTTTTCACAAGCAGTTCCGGGGAAGCGCTGACCAGCTGCAGATCCGGAGTATGAAAATACCCCATGTAAGGAGATGGATTCAATTCGCGCAGCTTTTCATAAATATGAAGCGGAGGGGTGGACAACGCTTCTGACTGTCGAACCGACAAATTGACCTGGAACGCATCGCCGCGACGGATATATTCCTGGATTCGGCGGACAGCTTCCGTAAACCCTCTGTTGGAAAAGGAGGATTGTTTTTCATGAACCATCCCAGGTCCCGGCTGCCGTTTCCAGGTAAACAGAGGCGGAGCTTCCCATAATTGTCTGAGGCGGTGCCACTCTTGTTCTGCTTCCCTGTATTTGTTTTTATCGTAGTGAAGGATAACCCATAGTTTTTGGTTTTCGTGATCATATACAAACAACTGCTGGAATGCTAAAAAATAAAGATCAGGTGTATTTAGATCATCCTCCGCCTCCGCGGGCAGATCTTCGATATAACGTATGTAATCATAACTAACTGTTCCTATGACGCCTCCCTGAAAATCAGGAAGGTGACGCTCTGTTTTGAGTTGAAATGGAGCGAGCCAGGACTTCATTTCGTTTAATGGCTCCCCTTCTACCTGAAAAGTGTTCTCTTTCGTTTCAATGTTTAACCTATTATTTTTAGCTGTAAAGACAGCAAACGGAAGAACACCGGCAATGCTGTAGCGTCCTCTCTGCCCACTTTCCAGCAGAACATGATACAGCTGATCCGCGCTTAAGGAGCGATAGGCGGAAAAGAATGTTTCTTCAGCATAATCGATTGAATCAGCCATCACCGAAAATTCCGAGGCAGGATCCGGCATAGGAGCCAGTCCGGTTCTCATATGATTCCACCCCCTAAAAATAAAAGCAGAGCCGCTAAGCCCTGCTTTCCTAACATGCTTTCGTTTTTACTCTTCTTCTTCAAATTGGTAAAGAGGAGTACTGAGATAGCGTTCGCCATTACTAGGTATAACCGCAACCACTTTTTTGCCTTTTCCAAGCTTCTTCGCTTCTTCCAGCGCTGCATAAATCGCCGCACCGGAAGAAATACCTCCGAGAATGCCTTCTTCTTTTGCCGCGCGGCGGGCAAAATCAAAAGATTGCTCCGTGGTAACTGTCATGACTTCATCATACACATCCGTATCAAGAATTCCCGGTACGAAACCTGCTCCAATCCCCTGAATTTTGTGCGGTCCTTTGCTGCCGCCGCTGAGGACAGGGGAATCTGCCGGTTCCAACGCTACGATGCGCAGATTAGGATAATTTTCTTTTAAAAGTTTACCTGCCCCGGTTACTGTGCCGCCTGTACCGATACCAGAGACAAATGAATCAATTTGACCATCAACCTGCTTCAGCAGTTCACGCCCTGTGGTTTCCCTATGAACATCAACATTGGCCTGGTTTTCAAACTGCTGCGGCATAAAATAGCCTTTCTCTTCGGCAAGTTCGTTCGCTTTGCCAATAGCGCCTCCCATGCCTTCCGGTCCAGGTGTCAAAACAAGCTCAGCACCATAGGCACGAAGAAGGTTACGGCGTTCCATACTCATCGTGTCCGGCATAACCAGTACCGAACGATATCCTTTTGCCGCTGCCACCATCGCCAGACCAATGCCTGTGTTACCGCTTGTCGGCTCAATGATGGTATCGCCCTGCTTTAATTTTCCGTCTCTCTCTGCTGCTTCAATCATCGCTAGGGCAATCCGGTCCTTGACACTGCTGCCGGGGTTCATGTATTCCAGTTTCAAATAAACATCTGCATCGTTTTCTCCGGTTAAAGAGTTTAATTTGACTAAGGGTGTGTCTCCAATGAGTTCCGTGATATTATTTGCAACTTTCATCTTATCGGTTCCCCCTCGTTAATACCAAGTAAATTTATTGGTTTTATTGATAATATAGTACCAGCCTTTTGATTCCGTGTCAATCGAAACCAGCCGTTACTGCACGCTATTTTCTATATTCCACGCTTCTTCCTTCAGTTCCTTCAAATCTTCCTCAGAAAAATGATATTTTTCGTTACAAAAATGGCACTGCGTCTCAGCGCCGCCGTCTTTTTCAATCATATCCTGCAGTTCATCGCTGCCGAGGGAAATCAAAGCATTGGATACCCGCTCCGCTGAACAATGACAGGAAAAAGATACAGAAGTCCGTTCTAATATCTTCCCTTCTTCCCCTAAGATGATATAAAGAATTTCTTCCGGAGTTTTTCCTTTTTCAATCAATTTGGATATCGGCGGCATGGACTCCAATTGCTGCTCAATCTTTTCCACCAGCCACTCGTCTGCTCCCGGAAGAAGTTGAATAATGAAACCGCCGGCGGCCAAAATCGAGTTATCCGGGTTAACCAGCACGCCCAGCCCTACAGAAGACGGGATTTGCTCGGAAGAAACAAAGTAATACGTGAAGTCCTCCCCGATTTCCCCGGAAACCAGCGGCACACTGCCTGTGAAATGCTCTTTCATTCCAAGATCCTTTACAACCGATAATACACCTTCTGTTCCAACCGCCTGGGCTACATCCAATTTTCCTTTTTCATTTAAATCAAAATGAACCTGCATATGATGCGCATACCCTCTTGTATCACCTGAGGAATTACTGTCCACCACAATGGGTCCCATCGGGCCGTTTCCTTCGATTTTTATAGTAAGCTTCTCGTCCCCTTTCAGCATGGAACCCATCATAGAACCGGCAGTCATGGCTCGTCCCAACGCGGCACCCGCGGTCGGCCACGCCTGATGCCGTCGGGCTGCTTCATTAACCATGTCCGTGGTCTGAATGGCATAGGCTCTTACCTGGCCATTATAAGCTGTTGTTTTGATTAAATAATCTTCCATCTATAAATGTCTTCCTTTCTTATTGTTCACTCTTGTTTTTCTCATAAATATAGCGCAGTCCCTTTAAAGTGAGGTGGGGATCTACCTTATCAATGCTTCGAGCTGCCTCGTTTACTAACAACACATCCCCGCCCGTTGCAAGTACAAAGGGGTTTCCTTTAACTTCCTCTTTCATACGGGATATTATACCATCTACCTGGCTGGCATACCCAAAAAATAAACCTGATTGGATGGCATCGATCGTATTTTTCCCTATCACCCTGTCCTTCGATTCTACTTCCACTCTGGGCAATTTGGACCCATGATTATAAAGAGCTTCTGCGGATATGGACAACCCTGGGGCAATCACTCCCCCGGTATAACGATTGGAACCATCAATATAACAAAATGTGGCTGCTGTTCCAAAATCAGCTACAATCACAGGAGCCCTGTATTCCTCCAAAGCAGCGACCGCATTTACAATTCGGTCTGCCCCGACTTCCCGGGGGTTATCATAACGAATATTCAACCCGGTTTTGACGCCGGGGCCAATCACAAAGGGCTTAATTTTTAGGTATTTGGTACACATTTTCTCGAGCACAGGAAGCAGCGGGGGCACCACCGAAGATACAATAGCCCCCTCTATTTCACTGGGCTTGGCCCCTGTCACTTTTTCAACTAACGGAAGAATCTGCAACCCATAATCGTCTTCTGTCTTTTTCTCATCTGTCGACAGCCGCCAGCATTCTGCCAATTCTTCTCCGGCAAAAATACCAAAATAAATATGCGTATTTCCAATATTCATTACAAGTACCACACGTACTCCTCCCATCCTGCCATGTTCCTTTTTATCCGTAAAAAGGGATGCCGGCATTTGCGGCACCCCTATCCTCTATCATTACGTTAACCTGCCCCACTACCTGCGGTCCTCATCGTCACCGGAGGATGGCGGATGGTTATCTCCTAAATTTTCTGAGTCGGTCTTTTCATTCACCTTATTGTCCTTGAGCTGAGAGGAATTGGACTGTTCTTCAGAAGCGTCCTCTTCCTTCTCCGATTCAGACTTGGATTGAATGTTTACCTTCACATCGCTTTGGTTGTCATCATCAGAATCTGAAGATTTCAAAGCACCGACTTCTTCATCGTCTTTATTGGAATGATGGTCTTCCGGAAGTTTTCCGTGTTCCACCAGCGATTCAATCTGCTCTGCATCCAGCGTTTCCAATTCAAGCAGCGAAGCCGCTACAGCTTCCAGTTTGTCTTTATTTTCCGTCAGGATCTGGCGGCAGCGATCATAACACTCATTAACAATCTTCTGGACCTCTTTATCGATTTCATGAGCAATCGCATCACTATAATTCGGTTCATTCTGAATATCACGGCCGAGGAATACCTGTCCGCTTCCGCTGGAACCAAATTGAATCGGTCCAAGTTTCTCACTCATTCCGTACTCCGTTACCATTTTGCGGGCAATTTCCGTGGTACGCTGGAAGTCATTATGAGCGCCGGTACTTACTTCATTGAACATAATTTCTTCCGCCACTCTACCGCCGAGAAGCCCCACAATTTTATCCACCAGTTCCGGCTTCGTCATAAAGAAGCGGTCTTCTTTCGGAAGCATGACCGCATAACCGCCGGCCTGACCTCGCGGCACGATCGTTACCTTATGCACCATGTCGGCATTTTCCAGTTTCACGCCGACCACGGTATGTCCAGCCTCGTGGTGGGCCACAATATTCTTTTCTTTTTCCGAAATGACGCGGCTTTTCTTTGCTGGACCGGCAATTACCCGATCTATCGCTTCTTCTATATGAACCATCCGGATTTTTTCCATATCCGATCTGGCTGCTACCAGGGCAGCTTCGTTCAATAGGTTTTCCAGATCCGCCCCGGTAAAACCGGGAGTACGCTGGGCAATAGCCTTCAAGTTAACGTCATCAGCCAGGGGTTTGTTTCGGGCGTGAACCCCAAGTACTTCCTCCCGGCCTTTCACATCTGGACGGCCGACCATGATCTGGCGGTCAAACCGGCCTGGACGAAGGAGGGCAGGGTCCAGTACGTCGGAACGGTTAGTGGCGGCGATAATGATAATCCCTTCATTAGCACTAAAACCGTCCATCTCCACGAGGAGCTGGTTCAGTGTCTGTTCGCGTTCATCATGACCGCCTCCTACACCCGCTCCACGCTGACGACCTACAGCGTCAATCTCATCAATAAATATAATACATGGTGCGTTCTTCTTCGCATTTTCGAAAAGGTCACGGACACGGGACGCTCCGACACCCACAAACATTTCCACAAAGTCAGACCCGCTGATGGAGAAAAACGGCACTCCCGCTTCTCCGGCTACCGCCCGGGCGATCAATGTTTTACCAGTACCAGGAGGCCCCACCAGAAGGACACCTTTAGGGATCCGTGCCCCAATACTGGCAAATTTCCGTGGGTCTTTCAGAAAGTCCACCACTTCAATTAGTTCCTGCTTCTCTTCTTCTGCTCCGGCTACATCCTTAAAGCGTTCTTTCTTCTTCTCTTCCTGATACATTTTGGCTTTGCTTTTGCCAAAGTTCATCATTTTACTTCCGCCGCCCTGAGCCTGGCTGAGCAGGAAGAAGAAGAGAATAAAGATAATCACAAAAGGAATAATCGAGGTGAAAAAGGTTACCCAGGCACTCGGTTCCTCCGCCGGTTTTGTATCCAGCTCAAGCGAACCGCCATCGGCACCCTGGGCCGTCATTAACATCTGTGTATTTTCTTCAGAAATCGGCAGATGGGTTTGGAACGATTCGCCTTCTGCCTGCCCGACTTCCTGTCCTTCCACTAAATACACTTCACCTTCCGGCTGCAGTGTTACAGATGCTATCTCATTATTTTCCAGTTTCGTTACAAACTCTTCCGTTGTAATCTCTGTTGTATCCGTCTGGTCATTACTAAGGAAACTTATAATCCCTATAATGACTAGGAATAATAACAAATAAAAAACGGTGTTTCGAAATATTCGGTTCATTCCTGACCTCCTCCCGCGGGCATTGACAACTTACGTAATAGTACCATATTTGTTTTATTTCTCACAATCATGACCCCTTGTAAATTTCAGGCTTGAGAATACCAATATAAGGGAGGTTGCGGTATCTTTCTGCATAATCAAGCCCGTAACCTACAACAAATTCATCCGGCACAGTAAATCCAGCTGTATCTGGCACCAGCTCTACCTGCCTGCCTTCGGGTTTATCCAGCAGGGTGACGATCTTTAACGAATTTGCCCCTCTGTGTTTTATCAGACTGACGAGATAATTTAAGGTTACCCCGCTGTCAATAATATCTTCCAGAATAATAACATCCCGGCCTTCTACCGATGTATCCAGATCTTTAATAATCTTGACTTCTCCGGAAGAAACGGTGCTGTTCCCATAACTTGATACGTCCATCACATCTATTTCCAGATGAGCGTCAATCCGCTTGGTGACATCGGACATAAAAGGGAGTGCCCCTTTCAGCACTCCTATGACAAGCGGAAAGCGTCCTTTATATTCCTCCGTTAAATCTCGTCCGATTTCACGGATTTTATTTTGCAATTGTTCTTCATCAATTAAAACCTGCTGGATTTCATTATGCATATGCTCTTCCTTAACCCTCCCGAATGACATCAGCCAATGTATTAAAATGTAAGCGTCTCGTCAAAAAATGGCCGCTCCTCATCTTATCATGAAACCCCGTTTTATTTCATCCTTTAGGAACTGTACCATTCTTCTGTTTTTAAAAATACTACAGCTTTCGGCACGTTATTCTTAGAAAAGGGGCCTCGTCCCATGTCCGGGAGGGCACCTGCCTCCAGGATTTTTTTAACAGCGGCACCCAGACTACAGTTCCTTGAGCGTCCACCACGACAGGCCAATTGACCCGTTGGGCCCGCGGAATTTTTTTCTCTATAAAGATACGGTTTACTTTTTTACTCCCTTTCATTCCTAGAGGACGAATTCTATCCCCCTCCTGCCTCGGGCGTACAATCAAAGGAAAAGTCAGCTGTTCCGGTTTACAAATCAGCGTATGTTCTGTTGCTTCAGAGAAATCTTCTGACTGCAGGGGGTCTGCAGTAAATACATAGTCCCCAAAAACCGTTTCCCCGGGTACAGCCAACTCCACTGCTTCTCTTTTTGCTGCGGAATGTTTATTACTGTTCAGAAAAAACGTCACTGTATCATATTCTCGTTTTACGCAGATATTACCGGGCCAATCCAAGGAAAAAGAGGGATGATCCTGCTGCAATAACGCAAGGAATTGATCAATATGTACAACAGATAACTCTGGATTAAAATATATGCAAAGATACTTTAATATTAGATGAATCCCCCGCCTTTGTAAAGGCAGAGGAAGCGCCTTCACTCCATTCACAGAAATCGTCACGGAATGTTCATCTTGATACAGAATCTGCTGCTTCCATTTCTGCTCTGCCCGCCTCTCCAAGTATGCTCTTTCGTCTGCCAGCCAGTCGGCATATTGCTGAAAGTGGTGCTGCATACGGGGATCTTCTTCTTTTAAAGCCGGCAGTATCTGTTGGCGTATTCTGTTTCTTGTGTATTTGTCAGACGTATTGCTTTCATCTATTTGATAGGGAATCTTCTGCGTGCGGCAGTATTGGAGGATGTCTTCTTTGGTCACCCCAAGCAGAGGGCGGATTAGTTTTCCTGAGGAAAAAGGACGTTCCGCCTTCATGGCGGGATCCCCCAGCAAAGCCCGTCCGGAAACTTGTTTCATCAGCATTGTTTCGACCTGATCGTCTGCATGGTGGCCGGTCGCCAGGATAGAAACTTTTTCCTGTTTCATCACATCCGCCAGGTAGTTATACCGCAGTTGGCGGGCACGCTCTTGAATACTTCCTCCCTTTTCGGCTATTTCCTTCTTTACAGAAACGTATGTACGAAAAAAAGGAATAGACCATGTTTTACACCACGATTGCACAAATACTTCATCCTCCTCCGCTGTTTCCTCCCGGAGCCCATGGTTAACGTGGGCGGCCAGCACCTGAAGATTCCATGCCTTTTCTTTTTCTTTCATGAAATGAAGCAAAGCCATCGAATCCGGGCCGCCGGAAACGGCCACGAGAATCCGGGAGCCGGGATCTATCAGGCTTCTTTCTTTAATCCACTGTTCAACGGTGTGTTTCATAGCGCTGGCCGACTCCTTTACCTATAGAAAAAATCGAAAGAGCAAAACCAACCCCTCCGGCAATCGCTCCTGCCTGAAGAAGAGTTTCTACTCCAAGTCCGAGGCCGTTGACATAATTTTCTTCTACAAAAGCCAGCATACTCGAATAGGCCCTGCCTCCCGGAACAAGCGGGATAATACCCGGAATCATAAAAGTAGTAACCGGTACTTTTTTGAACTTGGCAAGCCAGTGGGAGGAAAACGCGACGGTAAATGCAGCCACCGCAGCAGCATTCACCTGGCTTAACCCCAGATCAGGCAGCAAGCTGTAAATAAACCATGTCATGATACCGATCAGACCGCCCCACCAAACAAGCCGAAACGGAATATTAAAAATAACGCCAAATGCTACGGTCGCCATAAAACAGAATAAAAGTTCAAGCCACATCTCACGCACACTCCTGCTTCTTCCGCATTATAAATAAAGAATGGATAAAGAAACAACCGTACCAGCTGCGATCGACAGAGATGTCACTGCCGCTTCCGCTCCACGGGCAACACCGGCGACTAAATCCCCCGACATTAGATCACGTACCGAGTTGGTCAGTGGAACTCCCGGTACGAGCGGTATCAGTGTGCCGATGACAACCTGATCCATGTTCTGCACCAATCCGGACGTTTCCAAAAGTACAGCTGCCAGTACACCAGAAACAGCTGCGAGAAATTCAGAAAAAAACTTTACTTTTAAAAACTTTTGATATAAAACGAGCGATACCGTAGTAATTAATCCGCCTATAAATGCCGGGAGAATGTCAGGAAAGCTATTACCGATTAAAAAAGAGAACGTGGCCCCGCCGACACCAGAAGCTAAGTAGATGAGCCACAACGGATAATTCATCGGCGCTTTTTCAATGTCTGTTAATTGGTTTGTTGCTTCTTCGAT
This sequence comes from Salibacterium aidingense DSM 18341, assembly GCF_000429685.1. Taxonomy (GTDB): domain Bacteria; phylum Bacillota; class Bacilli; order Bacillales; family Marinococcaceae; genus Salibacterium; species Salibacterium aidingense. The sequence goes on from NZ_AUCI01000021.1 coordinate 16,476, forward strand.
AGATAAATTCCCATGGGTGAATTCTCTCGAAACCTGGTTTACTGATGTAACCTTACTCAAATCCTGGAACCGTTCCCGGACTCGAATCATTTGCATATAATCCTGTCCATCCTCGGTACGGAATGCTAGAAAAATCCCTGTTAACGTCACAAAACTATTAACATTGTGCATTCCGGCCGCCTTTGCCATTCGATACATGGTGTCCTCTACCCGGTAAGTTTCCCCTCCGTAGCGGAGCATCAACTTCCCTCCCAAAAGACAAAACGACATCGTTTGTTCCGCTTTTCCCATGAACGGCCCTCCACCTCTTTTTTCCTTACATCCATTGTCCCATAAAGTATAGAACAGATGATAGGAAGAGAAAAGAGGCTGTTAGAATTATTTCTGTACGATACGAAGGCTTTTCTTTTGGTTTTTTCTTTTTTTGAATGGGGCGGGCGGCGGCCTTACTTCTGTTCGGAGAGGACGGTGTTTCTGATTTTTGTCTGCTGGTATGGTGTTCAATCGTCTGCATCAAATCCTTTTTCATAATCTGGGCATTGGGGTACTGCCCTTTTAATGCCTGCAGCAATACTTTCTTATAAGGGAGAAGCGGGGCAGAATTTACTATATAACGTTTCAGCAGATCGAGACTTCTATCCCCTGCGGTACCCGACGTTTTTTCGAAACGGCGGGGGTAAGCTGTTTCAATAAATATCATAGCGGCTGCAAATAAGTCATAGGATGGTTCAGCTTTACGATCTCCGAGCCCCCAATATCCCCTATCATAAAATTCGGTATATTCCTTGATTGCCCTGCCCTGCTTGGTTGTTCCTCCTACATCAAACCACCTTACCCGCGACGGAGGACCGGTAATAATTAAATTGTCGGGCTTAAGATCACCAAACACCCATCCTTCCTGATGAAGACGATCTAAATCACCCAACAGCTGGACCATAAATACAGGTACCCATTCGGTTCCACGTTTACGGGAAAATTCCAGTAACGTTTCGCCTTCTAAATATTCCATACAAAAAAATGGGTATACTTCCCCCTTCCACACCAGGTCGTCCACATCCAACAACGAAGGCCCAAGGACATTTCCCCGGACCTTGGAAAAAGCTTTTAGGACATTAACTTCTGATGTTAATGACAGCTTATTTTCTCCTATTTTCACAGCCCTCTGTCCTGACCTTGTCTCTACTAAATATACCGTGCCGGTCGCTCCGTTTCCCAGCTTCTTAATGATTTTATATGGATTTTTATTCCATTTTCCGGTCCACTTTGTTCCTGCCGGCAGGTTAAAAGCCTGATTCTTCGAATGGAGGTTCGTCTTCTCCATCATACATCAGCCCTCTTTTCGACGAGTGTTTTTCAAAATGATGCAGTGCCGCTTTCAGAGCTGGTCCGGTCGGAGTGACCCCGCCAGCTGTTAATTTATGAAAAATACCCGTTAAAGAATTCATTTCCGGGGTCCAGTCCAATACTTTTTCTGTTTCCTTTCTTTTCCCGGGAAATAAAAACAGAGCAAACTGATTATCTCCTGTTCTGGAATTCAGGCTGATGGATAAATCCGTTAAGGCTTCCTGTACCATCGGCAGTTTGGGTTTCATACTGGCGCTTGTATCCACAAGAATAAGCACTTCCAGATGAACGGTTTCTCCCAGTTCATCTACTACCTCAATGATTTCTCCTCTTTTATCAGGAGGAAGGTCATCCACTTCCTGCTGCTCTCCTAATATCTGACTCAGTTCGTTATGCACCACCCCATGAAGGGTTTGGGTCATGGCTTGTTTTGTAACCATCTGTACCGTCTGGGACAATTGATTTGCATATACCAGCTGACTGACACCGCCTCCGGAAGCCGCAATGTTTTCCACTTCCTGCAGCCCATGATCACGGGAGGAACCTTGATCCAGCACCCCGATAACATTTACAGTGATCCCCTTTTCTTTTGCAAACGCAGCGATTGCCGAGGGGTCTTCTCCTTGATTGGAACATCCATCGGTTATCAATAGAATTTGCTTGATTCTTCCACCACTCATGTATCTTCTCCTCCGTTATTGGTATTATTTTCATTTTTGACGGAGGCTGAAAAATATATACCTTATCGGAGATATCAAGCCTTTTTTCTTTTTAAGGGAACGGAATGGCGGACGGGGATAGCTGCCCATTTTGGAATGTTCCGCTGAATTTTAGCTGCCATCACCGTCATATCGTCATTGATTTGGCCCTGTGATACTCGTATGACCCGCTCGAGTAAATGATCAGCTATTTGCTGCGGCTCTTCTATTTCCATTTGGGATATCACACGCTTCATCCACATCTCTTTGTTTTCAATCTGGGTGGCAGCATCAAAAATTCCATCGCTCATCATGATTAAGATGTCGCCGTCTCTCATTTGTTCTGTGACGACATCAAGCTCTGCGTGCTCCATCATCCCGATTGGCAGATTTCCGGCTTCAATTTGTTTTACTTTTCCATCTCTTTTAATAAAGCTTGGAATGGAGCCTATTTTTATAAAACGTCCTTCGGCTTTTTGCAGGTCCATCATAAATAAATCAAGAGTGGAAAACATTTCTTCATTCGAACGTAAACTTAATACTGAATTGATCGAACGTATGGCGGTGGTCTCATCCATGCCCGACGCCAGGATCGTTTGTAAAATCTGCAGCGCCGAATGACTTTCTCTCCGGGCTTTTTGTCCGCTCCCCATTCCATCACTGATAGCCATGACATACTTTCCTGTCCCAATATCCATCGCCGCGTGACTGTCTCCTGAGACCCATCCCCCTTCTTTGGCTACTGTGGCCGTCCCTGTTTCCACGGTAAATGTCCTTGCTGAGGTGAAGGTAAAGTTGGAATACTCCGTCATTTCCTCATAAGGCTCTTCTCGATCTACAATGATATGTTCTTTTAAAATATCCGAAAGCATCGGGGCTATTATTTTTTCTGCCTGCTCCATGCCCGATGACTTTAACACACTCATTTCCACTTCCACGTTCCCTTCATCCAGGCGGTAGATGTCGACGTGGCCTATATCCAGCCCGGCCTCGTGTAAGGCATCATAAATTTGTTCTTCCTGGGCATGATGGGCTTCTTTTTCTTTTTGAATTTCTTTTGCAAAGTTTTCCATCACCTGGGAAACCCCCTGAAGCTGATCGGCCACCAGCTGGCGGCTTTCCTGGATATGCTGGGTCATCGCTTTTCTCGTTTGATCCTGTTGTAATATTTCTGCCATAACATCTGTCATCCGTTTATCATAATGACAATGTTTTTTCCACCGGTTTCTAGTTCTCGCGCTAACTTTTCCGTTCTCTCCCAATTCCTGCATTAAGTCCGTCATTCCATCATAGGTGGTGTGAAATTGAGTCACCCAGCATCTTTCTTTGCGAAAACACGTTTGGCAAGTTTTTTCTGTCACCTGGCTCAATAACTCATCCCTATGTTTATCCGCTTTTTCCGTTTCTTCCGCGTCTGGATTGGATCCAAAGCTGGTGGATAACGTTTGAAATAGATCAGAAAACTTTTCTACCTTCATGGCGGTTACGTCTCTGATTTTTTTCATATGTTTTTGCTGCTCGCGGGCATATTCCGGCGTACCTGGAATATATTTTTCAATAAAAGAGGTTAGAAATCGTGGAGTAAACAGAAATACTACCACAGCAGCGGCAGATTCGGCCAACGTTAACGATACACCGCTCAAGCCGTCCCCATACAGGGCAATTAAGGCAGTGCCAAGTAAAACGCCGACACTGACACCTGTTTTTCCGCCTTCTTTCAGCAGTCCGCCTAACAGCCCGGCAAAAGCCAGTAAACTCATTTGATATAGATTGGCAATCGAAGCCAGACTCAGCACCAATCCGGCAATCACGCCGACAGAAGCACCTATCGCAGCCCCGCCGGTATAAGCAAACATAAGCACGAGGTAACGAGCCAGCATATGTTCTGCAGCCATGCCGTATACGACCCATCCAATCGCTCCTGTCATAATCGAAGCAAGGAGGATAATAAAGCAGATAATCTCTTCATGCTTTAGTGGCTGCCTTCGTTTATTTGTAATAAGTAAGGGAAGACTTTGCAGAAAAATCATGGTCAGCATAAAACTCAATCCGGACTCAATGCCGGCCATTACAAAGGAATATGGGGTAACGGTCCCTTCTGCCAGCCAGGTTGTTCCAGTTCTTGCTCCCATTGTTGCCAAAAAAACCGTGATCGGAAGCGTCCACGTGGTTTTCCAGCCGTAGCGCGTGATCCACTCATACATGACAATAAATAAAGGAATCGCTGCTATGACAAAGGCAGCATGAAAAAGAGCCCCTGAAAACGTACCGGCTATCACTCCGGCTGCGCCAATTACTGCTTTTTCTTTTCTCCAGGCATACACCGCCGCAAAAAAGGGAACAGCAAAGGGAAATAATTCGGCTAACAATACGGCTCGTCCCAATAGAAGACCTGTAATAAACACCAGGGCCCCCCATTGAATAAATAAACGTTCCATTCCTGTTAAAGTTTTGGTTTTCAAACGCTGCTGGACTCTTCTCCCCTTTCTCCAGACAGCATCCCACATTGGCTGAACTTCTTCTGCCCGTCTGACTAAGTCTTTCTGGTGCATAACCTTCACCACCTGCTCCTTAGATTATGGAGCTTATTATACCTGCTTCGTTTTTCAATGTTTGTCAAAATAACCACTAGGATCAAAAAAATCCTTCGACGTTTTCCAGTCCCTTCTATTTCAAGGGCTGAGCTCACCTTAACGGTAAAACCGGGAGTCCGGCAGGCAAATTGGAACAATTTATTACAGCAAATGAACGGGAATTGTGTGGGAGAATGAAAAGAGGAAAAGAAAAAAGCTTGTTTTCCGTGATAGTTACGGAAAACAAGCTAGCGATGTTTTTATGTAAATATGGTAGCGGCGGAGGGAATCGAACCCCCGACCTTACGGGTATGAACCGTACGCTCTAGCCAGCTGAGCTACGCCGCCTTAAGAAAAGCAACACGAATGATTATATAATGTCAGCCTTGAGAGCGTCAACCATTAATTATGAATAGCTTTAGAATAGAGGACAGATCCGCTAGATCCTTTGAAAAGCGGAGACCGGCTTTAGCCACCTTTTGGACATTTATTCCGTTAAATGGGAGATTTAGCTGCCTGAGATGGCTTTTTCGGACATTTGTTCCGCTATTCGGGTTTTGGAACGCTTCTTTTCCGCTAAAATGGGGAAATAACGTACCAAATGTCCGCTTTCCCCTCCAAAATGGGAAATATCGAAGAAATAACGGAATAAATGTCCACCCGCTTTTCTGCTAAGAAAAGCGCAAGGCGCCGGCTTAAATAAAGGTTCTTCGTCGTGGACGTCCTGTGATCGCCACATCCTGTGGAAGGAGACCCGCCGAGGAGGCCTGCCGCGAAAGTCGCGGGTTGTTCGCGTCCTGTGGCAGCAAGGCGATCTGACCTGCCTCTCCTGCAGACCTTTGAGCCGATGGCACCTGAAGCGGCGCAACGTTTTATACCTTCGTATCTATTAAAAAACTGTCGGAAACGTTTTACGGGGAAACATTTCCGACAGCCGGCAGAGATTATTATTTATTCAACAGCAAGTTTATCGTCTGGAACCACCGCCGCGCTTGGCATCCGTTTGCTTTCTTAAAGACGAAAGCCGTTCTTCGCTATCCTTCATAAATCTGTTCATTTTTTCTTCAAAGGATAAAGAACGCTGCCCTTTGTTGCCGGGGCCGCCGCGTCCGCCTTTGGAGCGGTCATTTTTAGGACGGTCTTCCTGCGGCCGGTCGACTGCTTTACGGATAGAAAGGCCTATCTTTCCATCATCTTCTACTTTCATCACCTTAACGGTGACTTCATCTCCGACACTGACAAACTGATTAATATCTTCCACATACTTATCTGCAATTTCACTGATGTGAACTAATCCAGTTTTTCCGTCCGGCAGCTCAACAAATGCTCCAAAGTTAGTGATACCAGTGACTTTCCCTTGTAACTTGCTGCCTACTTCAATTGACATTTAAAAAATGCTCCTCCTTGTATTTTCGAGCTTGATTTTAACAGAGTTAAAATCATTATCATTATACTCGACTGGCAAAAAAAGTGTCAATCTGCTTTCTCGGATGATTCATCAGGGAGTTTAAATAAGGTTTCTCCCGGCTTCGTTAAATAGTAATCCCGTCTTGCAATCTCTGCTATGTAATCCAGATCATTGTAATTCTCTATCTCCTGCTTTAAATGGGCTTCCTCCGCCTTCAATTCTTCCATTTTCTGTTCGAGCTGGGCCCGTTCTGTTTTTTTGGCTTCCAGAGCAGACCATTGGGAGGTCAGAAGCACAGTAAAGACAACGGCAAGAAGGACCCCAGCGACAGAGAGGGCAGTCAGCCGGCGGATTAGTCCGCGTCTATGTTTCCCGGCAGCCGTCTGCTGCCGTTCCCGCTTCTTTTCCTCCTCCTGTACAAAGGAGCGGTTAATTTTTGTAACTTTTTTCTTGTCTGATATCAATACATATCCCTCCGGCTTTGTTTAAGCTCCATCAGTCTTTTAACAGGCGGGTTAACACGTCCGCTGTTTTTCTTATAAAAGTAAGGATGGGCAGGGGGAGAATTCGTTTGATCATCGGAGCAGCAGCACGAGCCATCCACGTTAAAGGGAAAAGCAGAACCCGCAGGATAAGGGACAGAATTTTTTTAATAATGGTTAATCCTATCATAACGGAGGACGCTGTCAGTTTCAATATGAATTTTACCGGGTGGATCAGCAGCACCTGTATAACAGCAGTAATAAACCTGATCAGCCAGCGGACGGCCGTCAATACATGTTCCAATCCAACCAAAAAGGAGGGACGCCCGAGATGCCGGTAAAGGAGAAATCCCGCAGCCAGTCCCGCAAAAATATAAAGGCGGAGTTCTCCTTCATTCACACGAAGAAGCACATAGAATACAAGCAGCGCCTGTACGATCCAAAATAGGACATCTCCGCCTGCGCGGGCCCACAGCCGGCGGAACGTATGCAGGGTGATCCGTTCGTAAACATCCATATTCACTCCGATAATGATTCCCATCATAATCATAGCAGCCATGGTCTGAAACTGGACGGCTAAACTCACTTAAATAACTTCCCTAAGAACCCTTTTGATTTTCCCTGCGATTGGTCCACATAAACAAGATCGTCCACTTTTCCTTCAATGGCAATGACTCCTTCATGGACATCCAGGTTTTTAATGTGAAGCTGATGCCCGCGTACAGATAGAAACCCCATGGACGTTTCTAATAAAAACTCCTCATTATCAAAACTTTCAACTTCTTTGACCCCGGTTATTTCAAGGCTTTTTCTACCTTTCATAATGATATCATGAGAAGCTTCGGGTCGCGGCAGCATGGATTCATCTTGGAATGACATATAGTATGCTCCTTTCACGGATAGCTTGTATCCCATCTATATGCCCGTCCTTCCGGAGTTAGTAGTAAAAAAATAAAATTAAGAGAGGGGTTCTTCTTTCAGGAGGGTGTACATGGAATCCGACGCTTCTTTTTTCGTCGTATCCTGTATCTGCTCCACCCGGACCGTCACAACTTTGGAGCCGAACTGTATCGTGATCTCGTCTCCCGGCGCCACTTCTGTCCCCGCCTTGGCTTTATTCCCGTTCACCGTAATTCTTCCCTGGGATGCTACTTCCTTTGCCAATGTTCTTCGTTTAATCAGGCGGGATACTTTTAAAAATTTATCAATCCTCATGCAACGCCTCTCCTTTCGTCTTTGATTTTGCTTCCTCCCATAATACATCCATTTCCTCCAGCGTCGTCTCTTGTGGGGAAGTGCCTTGCTCTCGTAATGCTTCTTCAATATATAAGAAGCGCTTTCGGAATTTGTGGTTTGTCATATGCAGGGATTCCTCCGGATACAGTTTATGAAACCTACCCAGGTTCACCAGTACAAACAGGAGATCGCCAAATTCTTTTTTCATCGATTCCATAGAACCATGTTTTACTTCATAGAGCCACTCCGCTAATTCTTCCTGCATTTTTTTCCACATAGGGGCGTCTTCCCCCCAATCAAAGCCAACACTGCCTGCTTTTTTTTGTAATTCATAGGCCTGCATCAACGCCGGCATAGAAGCCGGAATATCTTCTAATAACGAACGTTCCTTCTCTGTTTCCGCTTTTTCCTTCTGTTTAATGGTTTCCCAGTTTGCATTCACCTGTTCTTCACTCTCTGCTTCGGCTGTTCCGAAAACATGCGGGTGCCGGCGGATCATCTTTTCCGTTAATGTTTTTATAACATCTTCTATTGTAAAAAACCCTTCTTCTTCACTGATCTGCGCATGAAGCAGCACTTGAAGCAGGACATCACCTAATTCTTCCTGTAAATGGTCCTCCTGCTTTTCATCAATGGCAGCCAGCACCTCATGTGCTTCTTCCAGGAGATACCTTTTTAACGACTGGTGGGTCTGTTTCCTGTCCCATGGACAGCCATCCGGAGCGCGCAGCTTAGCGATAACCTCCCGGAGCGTTGAAAATTCATGATATAACAAGGATTCTTCGCTCACCGGCGGGACATATAAAGCGGTCAAATTGTCGACATTCATTTTTCTATCCAATTCAAACAAGGGAAGGCGCTGCTGCTTTTCTTCTGATGTCCCTGCGGCGGTGACAAGGGTTACTTCATATTCATCCGGATACTTTTCCATCAACGTTAACTTCACTTCAGAGGCTGTCATCTTGTCATAAATCTGGCTGATAATGAGGTGCTGGGTCATCTGTACATCTGTACCCGGTAATGCTGTCGCATCCAACAGTTGAAAACCATCATTGGGATCTATTCCCAGAGCTGCAAACATGGGATCAAGAAAGCTCTGTCCTCCTTCGATCTTTACCTCCAGACGTCCCAGTCTTTCTTCTTCAAGCAGCAGCTGTACGGTAGCTTCGGCTGTCATAGGGTGGCCTGGAACAGCATAGTAAATGGTTCCATAGCTAAATAGGGCCTTTTTTAATTCTTCCACAATGGACCCATATACCTGCTGGAAAGAAGAGCCGGCTTCATACCAATCATCGAAGCTTTGATAATATACTCCTTCCTGTTCGAGTTCAGCAACAACAGGATGTTTGCTCGTACGCAAATACAGATGTTCCCTTTGAAGCAGTGTTCTATAAACACCAAGGGGGAGCTGTGAAAGGTCCCCTGCTCCTAAACCAAGAATGTGAATCACGGGAAGTGATTTATTTTCGTTTTGCTCTATTTTCACGGTTCTGCTCCTTTCGTTCCATCCGGTTCACCAGCTTATTCCCAGCGGGAAGCAGCATCCCCTCTTCTTTCGTAAAAAGGGAGAGATGGATCACCGCCGATACTTGCAGCATCACCCCTAAAGCCGCGGCAGACAAAGCGGTTCCCGCTGCGGAAAGGCGGGTAAATTCCATGAATGAATCGCACCCATATTTTAACACAAAAATGATGGCACCCATGCCTGCTAACGCTGCTCCCGCCCGGACCAGCCATGCTATTCCAGGGAAATAGGCATATTTTTTATGATAGATAACCCACGTATTTCCTGCTGCGGTGACGGCCATTCCTGCCACAGTAGCTGCCGCAGCTCCGTGAATATCAAAAAGGGGAATCAATATCAGATTGGCTGTCAGTTTCAGTGTGAAACCAAGCAAGAGTAGAACAGCCGGCCAGAGAAAGCAATTATGTCCCTGCAGGATGGCACCAGTAACCATGATAATTCCGCTGAAAATAAGGGTTACCGCCAAAATCTGCATAGCACCTGTCCCTTTTTCATTTTCAAATAACATAATGTTTACAGGCTCAGCGATAATGATTAACCCAATGGCAGCGGCTGTTCCAATAAACCATGTCAGACGAATAGCCAGCGAAGCATAACGCCGTGACGTTTCCCTGGTTCCTGTCAATTCTTCTTGTTGAATCATTGGTACAACTGTCATGGAAAACGTCGCAGCAAGGACTGTACCAAATTGAAGCAGCGGCTGGCCGCGGTCAAACACCCCTTTTAAATTTTTTGCCTGATCGGGATCGATGCCATTGGCTGCCATCACACGAGCTGCGGTAAATGCATCCACCAGTTGGTATAAAATAAATACCATAGCCCCGCAAGCAGTAAGTATCCCGTATATCACCATTTTCCCATGGATTTCCTTGAGACGTTTTAGGGTTTCTCCCCAGGAAACACGAATAGCCTTCTCTTTCCAAAACCAGAACCCCAGTAAATAAACAGCTCCGCCGATACTTCCCAAAACAGAACCGGCAGCTGCTGCCTGCCCCGCTGCATATACATTCTTTCCCATCCATACAGTAAAAGCGGTTAACGTTAAAATAGCACTAACACGGATGACTTGCTCTAAGAGGTGGGAAACGGCCGTCGGGCGCATCTCTCCTATTCCCTGATAATACCCGCGTACAACCGAAAAAACGGGAATAAGCAACAATGCCGGAGAGATGTAACGAATTAAACGTTCGAGGTTCGCATCCCCCATCCAGCCAGCGATCCAGGGCGCTCCGGCAAACGCCAGTAAAAACAGGAAAACGTGAAAGAGAAATAAGGAGATAAAGGCAGCGTATGCTGTGTTTTTTGCTGCTCCTTCTCCAGTATTCACTGTATTTTCCACGATCATTTTGGAGAGTATCACTGGAAAGCCATACATGGAAAGAATCATGGCAGCTCCATAAATAGGATAAATCTGCTGGTAGACATACAACCCCTGATCCCCAGCCATATTTTGAAAAGGGACACGGTATAACGCACTTAACACCTTCCCGATGAAGGCGGCGGCTGTAACAAAAAACGCTCCTTTCCAGAAACGTTTGTTTTTTATGTAGGAGGTGCCCATCTCATCCTTCCTTCCTCAGATTCCGAGTATATCACAGAGAAGAAGGACTTTTCTTCCTAAGAAAAACAGCCGTTGAGAAATTCATCCATACTTTCACACTTTTAAAAAAGCTTGGGACAAAAGAAGAATGGAATGGGGGAACCACGCGTCTCAAGCCCCGCATCCGAGGGGCCCCAGAATGCGGGGGCAGGCCGGACTTGGCACAGGAGGCGCCGGTCCGCGGAAACAGAAGGATTTTGACGCAGATACATAGTGATATACAAAAATCCCGAACGATTTATAAAAATTGTTCGGGATTTTTAATGGTTTTTTGTCCCAGTCTCTTTTTCAAGGCCATACTTCATGGAAATACGCCCTGTATACGGTCAGTAATTTTATCTTCCATGAGCAGCAAGGCTCTATGTGCTGTTTAATGATTATTATTGCTCCATTTGTCTGGCTAAAAATCCAGCTGCTGTTTCCAGCAGTTTCCCTGATATCGCTTCATCGACCTTATCTTCTTTTGCGATCATGACCACTGCTCCAATCGGGTCCCCGTTTGCAATAATGGGAGCTATTCCATACCCTTTCATTGTTTCTTCATGATCACTGACAATATTGTAATCTCCTTTACTGGAAGTGACCTTGGTTTGGCGCTCTGTAATAGCTTCTTCTACAATCCGCCCAATGCTCTTATTGGCATAATCCTTTTTCACACCACCGGATACGGCAATATACGTATCACGATCCGCTACTAATACAGGGTGATGCAGCGTGTCATATAATGCTTCGGCATATTCTTTAGCAAAATCACCAAGTTCCGAAATGGGGGAGTATTTCTTTAGAATAACTTCTCCATCCCGGTCCACAAAGATTTCCAGAGGGTCTCCTTCTCTAATACGTAAGGTGCGGCGGATTTCTTTTGGAATAACCACTCTTCCTAAATCATCAATTCGACGAACAATACCAGTTGCTTTCATCATCTGGAGTTGCCTCCCTTTCTGCTGTTGTTTTTCAAAAAGATGGATAAGAGACATCAATAAAGGCTTTTCTTTTCTGGTTTTTTCAATATGCTTAAAAACCCTGCGTCTCTTTCTTGTATTGTGTTTATTATCCACCAGCAGAAAAGAACTATTCATCAGATCTAGAAAAAATTGGACTTGCTCTGAAAAAGATTGCATTAAGAGGTGGTTTCTTCTACTTCCTTTTTGGCTTCGGGCAGTTTCCCCACTACTATTTCCATTATCTCCAGAAGACGGCGGCTGGACATTTTATGATGATGCACAGCGATTTTAATATTTTGAGCATCTGCCCCAATTCCTACTTCTCTTCCCAGATCATTCACCATGGCAAACAGTTTGGAACCATCCATCGACTGGCTCGTTCGCTCTTTAAGAAGGATGGTAGTTTTCCCGGCTTCCTGGGTGATGGACTCCACTCCATTTTCTTTTGCCAGCAGTTTTACCTTAGACAAGGCAAACAAATCTGCAGTCTCCTGCGGATACTCTCCAAACCTATCGATCATTTCATCCTGCAGGTCATGCAGGTCTTCCAGCGTCTCAAGGCCTTTAAACCGTTTGTACATTTCGATCTTTTGCTTCGAATCATTAATATAACTTTCAGGGATGTAGGCGTCCATTCTCACGTCCATTTCCATTTCCGGTTCCTGCTCTTTTGGAGCCTCCCCTTTTTGTTCCTCTATGGCTTCTTTCAGCATTTCAGAATACAAATCAAATCCTACAGATTCAATAAACCCATGCTGTTCAGCTCCCAAAAGGTTTCCTGTGCCTCGGATCGATAAATCACGCATCGCAATTTTAAAGCCGGAACCCAGTTCCGTAAATTCTTTAATCGCCTGCAGGCGTTTTTCCGCAATTTCTGTTAATATTTTATCCCGCTGATAGGTAAAGTAAGCATAGGCGACCCGGTTGGAACGGCCCACCCTGCCTCTGATTTGGTAAAGCTGGGATAATCCCATCTTGTCCGCATTGTAGATAATCAGCGTATTAACATTAGGAATATCGACCCCAGTCTCTATAATTGTTGTAGTTACCAGCACATCCTTGTTCCCTTCAAGAAAATCAATCATAACGGATTCCAGTTCCTGTTCATTCATTTGACCGTGAGCATAAGCAACTTCAGCATCCGGGACAAGCATCGAGACCTGGTCAGCCATCCGGCTGATATCATCCACCCGGTTGTAAAGAAGGTAGACCTGCCCGCCCCGGCTTAATTCTCTCTCTACCGCTTCTTTGACCAGGGATGAATTATAATCCATGACATAGGTCTGTACCGGAAACCTGTTTTCAGGAGGGGTTTCAATCACTGATAAATCTCGTACTCCGAGCATGGACATATGCAGCGTCCTTGGAATAGGTGTAGCAGTCAGGGTCAGTACATCAATATTCGCTTTCAACTGTTTGATTTTCTCTTTGTGGGTCACACCGAAACGCTGCTCCTCGTCGACGATAAGCAGCCCTAAATCTTTAAATGTTATGTCTTTGGACAATACCCGGTGGGTGCCTACCACAATGTCAAGCCCCCCTGTTTTCAACCCCTTAATGGTATCACTCTGCTGTTTGCGGGTCCGGAAACGGCTCAGCATACCGATATTAATTGGATAATCCGCAAAACGTTCCGTTAACGTATCAAAATGCTGCTGGGCAAGAATGGTGGTCGGCACCAGCATTGCCACCTGTTTTCCATCCAGAATGGCTTTAAAGGCAGCGCGGATGGCCACCTCTGTTTTTCCATAACCTACATCCCCGCAAAGCAGCCGGTCCATCGGACGTTCCCGTTCCATATCTGCTTTTATTTCCTGAATCGCCTTTAATTGGTCCTCCGTTTCCTGATAGGAAAAGGAGTCGGCAAACGCCTGTTCCTCTTCTTCATGATTAGCAAAAGCATGCCCTTTGGAAGCTTCCCTGGCAGAGTACAGCTTTATTAAATCATCAGCAATATCCTTTACAGAGGATTCTACTTTACGTTTCACCTTTTTCCATTCTGACCCGCCAAGAGCATGTACTTTCGGCTCCTTATCCTCTGAGGCTACATATTTCTGGACAAGGTCAATCTGTTCCACCGGCACATACAGTTTATCATTGCCGCGGTAGGAAATATTTAAATAGTCCTGGTGCACGCCGTTTACTTCCAGCGTTTCAATCCCCAAATACTTACCGATCCCGTGATTCACGTGAACCACCAGATCTCCGATTTTTAATTCAGAATAACTTTTAATTCGTTCTGCATTAGACAGCTTTTGACGCCGTTGTGTCCTGTTGATTTTTTTCGTAAACGTTTCCTCTTCGGTAATGACAGCTATTTTTTCCATCGGGAGTTCAAACCCACTGTTCAGCTGCCCCTGTATAATAGACGGTCTGGCCGTGGTAAACGGACCTTCTCTGTCCATTTTGTCCGCTTCCATATCGTAGTCATAGAGGACATTCTGTAATTTTTGTACGCGGTCCTCATCTCCTGCAACAAAAACCACCGTGTAGTTGTCTTTCTGCCAGCGGTCCATCTCGTTTTTTAAGACGTGCATCTGGCCGTGGAACTGCTGCATTGCCTTACATTGAATGTTTGCTATATTCTGCGGCTGAATTGACGGAATGTTTCTCAAAAACAAGGAAAAATAAATTCTAGGATGATTTTTTTCCTTGAATAAATCATGAAATGGCACGGATATCGAAATATCATGAGGGATTTCCCCTTGTTCTAATACGGCCGTGGCCCATTCGGCTTCCTCTTTATCCAGACTTTCCGCCATGTCCTGCACTCTGCTGATTTCATCAAGAAACAAGACGGTATTTTCCGAAAAATAAGATAACAGGGTGGCCGGCTGCTCATAAAAGTACTGCATATACTTGTAAATTCCCTGAAACCTGGAGTGCTCCCGCAGCTGTTCTTTTTCATAACCCAGATAGGACTGCAGCTTTTCCTTCACTTCTTTGTCTTTTACACTATTTAACGTGGCAGACAAGGAGTCTTCGAGTTGAGCCGCAGCTTTATCAAAATGTTCCGGGTATAAAATCGTTTCCTGAGCCGGGCCGATCCATATTTCCTGGAGCTGATCCAGCGAACGCTGATCTTCTGCCTGAAAATACCGAAGGGAATCGACTTCCGTATCAAACAGTTCAATTCGTACGGGATGCTCTTCTGTTAGAGAATAAATGTCAATAATTCCGCCCCGCACGCTGAATTCTCCAGGAGCCGAAACCATATCCGCCCTCTGGTATCCGAGAGAAATTAAGTGAGGGATAAAGGTATCCAGATGAATATCTTCTCCCTGTTTTACAGGAAGCTGGGACGCTTTCCAGGTGTCGACCGGCGGCAGCAGTCTCCGCAGCCCGGCCACCGGGGCGATAACAATGCCGTTAAAATCTTTCATTAATTGATTAAGGACTTCTATACGCTGCGCCCGCATTTCCGGACTTGCTGTAGCTATTTCGGAAGAAATAAGCTCATTGACCGGGTACAAATAAACATCGTGGTCTGTTAAATCAATCAGATCTTCATAGAGCTTCTGCGCCTGAAACAGAGTGTGTGTAACAATCAGCTGCGGACGATCTATTTCTGCTTTCGTCAAAGACATGAAAAATGTTCGGGCTGAGCCGCTCAAACCCGCAACCAGCTGCTCTCTCATGCCGTGATTTATTCCTTCTAACACCGCTTTCACATGTTCGTTATCAGCCAGGGCTTTCTGCAATCCCTTCATGACTCTCGTTCCTCCTTCATTCCTTCCCCCGCTTGGTCCGTACCCAAAAAAGCACGTCACTATATCTTTACGCCAATCATAATAACAATTGAACGGATTGAAAACATCTTTTTTACATAGAACGTTTATCCATAGAAAAATGGGCTGGCCTTCTCCATATTATGTGTTCAAGAAGAACCAGACCCCCGTTGTTTATTCTTAACATGTTTATAATGTCTACTGAATCCATCGGTCTATTTCGTGAAATTGCGGGTTCTGCTCGAGCGCTTCTTCACAATGCTCACAGGTAACCCTCACATGAATATGACCATCCGATCCGTAGTGAATAATCTGCTGCTGTTCTTCGTCGGAGAGTTGATGAAATCCCAGACGGGGCGACACCAGCAGCTCTTCCTCTTCCAATGTCCCTACCGATGTGCCGCAGTGCCTGCAATAATAACAAATAGCCATAACGATGCCCCATTTTTAAAAGGTATTTTCCTTTTATAGTATAGGCGGCACTGCATTATACTATACGGAGGCAAGGTTAATTTTTCCTGTTATATTCATTCATTACTTCTGCAAACGGAGCAGAGAGCCATGATTCCGCAGCCCGGGCCGAGAGCTGAATGGACTCTTCTACTTTCTTTTTTTCTTCCGGTGTAAAGGTACCCAGTACATGAGAAATAACGGAATCCCCCGGCTCAGGATGCCCGATTCCAATTCGGATCCTCTTAAAATCCCTGGTGCCAAGATCATGAAAGATAGATTTCAATCCGTTATGCCCTCCGTGTCCCCCTTTTATTCGAATACGAAGAGAACCGGGCTCTAGATCAAGATCATCATAGATGACGAGCAGATTCTCCGCTGGAATTTGATAAAAATCCATAAGCGGCTGCAGGGCTTCTCCGGAAAGGTTCATGAAAGTGAGTGGTTTCACCAGATAAATTTTCTCCCCATCTGCAAAGGTTTCGGCAATCTGGCTTTTTTTCTCTTTTTTCCAGGATACACGCAGGCTTTCAGAAAGCTTGTCCACTGCCTGAAAACCGACGTTATGCCGTGTTTTCTCATAGTTACGTCCAGGGTTGCCAAGACCAGCGATAACCTTCATGTTCCGCCCCCCTTCCTTTATAAGCTTGTTTTTCATTATGCAGGGGCCAAACATCCGTACCCCCCAGCTTCCATCTCGTCAGCGGGAGTTTAGGCGGCGGCTGCCCCGATGGCCCTGGCCGCAGCAGCAGGAAGCTGCAAATTCAGCCTTTATCAAAAAGTTCCCGATTGAAGTTTCACCTTACGCATCACAGTAAAAAGGCATAACCGAATCACGGCTATACCTTTTCGTGCAAGTGTTATTCTTCTTCGGATTCGCTCTTTTCCCCTTCGCCGCCGGCGTCTTGACTATCGTCAGCTTCCACCAGCTCGGGCTCCTGTTCTTCTTCCTCGGATTCTTCGGCCTGCTCCGGCGGCTGCACCGTAACGACTGTTTCTTCCGGTTCATTGACAAATTCAAACGCCTTGCCGGAAGTCAGATCTCCGATTTGTACCGAGTCCCCGACACCCAGTTCGGAAATATCTACTGTAATTTCCTCCGGAATATCGGTAGGCAGGGCTCGTACCGTAATGTTGTAAAGAAGCGGAGATAAAATGCCTCCTTCTTTTTCGCCAGGGGCATCTCCCACTAGATTGACAGAAACCTCTGCTTCCATTTCCGATTTCAGGTCTACTTCAAAGAAATCAATGTGTACGAGATAGTCTTTAATAGGGTCCACCTGAACATCGTGCACGATCACTTTATGCTTGTCCGATTCACCTTCTACGTCTAATTCAATAATACCGTTCCGTCCTACTTCACGAATGGTCTTTATAAAAGTGATATTAGGAACGGAAACCGGTGTACTTTCCGTGTCTTTTCCGTACAGAACAGCAGGTACGTATCCATTGGTACGCAGCTTTTTCGATGCGGATTTTCTAAGATCCGTACGCGTGCTGGCTTCGAGAACTGTAGCCATAGTTGATTCACCTCGTTATATTATCTTGATAGGGTATTCCTTCTTCAAACCCACCTGAGAAGGGATTATACCATTACAGAAAACAGAAATCAAGTTCCTGAAAGCTCTGAGCGGTTATTCAAACAGCGTGCTCACCGATGTCTGTTCGTGCACACGAATAATAGCTTCAGCAATCAGCGGAGCAACAGAGAGCTGCGTAATCTTTTCAATGTTTTTTTCCTCCGGGAGGGCTATGGTATTTGTCACAGCCAGTTCCTGAATGTTTGAGTTTTCGATGCGCTCGATGGCCGGTCCCGATAAAACAGGATGAGTACTGCAGGCATAGACAGCTTCTGCTCCTTTTTCCAGCAGGGCGTCCGCTGCCAGTGTCATTGTCCCGGCCGTGTCTATAATATCATCGACAATAATCGCTGTTTTTCCTTCCACGTCGCCAATAATATTCATTACTTCAGAAACATTTGGTTTCGGGCGGCGTTTATCAATAATTGCAATCGGTGCCTTTAGACGATCCGCCATTTTTCTCGCACGTACCACTCCGCCATGATCCGGGGATACAATGACTGTATCTTCTACTCCTTTATCCTGGAAATGCTTCGATAATATCGGTTCTCCGAGAAGCTGGTCTACTGGTATATCGAAAAAACCCTGGATCTGGGAAGCATGCAGATCGACACTGAGCACCCTGGTGGCCCCGGCTTTTTCGATCAAATTCGCCACTAATTTTGAAGTGATCGGTTCTCTTGATCTTGCCTTCCGATCCTGACGAGCATACCCGTAGTAAGGGATCACGACGTTAATGGTGGCTGCAGATGCTCTTTTCATCGCATCGATCATAATCAGAAGCTCCATCAGGTGTTCATTGGCAGGATCGGAGGTAGACTGCACGAGAAATACATCGCACCCCCGGATGCTTTCTTCAATATTTACCTGTATTTCCCCGTCGCTGAATCGCTTAATTGAACTTTTTCCCATTTCAACCCCGATTTGATTGGTCACCTCATGCGTAAGATCAGGGTTTGAATTGAGGGTGAACACCTTCAAGTATGGATCGTCATAAATTGGCATGAAATATTCCCTCCGTCAAAATAATTATAATTCCTCTTTATTCTTTACGTAACCCTCTTTATTCGTCTGCCTGGAACGGGCAATCGATAATGCTTTACCCGGTACATCATCTGTAATAGTGGATCCTGCCGCAATATAAGCTCCCTCTCCCACTTTCACCGGGGCTACCAGGTTTGCGTTGCAGCCAACAAAGACATCATTTTCAATGGTCGTCAAATATTTCTGTTTTCCATCGTAATTCACGGTAATGGAGCCGCATCCTAAATTCACCCGTTCTCCTATCTCCGCATCCCCGACGTAACTGAGATGGGACGCTTTGCTCCCTTTTTTAAGCGATGACTTTTTCACTTCGACAAAATTGCCGATTTTTACTTCATCCCCAAGCTCCGATTCTGGACGAATATGAGCATACGGGCCGGCTTTTACATTTCTGCCGACATTGCTGTTTGACACCACCGACTGACGGATAGAAGTACCTTCCCCAATCCGGCTGTCCGTTATCTCCGTAAAAGGCCCGATGTCACAATGGCTTTCTATCTCTACTTCTCCATGCAGCATGGTGCCCGGGTGAAGAACGGTATCCGGTTTAAGGACGGCATCGGCAGAGATATAAGTATGATCTGGATCAATAATGGTAACACCCTGCCTCATCCAGTGTTCATTTGTCCGCTTCTTCATCGCTTTTTCCGCCTGCGATAAAGCAACTCGATCATTTACCCCGATCGTTTCAGAAAAATCAGGAGTCTGCCAGGCCGATAACGTTTCTCCCTGTGCTTTTAAGATTTCGATGACATCGGGTAGATAATATTCTCCCTGTGCATTATCATTACCAACCTTCGATAAAGCATCAAAAAGCAATTCATTATCAAAACAATACGTTCCTGTATTAATTTCTTTTACCTGCCGTTCCGTTTCATCGGCATCTTTTTCTTCCACAATTCGAAGTACTCCGCCCTGCTCGTCTCTGACCACCCGTCCATAGCCGGAGGGATTGTGGGCATAGGCAGTCAGAACTGTGGCTTTGGCTGCCGTTTGTTCATGATGATTCATAAGCGCCTCGATGGTTTCTGCCCGGATTAACGGCGTATCGCCGCAAAGAACAACGGTGACCCCTTTTTTATCTTTCAGATGTTCTTTCGTTTGTATGACGGCGTGACCGGTGCCGAGCTGCTCTTTTTGCAGTACATAAGAAACACGATCGCCTATATGCTGTTTCACTGCATCGGCACCGTGTCCTATTACCGTTACAATTTCATTCAGCCCCGCCTTCGTCACCTGATCAACAACATGTTCAACCATTGGTTTTCCGCACACAGGATGAAGTACTTTATACAAGTCGGATTTCATTCGTTTCCCTTGACCAGCGGCCAATATTACCGCGTAACGATTGTTCATTACTCATCCTCCACTTACCGTTTTTCCATTACGAATATATCCTAAAACCCTTCATATTTCAAGGAAAGTCCTTAGATTATCCCCTGGTATGTACCTGGAATATAATTCAAGTAAGACAAGACACAAAAATCAGGCGGTCGCCACTATAACACAGACCGCCTGATAACATAAGTATAATAGCTGTAATATAAAGGAGTATTTCCCTTCTCCTTTTTATTTGGGACGCACGGACGACGGCATCAACCGATGTTCCGTTCTACATTAAGAAGCCCCGGCTTCTTCATATTCTGGTTTTTCAAATTCTCCCTGTCGTTTGTACTCACCCAAAACGGCTGTTTGGATTTTTTCACGGGTCTGTGACGATATCGGGTGGGCGATGTCTCGAAACTCCCCGTCAGGTGTGCGTTTGCTGGGCATGGCAACAAACAGGCCGTTATTGCCGTCTATCACCCGGATATCATGAACAACAAACTCACTGTCAATCGTAATAGACGCGATAGCGCGCATCCGCCCCTCGGTGTTTACCCGACGAAGTCTTACGTCTGTTACTTGCATTCTTTCACCACCTTTTTCCAAATAAAAATACTTCTGCCATACCTTTCAACATACAGGGAAGGTTTTCCTTCTTTCCAAAGAAAAAAAATAAAATTTTTTTAACAAATAGGACGGCAGGCCCTTTTATTGTTATTTGCGATAAGAAATTCCCGCCCTTTCAGGCGGGAACCGATGGTAATTCCATCATGATTTTACAAGAGCTGTGACCTCTATTTCAATCAGGGCGTCTTTTGGTAATTTCGCTACTTCTACACAGGAGCGGGCAGGCTGATGCTGATCAAAATATTCCCCGTATATTTCGTTAATTAATGGAAATTCATCCATATTTTTAATAAAGACAGTGGCTTTTATCACAGTTTCCAGAGAAGCACCTGCCTCTTTTAATACGGCTTGCACGTTTTGAAAGACCTGGCGGGTCTGTTCCTGAACTCCGCCTTCTACCATCTCTCCCTGAGGGGTTAGCGGAATCTGGCCGGAACTGTAGAAAATATTATTGACAATGATACCCTGAGAATAGGGGCCGATCGCTTCTGGAGCCTCCGGTGTATAAATGGTTTGCATTATCCATCCACCTCTTTCAATTTTTTAAGAAAGTTTCCCGGTACCGCCTGAACCTGTTTTTCTTTTTCATTTACTTTTTCCAGACGGGCAATCGATATGTAATCGTCTACGAGACGTTCCTCTACATCTTCTGCTTCTACCAGGACACCTATTCCCATCACATTAGCTTTGAATTCGGTCAGCAGATCCATCATACCGCGTGACGTGCCGCCGGCTTTCATAAAGTCATCGACAATAAGAACATTGGCGCCTTCCTGCAGACTTCTTCTTGCGAGAGACATCGTCTGAATGCGTTTGGCCGACCCGGAAACATAGTTTATGCTTACCATCGAGCCTTCCGTCACACGGTGATCACGGCGGACAATGCTGACAGGGACATCCAAGTAAGAACCAATCGAGTAAGCCAGAGGAATGCCCTTCATCGCCACGGTCATTACGGTATCAATATTCTGATCGGCGTACACCGAAGCGAACAACCTCCCAATATTGTTCATGAGATGCGGATTCCCCAGAATATCCATCATATATAAATACCCGCCGGGCAGCAGCCGTTCTTTATCTTCCAGCTTCGTACAAAGAGATTCGACCAATTCTGTGCCTTCATCGATGGACACAGCGGGCACATATTTCACCCCGCCGCTTGCGCCGGCGATCGTAAGCAGAGAACCAAAGCCCTGTGATTCAAATATTTCTTTTACAATCGTTAAATCTTCACTGATGGAAGACTTCGCGGATTGATATCGTTCTGAAAAATAACTGAGAGATACAAGCTGATGAGGGTGCTGGATTAAATAATATGTCATATCAACCAGTCTGCCGCTCCGTTTTAATTTTTTCATGGTTACCTCCATAAAACCCGAATATTGTATTTGAAATATATCATTTTTATACGGGTTTTATCAAGCTTTCTTCTCCCCCAACAGCCTTACAGCATAAACCTGGTCGCAAAACCCCCGGAGAGCATTATATACCCGGTTCAATTTTGCTTCTTTTTTCACCAGTCCAAAAACAGTCGGACCGCTTCCGCTCATTAACGCCGCATCTACACCTGAAGCTTTCATCCGCTGCTTGATCTGGGTTATCTCCGGATACATGGGAAGCGTCACCTGTTCCAGAGCATTGTATAACGTGCGGCAAATATCACGATAACTATAATCGCGTATGGCAGCAGCCATGCTGTCGGAATATGCTTCGTTATTTTCTTTCATCCTCATCCGTTTATATATTTCTCCCGTCGATACACCAATCGGGGGTTTGGCTAAAATAACCCAGCATGGCGGCGGGGCTGAAATGGTTTCGATACACTCGCCCCGTCCCGTTGCTAAGGCAGTGCCCCCATAAACGCAGAAAGGGACGTCCGAGCCAAGAACAGCGCCCAGTTCCGCCAATTCTTCAAGCGGGAGATGCAGTCCCCAAATTTCATTAAGTCCTCTTAACGCCGCCGCAGCATCACTGCTCCCGCCCGCTAAACCGGCTGCCACCGGGATGTTTTTATATATGTAAATGGAAGCTCCCTGTTTTACATTACAGTGCTGCTTCAATAAAACAGCCGCCTGATAGGCCAGATTTCGATGGTCGGCAGGTAAAAACCCTTCTGACATTTCAACCTTAACCGCTCCATCATTCCGTGGTTCTATATCGAGCCGATCGGATAAATCCACCTGGGTCATGACCATCTTTACTTCATGATATCCGTCGTCTCTTTTGCCTAGTACATCCAGGCTTAAATTTATTTTAGCCGGGGCTTTAATTGATCGTTTCACCTTTCATTTCTCCTTCTTTTCAGCACAGCACCAACATTTCAAGAAAATTCACGTTCTTACCTCTGTACATTTTAGTTTAAAAAACGTGTCGTGTACAGCTTGAAATGTTGAAAGTACTGCGTCTCCTTTCCTGAAAGACAACACTGTCTCAGCATCCTCAAAAATCCAAAAGCTGCCCGGCCTGGGCCCCTTCCGATC
Organism: Salibacterium aidingense DSM 18341; assembly: GCF_000429685.1. Lineage (GTDB taxonomy): Bacteria > Bacillota > Bacilli > Bacillales > Marinococcaceae > Salibacterium > Salibacterium aidingense. The sequence goes on from NZ_AUCI01000021.1 coordinate 39,521, forward strand.
TTGCTGTTTATTTTAGAAGAGGCTGCCCGATTGGACAGCCTCTTCCGCCTGTGAGTTAGGATCGGTGGTTTTGGTCTATACTCTGTTCAGCCATTTCGACAGCGCGTTTCACCATATTCCCTGCATCACGGGATTTAATACCGCCCCATCCTTCCTGCTGAACCGTATCATAAAAACCTAATTCCTGTGCGATTTCCATTTTTAATTGATCTGACATGATTCCGCGTCTCCGGCTCATCGTATCCATCTCCTCCATGGAATTATACTAACCCTCACAGGCACTTTATAGTATGCGCAAAAACGGCATAAATATAGCCTTCTGCTTGAACACAGAAAGCCAATTTACACCGTTTATTGTACGGTTTTCCAATTGTGTCCTCTACGCCTGAAGCTCCTCTTCTTCCAGCATTGATAATTGAATGGTCTTGGTAAGCACATCGGTATAACTGTACGAAATCCGTTCTACGGAGTGCTTGTCCTTGTCCAGTTTCACAATAAAAACCGATGGATACGTTTCTTCCAGCAAACCAGAGCGCTTAATCGTTTTTTTCCGGCCTCCGTTTGCCACCACCGTAATCTTCTTTCCAACGTTGGCGTCCAGTGATTCTTTAATCTCAATCAGTGTTTTTCCCATGATTACAGACCCACCTCACTCCAAATTATTATAACAATACCTCCCCCTTTTGTCAAACAAACAAATTATTTTATCAACTTCCAAGCTTGTTTGTCAATCACTTTCTCTTTTTTACAACCGTATCTTTATACATTGTATGCTATTTTTCACTTTTTATTCCTTCTTAAAAAAGGATCCGTATCAAAAGTCTATGACTAGCTAAACCTAACAAGAAGGGCATGCACTGCAAACGGACGCTTCCCGCCCCCGCCCCTGCCTCATTCTTTTAGTTAAAGAAAAGAAGCTGTACCTTTTGATACAGCTCCATACTGCCTTCTTATTCGTTTGTGGTTTTGGACAATGAATGGTTTTCCTCTTTCCATGGTGATCCCCGGCGGAGAACTCCTTTTGTTTCAAGCCCTCCGAGTCCTTCTTTTCCTGTTAAAGTGTGACGGATTAATTGAAGCGCACTGATTCGATCCATAAAAGGGGTTAAACTGATTTTTGCAGCAATATAAACCGGGTCCAGGGCGTGGATGTTTACTCTATCGGGAGAACTTGCAAAATTGGAACCAGCTTTGACCAGCCATTCAAAATAGGATTGGCAGGCTCCTGCAAAAATAATCAGCTGATCAAGCTGAGGGACTATTTTTCTGGCCTCCCGCACTGTCTGGCCGAATACTTTTGAATTCTTATATGATTTTATGTCATTTTCAGCCCCTCGTGACGAAATATAGGCATCGTGGCCGGTGATCACCAGAATATCAGGGCGGACCATTTCAATAAGCGAAGAAATCTGTTCCGGCATCTCTTTTTCTGGAATATGCACACCGTAAACGGGAATGCCCAGGCGTTCATATAAGGTGGTACATTTTGCTAAATAATAAGCATCTCCGTCTAAATGGAGGACACGGCCCCGCATTTCAAAATAAGACGTGTCCTCTTTATAGCCCTCGGAAGTCTCATGTTCATTTCTTTCTTTCATTAAACGCGCTTCCTGCCGGAACAGACGATAACTTCGTTCTTCCTTTTCCCGAAAATTTTTTTCGTGAGTTCTCCGCTCTTTTTCGTCCACTTTCTTCAAATCGTCCAGCGGAGCATCAGCTGCCAAACGCAGTTCTTCGCCTGCCAGCTCCGCTTTGTCCTGCTCCATCGAGGTGATTCGAAAGATAATATCACCATCATAGGAATAACGAGTGACAAGGTCTCCAACTTTTAATTCCACTTCCGCTTCCCCCTTCACTCGTCAGCCTATTCCCTGAAGCAGGAAATGTGCCCATCAAAAAAACTCCTCCTTGTCTTAAACAATCTGCTGCATGGGGAGTTCACTTTTTCATCGACGCATCTGCCCTGCAGATACAAACGTTGGTAAAACGGATATGATAGCCAGGTTACATGGCGGACATCTATTCCCTTAAAAGGCAGAATGAGGGCCCGCGGCGGCTTTTCCGGACATTTGTTCCGCTATCCCGGTTTTGAACCGCTTCTTATACGCTAAAAAGGGGAAATAGCGGAATAAATGTCCCATTCCCCTTTCAAAATCGGGAATATCGATGAAATAACGGAATAAATGTCCTTTCCACTCAGCGCCGGAAAACCTGCTCAGGCTAAGCACCGCCTTCCGACGCTTAGGACCTTAGAGAAAGATTCTATGAGACAGGGAGCCTTTCCTATAACTCCCCCCTCTCCGCCGTATCTTTTTACCGCAGACAGCACAACGAGGTCTTCCTATTGCTTTATGTTATATGCTTTCTCAGAGCTTCACTCAGCTTTGCGTATTCTTCCATGGTCAGAGATTCTCCCCGTCTTCCGGAATCGATCTCCGCCTCCTGTAAGGCAGCTGCCAGCTCCTCTCTTTGTTCCCTGCCGGTAAGGTTATGCTGTAAATTGTTCCAGATGGTTTTACGCCGCTGAGCAAAAGCAGCCTTTACCACTTGAAAGAAATGAGCTTCCTCTTCTACATGCACAGGCGGGCTTTTCCGCAAATCAAACCGAACTACTGCTGAATCTACATTTGGTTTAGGTACAAATACTGTTTTTGGGACAATCATGGTTTTTACGGGGATAGAGAAGTATTGTGCCGCTATCGACAACGAACCATAATTTTTGGAACCCGGATCGGCTGCAATGCGGTCAGCCACTTCTTTCTGCATCATAAATACCATGCGGGATAGCGGGAGACGCTGCTCCAACAGCTTCATGATGATCGGTGTCGTGACGTAATAAGGCAGGTTCCCTGCAACAATAACATCTTCCACCTCCTGCATATATTCATGAAGCACCTGCTCCAAATCAGCCTTCAGGATATCTTCATGCCAAATTCTCACGTTGCTGTAGGGCATCATTGTCTTTTGCAGTACCGGGATCAGACGACCGTCAATTTCAAATGCTTCCACCTGTTTAACGGCCTTTGCAAATTGCTCGGTAAGGCCTCCGATGCCAGGTCCTATTTCAATCACGCCATCTTCTGGTCCTGCCCCCGCAGCACTTACAATTTTCTCTAATATATTGCGGTCAATCAAAAAGTTCTGACCTAAGCTTTTTTTAAATGAGAAGCCGTGTTCTTCAAGAATTTCTTTGGTCCGGCTCGGTACTGCTATTTCTCTGGGCAATTGCTTCTTCCTCCTCCAACACTTTCGCAGCAGCCCGGGCAAATTCCGCCCGTTGAATATTAAACACGTCCAGTCTATTTAAAAACTGTTTGGCATTGGCGTAACCAATATTTAATAGTTCTCCCATTTTTTCACGCCTTTCTCTGGCGCCCGGGCCTGCCATCATGCCCGCGTCCAATAAATCCTGCCGGGTCACCGCTTCCGTCTGTTCCACCTCTGCCGGCATCTCTTCGCGCAACTGACGCAAAGCCCGTTGAATGGTTTCCGGCAGCGCATTTTCCACCCCTATGTTGTCACGAGCCTCCGACATGGCATCGTCTTTTGTAAGAAAAGCATGTTTGCAGCCGGGGATTTCTCTGCTGACAATCCGGCGGATTCGTTCACCGGGGACATCAGGATCTGTAAAAATAATGACGCCGCGCCTCTCCTGGGCCAGGGAAATCCGTTTTAATACAGCCTCTCCAATTGCAGAACCGTTGGTTTCAATCGTATCTGCTTTCACCGCCCGTTTAATTGCCATCGTATCATCTTTTCCTTCCACGACAATACATTCCTTTATCTTCATCTTTTTTCAAAGCCTCCCGGCACGATCCATAGCTTGCATCATTATACTATGATCGTCCGCTAAAAAAAAGGCGGAAGGCGGGGAAGGTTCTCTTCCCCGCATTCACGCCCTGCTTAAGAACATATATATTAATCCAAGATGGTTACATCTACGGTTTTTCTGCCAAAACTGTTTGCTTCTTGTTTTGTAGGAACATGTAAATCAATTCGGTTTCCGCTGATAGCTCCGCCTGTGTCAGCTGCGGTTGCTTCTCCGTAGCCTTCCACATGAACTCTTGTGCCAAGCGGAATAACGGATGGATCGACAGCTACTACCTTCCTGTTGGGGTTGGCGTTGAGATTCACACCAGTTGCGGTGACACCGGAGCAGCCAGAACAATCAGCCGTGTAGGCGGTGGCATGCATGGAAATCGTCTGCCCCTCGGCATTGCTTCCTGAGGGACTTTCACCGCGGGCGGCCGTTGCCGTTTGTTCTCTTGCTCCAACGGCTACAACTTTATCTTTGCTTTCTTCCACCTGTGTTTCCTCTACGAGTTCACGGGACACTTCCTCCCCGTTTTCCATTACGACTTCATATTCTTTTCTAACGAGACCTTTCCTGCCACTTTCCAGAACTTGTTCCTTTCCCTTCGCAAGGGCATCATCCCGGCGTGTGACTGTGGCATAATCCACTTCTTCTTCCACTACATCGGTGACCTTTTCCACGCGGATGACTTCAATTTCCGCTTCCGCTGAAATATCTTTTTGTTTTCCAGGTTCCACCCGGTCGTTATCATCCAGATTAACGTCAACTTCTTTTAAAAGATCAGCGACAGTAGTCGAAGTGGTCATCACTTCTTCTGATTCTTCATCGTATTGAACCGTTACCGGAAACGCCGATTCATAAACCAGTGTCATTCCTTCCTGAACGGGAGCATCTATTTCTTTATTTACCTCATCATGGGCCCCAATATCAATATCCTGCTCTTCCATTGCTTCCTTTACAGTTGAAGCGGTCGTCCAAACTTTCGTCTCCTCTCCATCTTCTGAGATCGTAATCTGTTTGGCGGGATTCCACTCCAGTTCCATGTTACCAACAATGGGATCTGTTAAAGATGAGCTGAGTTCATCTTTTTCCTCTACCTTAAGGTTCTGTTCTTCCAGCATGGCTCCCACGGTATCCGCATGGGTTTCCACGTTCATTTCTTCTTCACCTTTAGAAATAGTAACGGTCGCCTTCGTCGTTTCATGTACAGCATAAAATAGGCCTGCTGCGGTGAGAAGAAGAAAAGAGAGTGCCAGAACCGCGCCTTTTCCCGGCTTTAATCCGGCGAAAAAAGCTTTCCATTCCGAACTCATCTTCTAACCCTCCTTTACAAGCAAGTGATTATAGACCCTTCCTCCTTTCCTGTCAATCAATTTGACCATCCAACCTCTATTATTAACCACAAGACGAGAAAAGAGAATACGAATCTCTCGACACCACATGATATGAAAAAGAAGATAAACCTAGAAGCGGTACGAAATGACAAAGCAGCCGACGAAGGCCGGCACAAACCAACAAAGAAAGCTGTCAGCTTATGTGGAAAAGTTTTTTCGCATTAGCGGTGGTCTGCTCTGCCAAATCCTCCAGCGGTATTGCTTTCAGCTCCGCTATTTTTTCAGCCACCAGTTTTACATAGGCCGGTTCATTCCGCTTCCCCCGGTTCGGGTGCGGCGCTAAAAATGGACTGTCGGTCTCCACCAGCAGCCGGTCCATTGGTATTTCCCCGGCTACTTCTTTGGGCAGTTTCGCATTTTTAAACGTAACCGGACCTCCAAAGGAAATATAAAAATTCATATCCAAAGCCTGCCGGGCAATATCCAGGTCTCCACCGAAGCAATGCATGATGCCGCCCACTTCTGAAGCATTCTCTTCTTTCAGCACATCTATAATATCCTGATGGGCTTTTCGATCATGAATAACAAGCGGCAAATTCACTTTTTTTGCCAGAGAAATCTGCTTGCGAAACGCTTCTTTCTGAACATCGGCAGGCGACTTGTCCCAATGATAGTCAAGTCCTGTTTCTCCTATGGCCACTACTTTCGGATGAGCGGAGAGCTCTTCAATCCAGGTTAAATCCCGGTCCTTCATATCTACAGCATCGACAGGATGCCATCCAATGGATGCATACATAAAGTCATACGTATCGATCAGCTTCATCGCTTTATCAATCGTTTCATGATCGAACCCGACAATATTCATCCATTCGACGCCTGCCTCTTTAGCTCTGGCAATGGTCTCTTTCAAATCATTTTCAAATTCATCAATGTTTAAATGTACATGCGTATCAAACAGCATCGTCTCACCTCTTTATATCAGTGTTTCGTAAAACAAAGGCTGACCCAAAAGGGGACGTCCCTTTCAGGTCAGACCATGACGGTTCGTATTAATTTACTTCTGAACCATTAGGCAGATTTTTATCTATCGTAGCCAGAGTCAGCTCTTCCCCCCGGGAGGCTGCCAGAATCATCCCCTGCGACATTTCTCCCCGTAATTTCACAGGTTTAAGGTTCGTTACACAAATAACCTTTTTCCCTTCCAGATCAGCAGGCTTATAATGTTCCGCAATGCCGGAAACGACCTGCCTCTTTTCCCTGCCGAGATCCAGCTGGATTTTTAACAGCTTGTCTGTGTTCTTCACGGGTTCTGCCGACAAAACCTGAGCTACCTTTAATGTTACGTTGGAAAATTCATCAATCGAAATCTCTTTTTCTTTTTCCTGCTCCTCGTCTTCGTTTGTTTTCACCGTACCGCCCATATCTTGAATTATATTGGCCACTTCTTCCTGCATCTCAAGCCGCGGGAAGATAGGTTCTCCTTTGTTCACCACAGCGGTTCCTTCCGGAAGCTGCCCAAATTCGCGCAGGGTTTCCCATTCAGTGTAATCTGACGGCACGCCAAGTTGATGCCATATTTTTTGAGGCGTTTCTGTCATAAACGGCTGAATCATGATAGAAATATAACGCAGGGATTCGGCCAGATGATAAAGCACCGTGCCCAGCTGTTCCCGCTGTGTCTCGTCTTTAGCAAGCATCCACGGCTGGGTCTCATCAATATATTTATTCGTCCGGCTGACGAGCTGCCAAATGGCTGTAAGAGCTACGGAAAATTCCATTTCTTCCATCGCTGTTTCCACTTTGTAAACCGTGGCATCTACAAGGTCTACAAGAGATTCATCATACGGTGTACCGTCCTTCAGATAAGCCGGCAGTTTTCCATCGAAATATTTGTTGATCATCGCAACCGTGCGATTTAACAAATTGCCCAGGTCGTTCGCCAAATCATAGTTCAGACGCTCCACGAAACCTTCCGGGGTAAATACGCCGTCTGAACCAAATGGTACTTCCCGAAGCAGATAATAACGGAGAGCATCCAGGCCGTATCGATTAATTAAAGGGACCGGGTCTACCACATTTCCCTTCGATTTCGACATTTTTCCGTCTTTCATGAGGAGCCAGCCATGCCCAAATACTTTTTTGGGAAGCGGGAGGTCGAGTGCCATAAGCATAATAGGCCAGTAAATAGTATGGAAACGAACAATCTCTTTTCCCACTAGATGTACATCTGCCGGCCAGTATTTTTGAAAGTCTTCCTCATTCTCTGTTCCATAACCCAGGGCTGTGATGTAGTTGGATAAAGCATCAATCCACACGTACACTACATGCTCTGGATCACTTTCCACTGGAATGCCCCATTCAAACGCTGTACGGGATACTGCCAAATCTTCAAGACCTGGTTTAATGAAATTGTTAATCATTTCGTTTTTTCGGGATTCCGGCTGAATAAATTCAGGGTTTTCTTCATAAAACTGAAGCAGCCGGTCAGCATACCTGCTCATCCGGAAGAAATAAGACTTTTCTCTTACCCATTCTACGGGATGCCCACTCTCCGGACTGTATCCTCCAACAATCCTTCCGTTTTCATAAATGGCATCTTCCAGCTGGCGTTCGGTAAAAAACGATTCATCGGAAACGGAATACCAGCCTTCATATTCATCAAGATAAATGTCCCCGTTTTCTTTTAACGTTTCAAAGATCTTTTGTACTACTTTTTTATGTCTGGCTTCCGTCGTCCGGATGAAATCGTCATAAGAAATATCAAGCTTATCCCATAAGCTTTTAATCCCGGCCACCACCTCATCAACAAACTCCTGTGGCGACACTCCTTTATCCTCCGCTTTTCGTTCGATCTTCTGCCCATGTTCATCCGTTCCTGTCAAATACCGGACATCATATCCTCGAAGCCGTTTATAACGAGCCATTGCATCCCCGGCCACCGTAGTATAAGCATGTCCAATGTGCAGCTTATCGCTTGGATAATATATCGGCGTGGTAATATAAAACGTATTTTTTTCTTCTGCCATTTTTACATCTCCTCCTTTTTACCTTCATTAAGAAAAGCAAAAGCGCAAGCGCCCTGGGAAACCCTCGAGCGGCTGGGCGCTGAAGTCAACTCTTGAAAACGCCAACCTTTTAAACTTTCTTATCTTATAAAAAACTCCCGTCCTCTGAAAGGGACGAGAGCATTACTCACGCGGTACCACCCAAATTTCTTCATCTATGATAAGGATGAAGCTTTGTGCGCTGACCTGTTAATTATTGTAGAACAGCACGCTCCCTTTAACGCAGACTTACGTTCTTCCCTTACTTTCACAGCTCGAAAAGAAAATCCTCCCGGGACCATCTTCAAGAGTTTCCTCTGCGCCGGTTTCCAGCTACTCCGGCTCTCTGCGGCAGTTTCCCTCTTTACTCATCCCTTCATCAGATATGTTATCTGGAATTGTGACCGATTACTTCTCATTAAGACTATAACGAAGCGGGTGTTCTGTGTCAAGATACGGGCAGTCCGTAAACGCATTCCTTTCTTTTTCACTTATATTCTACATTTTTCGACACAATTGAACAAATTTATATAATTTATTTTCGATACTTACCATGACAGATGATACAATAATTAACAGTACTATTGTGATCATCTCCCCTTTATTTCACACATTTTTCATCTATTTACCCTTTCGTGACAACTTCTTTAACAATATAGAAAATTTTTCAAAGTTTTTCAGTTTTTTTATGCAAAGCAATTGACGTGTTTTGGAAAGATTGGTATTCTTAGCTTATAAATAGAGAAAATTGTCGAACGATGACGCATTTTTAATTTAATTATCGAGGAGGAACTGGAATGAAATCAACTGGAATTGTCAGAAAAGTAGATGAGCTTGGGCGCGTGGTGATCCCGATTGAACTCCGCAGAACATTGGATATTGCGGAAAAGGATGCACTTGAAATTTATGTCGATCATGATCGGATTGTCCTTAAAAAGTATAAACCTAATATGACCTGTCAGGTGACCGGGGAAGTGTCAGATGAAAACATCGCCCTCGCTGATGGGAAAATTATTCTTTCCCCGGAAGGCGCTGAAGAAGTGATTAAAGATCTGCAGTCTTACGTGGACAAGCATAAATAATAAAAAACGGAGCCTGGGTTTTCCCACGGCTCCGTTTTTTATGCAACTTTTGTTTCCTCAGCGTTCAAAATGTATGTCATAGGTCATGATAGACAGCGTAAATCTCTCTTTTTGGCACCCCGCGTTCTTTCGCCGTTTCCTTGATTGCCTCTTTGGACGACATTCCATTATCAATATGAACCTGTACATGATCGACAGCCGATAGCGTTTCCCACCATTGTACCCGGGGCTCTGTCTCTGGATCTGCACCTTCCACAATCACACAGCATTCCCCTTTCACATTCTCTTCGTGAAGGTACTCCGCTAATTCCGAAAGGGTCCCCCTTATGATTTCTTCGTATTTTTTCGTCATTTCCCTTGCCAGTACCACTTCCCGTTTCTCCCAGATATCCGCAAGATGAGCGATCATTTCTTTCAGCCGGTGCGGGGACTCGTAAAAAATAAGAGGAGCCTGGATGGTCGTGAGTTCCTCCAGCAGGGTCTGACGGTCTTTTTTCTTTCGCGGCAGAAATCCATGGAAATAAAAAGGGCCGCCCCCAAGTCCGGAAGCTGTCAAAGCTGTGACAGCAGCGTTTGCACCTGGCAGCGATATAATAGGAATATTTTCACCGGCCGCCCGTCTTACGACCTCTTTCCCAGGGTCAGAGACAAGCGGCGTGCCGGCATCACTAACCAGAGCCACCTGCCTGCCCTCCTGCAGCAGTCCCAGAATCTTATCCCCTTTTGTTTCTTTATTGTGCTCATGGTAGCTGTCTAACGAAACAGAAATATCAAAATGAGAACACAATTTCCTGGTTTGACGGGTATCCTCCGCAAAAATAATATCTACTTCCTGCAAAAGGCGGACAGCCCGGTACGTCATGTCCTCCAGATTTCCAATAGGGGTAGGAACAAGATATAAAGCCGCCTTCGTTTCATTATCGTAGCTTTGTTGATGTTTCATGACGATTCCTCCGTTAATTTTTAAAAAGAATCTTTTCTTTTTCCTTCCGGGCCAGCTGTTTCAATTCGTACTCCGCCCGCATCGCTTCGGTCTTCGTAGCAAAGGACTGCTGATAGACGAGTCGAAAGGGGCCCCGTCCTCTCGTATACTTGGCCCCTTTCCCCTGTTCGTGCCTGCGGAGCCGGTGTTCAATATTCGTCGTATACCCCGTATAATAGGAGCCGTCTCCGCACTCCAGTATGTATACATAATGATTACCTGCCTTCATAATAACTCTTGAACTCCTCTGTATAATTTCCTTTTGCATCATATACAGTTAACGGCGGATGACACGTCAGTCCTGGCTTTCCATCTTTTATTCCCTCTGTTAATAAAATGTTTGCATCTTTTCCTGCTTTTGGGTAAATGATTTTCATGCGTTTTGGTTCTATTCGGTATTTGCGAAAGGTGGTCAGCAGCTCCACCATTCTCTCCGGACGAAGAACCATAGATACTTTTCCTTTCTGTTTCACCAATCCGGAAGCCGCTGAAATAATGTCCTCCAACGTCCCATGTTCTTCATGGCGGGCCGAGGTGAAATAAGGGCTGCGATTTTTTTCTCCTTCCGAAGGGGTCGAAAAATAAGGGGGGTTACAGGTTACCAGATCAGCCTGCCCTATTTTTTTAGAGAGTTCCGGGTTTCGCACATCGTCTTCCATGATCGATATTTGTGGTGTTTGATTATAGACTGCACTGCGCACGGCCATGTCGGCAAGTTTCGGCTGAATTTCCACTCCTGTAATCGGAACACTGCTTCTTGCCGACAGGACGAGCGGAATTACTCCGTTCCCGCTGCATAAATCAATAATGGATCCTTTGGTTAAGGGAACATAAGTGAAACGGGCCAAAAGAACAGCATCCAGAGAAAAGGCAAACACCTGAGAGCTCTGAATGATATGCCGTCCCCCGCCAATATAGTCAAGCCTTTCCCCTTCCAATAACTCTGCTTTCATCTCTTTCCCCTTCCTGCAAAATAATTGTAATCACAAAGATATAAAAGAGGCTGCCCCTGGCGGCAGGAGCAGCTCCATGTTATTTCTGATTAAGAAAGGAAAGGCAAAATAGACAATCTCCATTTGCCCTCAGGCTTCCATAATGCATATTGCAAATATGAAACCCTTCATGATATAAGCGAGCTAAATTATCATGGCCCTCCCCCACACTTTTTTTGCCGGGAGAAGAAGTTGTCGTATCATTTCCCTGTTCCGAGGTGTCTTTTTCATCTAAGAGTTTCCGTAAATGTTGGTTTTCCAGGGCCAGCGCATGATTTTCTTCAATGAGCATGGCCAATTGTTCTTTCAATTCTCCTAGCTCATCATGAAAAGTACCGATCCGTTCTTCCATGTGAATGACTTGTGAGAATATTTCTTTCTTCTCCACGTTCCTTCCACCTCAATCACCTTGTCTTCAGCTCACAATATATCCTTCATCCATTAATTCATCCAGGCTGTATTCCAGTACATTGTGTTCCTGCTCTTCCCGCAGCTCCACCTGAACCAGGCGTTCCAGTATATTCAGTCCAACGACTTTTCCTTCTCCCTGCGGCGTCGTAATATGTTCACCGATATCGGGAAGTTCTTTTTTCGCTGTTTCGTAATGATCGTTTTCATATTTCAAACAGCACATGAGCCGTCCGCATAAACCGGAGATTTTCGCTGGATTAAGAGACAGGTTTTGATCCTTGGCCATTTTAATGGAAACGGGTTCAAAATCCCCGAGAAAGGTCGAGCAGCAGAGAACACGGCCGCACGGACCAATTCCTCCAAGCAGTTTCGCTTCATCCCGGACTCCTATCTGGCGTAACTCAATACGGGTGCGGAAGACAGAGGCTAAATCTTTTACCAGATCACGAAAATCAATGCGCCCTTCTGCGGTAAAATAAAAAAGAACCTTGTTCCGGTCAAATGTATAATCGGCGTCGACCAGCTTCATATCCAGATTATGTTCCGCTATTTTAGCTTCACAAACCTCGTAGGCTTTATTGGAAAGCTCTTTGTTCTCCTCTATCGTTAATTTATCCTGTTCACTTGCGATCCGTACTACTTCTTTAAGCGGCAGGACCACGTCCTCTTTGCCTACCTGCTTCTTCTCAAGCACTACTTTCCCAAATTCCAGGCCGCGGGACGTTTCTACCACGACCCACTCCCCTTTTTCTATCGTTAACTGACCCGGAGAAAAATAATAAATCTTCCCCGCTTTCTTAAATCTTACACCTATCACATCATGCAAAGCTATGATCCCTCCTGTAAACGGAGCAGTAAACGCTCCATGAGAAGCTGGGCATTTACATTGGCACGAAGCCTCCGCTTCGCATCAAGGATCAGCTGCAATGTATTCGCGATGTCTGTTTCCGGCATCCGTTGACCCTGTTTTTCCATCACTTCTTTCTGATCCGGATACGCAAGATCCTGCTGCCCATATTTCACCGTCAACAGATCACGGTACCAGAAAAGCAGCAAATCCAGGCCGATGTCCAGCTCTTCTCTATCCTTGAAATGGGTAAGCCACTTTTCCTGCAGTGTCAATAACATTTGATGAGGTCTGGAATGGACCTCTTCCACTAATTGTATCACTAGTGCTCTTCCCTGTACAATCCAGTCGGTCCCTTCTTCGTTATAGCCGCGGGCGGTTTCGTCCGGCAGTCTGGCGAGCAGAGAAGCAGCTGCTTCGGAGGCTCCCTGTTCCTGGTATATTTTGGTACGTGTGTCGGTGCTCGGAGGGGCAAAGGAGATCTTTTGGGCCCGGGAGAGGATCGTATCCAGCATAAAGTGAACATTTTCCGTTAGTAAAAGAGCCAGGATGGGACTCTCCGGCTCTTCCAAAAATTTGAGGAGACTATTGGCTGCACTGGCCGTCATCCGATCCGCATCATTAACAATATATATTTTAAACGCTGTCTCCATTCCTTTATAGGTTAACTCTTTCTGCAGGTTTTCCACCTGTGCTTTTTTGATGGAAGCTCCCTCTGGTTCGACGACGATAATATCAGGATGATTGCCGTGCTCAATTCTCATACATTCACTGCATGAACCACAGGGAGCAGCCTCCTGCTGCCAGGGACAAAACAAACTTTGGGCGACAAGCCATGCCGTATGTTTCTTGCCTGCTCCACGCATGCCTTCAAAAATATAGGCGTGAGCAAGCCTGTCCTTTTCGATACTCTGTTTGAGCATATTCATAACCGTTGGCTGTTCTTTCCACATCTGGTTCCAATCCATGATTATCCCTCGTTATTAAAACTGTTCGAATTGCTCCACCTGCATGATAAAGACCGTAGCTCCGCCAACCTGAACTTCTACAGGATAGGGAACATAGGAATCGGCATTGCCCCCCATGGGAGATACCGGTGCTACCAGCTGATCCCGGGTTTTACAGTTATCCTGTATGATTTCAAGCACAGATTGAACCTGTTCGTCTTCCACCCCAATTAAGAACGTTGTGTTTCCAGCCCGCAGAAAGCCTCCCGTGCTGGCCAGTTTCGTCGCCCTAAAATCCTCTTCCACCAGCGCATTAGACAGCCTGTTGCTATCCTTGTCCTGTACCACCGCTACAATTAACTTCATTGGAACACCTCTTTCTTTCTGTGCTTGAATAGAAGTCTTTTCTCTTATATTACTGGATAAACGGCGAAAATGAAATCGAAACCTCTATGGTTTATCGTGCAATAAAGACAATATGTGATCGACGCTTTTCTGCTGCACGTCCTCTATTGCCAATTCTGCATTTATTCTATGTATACGTTGGGGAAAACGCTCCACTAACCCGGCATACGCCTGATAAACCTTTTTATGAAAATCGATATGCTCCTGATCGAGTCTATTGTATTCACGCTTTTGATTTTCATAAATACGGTGCAATCCCTTTTCCGGATCGATATCTAAATAAATCGTAGCATCCGGCATGTAGTCCTCCACCGCGAATTCATTAATGCTTAATACTTCCTCCAGCCCAATTCCCCGGGCAGCTCCCTGATAAGCAAGGCTGCTGTCTATAAAGCGGTCACAGAGTACTATATTTCCCTGCTGTAACGCTGGTATTACTTTTTCTACTAAATGCTGCCTTCGAGCAGCTGCATAAAGCAGTGCTTCGGTTCTCCGTTCCATCATTGTATGCGCAGGATCCAGTACAATCGTCCGGATTTTTTCAGCTATATCAATACCGCCGGGTTCCCGCGTTTTCATTACACGATACCCCGAACGTTTCAGTTCATGAAAAACGTTATCCAGCACTGTCGTTTTTCCAGCGCCTTCACACCCTTCGAAAGTGATAAAAACCCCTTTTTCATTCATTTGTCCCATCCCTTTTCGATATACTAATGTACCACTGTCCGTTTATCTCCTGCCATCCTCCTTGAATACGGCCGCCTCCGGCCAGCCATTCACAGAGGAATTCATAACGTTCCCCCTCCAGTCTTTCGCCTTTAAAAAAGAGTGGGATTCCGGGAGGGTACGGAATAATATCAGCTGCGGTCCGTTCTCCCCGTCCGGCTTGAACCAGGCACACTGCCGGCTCTCTGTCTCCTCGTTTATACCAGTCCTTTTCCATAAGCTGCATTCCAAAGGAGGGAACCGGAAGCAGGCAGCTTGAAGGAGGGCTTTCCGGTTTTTCCTGATACATTTGCTGGACCGCCCGTTCTATACGCTCATAAGACTGGGTATGGCAGGAATCAAAAGAAAGAAAAAAAACGACATGACGGTGGTCCGCCAATTCTGTATAAATATATTCTTTTTCAAGATATTTCTGCAGGCGCCATCCGCTGTATCCTTCCGGTGTTTTCATAATATATTTCAACGGATCCGCTTTTATGTGATAGGGAGGGTGGACTTCTTCCAAATCGGAAGCCTGTCGTATATTATTTTTAACTTCCTGTATAGGCTTCTCAATAAAAGAGTCCTCTTTCTGCATCCTATCATGTAAATATTTTCTCGCGGCATCCAGGGAAGCCATAAGAGGATAAGAAGGACTGCTGGACTGCAGCATAGAAGATGCTTCCCGGACAGCACGCACACTTATTTGGCTGGAGGGCCCTACATGTAAATATCCCGTCATCGTTAGAGCAGGCAGGGTTTTATGAGCGGACTGTACCACGAGATCGGCTCCCTGAGCCACAGCTGTTTCAGGAAAAACCGCACTGGCTGGAAAATGAGCCCCGTGGGCTTCATCTACAGCGACCACCGCTCCATTTTCTTTCGCTTCTTGTATAAGAGGACGCAGAGACGGGGTCCAGCCATAATAACTAGGGGAGGTTAAAACCAGACCCCTGGCAGTTGGATACGTTTGAAAGGCCGTTTTTACTTGCAGATAAGAGAGTCCCATGGATAACTGGGAGTGCTCATCAAATGCCGGGTCTATAAATACAGGCTGCACCCCTGCCATGCGGAGCCCGTTTACCAGCGATTTATGAGCATCTCGCTGAACCAGTACAACGTCGCCTGCTTCAAAAGCTGCCAGCATCATGATTAAATTACCCGCCGTAGAACCTCCAATAAGAAACTGCGTGTAAGCTGCTCCATACAACTCGGCAGCCAGCGCCTGGGCTGAAGCAATTATTCCATGAGGATCATGTAAATCATCCAATCCGGTTAATTCCGTTTGGTCAAAAGGCAGCAGGGACGCAAACATGTTTTTTCCCGGTTCAGGCATCGCCCTCCCATTTTTATGACCCGGCACATGGAACGAATCCGGAGATAAGGCAGCGTGATTCTGTAAGGCTTCCATAATAGGAACTGAGTTCTGATCCATGAGTGACCCTCGTTTAATCTCGTATAATAGCCGTACTAAAATTATGACGTACAATCCGCATTCTTGCAATTTTCATTTTTACATTAATAACTTTGAGGCTTTCAGTTTTCTTAGCTTTTTTATAGCTTCATTGTATTTTGGATCTCCTGTATCTAAAAGAATAAGCTCTTTTTCGCAATTCCTGCATATAAAAGAATCCATAATGTGTATCCCTGCGTTTTCATAACGTTCACATAGAATACAAGACTCCGCTCCTTCTTTTTTCTCCGTCACAGAGCACACCTCCTCCTATGAAACTTATTTTGTCCGAAATCCGCCTTTTTTATTCATAGAGCAAGGGACCAATACGTTACTATTCAATGTCGTGTTAGCGAAGTTGGCATTGTTCTTTTCAATTTGTTCCGTCATGGTATAACAACCGATGTGGCTGTATGGGGAGTGGAGACCTGCTGTTGAGCGTGCCCCGGCATTCGCTTTGACGAGTGGCGGATAGGGTCGGAAAACGAAGACAGGAGCCATTGTGCAAGCTTCTTTATTGCTTTTCCTGCGTCTGGTATAGTGCGCCTGGAAAATTCATCCGAGCACATCCGCTGCAGGGGATGCTTTGGGCTATGTTACGAGTAGCTGGGCTGAGCCCTGTGCGGATATTTTGTCCGGTCCCTCTTTAGGGATAGAAAAATAACAGAGCTGCCTGCTGAATCGGGGAGGCCGGTGGCGATCGATTTTGCGATCTTCTCTTAAAAGACAGACGGAGGCTCCGCCATCGCACCCCGGATTCAGCTTTTTTACAGCAAAAGTTACCAAGGAGATTTCGCGGAACAAGAAAAAGCCTGCCGGATCTGGGATCCGGCAGGCTTCCTTTGCCTGGCAGCGTCCTACTTTCACAAAGGGTTGCCCCTTCATTATCATCGGCGCTGGAGAGCTTAACTTCCGTGTTCGGCATGGGAACGGGTGGAACCTCTCCGCCATCACCACCAGACTTACCCTGGACGGGCTGGCTTCTGTGTTGCGAACAGGACGTTCGCGATTTGAACAGAAGATCCTTTTATCGCAGGATCATCGATCCTGCTGTTTGGAAGAGCGGGAATAGTATTCCCTCAAAACTGCATAACGAAGCATCCAGCCATAGACCACCTTGGTGTTTTGGATAAGCCCTCGACCGATTAGTATCTGTCAGCTCC
>NZ_AUCI01000022.1 GCF_000429685.1 Salibacterium aidingense DSM 18341
TTTGGTGGTATCGGGGGGGGATCGTCTGGTACTTCAGAAGAGGCGTGGTGGGTCTGGTTTTATAAAAAAAACGAGTCTGGGACAAAACATTACCAAGGACAAAAAATCCGAACGATTTCTTCCATAAATCGTTCGGATTTTTGTGTATTGTTCTATCGCTGCGTCAAAATAGGTCGCTTTCCGCGGGCACGGCTCGAGCCTCCTCGGAAGAAAGCCACTTCCTGCGGGGTCTCGAGACTCGTGCTTTTCCCGCAGGAGTCGACCTATTTTGACTCCGCTGAATGGACGTTCTTGTTATATAAACCCTAAGATGTCCGTTTTACTAATTTTTCTTTCGTTTGGCCCAACCACCTTCTCTATTCAGCCGAGACCGGCCACGGAGACTCCAGATTCACTTGGTAATGCGATCTTCTTTACCAAGTGAGCTGAAGCCGTTCCCATGGAATGCGCAGGGACCGGGTGCAGCTTGTTTTGTTCGGGTTTTCGGCCAGCTCCTATCCTTCTGTCCCGGTCTCGCTGCTGTTATACGTCGACACCGAAAGTTGATTTGATTTTCGTTTTCATGGTTTTGGTGATTTCTTCGTCTCGAATATTTTCTCCGTGCCAGGCATAAAAGAAGCGTTCTATTAATTCGTCTTTCGGCATGATGAGAATAGCCTCGATTTCATCCTCAAGTTCTTCGTCATAGTTCCTCCTGGCTTCTTCTCTTGATTCGAACAGGTATTATTTGATCCCCTTCTGTCATCTGAGCCATGACATCCTCGGTTAGTTCGAACTCAAGGGTGACATACCCCTGTTTAGCGTAAGCAAACAGCCCGTTTTCTTTCTCGATGATATCCATGTCGACAATGAGCTCTTCGGGGTTATTGACGTTATAGGCACCACGGTCCAAAAAAAAAGATGGTGGATTTTTGTTTGATCGTTTCGATATCCATAGGAAAGGCCTCCTTTAATACTATTGTCTTTGTTTTATGTGCCGGCCCCGGAGCATAGCGACGGGGCATCATTGCAGTCACAATTAAACCTCCTTGTTCTGTTTCTGGTTTTTGAGAGGCACGGGGCGGGTCTGGTTTTATAAAAAAAAGAACCGACAGCTTTAGAAAAGCCGATCGGTTTAGGATTTTAAGGACGGTTTATTGGCAGCCGTCTCTCGATATAACTGGGGGATATCTTCTTTTGGAACACCCAATGCTCGAAAGATTTTTTCGTACGTCTGAACCCCCAGGTTGGAGGAGCCACCTTCGGCGCGATGGATCGTTTTCACGCCTACGCCAGCCATTGTTGCTAATTGTTTTTGGGTGAGATCACGATCCATTCGGTACGAAAAGATGGTGTTTCCATACGCAGCACTAATACCATAGAAAAACGATTCCGTTTCGGGTATCTCTTGGATGATATCATCGGTTCGAGTGAGGTCTCTCATGGTTTTCTCCTCCTTTATCGTTTTAACGTTATATTAGATAAAGCCTTGGATGCGCCCGTACTTTTTGAAAAACTCGGTACGTTTCATTTCTCATTGGGTTTGTGGGGTTAAATCTGGGTTGTCACTAAAGGCTTTGACAAAGCAGTAGTAAAGTTGATTATTGTAATGTATCGAGAAGAATGTGGCGCGAATCCATGAATGGTATTCCGGAAAGTCGAGACGCAGCTCGTAAATCGGTTGTTTACGAAGTTCTTTGTATAATGTGAACGTTTTGCTGTTTCTTTCCCATTATGAGAGATGGCGAGGGTCGTTTCGTGTTTATCTAACTGCACTTTTTTTATACTCTGGGTATAAATCAGCGCTCGTTCGAGAAATAATAATTTCACATAACCCGCGGAGCTGTGTTTTGCTTCTGATATTAAATCTTTGCGGAATTGTTCGACTTGTTCGTTTCCGTGTTCGTCTGCGATAGATACGACGTGTGCGATCTTTTCCATACAGTATATCATATATGGCGCAAATAGTGAAAAAATAAACGCTATATATGAAAGCCTCCCCCTTTATGCCTGATATTATACATACCCTGTTGATTGTACCAAAAAAGTCAAAAAAAGAACCGACAGCCTTTTAGAAAGACGGTCGGTTCAGGGTGTTAGACAGCCACGGTCTGTTGTTGTTTTGATTCTACACTCGGATTCGTTGTTCCAGGCCTTTTTTATTTATAGCGGACTTCCCATAAATACAGGGCGTGTCCGGGGGCTGTGTTACCGGCTGCCTGGCGCGACCGGGCCTGGATGATGCCGGGGACATCTTCGGCCTGCCGCAGCCCTTTTCCGACTTCCAGCAGGGTGCCTGTCATTATGCGAACCATGTTATAGAGAAAACCACTGCCTCTGAATGTGAAGTGAAGTTCATCCCCGTTTTCTTCCACTTTCACTTCGTGGACGGTCCTTACCATGTCCACAACATCCGTACGCGAGGCACAGAATGAAGAAAAATCATAGGTCCCCGTCATATAGGCGGCCGCTTTTTTTATTTCATTCCGGTCGATGGGATAAGGGTAAAAATAAACATAATTGCGTCGGAAAATATCTTTCTCCCTGGCAGCGTGCACCCGGTACCAATATGTTTTTTCCACAGCATCAAACCGGGCATGAAACGAAGAATCAGTATATACCGCCTGCTTCACCTGAACATCGGGAGCAAGAAGCTGATTGATTGCTTTTGGCCATTTTTCTTCTGGGACCGCAAGGGGTGTATCAAAATGAAGGACCTGCCCGATCGCGTGCACGGAAGAATCGGTTCTGCCGGAGGATACCACCGGCACATGGTCCCCTTTATGAATCTTTGTCAGCACTCGTTCCATTTCCTGCTGCACCGTTCGTTTTCCGGGCTGAACCTGCCATCCCGAAAAGTCCGTACCATCATAACTGATTATTGCTTTTACTCTCCGCATTGCCACCTCTCCTTATTTCCCGAAAAAAACCAATAGAGCACTCAGCGAGACAACAAGAAGACAGGCTGTGGTGTCCCGCCAGCCCCATATTAACTGTCTTAGTTTTGACCGTCCTTCCCCCCCATTGTATCCTCTCGCCTCCATCGCCAGGGCAAGGTCCTCTGCCCGTTTGAAGGCCCGCACAAACAAGGGCACCAGAAGTGCTGTGAAAGCCTGTGCACGCGTTTTGAAGGAGCCTTGATGAAAGGATGCTCCTCTCGCTGTCTGCGCCTTCACAATCTTCTCTGTTTCCTGCAGAAGGGTAGGGATAAACCGAATCGCAATCGACATCATTAAAGCAACCTCATGAGCCGGGATTCCAATACGTTTTAAAGGGGTAAGCAGCTGCTCCAGTGCATCCGTTAAATCAATCGGACTGGTGGTCAGTGTTAACAACGAGGTCACAAACACAAGCAGCAGAAGCCGCAGCCCAATGAAGGCCCCCTGTTCCACTCCGCCCGCGTATAAAGTGAAAACTCCCGCGGAAACAAGCGCTTCTCCCTCCTGTGTAAAAAGCGCATGCAGAAAAAATGTAAAAAGGATTAATAGAAATATCGGAACCATCCCTTTTCGCATATAACGAAATGACACGCCGGATAAAAAATAAGCGGACAGGGCCGCTGCCCAGAGCACTCCATATCCAAACCAGGTGTCCATCATAAAAATCGTGAAAACAAACACAAAAACGGTCCCCAGTTTGGCCCTGGCATCCATGTGGTGTAAAAAAGAACGGCCTGGAAGGTACTGTCCGATAATGACATGTTCAAACATCCACCTTCCTCCTTGTCCGTTGAAGTGTCCTGAACTGCCGGATTTCCTTCACAGCTTCTTCCGGAGATAAAGAATAAGACGAAAAAGAACAGCCTGTTTCCTCTTCGATTTGTTTTAATACGCGGACCCTCTCCGGAATATCTAAATCGAGAGCCTTCAGTTCTGATTCTCTTTCATATATTTCCTGCGGTCTTCCTTCCATGCTCACCTGTCCCTCTTCCATAACAATCACGTGTTCTGCGAGCCGCGCCGCTTCCTCCATCTGATGGGTAATCAGGATCACCGTGGTCCCATGCACATGATGCCATTCCTGAAATAGTGTCATCATATCTTCCTGTCCCTGAGGGTCGAGGCCTGCGGTCGGCTCATCCAATATGAGAAGCTCCGGTTCCATGGCCAGGACCCCTGCGATCGCTGTTCTTCTCATCTGGCCGCCGCTTAGATCAAAAGGAGAACGCGGCAGAAAAGATTCATCCAGGCCTACCTGTTCGAGCAGCTGAGGAAGCTTTTTCTTCATTTTTTCCATCGACAGACCAATATTTTTTGGGCCAAACAAAATATCTTTTTCTACCGTTTCTTCAAACAGTTGATGCTCTGGGTACTGAAAAACCATCCCAACTTTTCGCCGCAGGGTATTTAGTGTTTTTCGTTTTGTTTTAGGATGGATCACCTGTCCGCCAATTTCAAGTTTTCCTGCAGAAGGCTTCAGCAGTCCATTCATATGCTGCACCAAAGTTGATTTGCCAGAACCTGTTCGTCCGATAACCGCAGAAAAAGACCCTTCTGGAAAAGCAAGGGTCACCTCTTGAAGTGCTTTCGTTTCAAACGGTGTATTTGGCATGAAGACATGGCTTAACTGCTGGATGGTGACATTCATTTTCTTACCGCCTTTTGAATGATCTTCTCTATTCCCGGATTTGAAGGATTTATCTTTTTTAAGGCATGTATCAGACCAAGGGAATAAGGCAGCGGCATGTTCAACCGGGCAAGCTTTTCCGGGGCCTTCCATAGCTCTTCCGCAGGCCAGTCATGCACCAGTCTTCCTTCTTCCATATACCACACTCTATCTGCTTGTAAAGCTTCATGCAGATGATGAGTGACTGAAAGAATCGTCATTTCTTTTTCATCATGAAGATGACGGATCGTCTGCATGACGTCCTCTCTCCCCGTAGGATCCAGCATGGAAGTCGCCTCATCCAATACCAGGATATCAGGCTGCAACGCCAGCACGCCTGCCATCGCGGCCCTCTGCTTTTGCCCTCCAGATAACCGGTGGGGTTCGGAATCTAAAAGCTGGCTGATTCCGGTCTGACTCGCAGCATAGGCGATGCGCCTTTCCATTTCCAGACGTTCTATCCCCGCATTTTCCATGCCAAACGCGATATCATCCCGTACGGTGGGAGCAACAAATTGGTGGTCAGGGTTTTGAAAAACCATTCCTACCTGGCGTCGGATGAACGGAAGGGTTCCGCTTGCAGCGGTATTTTGTCCGTAAACAGCAACGGTTCCCTCGGATGGAAGCAGCAGTCCATTAACCAGGCGGGAGAGGGTTGATTTTCCGGAGCCATTCGCTCCAATGACCGCTGCCCATTCTCCTTGGTGAAGCGTAGCATGGACCCCTTTAATAACAGAGGGGGCCTTCTCCTCGTATTGATAGTATACATGATGAAAGGTTACTGCTTCCATGATTATCCCCCTACTGCTTCTAAATCATCAATGATTAAATGTTAACATATATTATAAAAGGTTAACAATTTAATTTTTAAAGGAGCATAAAAAAAGGGCACAGACGTCTGACCAACATAGGTACTGTCCTGCCCTTGCAATCATATTTATATAGGTAACTGTCCTCAAAAAGAAAGCATAAACGTCCTGCGTTTATACAAATTCAATGATAGCCAATTCGGCGGAGTCTCCACGGCGCGGACCTGCCTTCAATACGCGGGTATAACCGCCCTGACGCTCTTCATAGCGAGGTGCAATATCGTCAAACAGTTTTTGCACGGCATCCTGATTGTTTTCCTCATCCGCTATTTCTTTGCGGATCACCTGCGCCGCTTGTCGACGAGCATGCAGATCGCCGCGTTTTCCCAGTGTTACCATCTTCTCGATGATAGGACGGAGTTCCTTGGCTTTGGCTTCCGTCGTTTCAATGCGCTCATTAATAATGAGATCTGTTGCCAGATCACGGAAGAGTGCTTTACGGGCAGAACTGTCACGTCCTAGTTTTGCATATGCAGACATGTATATTTCCCTCCTTTTCCGGGACACTAAGGATACCTTGGATTAGTCTTCTTTGCGGAGACCGAGACCAAGTTCACCCAGTTTTTCCTGTACTTCTTCCAACGATTTACGTCCGAGATTACGGACTTTCATCATATCTTCTTCAGACTTTTGAGTAAGCTCCTGCACGGTATTAATACCGGCGCGTTTCAAACAGTTATAAGAACGGACAGATAGATCCAGTTCCTCAATGGTCATTTCCAGAACTTTTTCCTTCTGATCCTCTTCCTTCTCCACCATGATTTCCGCATTTTGAGCCTGATCTGTCAGTCCGATGAATATATTCAGGTGCTCGTTCATAATTTTAGCGCCCAGCGAAATCGCCTCTTCCGGGCGGATGCTTCCATCCGTCCATACATCAAGCGTTAGCTTATCATAGTTGGTGATCTGACCGACCCGGGTATTCTCCACTTGATAGTTGACACGATCCACCGGCGTATAGATGGAATCAACCGGGAGTACACCAATAGGCAGATCATCACTATTATTTCCATCAGCTGGAACATACCCGCGTCCCCGCTGTGCTGTAATACGCATATGGAAGTTAGCGCCTTTTGTCAGTGTTGCAATGTGCAAATCTGTATTAAGGATATCCACATCACTATCGTGTGTGATATCTTTAGCCGTCACTACACCTTCGCCCTGCGCGTCAATCTCAAGTACTTTCTCTTCATCGGAGTATATCTTCAGAGCCAGCTTTTTTAAGTTCAAGACGATCGTCGTAACGTCTTCCACGACACCCTCGATCGTCGAGAATTCATGAAGAACGCCGTCAATCTGAACTGTTGTCACAGCAGCCCCTGGAAGGGAGGATAAAAGGATTCGACGCAAGGAGTTTCCTAAAGTTGTGCCATAACCGCGCTCCAGCGGGTCCACGACAAATTTGCCGTACTTGGCATCTTCGCTTAATTCAACCGGCTCGATATTAGGCTTTTCGATTTCGATCATTCTAATTTATACCCTCCTTCAAAACGTCCACACCCCAGAGCTTTCCTTTCAGCCTCTCGGAATGTTGCAATAGGCAGTTCCCGACTATATGACCAGCCTTACTCGTCAACAATGCGTAAGGGGATCCGTCTTTTGCATAGCCTTACCCATTATTGACACTTCAGGAAAAACTATACTTCATTCGGGTTACACTCTGCGACGTTTCGGCGGACGGCAGCCATTATGAGGTACCGGAGTCACATCGCGAATGACACTTACATCAAGACCAGCTGCCTGCAGCGAACGGATGGCCGCTTCACGTCCTGCGCCCGGTCCTTTTACTGCAACTTCAACGGATTTTAGTCCATGCTCCATTCCTGTTTTAGCAGCCGATTCCGCTGCCATTTGAGCCGCAAAGGGGGTGGATTTCCGGGAACCTTTGAAACCAAGAGCTCCTGCGCTGGCCCAGGATAAAGCATTGCCCTGAACGTCTGTAATCGTCACAATCGTGTTGTTAAATGTGGAACGAATATGGGCGACGCCGGACTCTATATTCTTACGTTGACGGCGTTTACGGGTGTTTGTTTTTGCTTTAGCCATAATTCATGTACCTCCTTTGCTTTATTATTTCTTCTTATTTGCTACCGTGCGGCGCGGGCCTTTACGGGTACGGGAGTTGTTTTTGGTCTTCTGCCCTCTGGCAGGCAGCCCGCGGCGGTGGCGGATACCGCGATAACTTCCGATCTCAATCAAACGCTTGATATTAAGCGAATGCTCCCGGCGAAGGTCCCCTTCCACCGTAAAATTGTTATCCACAATTGTACGAATGCGGGCCAGTTCTTCTTCGGTCAGATCGCGGACGCGTGTACTTTCATCAATTCCTGCTTCCTGCACAATCTGCTGTCCTAATGACTTTCCAATGCCATACACATAGGTTAGGGAAATCGGAATTCTTTTGTCACGTGGAATGTCAACACCTGCTATACGTGCCATCTATATCAGCACCTCCTTTTTCTTATCCTTGTTTTTGCTTGTGCTTTGGATTTGAGCAGATAACCATTACCGTGCCTTTACGGCGAATGACTTTGCACTTTTCACATATTGGTTTGACGGATGGTCTCACCTTCATGTCTATTTACCTCCTTAACTGCGCGGAGTACATGCGAGAGTAAATACAATCAAACAAACTCAGTTTCCAGCCGGTCCGTCCGGCTGTATTTATTTATAGCGGTACGTAATTCGTCCGCGGGACAAATCATATGGCGAAATTTCAACAGTCACCTTATCTCCGGGAAGAATGCGGATAAAGTGCATCCGTATTTTACCAGAAACGTGCGCCAGGATCTTATGCCCGTTTTCCAGCTCTACCCGGAACATCGCATTCGGAAGTGGTTCAATTACGGTGCCTTCCATTTCGATTACGTCATCTTTGGCCATGCATTATTCTCCTTCCTTCAGTAATTCCGGCTGCTCTTGTGTAAAAAACATTAAAGCGAACCTTAATTTGGCGTTGGTAACACGGCCGGTTTCTTCAATACTCCGTTTGACTTCATTGGAAACATGCGAAAAGACTTCCACATGGGTGATGTTTTTCTTTTTAGCCCGGTCAAATTTTCGTTTTTCCCCGTCTGCCAACAAGAGAAAACGATCCTCTACCACTCCAATGACAACCGCAAAGTTGCCGGCTTCGCGTCCTTGTTTAATTCGAACGACCTGGCCGACTCCGGGCGGCGATTCAGCATCATTCATCCTGGCATCACCTTTTATTCAGGCTTTCGTTAAAATCTCATAGCCTGTATTGGTTATTGCAATGGTATGCTCAAAATGAGCACAGTTCTTGCCATCGGTCGTGACAACGGTCCAATTATCGGAAAGTGTATGAACATAACGCTCTCCGGCATTCACCATTGGTTCTACGGCCAATACCATTCCCGGTTTCAAACGCGGCCCTTTTCCCGGCGGGCCGAAATGCGGAATCTGCGGATCTTCGTGCAGATCCTGGCCTACTCCGTGCCCGACATATTCGCGAACGATGGAAAACCCATTTGGCTCCACATACGTTTGGACAGCATGAGAAATATTTGACAAGCGCTCTTTCGGCACAGCCTCTTTTAATCCTTTAAACAGAGAGGCTTCCGTAACATCCAGCAAGCGCTGATCTTCTGCTGAAATGGTACCAACCGGATACGTCCAGGCAGAATCTCCGTGATAACCATTATAATATGCCCCAATATCAATGGAAATGATGTCACCATCGTGCAGCTTTCGATCCCCCGGAATTCCATGTACCAACTCTTCGTTTACTGAAGCGCATATGCTGCCGGAAAAGCCGCCATAGCCTTTAAATGACGGGACTGCCCCATGTTCCCGAATTTTTTTATCAGCAATATCATTCAACTGCTGGGTCGTAACACCCGGTTGAATATGCTTTTTTAATTCCTGATGGGTCAGGGCTACAATTTTACCCGCTTCCCGCATTATATCGAGTTCGCGATCTGTTTTACAAATAATCATGCATGAAGTCCTTTCAATAGTTC
Source organism: Salibacterium aidingense DSM 18341 (assembly GCF_000429685.1). Lineage (GTDB taxonomy): Bacteria > Bacillota > Bacilli > Bacillales > Marinococcaceae > Salibacterium > Salibacterium aidingense. Next base: position 9,437 of record NZ_AUCI01000022.1, read on the forward strand.
TTCAATGTCCTGAAATACTTCATCTATATCCTGATCTCCATCGATATTGCGAAGATACCCTTTTTCTTCATAAAAATCAATCAAAGGCTGCTGTTGTTCAATATTTACGTCCAACCGTTTTTTCACGGTTTCCGGTTTATCATCGTCTCGTTGAATCAGTTCACTGCCGTCCACATCACAAATGCCCTCTTCTTTCGGGGGATTAAACTCAATATGGTACGTTTTTCCCGAGGTCGGGGACACCCGTCTTCCTGTAAGTCTTCTTTCCAGATTTTCTCGATCCACATCAATATTCAGGACGTAATCCAGAGATTTATTCATATCAGAAAGAATGTTCTCCAGGGCTTCCGCCTGAGGGACTGTCCGGGGAAAACCATCCAGAAGAAAGCCATGCTCGCAATCATCTTTGCCAAGTCGTTCCCGGACAATACCTACCGTGACTTCATCCGGCACCAATTCACCTGCATCCATGTAGGACTTTGCTTTTTTACCCAGCTCTGATTCCTCTTTGATCGCAGCGCGAAACATATCTCCTGTAGAAATATGAGGGATGCCGTACTTTTCTACAATGTTTTCGGCTTGAGTGCCCTTACCGGCACCGGGCAGCCCCATTAATATCAAATTCATGATATCTCCTCCATGCTCCGTAGTCAGCCGGGGACAAGGCAGCTTTAAAAAGACCCTTGTTCCCTGATTCTATCTTTATTTAATAAATCCTTTATAACTTCTTTTAATTAACTGGCTTTCTATCTGCTTCATCGTATCCAGGGCCACCCCGACCACGATAAGCAAACCAGTACCACCGATTTGGATGGTCTGCGGCAGATCCAGCTGCGTTATGAAAAACACAGGAATTATCGCAATAACAGCGAGGAACAAAGCCCCCACAAAGGTTAAACGATACAGGATTCTGCGTATATACATCTCTGTCGTTCGTCCCGGGCGGATGCCAGGGATGTAACCACCCTGCTTCTTCAGATTTTCGGCCATTTGTTCCGGATTAACCTGAACAAAGGTATAGAAATACGTGAAACCGATGATCAAAGCCGCGTAGATTACCATACCAACCGGCTGCGTATAGTCAAAGTTCTGGATAATCCAGCGTGACACCGCATTGTCTTCTCCAACAAAACCGGCAACGGTTGGAGGAAATATAAATAAAGATAGAGCAAAAATCACCGGAATAACGCCGGCTGAGTTAACTTTTAACGGAAGATGGGTGGACTGCCCACCTGCCTGACTCCGTCCTACCAAGCGTTTTGCATACTGAATCGGTACTTTACGGAGAGCTTGCTGGACATAAATCACACCAACAATAATAGCCAGTACTCCAATAGCAATAAAGAGCACCGTCACAATACCTGTGAAAAGCTGATCGGCCTCCTGAATCTGCGTCGCATAAAGCTGGTTAACCCCGCTGGGGATCCCCGCAGCGATACCGGCAAAGATCAGGATGGATATTCCGTTACCGACGCCTTTAGCTGTGATCTGTTCGCCAAGCCACATTAAAAAAGTGGTCCCAGCCGTCATAACAAGAGCAATGAATATATATTTTGGAATGCTCGGGTTGGGAATTAAGCCGCTGAAAATATTGTTAAATCCTATCGACATCCCCAGACCCTGCAAAAAAGCAAGAATCACGGTGAAATACCGCGTGAACTGCGCCAGTTTCTTCCGTCCGGCTTCTCCCTGCTTTGCCCATTCGGTAAATTTCGGCACCACGTCCATGCGCAGCAGCTGCACGACAATGGAAGCGGTGATATAGGGCATGACCCCCATGGCAAAAATGGAGAATTGAGAAAGGGCTCCTCCTCCAAACGTATTAAGAAACCCAAACGCATTGGCTTGATCCGCAAAATTTAATACGTCATTGTTAGATCCCGGTACCGGAATGAAGCTTCCGATCCGAAAAACAACTAACATCGTGAGCGTGAAAAAGATCTTGTTTCTTAAATCACTCACGCGAAATATATTGGAGATCGCGCGGAACATTAGATCACCTCTGTTTTTCCGCCGGCCGCTTCAATCGCTTGTGCTGCGGAAGCAGAGAACTTGTTCGCTTTAACGGTCAGTTCTTTATCCAAGCTGCCGTTACCCAGAATTTTAATGCCTTCTTTTCTTTTGCTGATGACGCCTTCCTGCAAAAGAAGCTCTGGTGTAACTTCCGTACCTGCTTCAAAACGGTTGAGTAATTCTACATTCACGATCGCGAACTCTTTGCGGGTCGGATTTGTGAAACCACGTTTAGGCAGTCGTTTATAAATAGGATTTTGACCGCCCTCAAAACCAGGCCGGACTCCGCCGCCGCTGCGGGCGTTTTGTCCTTTATGACCACGTCCTGACGTTTTGCCGTTACCAGACGCAGGTCCGCGCCCTACCCGGCTGCGGTCTTTATTGGATCCTTCTGCCGACTTCAACTCATGAAGTTTCATGATGACACCTCCCTATCACTTAAATGTAACGTTACGCGTCTAATTCTTTAACAGTCAACAGATGTGAGACTTTGTTAATCATTCCGCGAACCGCGGGATTATCTTCTTTCACAACTGTGTGATTCACCTTCCGGAGGCCAAGGGCACTGACTGTGTCACGCTGGTCTCCCGGCCGTCCGATTAAACTGCGGCTGAGGGTAATTTCCACTTTATTGGCCATCGTCTTTCCCTCCTTATCCTAACAATTCTTCAACGCTTTTACCACGTAGTCTGGCGACTTCTTCTGCTGTTTTCAATTCGGTCAGACCTGTAATCGTAGCGCGAACCATGTTAATAGGGTTATTGGAGCCAAGAGATTTGGAGAGAATATCGTTTACTCCTGCCAGTTCCAGTACAGCACGGACCGGTCCGCCCGCAATAATTCCTGTACCTTCCGAAGCCGGCTTAAGAAGCACATTTCCTGCTCCGAAATGACCTACAATCTCGTGTGGAATGGTTGTGCCGCTTCTTGGCACCTGGACCATATTCTTCTTCCCATTTTCCACTGCTTTACGTATCGCTTCCGGCACTTCAAGGGCTTTACCCATGCCAAATCCGACATGACCGTTACGATCTCCTACCACAACGATAGCTGCAAAACGAAAGCGGCGTCCACCCTTTACAACTTTGGCTACACGATTAATCGCGACTACTCTTTCTTCAACATCAAGTTTGCTGGCATCAATCTGCATTTATTTCCCTCCCATCATTTTAGAAATTCAGGCCGTTTTCGCGGGCTGCTTCAGCTAAAGCCTGCACACGTCCGTGGTATATAAACCCTCCGCGGTCAAATACAACGGTATCGCAGCCTTTTTCCGAGGCGCGCTTCGCCACGATTTCGCCAATTTTTTTAGCTGCTTCTTCATTGCCGCCGTTCTCCACATTAATATCATTTTCTAATGTAGAAGCAGATGTGAGTGTGATTCCTTTTACATCATCAATCACCTGCGCGTAAATGTGCTTGGAAGAACGGAATACGTTTAAACGCGGGCGTTCGGAAGTTCCTTTAATTTTCTGCCGGATGCTCACATGGCGCTTCTTCCGATTGGCGTACTTTTTCGATTTCGTTGTCATGCTGCGTTCCTCCTTTCGAAACGATTACCGGAAAACGTTACTTACCAGTCTTACCTACTTTTTGACGAACATATTCGTTCTCATAGCGGATTCCTTTTCCTTTATACGGCTCAGGAGTTCTCACGGAACGTATATTGGAAGCCGTTGCCCCAACACGTTCTTTATCAATGCCTTTTACAACTACTTTGGTATTGGATGGAACATCAAGTTCGATTCCTTCTTCCGGAGTAATTTCCACCGGGTGGGAATATCCTACGTTCAACACCAGTTTATTGCCGGATTTGCTGGCACGGTAACCTACCCCAACCAGCTCAAGGCTTTTTTCAAAACCATTTTTTACACCATCCACCATGTTGTTTACAATACTGCGGGTGGTACCGTGAAGGGAACGATGCTCTTTGTGATCGCTCGGGCGTTCAAAAGTAATCTGTTCTTCTCCGAGATTTACTTTGATCTCCGGATGAAGATCGCGGGAAAGCTCCCCTTTTGGACCCTTTACCGTGATCGTATTACCTTCCATCGATACAGAAACATCATTCGAAAGTTCAATAGGTTTTACACCAATACGGGACATTCATTACACCTCCGTTCTGACACTGAATTTATTACCAGACATAAGCAAGTACTTCGCCGCCGACCTGCTTTTTACGGGCTTCTTTATCACTCATCACTCCACTGGATGTAGAAATAACAGCAATGCCAAGGCCGCCAAGTACGCGCGGCAGTTCGTCAGCTTTTGCATACACACGGAGTCCTGGTTTACTGATTCTTTTTAGTCCAGTGATAACACGTTCATTCTCCGCACCATATTTCAAAAAGATACGGATGATTCCTTGTTTATTGTCTTCTACGGATTCTACATCACGAACGAAACCTTCCTGCTTCAAAATAGATGCAATTTCATTTTTAAGGTTCGACGCAGGCAGCTCCAATTTTTCGTGACGAACCGTATTCGCATTCCGGATGCGAGTCAGCATATCTGCTACTGGATCAGTCATGACCATATCGATTTACCTCCTTCCCTATCTCGGGCTTACCAGCTGGCTTTTTTCACGCCTGGAATTTGTCCTTTATACGCTAGTTCGCGGAAACAAATCCGGCAAAGTTTAAATTTACGAATGACGGAGTGAGGACGTCCGCAACGCTCGCACCGAGTATACTCACGCACTTTGAACTTTTGAGGACGTTGCTGTTTGGCGACCATAGATTTTTTAGCCAAGGTCCGTATTCCCTCCTTTAACGTTTTTCGTTTTATTTTTTAAACGGCATACCCATTTGATCGAGCAGTTCGTAAGCTTCTTCATCAGTTTCAGCCGTCGTAACAATTACAATATCCATACCGCGCACTTTGTCTACCTTATCATATTCAATTTCAGGAAAGATCAACTGTTCTTTGATTCCCATCGTGTAATTCCCGCGTCCGTCAAAAGCTTTATTGGAAACACCGCGGAAGTCACGTACACGAGGAAGGGAAACGTTAATTAACTTTTCCAGGAAATCATACATGCGCTCTCCGCGAAGGGTAACTTTCGCGCCGATAGGCATGCCTTCCCGGACTTTGAATCCCGCAATTGATTTTTTTGCTTTGGTAATAAGCGGTTTCTGTCCGGTGATCAAAGACAATTCTTCTACCGCTTTATCAAGGGCTTTCGGGTTTTGGACAGCGTCCCCTACCCCCATATTAATAACGATCTTTTCAATCTTTGGAACTCCCATAACGGAAGAGTATTCGTATTTGTTGTGCAAATGAGGCACAATATCATTTTTAAATCTTTCTTTCAGAGCGTTCATTGAAGTGACCTCCTTTCCTCAACTGACTTACTTATCAAGGGGTTCGCCGGATTTTTTGGCGATACGCACTTTTTTCCCATCTTCTACTTTAGAGCCGACACGTGTCGGTTCGTTCGTACTTGGATCGATCGGCATCACATTTGATACATGGATCGGCGCTTCCTGATTAAGAATACCGCCCTGTGGATTTTCCTGTGAAGGCTTTTCGTGTTTCTTAATCATATTAATTCCCTCTACCAAAACACGGGACTGGCTCGGGAACGCCTGAAGGATGACACCTTCTTTTCCTTTATCTTTTCCAGTAATTACTTTTACTTTGTCGCCTTTTTTTACGTGGAGTTTAGGTTGACTCATGATCGCACCTCCTTCGTCAGGCCATCTTAATTTAAATCTCGTGATTAAAGAACTTCCGGTGCCAGAGAAACAATCTTCATGTACTGGGAACTGCGCAGCTCTCTTGCTACCGGTCCGAAGATACGGGTTCCCCGCGGGCTTTTGTCGTCACGAATAACAACCGCTGCGTTCTCATCAAAACGGATATAGGAACCATCCGGGCGGCGGGCTCCACTTTTTGAACGTACGATCACAGCACGCACTACTTCGTTCTTCTTGACAACGCCTCCTGGTGTTGCTTCTTTCACAGAACAGACAATCATATCGCCGATGTTGGCAGATTTACGTCCTGATCCACCCAGCACTTTAATGCACTGCACTTCACGGGCGCCGGAATTGTCTGCTACTTTCAGCATGCTTTCCTCTTGAATCATAGACTTTCCAACCTCCCTTCTGCCAAGAAAGATAAATTAGATAATAACAGCTTCTTCTACTACTTCTACAAGGCGGAAGCGTTTATCTTTGGATAACGGACGGGTTTCCATGATTTTAACGATATCCCCTTGTTTTGCCTGGTTATTTTCGTCATGTGCCTTAAATTTCTTGGAATCTTTTACACGCTTGCCGTATAGCGAATCTTTTTTATACGTTTCAACATAAACCGAAATCGTTTTATCCATTTTATCGGAAACGACACGGCCGGTGTAGACTTTGCGCTGGTTACGTTCAGCCATTTTATGCGGAACCTCCCCTCTTGTTTATACTTTATTCAGACCAAGTTCACGTTCACGCAGTACTGTTTTAGCACGTGCGATATCCTTACGGACATTGCGAATGCGGGCAGGGTTATCAAGTTGACCGGTTGCCAGCTGAAATCGGAGGTTAAAGAGCTCTTCTTTAAGCGTCTTTGCCTGTTCTTCTATTTCAGTTGAGGTCAAGTCTCTGAATTCGTTAGCTTTCATTTGCCTCACCACCCACTTCTTCACGTTTTACAAACTTCGTTTTTACCGGAAGCTTGTGAGACGCAAGTCTAAGTGCTTCCCGAGCTACCTCTTCGGAAACACCTGCTATTTCAAACATAATCTTACCAGGTTTCACAACAGCCACCCAGCCTTCGGGGGAGCCTTTACCTGAACCCATCCGTACTTCAAGCGGCTTCTGAGTGTAAGGCTTATCTGGAAAAATCTTAATCCAAACCTTCCCTCCACGCTTCATATAACGGGTCATGGCAATACGGGCTGCTTCAATCTGGCGGTTGGAAATCCAAGTTGGTTCCAGGGCCTGCAGGCCGTATTCACCAAAAGAAACTTCCGTTCCACCTTTAGCACGGCCTTTCATTTTGCCGCGGTGTTCACGACGAAATTTCACACGCTTTGGCATCAACATAATTAGTTTCCTCCTTCCTCGTTATTCGAACCTTTCGATGGAAGGACTTCTCCACGATATATCCAGATCTTCACACCAAGCTTGCCGTAGGTAGTGTCAGCTTCTGCTGTACCATAGTCGATATCGGCACGCAATGTGTGGAGTGGAACAGTACCTTCATTATAACTTTCGTTACGTGCAATATCTGCACCGCCAAGACGACCGGATACTTCTGTTCTGATACCCTGGGCTCCGGCACGCAGTGTACGTTGAATCGATTGCTTCATCGCGCGGCGGAATGATACCCGGTTTTCCAATTGGCGTGCGATGTTATCAGCCACTAGTCTTGCGTCCAGATCTGCCTGTTTTACTTCAGCAATATTTATATGAACTCTTTTTCCCGTGATATCATTTAATGATTTACGGAGTGTTTCCACTTCAGAACCGCCTTTACCAATAACCATTCCCGGCTTGGCAGTGTGAATCGTGATATTTACACGGTTGGCCGCCCGTTCAATTTCCACCGTGGAAACCGCTGCATCTTTCAATCGACTTTCTATATACTCACGAATTTTAATGTCTTCGTGTAATAACGTCGCATAGTTATTTTCAGCGAACCATTTGGAATCCCAATCACGGATAACTCCAATTCTAAGACCTACTGGATTTACTTTTTGACCCACTCATTATCCCTCCTTCTTTTCTGATACCACAACTGTAATGTGGCTGGTGCGTTTGTTTATTCGCGTTGCACGTCCCATGGCACGCGGACGGAAGCGTTTCAGTGTAATGCCTTCATCTACAAAGATTTCACTGATATATAGATCTTCCGGTTCCATTTCATAGTTGTGCTCCGCATTAGCTACAGCGGAATTCAAAACCTTTTCGACAACAGGTGAAGCAGCTTTTGGCGTGTTTTTTAAAATCCCGACAGCTTCGCCGATGTCTTTGCCCCGAATGAGGTCAACGACTAACCGTGCTTTGCGAGGGGCAATGCGAATTTGTTTAGCAACTGCTTTGGCTTGCATTCTTAGAACCTCCCCTCTTTTTTACCGTTTCGTTTTCTTATCATCGTTTTTGTGGCCTTTAAACGTTCTTGTTGGTGCGAACTCACCAAGTTTGTGGCCAACCATGTCTTCAGAAACATATACCGGTACATGTTTTCTGCCGTCATAAACAGCGAAAGTGTGTCCTACGAACTCCGGGAATACTGTAGAACGGCGGGACCACGTTTTTATTACCTGCTTATCATTCTTTTCGTTAAGATTCTCGACCTTTTTCATCAGATGATCATCGACAAAAGGTCCCTTTTTTAAACTGCGACCCATAAGGAAACCTCCTTTCGCGAGTGACTCAGCGGTTCTGCCGAATCGCTGTGCTATTATTTTATTTCTTCTTCTTCTTGCGGCGACGGACAATATATTTATCGGTGTCTTTGTTTTTCTTACGTGTTTTATAACCAACAGTCGGCATACCCCAAGGGGATACAGGTGACTTCCGGCCGATTGGTGCGCGGCCTTCCCCGCCTCCGTGAGGATGGTCGCTCGGGTTCATAGCGGAACCGCGGACAACCGGACGTTTGTTGAGCCAGCGGCCACGGCCGGCTTTTCCGATAACAACCAGCTCATGTTCAATATTACCAACCTGCCCGACGGTAGCACGGCAAGTTGCGAGGATCAGTCTCGTTTCCCCTGAACGCAGGCGTACCAGCACATATTTTCCTTCTTTCCCGAGGATTTGTGCTTCTGCTCCGGCTGAACGAACTAATTGCGCTCCCCGTCCAGGTTTCAGTTCAATGTTATGAATGATGGTACCTACTGGAATATCGGCTAGGGGAAGGGCATTTCCGGTTTTAATATCTGCGTCCGATCCGGATACAATCTCTTGTCCTACCTTCAAACCTTTTGGCGCAAGAATGTAGCGCTTTTCCCCATCTTTATAATGAATCAGAGCGATATTAGCAGAACGGTTTGGATCGTATTCAATCGTTGCCACACGACCCGGCACATCATCCTTATCACGTTTAAAATCAATAACGCGGAACTGCCGTTTATGACCTCCGCCTTGATGACGCACCGTGATACGGCCCTGGTTATTCCGTCCGCCCTTTCTATGCTTCGGTTCAAGTAAAGTTCTTTCAGGTTTATCCGTAGTAACTTCACTATGCTGATTCACAGACATGAATCGCTGTCCATTCGTGGTTGGTTTTTGCTTTTTTATAGCCATGTTTATTTCCCTCCTTCACTCTCTGGTTTATACTCCTTCGAAGAATTCGATTTCTTCACTGTCTGGAGTAAGCGTTACAATTGCTTTTTTCCGCTTTGGTTTATAACCGGTATAACGGCCGAAACGACGGAATTTCCCTTTATAATTAAGCGTGTTGACTTTGTCTACTTTCACATCGAAAATTTCTTCGATCGCTTTTAGAATCTGTGTTTTGTTTGCTTTCACGTCAACTTCAAACGTATATTTTTTTTCATCCATTAAATCGGCGGAACGTTCCGTAATAACGGGGCGCTTAATCACATCACGTGCTTCCATTATGCCAGCACCTCCTCTACCTTCTCTACTGCGTCCTGGGTGATGACCAGTTTGTCATGCTTGAGCAATTCAAGCACATTTACATTATTAACAGCAGCAAAGGTCACTCCTTGAATATTCCGTGCAGAAAGAGCTACCTGCTCATTATAGTCAGCTGTCACGACGAGTGCCGTTTCTTCCACAGACAGACTTGATAAAATCTTCAACATATCCTTCGTCTTTGGTGCTTTAAGCTGAAGGTTATCAACAACAATAACCTCTCCCTCTTTCACCTTGCTGGAGTAGGCTGATTTAATAGCAAGTCTGCGTACTTTTTTCGGCAGTTTATAGCTATATTGCCTTGGGGTCGGACCAAAGACAATACCGCCTCCTACCCATTGAGGAGAGCGGATGGAGCCGTGACGTGCGCGTCCTGTGCCTTTTTGGCGCCATGGTTTGCGGCCGCCTCCTCTTCTTTCTGAACGGTTTTTCACTTTATGCGTCCCCTGACGCTGCGATGCCTGCTGCATCAACACCGCATCATGAAGAACGTGTTTATTTGGTTCAATCCCAAAAACAGTTTCAGAGAGTTCAATATCCCCTACTTTTGAGCCTGACTGGTTTAAAACATCTACTTTCGGCATGATGGAGCCTCCTTTCCTTCAGACGTTATTTTACCGCTTTAACTGCGGACTGGACCGTCACATAGCTTTTTCTAGCTCCAGGTACATTCCCTTTCACTAAAAGCAGGTTACGGTCTGTATCTACTTTTACAATCTCAAGATTTTGTACAGTAACATTGTTTCCACCCATACGTCCAGGAAGTTTCATCCCTTTAAGAACGTGGTTTGGGTCAATTGGACCCATCGTACCTGGGCTGCGGTGAAAACGGGAACCATGTGTCATCGGTCCGCGGGCCTGGTTATGACGTTTGATGGCGCCCTGAAAACCTTTCCCTTTGGACTTTCCGCTCACATCCACGATGTCCCCTTCTGCAAATGTATCAACTTTGACTTCCTGACCAACTTCGTATTCTCCTTCAACGTCGCGGAGTTCACGAGTGTAGCGCTTGGGTTCGGTGCCGGCCTTTTGAGCATGGCCTTTTTCCGGTTTATTTGCGCGGGATTCTTTCTTATCGGCAAACCCAAGTTGAATGGCTTCATATCCGTCTGATTCTGCAGTCTTCTTTTGAAGAACCACGTTAGGCTCCGCTTCAATAACAGTGACTGGAAGAAGTTCGCCATTATCATTAAACAACTGGGTCATGCCTATTTTCCTGCCCAAGATTCCTTTGGTCATTCGTCACACCTCCTATTTTTATCTGTAGATTTAGTTTCATGTTTTCCTATAATTTTATTTCGATATCGACACCAGATGGCAGATCTAAACGCATCAGCGCATCGACCGTCTGCGGCGTCGGATTGACAATATCGATAAGCCGTTTGTGGGTGCGCATCTCGAATTGTTCACGAGCATCCTTAAACTTATGTGTTGCCCGCAGGATGGTGTATACCGATTTTTCCGTCGGCAGCGGGATCGGTCCAGAAACACCCGCACCAGAACGCTTGGCTGTATCCACAATCTTTTCTGCGGACTGGTCCAGCACACGGTGATCATAAGCTTTCAAACGAATGCGTATCTTTTCATTTGCCATAATAAGCCCTCCTTTATCGCCCGATTTTTACAGACATACTCCGTGAAAATTTTCCGCCCACCCGTCATGGCAAAGGGGCCGGGTGTATCGGTAACCTTTCACATCATCGCCTGGACCACAGCTAATACCTGCTGCTACAGTGTTTATCAATGATGCTTCCAAATCAGCAGAATACATAGTCCATGGTCACACTTTATCTATTATAATGATTCTATAAGCTGAATGCAAGGAGTTTTTTAAAGAATTCCTTTTATTTTGCTGTTCTCTTTGCCAAATTGGAACACAGGTCCTGATATTTGCTCAGCCTTTTTTGTTTGGACGCCGTTATTACAGCAAAAAAACGAGTTGACGAGACGTTCTCGTTGTTCCCCTATGTATCCCAGCCAAAAGGGTATCGGTCACAGGACGTGACCGTTTCCAGCCAGAGCATAGCGGAATGCCCCGCCTACCACTCTATCGGCTTGATTTCTCTTTGTCATAGAAAAGGAGCTGTACCTTTTGATACAGCTCCCGTTTTATTCTATCCATTACTTTTCGATAACAGATACAACGCCGGCGCCAACCGTACGTCCACCTTCACGGATCGAGAACTTCGTACCTTCTTCGATCGCGATTGGCTGAATCAAGTCTACCGTCATTTCCACATTGTCTCCAGGCATAACCATTTCAACGCCTTCCGGCAGTTCGATAACGCCTGTAACGTCCGTGGTGCGGAAATAAAACTGCGGACGATAGTTCTGGAAAAATGGAGTATGACGTCCGCCTTCTTCTTTAGAAAGCACGTAAACTTCCGCCTGGAATTTAGTATGCGGAGTGATGGAGTTTGGCTTCGCCAGCACCTGACCGCGTTTAATGTCTTCACGATTAATCCCGCGGAGAAGTGCCCCAATGTTATCCCCTGCTTCTGCATAGTCAAGAAGCTTACGGAACATTTCTACTCCGGTAACGGTAGTCTTGCGCTTATCTTCATCGATACCGATAATTTCAACTTCATCACCGACGTTAAGCATTCCGCGCTCCACACGGCCGGTCGCAACAGTACCGCGTCCAGTGATAGAGAAGACGTCCTCTACCGGCATCATGAACGGCTTGTCTTTGTCACGGTCCGGAGTTGGAATGTAGCTGTCTACAGCTTCCATGAGGTCGAGAATAGCTTGCTCATGCTCTTCTGCACCTTCGATTGCCTGAAGGGCGGAGCCTTTAACAACCGGTGTTTCATCGCCGTCGAAGTCATATTCAGAAAGAAGGTCACGAACTTCCATTTCAACGAGTTCAAGCAGCTCTTCGTCATCCACCATGTCTGTTTTGTTCAGGAATACAACGATAGATGGTACGCCTACCTGACGGGAAAGCAGGATATGTTCACGAGTCTGCGGCATTGGGCCGTCAGCTGCGGAGACAACGAGGATAGCTCCGTCCATTTGCGCGGCACCTGTGATCATGTTCTTCACATAGTCCGCATGTCCCGGGCAGTCCACGTGTGCATAGTGCCGAGTTTCTGTCTCATACTCTACGTGTGCAGTAGAGATTGTAATGCCACGTTCGCGCTCTTCCGGAGCGTTGTCGATGGTATCGTAAGCTCTAGCTTCACCAGTACCGGACTGCTTGTTGAGTACCGTAGTGATAGCTGCTGTAAGTGTTGTTTTACCATGGTCTACGTGGCCGATAGTGCCAATGTTCGCATGCGTTTTGGAACGATCAAACTTTTCTTTTGCCATTGTAAGTTTCCTCCCTTAATACAGGTTAATTATATTGAAGCCGAAAAAGGTGTTTCGTACAAGGGAATCACCTTCCTCAGCTTACATTAAAACAATGTCCGAGACAATCTTTCAAGAAAAATTTATTCACCGCTGTTTTTCTTGATGATTTCTTCTGAAATGCTCTTCGGTACTTCTTCATAGTGGTCAAAGAACATGGTATAGTTGCCGCGTCCCTGAGTGATGGAACGAAGGTTTGTCGCATAGCCAAACATTTCAGCAAGCGGAACAAATGCCTTAATTGCCTGGGAGTTACCCCGTGCTTCCATTCCGTCTACACGTCCGCGCCGGGAGGTGACATCTCCCATAACGTCGCCCATATATTCTTCCGGCACGACGACTTCCACTTTCATCAATGGTTCCAGCAGAACCGGTTTACAATGGTTTTTCGCTTCTTTAAGAGCCATCGAAGCAGCTACTTTAAATGCCATTTCGTTCGAGTCTACATCGTGGTAGGAACCATCAAACAAAGTAGCCTTTACGTCAACCATTGGATATCCTGCCAGCAGACCGTTGTCCAGGGCTTCTTCTATACCCTGCTGTACGGAAGGTACATATTCGCGCGGAACAACACCACCGACGATTTTATTGACAAATTCAAAGCCGCCGCCTTCTTCGTTCGGTTCAAAGGTAACCCAGACGTGGCCGTATTGTCCGCGTCCACCGGACTGACGCACGAATTTACCTTCGCAGTTCGCAGATTCTCTGATCGTTTCACGATAGGAAACCTGCGGAGCACCGACCGTAGCATCGACTTTAAATTCTCTTTTCAGACGGTCCACGATGATGTCCAAATGAAGTTCACCCATCCCTTTGATAATGGTTTGGCCGGTTTCTTCATCTGTTTCCGTCTGGAATGTCGGATCTTCTTCAGCTAGCTTGCCGAGCGCAATCCCCATTTTGTCGTGGTCTGCCTTTGATTTTGGCTCCACCGACAAACGGATAACGGGATCCGGAAAGTCCATCGACTCCAGAATGACACGGCTTTTGTCATCACATAAAGTGTCTCCCGTACCGGTGTCTTTTAAACCAATGCCGGCAGCGATATCACCGGAATAAACGGTAGAAATCTCTTCCCGGGAGTTGGCGTGCATCTGCAGAATACGTCCAACTCTTTCTCTTTTTTCTTTCGTCGTATTCCGGACATAAGAACCTGCATCCAGTTTTCCGGAATACACACGGAAGAAAGTCAGCTTCCCGACATAAGGGTCGGTTGCCACTTTAAAAGCAAGGGCAGCAAACGGCCCCTCATCATCGGCTGTTCTTTCCACCTCTTCCTCACTGTCAGGAAGAATACCTTTAATCGCAGGTACATCGAGCGGGGAAGGCAGGTAGTCAATAACAGCGTCAATCATGAGCTGAACCCCTTTGTTTTTAAAAGCAGATCCGCATAGAACAGGATAAAATTCAACATTTAATGTGCCTTTACGGATGGCGGCTTTTAATTCGTCCGTGCTGATTTCTTCTCCCTCAAGATACTTCATCATGAGGTCTTCATCAAGTTCAGCAACAGCTTCTACAAGGGACTCGCGGTATTCGTTTGCCTGCTCCTTGTATTCATCCGGAATTTCGCGGGCTTCTGCCCGTGTGCCCAGGTCATCCATATAGTAGAATGCCTGCATGTTAATCAAGTCGATAATTCCTTCAAAGCTGTCCTCAGCCCCGATCGGGAGCTGTACAGGATGAGCATTCGCATCCAGACGATCCTTTAAGGTTGAGCATGAATATAGAAAATCAGCTCCGACCTTATCCATCTTATTAACGAAAACAATACGCGGAACATGGTACGTCGTAGCCTGGCGCCACACCGTTTCCGTCTGCGGCTCCACGCCGGACTGCGCATCCAGCACTGCCACTGATCCATCCAGCACACGCAGCGAACGTTCTACCTCTACGGTGAAGTCGACGTGCCCCGGAGTATCTATAATGTTGATTCTGTGACCTTTCCACTGCGCAGTAGTAGCAGCAGATGTGATCGTGATTCCCCGTTCCTGTTCCTGGGACATCCAGTCCATCTGGGAGGCGCCTTCATGCGTTTCCCCGATCTTATGGATACGTCCCGTATAATAAAGAACGCGTTCTGTAGCAGTGGTTTTACCGGCATCGATGTGAGCCATGATCCCGATATTACGAGTTTTTTCTAAGGAGAATTCTCGTGCCATGAACTTTCATTTTCTCCTTTCCATAACTATTTAGTTAATAGGGTATTTGGATTGAATAAAAACTACCAACGATAGTGGGCGAATGCTTTGTTCGCTTCAGCCATGCGGTGTGTATCTTCGCGTTTCTTCACGGCTGATCCTGTATTATTGGCAGCATCAAGGATTTCATTTGCCAGGCGTTCTTCCATGGATTTTTCTCCACGGAGACGAGCATAGCTTACAATCCAGCGAAGCCCGAGTGTCGTGCGGCGGTCGGGTTTCACTTCGATCGGCACCTGATAGTTCGCCCCGCCTACACGGCGTGCTTTTACTTCCAGGACGGGCATTACGTTCTTCAACGCTTGATCAAATACTTCCATAGGATCGTTTCCCGATCTCTCTTTCACAAGATTAAATGCTTTATATAGAATGTTCTGGGCCTTCCCCTTTTTTCCATCGATCATAATGCGATTAATCAATCGCGTTACCAGTTTGGAATTATAAAGCGGATCCGGCAGCACATCCCTGCGTGGTACTGGTCCCTTACGCGGCATCAGTTGATTCCTCCTTTCATTGATTCATGAACCTTTATTTTTTGGCACGTTTTGTACCGTATTTTGAACGGCTTTGCTTACGGTTCTGTACACCAGCAGTATCCAGAGCTCCACGTACGATATGATACCGCACACCCGGAAGGTCCTTCACACGGCCTCCACGGATCAGCACAACACTGTGTTCCTGAAGATTGTGTCCGATTCCGGGAATGTAAGCAGTAACTTCAATTTGGTTGGTCAAACGTACACGGGCGTATTTACGCAATGCGGAGTTCGGTTTTTTTGGTGTCATCGTTCCTACCCGGGTGCAGACCCCGCGTTTTTGAGGAGAATCCTGATCCGTTGGTACTTTTCTATAACTATTATATCCTTTATTCAAAGCTGGTGAATCAGATCCTTTGGTTTTTACCTGACGCCCTTTCCGTACCAATTGGTTAATGGTTGGCATCGTGTTTCCTCCTTTCTTTATGCTGTTTCTTAAGACCACCGTTCCAGGTGGTTCATTGTAAAGCAAAAGTAAAGTTTTTGCCAGCAGGAGGCCCTGCCAGCAAAAACATCATTGCTTTTTTAATGCGACTGCAGCTGCCCCAACATCAATGCCGCAGACTTTACCAAGTCTCCGCATGGAATCGACCGTATATACCGGGACTCCTTTTGATTCAGCTGCGAGAAGTACCTTGCTGACAACCCTGTTTTCAGCGTCGCCTGCTACAATTACTTCTTTAACGAAGTTTGCTTCCAGCGCTTTCAGCGTTTGCTTCGTTCCAATTAAAACCTCATCCGCCTGTGAAACTTTTTCATAAGACATTCTACATCCTCCAAAGCACAGGGTGTTAGGCGCACTTTGACAGCATATCACCGCGGCGGGAAGATGTCAACACTATTTTAATTTTGAGGAACTGTCTCTTCGTCCGTCTCCAAAATGTCCGCATCCTGCTCTTCCGGCTTCTCCATTTCCAGGGAACGATAACGCTGCATGCCGGTTCCGGCCGGAACCAGTTTCCCGATAATGACATTTTCCTTCAGGCCGAGCAGCTCGTCGCGCTTGCCTTTGATCGCAGCGTCGGTCAGCACGCGTGTTGTTTCTTGGAAAGAAGCCGCTGAGAGGAAGGAATCTGTCTCAAGCGAAGCCTTTGTGATTCCAAGGATAATTGGATGACCAACAGCGGGACGGCCGCCGTTTTGCAATACTTTTTCGTTTGCATTGTCGAAGTGATGGATTTCCACCATTGTTCCAGGAAGAACATCCGTGTCCCCGGCATCTGCTACTCTGATTTTATGAAGCATCTGGCGGACCATTACTTCTACGTGCTTATCGCCGATTTCAACCCCCTGCATGCTGTAAACTTTCTGCACTTCTTTCAGGAGATATCTTTGTACTTCCTGTACACCTGTAAACCTTAAAAGTTCTTTCGGATCAATTGAACCCTCGGTAAACGCTTCTCCGGATTTCACTTTATCGCCTACATCCACTCTTAGGCGGGCCCCGTATGATGTAGTATAACTCCGTGTCTCCAGATTGCCCTGAACGGTAATTTCTTTTTTCCCTTGGTGATCTTTAACATCAATTACTTCACCGTCAAGTTCTGAAATCACTGCCTGACCTTTTGGATTCCGGGCTTCAAACAGCTCTTGAATACGCGGGAGACCCTGAGTAATATCGTCTCCTGCTACACCGCCGGTATGGAAGGTGCGCATCGTAAGCTGTGTACCAGGCTCTCCAATGGATTGAGCAGCAATGATACCTACAGCTTCTCCTACTTCTACGTCTGCACCTGTTGCCAGGTTTTTTCCGTAACATTTTTTGCAGACGCCGTGGCGGGTATCACAGGTGAAGACGGAAC
The DNA here is from genome assembly GCF_000429685.1 of Salibacterium aidingense DSM 18341. Taxonomy (GTDB): domain Bacteria; phylum Bacillota; class Bacilli; order Bacillales; family Marinococcaceae; genus Salibacterium; species Salibacterium aidingense. Next base: position 26,941 of record NZ_AUCI01000022.1, read on the forward strand.
GGATCGTCGCTTTCTCAACGCCGGCGTCTTCAATTTCTTTCGATTTTTCTTCATTCATTAATTCGCCTTTTCCAGCCAGGACTTCATTTGTTTCAGGATGCCGGATGGTCTTGAAAGCGACACGGCCGATGAGACGATCCTGAAGTTTCTCAATGACTTCATTGCCTTCCCGAAGCGCCGTCACTTCAAGTCCGCGGTCGGTACCGCAATCGTCTTCGCGGACGATAACATCCTGAGCAACGTCCACCAGCCGGCGTGTAAGATAACCGGAATCGGCTGTTTTCAGAGCAGTATCTGCCAGTCCTTTCCGGGCACCGTGGGTGGATATGAAGTATTCAAGAACCGTCAACCCTTCACGGAAGCTTGATTTAATCGGAAGCTCAATGATTTTTCCGGATGGATTGGCCATCAGGCCGCGCATACCAGCCAGCTGGGTGAAGTTAGAAGCATTACCACGGGCGCCGGAATCACTCATCATGAATATTGGGTTAAGGGTGTACAAGGACTTCAACAGTTTATCCTGGATAGTGTCCTTGGCTTCACTCCATACCGAGATTACTTTATTGTACCGTTCTTCATCTGTGATAAGACCGCGGCGGAATTGTTTCATAACACGTTCCACCTGACTTTCCGCATCATCCAGGATTTCCTTTTTGTCTTCCAGTACTACAATGTCCGAAATTCCGACAGTTATCCCGGCCTTCGTGGAATAATAGAAACCAAGGTCTTTCATCCGGTCGAGCATTTTCGAAGTCTCGATAATCTGAAACTTCTTAAATACTTCCGCGATGACATCTCCCAGGAATCCTTTCTTAAATGGCGGAACGAGTTCACGTTCCTTATAGGCTTCCGCCACATTCGTTGTTTTATCAACGATATAATTTTCAGGAACAGCTACCTCCAGGTTTGTGCCGGTAGGCTCATTTACATACGGGAAGGAAGTTGGAAGTATTTCATTAAAAATAATCTTCCCTACTGTCGTCAGCAGCAGTTTTTCACTCTGTTCTTTGGTGAAGTTTGTTTTTCCAAGGCTTGCAACCGGAAGAGCAATCCGTGTATGCAAATGAATGTAACCGCTCTGATAGGCCTGGAGAGCTTCGTTTGGGCCTTTGAAAACGGAACCTTCGCCGGTGGCGCCTTCCCGCTCCAATGTCAAATAGTAGTTTCCTAAAACCATGTCCTGAGAAGGTGTTACTACTGGTTTCCCGTCTTTTGGGTTCAGGATATTCTGCGCCGCCAACATCAACACCCGGGCTTCCGCCTGGGCTTCTGCGGACAATGGCACGTGTACTGCCATCTGGTCTCCGTCAAAGTCAGCGTTGTACGCTGTACATACCAGCGGATGCAGTTTCACGGCCCGGCCTTCCACAAGTGTCGGCTCAAATGCCTGAATACCGAGACGGTGAAGTGTCGGAGCACGGTTCAGAAGGACTGGATGCTCTTTAATTACTTCTTCCAGCACGTCCCATACTTCATCATGAACACGTTCTACTTTCCGTTTTGCACTTTTTATATTATGTGCCAGCCCTCTGCTGACCAGTTCTTTCATCACAAACGGCTTGAATAGTTCCAGAGCCATTTCTTTTGGCAATCCGCACTGATACATTTTCAAGCTTGGTCCTACAACGATCACGGAACGGCCGGAATAGTCCACACGTTTACCGAGAAGGTTCTGACGGAAACGTCCCTGTTTTCCTTTTAACATATGGGACAGAGATTTCAATGGACGGTTCCCTGGACCAGTTACAGGGCGGCCGCGGCGTCCGTTATCGATCAACGCATCTACCGCTTCCTGAAGCATCCGCTTTTCGTTTTGAACAATAATGTTCGGAGCCCCAAGATCAAGCAGACGTTTTAAACGATTATTCCGGTTAATAACCCGGCGGTATAAATCGTTCAAATCAGAAGTCGCAAAACGACCTCCATCCAGCTGAACCATCGGACGAATCTCTGGAGGTATAATAGGCAGCACATCCAGAATCATCCACGCAGGATGATTTCCGGAATGGCGGAAGGATTCCAGGACTTCAAGCCGTTTTATCGCACGGGTACGGCGCTGGCCCTGAGCCGTTTCCAGCTCATCTTTCAGCATTTTAACTTCTTTATCAAGATCAATATCCTGCAAAATCTTCCGTATCGCTTCAGCCCCCATTTTAGCAGTGAAGCTGCGGCCGTATTTATCATAATAGGAGCGGTATTCCCTTTCGGAAAGCAGCTGTTTATACTCAAGTGGTGTGTCACCTGAATCGGTCACCACATAAGAAGCAAAGTAAATCACTTCCTCAAGAGAGCGCGGAGACATGTCAAGAACAAGTCCCATGCGGCTTGGAATACCTTTAAAATACCAAATGTGGGAAACAGGGGCAGCCAGCTCAATATGCCCCATGCGTTCCCGTCTTACTTTCGAACGGGTCACTTCCACCCCGCAGCGGTCACAGACGACACCTTTGTAACGCACACGCTTGTATTTACCGCAGTGACATTCCCAGTCTTTGGTGGGGCCGAATATTCTTTCACAGAAAAGACCGTCTTTCTCCGGCTTCAGGGTACGATAGTTAATCGTTTCCGGCTTTTTCACTTCTCCGCGGGACCATGAGCGCATCTTATCAGATGATGCAAGACCAACTTTCATATATTCAAAATTATTAACATCTATCAAGGGGTCAACCTCCCTTTCGAAACTTTGGGATAGCGGTAAGAAACAGGTGCAGAAGAGGTGCTTTGCCAAAAGCACCTCTTTTATTTACGCCCTGCTGCTAAGACCTGCCTCAGGCGTTTTCACTGGACTCCAATTTTAGATTTAACGTGCCGCTGGATTCTTCTTCATCATCCAATTCTTTCATTTCAATTTCCTCTTCGGTACTGGATAACATCTTCACGTCCATGCCAAGACTTTGAAGTTCTTTAATCAGTACCTTGAATGATTCAGGAACTCCAGGTTCGGGTACATTTTCACCCTTGACAATCGCTTCGTACGTTTTCACCCGGCCGACCACATCATCTGACTTCACTGTCAAGATTTCCTGCAGGGTATAAGCCGCACCGTAAGCTTCCAACGCCCATACTTCCATTTCACCAAAACGCTGGCCGCCGAATTGAGCTTTACCGCCAAGCGGCTGCTGCGTAACAAGAGAATAAGGTCCGGTGGAACGGGCATGGAGCTTATCGTCTACCATATGAGCCAGCTTAATCATGTACATAACGCCCACGGATATGCGGTTGTCAAAAGGTTCACCTGTGCGTCCGTCATACAGAACAGTTTTTCCGTCCCTGGCGATACCGGCTTCCTGGATAGTTTCCCAGACGTCTTCTTCTCTGGCACCGTCAAATACCGGGGTGGCCATATGAAGATTCAGTTCTCTTGCTGCCATTCCAAGGTGCAGCTCCAGAACCTGGCCGATATTCATCCGCGAAGGAACCCCGAGCGGGTTTAACATAATTTCTATCGGAGTGCCGTCTGGAAGGAAAGGCATATCTTCTTCCGGGAGAATCCGGGAAATAACACCTTTGTTTCCGTGACGGCCGGCCATTTTATCCCCTTCATGAATCTTCCGTTTCTGTACCAGATATACCCGGACAAGCTGGTTCACACCCGGAGGCAGTTCATCGCCGTCATCACGGTTGAAGATCTTCACATCCAGAACAATTCCGTCCGCTCCGTGTGGTACCTTCAGCGAAGTATCCCGTACTTCTCTGGCTTTTTCACCAAAGATGGCGTGCAGCAGGCGTTCCTCTGCGCTCAACTCTGTCATGCCTTTCGGAGTTACTTTTCCTACCAGAATATCCCCGTCTTTCACTTCAGCACCGACCCGGATAATTCCACGGTCATCCAGATCTCTCAGTGCGTCTTCGCTGACGTTTGGAATATCTCTTGTGATCTCTTCCGGACCAAGCTTGGTGTCCCGTGCTTCTGACTCGTATTCTTCGATATGGACAGATGTATACACATCGTCTTTCACTAAACGCTCACTAAGAATGACCGCATCCTCATAGTTATAACCTTCCCAAGTCATAAATCCGACGAGAATATTCCGGCCAAGCGCCATTTCTCCATTTTCCATGGAAGGGCCGTCACCGAGAACTTCTCCTTTTTCTACACGATCGCCCTCTTTCGCGATTGGGCGCTGGTTATAACTGGTCCCCTGGTTGGAACGTATATATTTAGACATTTTATATTTATCCAGATCGGTCTCTACTTCTTTGCCGTCAACTTCTTCAATGCGGCGCACCCAGATTTCACGGGCGGTTACCCGCTCCACGATTCCCTTTGTTCTTGCGACGATCGCTGCTCCGGAGTCGCGGGCCGATACATATTCCATTCCCGTACCTACAAGCGGAGCTTCTGGTTCTAAGAGCGGTACAGCCTGACGCTGCATGTTTGCTCCCATTAATGCACGGTTGGAGTCATCGTTTTCCAGGAATGGGATGCAGGCTGTGGCTGCGGAAACGACCTGCTTTGGCGAAACGTCCATATAGTCAATTTTATCTTTAGGAACATGGGTGTTTTCCCCGCGGAAGCGGGCAATGATATTATCATCGGCAAACCGTCCGTCTTCTGTCAGCTTGGCGTTTGCCTGTGCCACCACATAATTGTCTTCCTCATCCGCCGTCAGATAGTCACATTCTTTTGTAACAATCCCGGTTTCATGGTCGACTCTCCGGTAAGCTGTTTCAATAAAACCGAATTCATTCACTCTTGCATAACTGGATAAAGAGTTTATCAAGCCGATGTTTGGTCCTTCCGGTGTTTCAATCGGGCACATGCGACCGTAGTGGGAGTAGTGCACGTCACGAACCTCAAAGCCGGCTCTTTCCCTTGTCAAGCCGCCTGGTCCCAGCGCAGACAGACGCCGTTTATGCGTCAGTTCCGCTAAGGGGTTGGTCTGGTCCATAAATTGAGAAAGCTGAGAGCTTCCGAAGAACTCTTTAATAGAAGCAATAACCGGACGGATATTAATCAACGCCTGCGGAGTAATGGAACTCGGATCCTGAATAGACATCCGCTCCCGGACGACCCTCTCCATGCGCGAAAGTCCGATTCTGAATTGATTCTGCAGAAGTTCACCGACAGAACGCAGCCGGCGGTTGCCAAGATGGTCGATGTCATCTGTCAGGCCGACCCCGTGCAGCAAATTGAAGAAGTAATTAACGGTGGAAACCATATCTTCCGGCGTAATGTTTTTTACATCACGATTGATATTTCCATTACTGATGACACGGATGGCTTTGTCTTCGTCCTGCTCTTCCGGCGGATAAATCTTGATCGACTGGACATCCAGATCCGCTTCTTCAATAACGCCGCCGGCGACAGAATACCGCTTAAATCCTAGATTATTCTCCAAGTAAGGCATTAACCGGTCCAGCGTGCGTCGGTCCAGTAAGTCACCGTCTGTTACAAGAATTTCCCCCGTCTCCGGGTCAGCAAGGGTTTCAGCGACACGCTGATTAAAAAGTCTATTTTTTATATGAAGTTTTTTATTCGCTTTATATCTGCCGACATTAGCAAAGTCATAACGTTTAGGATCGAAAAATCTGGTGTTCAACAGACTCTTCGCACTGTCAACAGTCGGGGGCTCTCCAGGACGCAGACGTTCATAAATCTCAAGCAGGGCCTTTTCACTGCCCTCTGTATTATCCTTTTCTAACGTATTGCGCAAATACTCATCTTCCCCGAGCAGATCAATGATTTCTTGATCAGACCCGAACCCTAGTGCGCGCAGCAGCACCGTTACCGGTATCTTTCTCGTACGATCGATCCGTACATACACAACGTCCTTAGCATCGGTTTCCAGTTCCAGCCAAGCACCACGGTTCGGAATAACGGTAGAAGTGTGCACTTTCTTACCATTCTTGTCCACTTTCTCATTAAAGTAGACGCTTGGAGAACGAACCAGCTGGGATACAATGACACGCTCTGCCCCATTGATGATAAACGTACCGGTGTCTGTCATAAGCGGGAAGTCGCCCATAAAGACTTCCTGTTCCTTGACTTCACCTGTTTCTTTATTCATCAGCCGCACTTTCACACGCAGTGGCGCCGAATATGTCACGTCCCTTTCTTTGGATTCATCCATTGAATATTTTGGTTCACCAAGACTGTAGTCTATGAACTCAAGAACCAGATTACCCGTGAAATCTTCAATAGGAGAAATATCCTGAAACATTTCGCGGATACCCTCATCAAGAAACCATTGATAAGAAGCTGTCTGAATTTCGATTAGATTGGGAAGATCCAATACCTCGTTGATGCGGGCATAAGTTCTTCTCTGGCGGTGGCGTCCAAACTGAATAAGTTGACCTGTCAACTGAGTCACCCCTTAAATATCACAATAATATCCACCTGTTAAAACAGGCTAAAATACCCCGCGGCGCTGCTAAAATTATAGAAACACAAAAGCCCTGGGAAGAGACGGATGTATGCCTCTGCCGTATAAACAGGAAACAGGCCTTTTATGTTATCATTGTCTTTCTGTGCCTAACCTTTTCCTACAAAGAAAAAAATGGTTTCTTCATCAATAAAGAACCACTATTTTCCATCTGTCAGACTGATTATATTATTTTTCCCTACCCTTGTTTGTTTTATACATGGTACAATAATGAAAAATGGACGATTACTGCATAGATGAACAAGGATACTTATACGCATTAAATAATATTAACACACCGCGATAGAACAGTCAATTCTTTTTTGCACAGAAAATATAATATCCCTTTTTTTTCGCAACTATATCAACTTCATCAAAAACGGACATTAGTTTATCTTTGGCAGAGGGAGCCCCCTGCTTTTTTTGTATGACCACCCATAACGTTCCTGCCGGCGCCAAGAATCGATAAGCCTGTTCAAACAAAGAATGAACCGTCATTTTTCCCGCTCTAATCGGCGGGTTGGTTAAAATAGAAGCAAAATCAGATTTTTCGATGGAAGAAAACAGATCGCTTTTGACCATCACCGTGTTCTCTAATTCCAAAGCAGCCGCATTTTTCTCGGCAAGTTCCAGGGCACGCTGATTCACATCTGCCATCCATACCATCCGGTTCGTCTCCCGGGCCAGCGACAGGCCGATGGGTCCATAGCCGCACCCCATGTCAAGCACCGGACCTTCCACCTCCGGCCACCAAAAACTGTCGGCAAGCATTCTGCTCCCAAAATCTACTTCATTTTTGGAAAAGACGCCGTGATCAATCCGCAAAGACATGCGGCGTCCCCGTAAAACAGCGGTAATGGTTCTTTCCTGACTTTCCCTTTCCGGATGTTCATCAAAATAATGACTTCCCATCTGCCTTGTTCACGTCCTTTTTATTGTGCTGTTATTTTAACAAATGGCTGAAGCGTTCCTCAAATCGCCTTCCCTTTCCGAACTAAAAAGAGCCTCCTCTATGAGAAGAGAAAGCTCTCTGTCACTTATCTATTACTTCAGTTCGACTGTCGCACCTGCTTCTTCAAGCTGTCCTTTCAGCTCTTCGGCTTCTTCTTTGTCTACGCCTTCTTTCAGCGTTTCCGGAGTGCCGTCAACAAGGGCTTTAGCTTCTTTCAAACCAAGGCCGGTGATTTCACGAACTACTTTGATAACATTGATCTTCGATGCACCTGGATCTTCAAGCACAATGTTGAATTCTGTCTGTTCTTCTTCTGCTTCAGCAGCACCGCCGCCGCCTACAGCAACCGGTGCAGCTGCAGTTACGCCAAATTCTTCTTCAATAGCTTTTACGAGATCGTTCAATTCAAGAACGGACATTTCTTTGATTTCTTCAATGATTTGTTCTTTACTCATTGTAAATCCTCCTTTTATTAATAGCTGTGCTATATGCGGCACAACAAAATATCATAGACCAATACCAGCTTTTTACGCGCCTTCTTCTTCTTTTTGATCGGCCACTGCTTTAGACGCCAATGCAAAGTTGCGGATCGGAGCCTGAAGGACGTTCAGAAGCATAGAAACAAGACCTTCATGGGATGGAAGACTTGCAAGCTCTTTAATTTCTTCAAGAGAAGCCACACGACCTTGAATAACTCCTGTTTTAATTTCGAGCGCTTCATGCTCTTTTGCGAAATTATTGATGATTTTCGCAGGGGCAACCACATCCTCTGAACTTGTTGCCACAGCAGTAGGTCCAAGCAAAAACTCATCCAGATCGGTCAAGTTCGTCTTCTCTGTCGCCCGGCGGACCATTGTATTTTTGTAGACTTTAAAATCCACACCCGCTTCACGCAGCTGTTTCCGCAGCTCCGTCGCTTCCTCTACATTCAAGCCCCGGTAATCCACGACAATGGTAGAAATACTGTTTTCCAGTTTATCCGCAATTTCCTGAACCACCTGCTGTTTTTGTTCAATCACTGCATTCATACTTTACACCTCCTGCTCTTATTCTCCATTCACCCCAGCTCAATAAAAAACCTTCATGTCCCCAGACATGAAGGCGGTCAGTCTTCACTCACACTTCAACAAACGTTTGAAGTATGCCTAAAAACTACCTCGGCAGGAAATTAAGCACTACGTGCACCTGCTGTCTGCGGTAAATCTTATTTATATTATTGTCAGTGTCCATATACCGCAACAAAGTATAACGGTTTTTCTGCTGACAGTCAATCCATTATTTTAAATTAAGAGTGGAAGTACTGATTCTTACACCCGGTCCCATGGTGGAAGCTACGGCTGTATTTTTCACATACGTTCCTTTAGCTGCTGCCGGCTTCGCTTTAACTAAAGCGTCAATCAGAGCTTTGAAGTTTTCTGCCAGCTTGTCTGTGTCGAACGAAATTTTTCCGATCGGTGCATGAATATTCCCGGATTTATCCACCCGGTATTCGACCTTACCAGCCTTCACTTCCTCAACAGCTTTCGTAACATCCATTGTTACCGTACCGGTTTTAGGGTTCGGCATAAGCCCTTTCGGTCCTAAGATCTTACCAAGCTTACCGACCTGAGCCATCATGTCCGGTGTCGCAATAACAACATCAAAGTCGAACCATCCCTGCTGGACCTTATTCACAAGATCTTCTTCTCCGATATAGTCAGCGCCGGCTTCTTCAGCTTCCTGGGCTTTTTCTCCTTTTGCAAAAACGAGAACGCGCTGTGTTTTACCAGTTCCATGTGGAAGTACGACAGCGCCTCGAAGCTGTTGATCGTTTTTACGCGGGTCCAGCCCAAGACGGACAGCGGCTTCTACTGTCTCATCGAAATTAGCGATAGATGTCTTTTTTACCAGCTCGATGGCTTCTTCGGTATTGTATTCTTGTTCTTTATCAATCAGCTGGACAGCGTCTTGATACTTCTTACCTCTATTAGCCAATGTTATTCCTCCTCGATTGTGGTTTTAGCGGTTAGACCTCCCACTTTTAAAGGTTGCGAACGGATATCCTTTCCAGGGTGGAAAGGAAGTCGCAACCTTAGGCAAGGCAATGTTTTACTATTCTACGTTAAGCCCCATACTCCGGGCTGTACCTTCTACCATGCGGATTGCCGCATCCAGATCAGCCGCATTCAGATCCGGCTGTTTTGTTTCAGCAATTTCACGCACTTGATCACTGGTAACCGTGCCTACTTTATTAGTATGCGGTTCACCAGAACCACTCTCAATACCGGCCGCTTTTTTCAACAATACCGCAGCGGGCGGGGTTTTTGTAATAAAAGTAAAAGAACGGTCTTCATATACAGATATTTCAACAGGAATAATCATACCTGCATCGTCTGCCGTGCGAGCATTGAACTCTTTGCAGAATCCCATGATATTTACGCCTGCCTGACCCAGCGCTGGACCAACGGGCGGTGCCGGGTTCGCTTTTCCGGCAGGGATCTGAAGCTTAACTACTTTTTCGACTTTTTTAGCCACGCACATACACCTCCTTAGTCCGTGATGTGGTTGATCGGACACCTACGTGCCCTCCCACTCTTCAAAAAAATGGAACGTCTGGTGCTTTCAAACCTTCCATTCTTTTTCCTTATGAATATCAAACATTAAAATCTTATCACTTCAGCAAATCAACCGCAAGGGTTTTTTAAATCTTTTCCACCTGAGTAAATTCCAGTTCGACCGGGGTCTCCCGCCCAAACATGTTTACGTGGACTTTTACTTTTTGCTTTTCGGCATTTATATCTTCTATTGTTCCGGTGAAATCAGCAAACGGGCCTTCTTTCACTTTTACAGATTCCTTTAGATCAAATTCCGTTTCTGCTTTCGGCTCTTGTTCTCCGGACTGACGCAGAATGTGTTCTACTTCTTCGGGGAGCAGCGGAGTCGGTTTCGACCCGGCACCGGTGGAACCTACAAAACCGGTCACTCCAGGTGTATTCCGGACGACATACCAGGAATCATCCGTCATCACCATTTCAACGATCACATATCCCGGAAATATCTTGCGCATGACCTCTTTTGTTTTTCCATTTTTCACTTCCGTTTCTTCTTCCACCGGCACGAGAACACGGAAGATTTTATCTGTCATTTCCATCGATTCCACACGCTTTTCCAGGTTTGTTTTTACTTTATTTTCATAACCAGAGTAGGTGTGAACAACATACCAATTCATTTCCATTATTCACTGGACGGTTGCGTCCTTCCCTCCTTTTACTCGAAGCCGTTTCTATTCAAGAATAATTCGTACAAGCTCCGACAATCCCAAATCTACGACGGCAAAGAAAATGACGAAAAATATTATCGTGATAATAACCACAATGGTGTATTTTGTCAGCTCTCTCCGCGTCGGCCACGTGACGCGTTTCATTTCCCTGCCCACTTCCCGCAGGAATTTTACCGGGCTTTTTGTTCCATCAGCCATACAGCCACCTCCAAACCAGTCACACCGCCCGAAAAGGCGGTCTCCATTCTCCTCAACCTTATGTTTATCCCGCTGCCAGGCGTCCGTAAAACTACCGCTCCCGTCAACGGGAGATCACGGGTGCTCAAGCCCCGGAAGTTTCACTTTATATTTTTCTCCTAAATAAAAAAACAACCGCTGTATTACCATTTTATCCTCTCAATGCGGTTCGATTATACCTGTTATTATCATTTTTTTCTAGACAGCCTTGTGCACCATTACTCTCCTCCGCATTGAGCATCGTTTATCAGGACAAGGTCCTTGCATACGCTAAACCACTTTATCATATAGAGAAAAACGTGTCAATTCACGTTGACACGTTTTCGGCTGGTTTTTGGAAACAATAATAAAAGTATGTTTGAAAACGCTTTCCTTGGCTTTTTAAAAATTAAGGTCTCTTAATTAAGAACTGACACCCTTTACTTCTACACACTTCTCTAATTTTCGTTTTACCCGCTGAAGGGCATTGTCAATGGATTTCACATGGCGCTTCAGCTCACCTGAAATCTCCTGGTAAGACCTCCCATCCAAATATAACATCAGCACCTTTTGTTCCAGATCACTGAGAATTTCTCCAATTCTGCCTTCGATATCACTGTATTCCTCCCGGTTGACAAGCAGCTCTTCCGGATCACTGACGTTCGATTCACACAGGACATCAAGCAGTGTCCTTTCCGACTCTTCTTCGTATAAAGGCTTGTCCAAAGAAACATAGGAATTCAAAGGCATATGTTTTTGCCGGGTTGCCGTCTTTATCGCAGTAATAATCTGCCTCGTAATACACAGTTCGGCAAAAGCTCTGAAAGAAGACAGCTTGTCTCCTTTATAATCCCGAATGGCTTTATAAAGACCAATCATACCTTCCTGTACAATGTCTTCATGATCACCGCCAATTAGAAAATAAGATCTGGCTTTTGCCCGGACAAAATTCTTGTACTTATTAATAAGAAACTCCAAAGCACTGCTGTCACCGGAATGAACCCTTCTAACCAGCATTTCATCTTCTGTTTTGCCAGAGTACTGATGTCCTGTTTCTTTGAGGTCAAGACCCAATACAATCCCTCCGCCCTCGACTGTTTGTAGATTGTATAAAGATATAGCAACATTATATAGCACTAGTTATAGAGGCGTCAACAGCTCAACGGTCGCCTCGACGCCATTTTTCAAAAATTTCAGCTATTTCGCGGGAAAGCGGAAAATTCGACATATTTTCCTGCTTCTGTTCCACAACTTCCCGGGAAATACTCTTTTCCACCATTTCCATCTCCACCCTCAGTTCACGGGCTGATTTCCGGAGAGCTCCGCTTCCAAACGTGAAAGACTGTTCAGCATAATCGGAGGTCGCCACATGAACACGTGTTTCGATGTTTTTTAATTGGCCGACGAGCTTTTCTATGCGCTCATCCGCTGTTTCATTTTCTCTGGTATAGATCACATCGACAAGAAAATCTTTATACCTTCCGCCGGCACCTTCTACCATATGAGCATCAAATATCACTTTTATCTCCCAGCCCTTATAGGCTTGATACTCAGCCATTTTGCGAACAAGCAGGTCTCTGGCTCCCTCTAAATCCTTCTCCCGCAATTCCTTTAATTCCGGCCAGTCCCCTATGATATTATATCCATCCACCAGCAGTATGTCTTTCATTTTCAATCGCTTCCTAACGGATGACGCTGTCGAAAAACTTCATACATTAAAAGGGAGGCAGCTACAGAAGCGTTCAGGGAGGAGACCTGCCCGGCCATTGGAATAGACAGCAAAAAATCACACTTGTCTTTTACCAGACGGCTCATCCCTTTTCCCTCACTGCCAATAACCAGTCCCAGCGGAAGATCTGCATCCCAGCCTCGATAATCCTGCGTGGCTTCTCCATCTGAACCAGCCAGCCACAATCCTTCTTTTTTTAATTCTTCCATCGTTCTTGCCATATTGGTGACTCTTACGACAGGGACATATTCAACCGCCCCGGTTGAAGATTTAGCTACTGCCTCCGTTAAGCCGGCAGACCTTCGCTTCGGAATGATAACTCCATGAGCCCCTGCAGCATCTGCTGTTCGAATAATAGAGCCAAGATTATGAGGATCTGCCATTTCATCAAGTAAAATGAAAAACGGTGCTTCCTTTTTAGCAGCTGCTGCGGCAAACAGATCCTCCATCTCCGCATAGTCAGAAGCCGCGATGGAGGCGAGCACTCCTTGATGATTGGAAGTTCCAGATAAGTCGTCCAGTTTTTTTCGTGGTACGGTCTGTACCACCATACTATTTTCTTTGGCCTGTTTCTGAATTTCTTTCATCGGCCCTTTCCCTGCTCCTTCGGCTATCCATATTTTATTCATCGGCCGTTTAGAGCGCAGCGCTTCAAGGACAGCGTTTTTGCCATAAATCCATTCTTCTGTCACCCGTTTTCACTCCTTTCCAGCATATTTACGGCGTAAGCCACTAATTCTTCCACTCTTTCTTCCTTTTGACTGAAATATAAATAGCCAATGAGGGCTTCGAAAGCTGTGCTGTACCGGTACGTGTTTTGGTCCGTATTTTTTGGAACTGTACCGGATTTAGCATTTCTTCCGCGCCTGGCCGCCGCTTCTTCTGAGTCAGACAGCATTCCTTCCTTTAATAAAGCATGCATGACAGCTGCCTGGGCGTTTGCTGAAACAAAGGAAACAGCGCTTCGGTGAAGCTGGTGCGGACGCATCCTTCCTGAAGCGATAAGGTAATGACGGATATGAAGGTCATAGACCGCATCCCCCATATAAGCCAGTGCCAATGCATTTAACTGCTTTGCCTCTACAGGATTCTCTTTATTATTCATATCTACTCTCTTTTCCAGCGGGTGCCCTGTGGTGTATCTTCTAAGATAATTCCCTGTTCTTTTAAATGGTCCCTGATCTCATCGGCCCTTGCAAAATTTCTATTTTTTCTTGCTTCCACCCGTTCTTCAATTAATCCCTCTATCTCTTCATCCAATATTTCCTCCGCTGTTTCCACCTTTATATCCAGCGCCTTTCCTATTTCCCGGATCGTATCTAAAAAGGCCTGCAGTATATCTTTAGACGTGTGGTTCTCCTGCAGATACCGATTAGCCAGCTTAACCAGATCAAACAATACACTAATGCCATTGGCACTGTTAAAGTCATCATCCATTTCTTGAATAAAGGTGTGTTTATGCTGCTGCACAGCTTCGGCCCACTGTCCCGCTTTTCCAAACCCGGCACTTTCTTTATGGCGGTGCTTCAGGTTATTTACCGTGGTCTGAATTCGTTCGAGACTGTTTTTTGCACTGTCTAACAGTTCTTCGCTGAAATTAAGCGGACTGCGGTAATGGGACTGCAGCATAAAGAAACGTATAACTTCCGGAGAATGCTTTTGAATAATGTCATGGACCAGCACAAAGTTACCGAGGGATTTGGACATTTTTTCATTATCAATCTGAATATAGCCGTTATGCATCCAATAATTGGCCATTTTCTGTTCGTTGAGTGCCTCTGATTGGGCGATCTCGTTTTCGTGATGCGGAAAGGCCAGATCCTGGCCTCCTGCATGAATATCAATCGTATCCCCTAAATATTTTTTAACCATAGCGGAGCATTCAATATGCCAGCCCGGCCGGCCGTAACCCCACGGGCTTTTCCAGGCGATTTCTCCTTCTTTGGCAGCCTTCCATAAGGCAAAGTCGAGTGCGTTTTTCTTCTTTTCTCCAACTTCAATTCTTGCCCCCAGCTGCAAATCATGGATGGACTGAGACGAGAGTTTCCCATAATCCTCAAAGGACTGTGTCGAGAAATACACATCGCCCTCTGCTTCATAAGCGTAGCCTTTATCAATAAGCGCTTCAATAAATGATATAATTTCCGGCATTGTTTCCGTGACACGCGGATGCAGATCTGCTGCCTCCACCCTTAACGCCCCAGTATCTTCAAAATACGCCTGGATAAAGCGCTCTGCCAGCACCGGCACTTCTTCGCCTAATTCTTTGGCTGCGTTTATAATTTTGTCGTCCACATCCGTGAAATTCGAAACATAAAAAACATTGTAGCCCCGGTACTCCAGATATTTGCGCACCATATCAAACACGATTGCCGGCCGTGCATTCCCAATGTGTATATAGTTGTAAACGGTCGGGCCGCACACATACATTTTCACTTCCCGGCCGGATAAAGGCTGAAAAGTTTCTTTTCTGCGGGTTAACGTGTTATACAATCTAATACCCATTATTCATCGGTCCCTTCATCCATTTTTTCTTTTATACTCCGCTACCTCTTTTTTTAATTCTGCTATTTCTTTCTCTAACTCTTTGAACTTATCAGAGACAGGATCAGGAAGCAGATGGTGATCCAATTCATTTTTCTCCACTTTCACACCATCCTGCACAACAACCTTGCCGGGAATACCAACCACGGTGGAATTCGGCGGTACTTCCTTCAGCACCACAGAACCGGCTCCTATTCTGGAGTGTTTTCCGATCGTCATGGAGCCTAAAATTTTTGCCCCTGTGGCAATCAGTACATTATCTTCAATGGTCGGATGACGCTTTCCTTTTTCCTTCCCGGTCCCCCCCAGGGTCACTCCCTGGTAGATCGTGACATTGTCTTTAATTTCACAGGTTTCCCCAATCACCACGCCCATGCCGTGGTCAATAAATAAACGTTGGCCGATCACCGCGCCCGGATGAATTTCAATCCCGGTAAAGAAACGGCTGATTTGGGACAGCAAACGACCTAAAAAGTACATTTTTTTCTTCCAGAGCCAGTGGGCGATCCGGTGGGTCCAAATAGCGTGAACCCCTGAATACGTTAACACTACTTCCAGCCGGCTTCGAGCAGCGGGGTCCTGGTCAAATACTACATCTATATCATTCTTAAACGTCTTCCACATGTTTACTCTCCCCTCCCCGGGTGTAGTAAAAAAAGCGCAAGTGCCCGCCTATCGGCGGGACAGGCCTTCGAGCCGATGGCGCCTGAAGCTGGATCTTAAAAACGCGAATTTTTATACTCTTTGATACTATAAAAAAGCGTCTCCGTGCATTTTCTGCACAGAGACGCCTGACTGCAAACGCGGTTCCACTCTGTTTAAAAGAAATATCGTTTCTGGAATATTTCTTTTCCCTTCCTGGATAACGGCTCTTGCGCCGCTTCTGCCTACTGTAACCTTCAGCAGAAGACTCAGGGATGCATTTTCAAAGGGCCCTTTCAAATCACTCTCAGCTCTGTGATTCTCTCTGTATGAAAGAGAAACCTCTTACTTTTTCCCGTCGATGTTTTAGCTGTTTATTGTTTTACGGCTTCACTCAACCGGGCCTGCACCGTGCTTTTTCCTAAAAGAGCAATCGCCTGAGGAAGCTCAGGTCCATGAGTCTGCCCCGTTACGGCTACACGGATCGGCATAAAGAGTTTTTTGCCTTTCTGTCCTGTTGCTTTCTGTGTTGCTTTGATGGCAGCTTTAATTTCCTCCGGTTCGAAAGCTGTTACGTCTTCAAGCTCTTGTGAGAAATGGTCCAGTACTTCCGGGACCTGTTCTCCGGATAATACTTCTTTCGCTTCTTCATTATACGTGATCTCCCGTTGAAAGAACAACTCTGTTAATGTGGTGATTTCTGCTGCATAATGCATTTGCTCCTGGTAAATGGATACGAGCTTTTTTGTCCACTCATACTGTTCATCATTCAGTGTTGCCGGGAGTTTATTTTCTTTCTGCAGATGAGGAATGGCAAGCTTGGTCAGCCTCTCCACATCAGCTTCTTTCACATACTGGTTATTCATCCACGCTAATTTGTCCGTATCAAAAACTGCTGGTGCTTTAGAGACCCGTTCCAGAGAAAATTGATGTTCGAGTTCTTCCAGAGAAAACAGCTCTTCCTCGCCAACCGGGGACCAGCCCAAAAGCGCCAGAAAGTTCACAATCGCTTCAGGCAGATAACCGAGCTCCTGATACTGCTCGACAAACTGCATGATCGATTCATCCCGTTTACTCATTTTCTGCCGGTCTGGGTTCAGGATGAGAGAGGCATGCGCAAACATCGGTTTTTCCCATCCAAAAGCTTCAAATACAAGAGCCTGCCTTGGGGCATTCGATAAATGTTCTTCGCCGCGGATGACATGACTGATTTCCATCAGGTGGTCATCTACTACTACGGCAAAATTGTACGTCGGGATACCGTCTTTACGAGCAATGACAAAATCGCCGATATCTTCGGTTTCAAAGGTCACATCTCCTCTTACCACATCCTGAACCAGGACACTCTGTCCTTCAGGGACGCGAAAACGAACGACCGGTTTTATTCCCTGATCCTCGTAAGCTTTCCGCTGTTCCGGTGTCAGATCACGGTCGCGGCCGCTGTATTTCGGCGCCTCGCCCCTGGCCAGCTGTTCTTCCCGCTCCTTCTGCAGTTCTTCTTCTGTCATATAGTCATAGTAAGCTTTCCCCTCATCAAGGAGCTGCTGTAAGTAGCTCTCATATATATCAAGCCGCTCCATACAGCGGTATGGGGCATGAGGCCCTCCGATATCCATGCTCTCATCCCAGTCTATTCCGAGCCACTTTAAACTGTCCATCAACTTTTCTGTGGCATCTTCTACGTTTCGGGCCTGGTCCGTATCTTCAATACGGACAATGAATTTACCGCCCTGACTCCGGGCAAATAGAAAATTAAACAAAGCAGACCGTGCCCCGCCTATGTGAAGATGTCCCGTTGGACTTGGCGCAAACCGGACTCTTACTTCCTTACTCATTTTTCTACCCCTTTCCTTTGCTGTTAGTTCAGCTCATACATTTATTCATCCTGCGCTTGATTATATCATTGACGTTTTGCTTATGTTATAGGTTCCAATAACACAACGGCGTGGGACGCAATCCCTTCTTCTCTGCCTGTGAAGCCCAGTTTTTCCGTCGTTGTTGCTTTTACATTCACCTGAGCTTCTCTGCACTCCAGGGCAGCGGCTATGTTTTCCCGCATTTCATCGATATAGGGGGCCATTTTAGGTTTTTCTGCCAGAATGGTTCCGTCCATATTCGCAATCTGGTACCCCTTCTGCCGTACCAGCTGATACACCTGTTTTAACAGGAAAGCAGAATCCGCATCTTTGTAGGCAGGGTCCGTATCCGGAAAGTGCTTGCCGATGTCACGTTCCCCGACAGCCCCCAGCAGAGCATCAGCGGCTGCATGTAACAATACATCCGCATCAGAATGACCGGCCAGTCCTTTGGAATGGGGAATAGGTACGCCTCCTATAATAAGGGGGCGTTCTTCCGTGAGTTGATGGACGTCAAAACCATGTCCGATTCTCAATGACGTCTCCCCCTTTTTCGTTTTTTCAATATAGCTTTTGCTACTACCATATCTTCCGGTGTGGTCAGTTTAATGTTATCATATCCACCTTCCACAATATGTACAGGAACATCCATACGTTCCACAAGGCTTGTGTCATCTGTGCCTCTAAACTTCTCTAAAGCAGCTTTCTGATAAGCCTCAAACACGACTGGAAATTGAAAAGCCTGCGGTGTTTGGACTGACCAAATGCTTGACCGTTCAATCGTTTCGGTCACTTTTCCTTCAGCCACTCGTTTTACCGTGTCTTTCATACGCAGTCCAATGACAGCCGCTCCTTCTTCCGCTGCTTTTTCCGCTAGCTCATGAATATGCTCCACCGTCACAAATGGACGGGCCCCGTCATGGATAAGCACAATGGTTGATTCGCTTCCTTCTGCCTTTTTCAGGCCTTCAAACACACTGTCCTGCCTCTCTTCTCCTCCTGTTACAATACTATCCACTTTGCTTATATGCCATTCCTGAAATAAGTCGGCCATTGGTCCGGTTTCATAATCATTAGCGACCACAATAATCTTCCCGCACCAGGGATCATTTTCAAAAATGGAAACAGTATGGATAATTAACGGGCGGTCCTCCAACATTAAAAACTGTTTATTGTGACCGGCTTTCATTCTTTTCCCCTGCCCCGCTGCCGGTATAACGACTGTGTATTTCATATTACCTCTCCAATATATCTCGCTCTAATATCAGGCTCTTTTATCATACACTTGAAAGCTATGTGGAGGCAACAGTAAGAAAACGGCGGTTGAGAAATTCGTTCCACCCCGCGCAGCGTAGAAGACAAGACGTGGCAGGGGAAGTCCATAAAGTCAGGATCTCCTGTCTAAGCCAACATGGGACGCCTTCCGTTCCTGCCCATGGTTGACCTCTCTTCGTCACACAGAAAAGGAGCTGTACCTTTTGATACAGCTCCCGGCAGAAATTAGGATTTACAATGCCTTTTCCATCAGCTTGGGTTTGGCAAATATCATACGGCCTGCACTGGTCTGCAATACACTAGTCACAATAACTTCTATTGTTTTACTGATGTAGTCACGCCCTCCTTCAACGACAATCATCGTGCCGTCATCCAGGTATGCTACACCTTGATTTTGTTCTTTACCGTCTTTTATGACCTGCACACTCATTTCCTCTCCAGGGAGAACCACTGGTTTTACCGCGTTAGCCAAATCATTGATATTTAATACATCCACGCCTTGAAGATCGCAGACTTTATTTAAGTTAAAGTCGTTGGTCACCACCATGCCTCCGCGTACTTTTGCAAGTTTTACGAGCTTGCTGTCGACCTCCTGAATATCTTCAAAGTCTCCTTCATAAATCTCCACTTCCACCGGAAGGTCTTTTTGAATACGGTTTAAGATATCCAGACCTCTCCGGCCGCGGTTTCGTTTCAATACATCGGAAGAATCCGCAATATGCTGCAGCTCCTCGAGCACAAATTCAGGAATGACAAGGGTTCCTTCAATAAAACCGGTTTGACAGACATCAGCAATACGTCCGTCTATAATGACGCTGGTATCTAATATCTTCACCTTTGAACTGTCCTCCCGGATCAGCAGTTCTTCTTCCCTTTTTTTGGTTACCGCAGTGCGGCTGGCAGGAAACAGACTCTTTAATTCATCCCGCTTTTTAAAACCAACCTGAAACCCAAAATATCCTAAAAAGAATGTAATAAAGATCGGCAGCACAGAATTAATCACAGGGATCTCAAGTGAATTCAGGGGCAGGCTGATTAAAAATGCCACGACCAGACCAAATACTAATCCCAGTGTTCCAAACAATACATCTGTAACCGGGGCTTTTACAATCATTTCTTCCAGAACCCGCATCCCGTTCACAATATAATCAGCCATCCAGAATGTAGCCACAAACAGCAGTACCGCTCCGATAACAGCTCCGATGTATGGGTTACCGAGCCAATCAGGCATGGAGCTATAATTCAATAAAGATATAAATTCCGGAATGAAAATAAAACCTAATGTTGCCCCGGCAAGAATAAAAAACAGTTGTACAATTCGTTTTAGCACGCCTGCTGTCACCTCCTTTTACTCATTATAGACAAAAATTTATATTTAAAACCTTTCATTTCCAGTTTAAATAAAAAACCATGAGTGAAGCAGGTTTTACTCTAAATGTAGCAAAATTTTACGTATTTGTCACAGATTTTAATAATTTTTCATTGTATCGTGAATAAATTGTAACGTCAATGTTATATTTTTCAATTATTTGACAAAATTCACCATCTAGGGGCCTGGTGCTCCAGCGCCATTTCCAGTGCTTCTTCCAACGTAGAAACGCCGATTACTTCTATAGTGTCAGGATAGGTCCATCCTTCTAAATTTTTAGCTGGAACAACCGCCCGTTCAAAGCCCAGTTTAGCAGCTTCATAAACTCTATCTTCAATCCGGGATACTCTTCGTATTTCCCCTGTCAAACCCACTTCTCCGATGACAACATCTTTTGGACTTGTGGCGTGATTTCGAAAACTGGAGGCAATACAGACAGCCAGCCCAAGATCTATTGCTGGTTCATCCAGCTTTACGCCGCCGGCAACATTCATATAAGCATCCTGGTTCTGCAGCAGCATCCCTAATCTTTTTTCCAGCACAGCCATCAACAAAGCAATTCGGTTATGATCCACGCCGGTAGCTGTTCTTTTCGGATTCGCAAAACTGGATGGCGCAATAAGCGCCTGAATTTCCACCAGCACCGGCCTTGTTCCTTCAAGCGAGGCCACGACAATAGATCCGGCACTTCCCTGGGTCCGTTCTTCGAGAAATATCTCCGACGGGTTTTTGACTTCCTTCAGCCCCATTTCCTTCATTTCAAAGATACCGATTTCATTGGTGGAGCCAAAGCGGTTTTTTACGGCTCTTAAAATCCGGTACGTATGGTGCTGTTCTCCTTCAAAATACAAGACAGAATCCACCATATGTTCCAGCATTTTCGGTCCTGCGATCGATCCCTGTTTTGTGACATGCCCTACAATGAATATGGCAATTCCTCTTGATTTAGCTATTTTCATAAATGAGGAGGTGGTTTCCCGGACCTGTGCCACACTGCCGGGGGCAGAGGTAATGTTTGTTTGATGTACCGTCTGAATCGAATCAATGACAACAAGGGTAGGATTTATCTGATGGATGGCATGTTCTATCAAATCCATATCTGTCTCTGCAAACACAAACAGAGAGTCTGCTTTCACACCCAGCCGGTCTGCCCGCAATTTCGTCTGTTTCACGGATTCTTCCCCGGATATATACAGCACTTTATGAGAGTGATCCGCCAGAATAGAGGTTACTTGTAATAGGAGAGTTGATTTCCCTATTCCCGGATCTCCTCCTACTAAAACAAGAGAGCCAGGCACAATCCCACCTCCAAGCACCCTGTTCAACTCTGGAAGGTCGGTATCGATTCTAGGTTCTTTTTCCCCGATCACCTTCGTAATAGGCTCAGGTTTTTGAGAAGCCCCCTCTCCATGCTGAAAGGCCCGTTTCGCTCCCGTGTTTTTGGCGCTCGTTTCTAATTCTTCGACCATAGTATTCCATTGGTTACAGCCTGGACAGCGTCCCATCCATTTGCTTGTTTCGTACCCGCATTCCTGACAGACAAACTTGGATTTTTGTTTTGCCACACGCGTCCCTCACTTTATTTCCTCACTTTTCCGATACAAAACAGCTGTTCGCAAAGTGCCTTGGCACTTTACAAACAGCGATTCTTTTAAAGTGTCTCTTATTGATTACGTGGTTGCTTCCGATTTGGTTTCAACAAAATATTCTCCGTCTTTCACATCGATATAAGCCGTATCCCCTTTTTGAATAGAACCACGCAGCAGTTCTTCGGAGAGACGGTCTTCAACCTGACGCTGGAGAGCACGGCGAAGCGGGCGGGCCCCATATTCTGGATCAAAACCTTCTTCTGAAATCTTATCTTTGGCTGCATCACTTAATTCAAAATTAATGCCTTGTTCTGCGAGACGCTCTTTCAGCTGCTCGGCCATGAGTACTACAATTTCTTTAATATGCTTTTTCTCAAGACTGTGGAACACAATAATCTCGTCGATCCGGTTCAGGAACTCAGGACGGAAGGTGTTCTTTAGTTCTCCCATCACTTTGTCGCGCATATCCTTAAAGTTTTCCGCGTCATCTGTATTGGTAGTGAAACCAACATAGTTATTCTTGCGGAGCAGGTTGGCTCCAACGTTGGAAGTCATAATGATGGCCGTATTCCGGAAATCGACACGGCGTCCTTTGGAATCGGTCAAAAATCCGTCTTCCAATACTTGCAGAAGAATGTTAAAGACTTCCGGATGGGCTTTTTCCACCTCATCCAGCAGAATAACGGAATAAGGATTACGGCGGACTTTTTCGGTCAGCTGACCGCCCTCTTCAAAGCCGACATATCCGGGCGGCGAACCTACCAGACGGCTGGTCGCGTGGCGTTCCATAAATTCGGACATGTCAATCCGGATAACCGATTCTTCATCCCCGAACAATGTCTCAGCCACAGCCCGTGCCAATTCTGTCTTACCGACACCGGTAGGTCCAAGGAAAATAAATGAACCAATCGGGCGTTTTGGATCTTTTAATCCGGCACGGGCACGGCGTACCGCCTGAGAAACGGATTTGACCGCTTCATCCTGGCCGATCACGCGGTTGTGAAGAATTTCTTCCATTTTAAGAAGGCGTTCGGTTTCTTCTTCCGCTATTTTGGAAACAGGAATTCCCGTCCAGCTTGCCACCACCTGGGCAATATCTTCCGGGGTGACCTCCGTATTTTCTTTCCCCTGCTTTTCTTTCCATTCATTTTTCATATTCTCTACTTCTTCACGGAGCCGCTGTTCACTGTCACGCAAAGAGGCTGCTTTTTCAAACTCCTGGCTCTGCACGGAAGCATCTTTTTCTTTCCGTGTTTCTTCCAGCTTTTGTTCCAGTTCCTTGAGATTCGGCGGAGCGGTATAGGAACGCAGACGTACCTTGGAACCCGCTTCATCAATCAGGTCGATTGCCTTATCCGGGAGGAATCGATCGGAAATATAACGGTCAGACAATTTCACCGCTTCCTCAATAGACTCATCTGTAATGGTTACACGATGATGAGCTTCGTAGCGGTCACGCAGGCCGGCAAGAATCTGGATGGATTCTTCCGTAGTCGGTTCATCCACCTGGATAGGCTGGAAACGGCGTTCCAATGCCGCATCTTTTTCAATATACTTTCTGTATTCATCAAGAGTCGTTGCGCCAATGCACTGCAATTCTCCGCGGGCAAGAGAGGGTTTCAGGATATTGGAAGCATCTATCGCCCCTTCTGCACCGCCTGCACCAATAAGGGTATGAAGCTCATCAATAAAGAGAATGACGTTGCCGGCTTGACGAATTTCTTCCATTACTTTTTTCAAACGGTCTTCAAATTCTCCTCGGTATTTCGTGCCGGCCACGACCGTTCCCATATCCAGAGTCATGACACGTTTACTGCGGAGGATTTCCGGTACTTCATTGGAAATAATCGATTGTGCCAGACCCTCAGCAACAGCCGTTTTCCCGACACCCGGTTCACCAATCAACACCGGATTGTTCTTTGTACGGCGGCTCAATACCTGAATGACCCGTTCAATTTCATTACTGCGGCCAATGACCGGATCCAGGCCTTCTTCCTTCGCTACTGCTGTTAAGTCTCGGGCCAGGCTATCCAAGGTTGGAGTGTTGGCGTTTGTTGCACCGGAGGCTGCTGCCTGCTGCTGATTCCCACCGGAAGATTCGTTATTTCCGAGCAGCTGAAGCACCTGCTGACGGGCTTTATTCAAGCTTACCCCGAGGTTATTCAATACCCGTGCTGCTACTCCTTCCCCTTCCCGGATCAGACCGAGTAAAATGTGTTCTGTACCTACATAGGAATGCCCCAGCTTTCTTGCCTCATCCATCGACAGCTCTATCACTTTCTTGGCTCTCGGGGTGTAATGAATCGTCTTAGACCCTTCCTGCCCTGTGCCGATCAGAGCCTCTACTTCCTTCTGGATCTGGTCCGAACCAAGATTCAGAGCCTGGAGGGCTTTGGCCGCTATTCCTTCTCCTTCCCGGATCAATCCCAGCAGAATGTGTTCCGTACCTATATTATTATGCCCAAGGCGGATTGCTTCTTCCTGCGCCAGAGCCAATACCTTCTGGGCTCTTTCTGTAAATCGTCCAAACATCATGTACGCGCACCTCCACTTTTTTATAGCTTACTCTTCGTTTTCTTTCTCTAGTTCCATTCTCTCACGAATAAGCGCAGCCCGTCTCACATCACGCTCATCCGCCGATAATTCTTTTCCCGCATATTGCTGAAGAAACGCAGGCTGTGTTAAAATCATCAATTCATTTAAAATATTACCCGATATTCCGTGTATTAAATCCAGATCAATACCAAGCCGGACATCAGAAAGGCGTTTCGTTGCTTCCTTCGACTCCATTACTCGGCTGTTTTTAAGCAGCCCGTATGAACGGAACACTTTATCCTCCATCTGGATTCTGGAAGAACGCATCAAAGTCCCCCTCGCAGAGCGTTCCTGTTGTATTACCTGGGTCACGACCCCTTTTAGGTCCTCCACAATATCTTCTTCTGATTTCCCAAGGGTCATTTGATTGGATATTTGAAAAAGATTACCCTGGGCCTCGCTTCCCTCTCCATATATTCCGCGGACCACCAGACCAAGCTGGTTAATGGCAGGCAAAATCCGGTTCAGCTGCTGGGTCATAACAAGAGCAGGTAAATGCATCATAACAGATGCCCTCATGCCTGTGCCAACGTTGGTGGGACAGCTCGTTAAGTACCCTCTTTTCTCATCAAACGCATAGGTGACTTTTTCCTCGGCACAATCATCCAACTTATTCGAAAAGTCTAATCCTTCGTCTAATTGGAACCCCCGGAAGAGAGACTGCATCCGTATATGGTCTTCTTCATTCAGCATAATGCTCACCGACTCATCGGGACTCAGCATTACCGCTCCATGCCGGGAATGTTCAGCCAGATGCGGGCTGATTAAATGCTTCTCCACCAGCACCCTTTTTTCATTGAAAGAGAAATCGTCCATTTTCAGTAGTTCCAAAGCTCCGTCCGCCCCTGCAGGGATTGTTGATAATTCTTCCGATACATGACGCAGCACTTGTTCAGAAACATCACTGGAAGCAAAAATGGGAAAAGGATAATTTTTCAGATTCCTGGCCAAGCGAATCCGGGTGCTTAATACGATATCACTATCAGGTCCCGGCCCGCTTTTCATCCACGGACTTATCGCTTGAGATATAAAACGCTGCAGTGACATTAAGCCTCCTCCTCCCCGTTCTGTATTTTTCCTTCGAGTTCCCGTATTTGATCACGCAAACGTGCGGCTTCTTCAAATTCTTCCTGTTCTATACTGGTGCGGAGGCTTTCCCGTAGTTTTTCAATTTCCCGTTGAACCTGCATGGTTCCTCCTGTCCTTTTCGGGACTTTCCCTGCGTGGCGGTCATTTCCACTATGCACCCGGTTAAGTATGGGATCCAGTTTCGCATCAAATGCTTTATAGCAGTGAGCGCAGCCAAATCTTCCTACTTTGGCAAATCTCTCATACGTCAACCCGCACTGATCACAAACCAATGGTTCCGGCTCGGCTCTGGACGTCTTAAATTCATTGTTGCCAGATATTTGATCCACATTCAGCAGTCCCGATAATAGTTCATGAATGGAGTAACTGTTTGAACCTGGAATTTGTTCACCTTTATCACGGGCACACTCATCACATAAGTGCATTTCCGCTTTTTTTCCATTGATAATCTTTGTGAAATGCAGAGTAGCCTGGCGTGTTTGACATTCTTGACAAATCACTTCCTTTTCCTCCCTCCGCCATGTCGTTCTATTTATATCGCAGGCTCAAAAGCATTGCTTTAAGCATTTTAGCCCGCAGCAAATCACGTTCTTCTGCGTATTTCAAGGATAAAATATTCCGGTCTGCCGCGGAAAGCATAATATTGGCTTCCCGTTTGGATATTGCTTCTTCTTCATACAGGCGCATAATGATGCTTTCGGCTGTAACCTGGTCTACTCCTCCCTCAATAAGCATTAACAATTGATCAATCAGTTCAGCATGATCATCCACTTTTACCTTGGTAATGCGAATGTACCCCCCGCCGCCCCTTTTGCTTTCCACGATATACCCCTTCTCATTGGTAAAACGGGTGCTGATGACGTAATTTATTTGGGAAGGAACACATTCAAAACGTTTTGCTAACTCACTTCGCTTTATTTCTATCAAATCCCTGTCGCTTTGGGTGAGAATCTGTTTTAAATATTTTTCGATCACATCCGAAATGTTTCGCAAAAGGGCCAACCTCCTTCCTGGCATCTAAACGTTTTCTCTTCCTCTGACCTTGACTATCTTTGACTTTAAATATAATACAAAGGAGGAGAAAATTCAAGAGAAGTGTCCTTCCACTTAAGAAGGAAGCGTCATTTCTACTTCAAGCACACCCTTCGTTTTTACCAGCTGGTCATAAAGGTGGGTGCGGTTCATCTGATTCGACCCTTCTATATGAAATACAAACGATAACTTTCGTTCCTGCTGTTCCGTATTATCCGCACTCCCGGTTACCTTTTTGACCAATACGTTCTCCTTCTCAAACATCTCCACAATCTCTGAGAGGGCGGCATATTGATTATCCAGCATGACTTCAATTTTTTCATCCCGGGGAGAAGAACGGAAAAACCGTTCTATATTGTTTAAGAAAAACAGGCTTAACAACACAACAACAGTAGTTAAAATAGCCGCAAAATACATGCCTGCTCCTGCAGCCAAACCTATAGCAGCCACAACCCAGATTGAAGCAGCGGTGGTCAATCCCTTAATGGAGACCCCCTGCACAATAATCGTTCCCGCTCCTAAAAATCCCACCCCGCTAATCACATAGGAAGCTAAACGGGAAGGATCATACGCCGAAACTCCCGGATTTTCTTCAAGATACGATTGAAACCCAAAAAGAGCCATGACCATAGCTAAACATGCTCCTGTGCCTACCAGCAGGTGGGTGCGGAAACCTGCCGGGTGTCTTTTGTATTCCCGTTCCGCTCCAATAAGACCAGCCAGGCATGCCGCTGATAAGATTCGTGCCATTATTATATAAGATTCCTGTGACATAAATGCATCCATAATACATCCCCTTTCTGCCTTCGCCTTTTTATCATGTAAATATTCATTCATTATAACTTATATGTTTCTTGCCGAGAATATTTGTTCTGCTGCGATTATCCCCTGTACCACCAAATCAAAAACCTGTTTTTTATATAATTTTTTGAGCTGCAGTACAAGGAAAGATCGCCCAAGGCCATCACTAAAGAAGCTTCCAGCACATTGCTTTGTTACGGTGACAAAGGGAGGGAGTTGGCGAAGCCCGTGCGGACATTCATTCCGTTAAATGGGATAATTCGCGGCCAGGGGCGGGTTTTTCGGACATTTGTTCCGCTATCCGGGCGTAGACCGCTTCTTTGCCATTCAAAAAGGGAAAATAACGGAATAGATGTCCGAATGCTCCTTCAAAAAAAGGGTCACGTCAATAATTTTGTGTAAGATGGCAGGGACCCTTTATGAACACTAGAATTATTTCTTTTATTCCTCCCACCTTCCCCTAGGGGAAGGTGGGAGGAATTTTTCATTTTAGCTCGTGGTTCCATATTTTTCCCAAAACTTTTGTTGAAGCTCTGCCTTCTTCTTCGCAAAGCCGTGAGCCGTTTGTTGTTTGTTCTCATTAAACCGAATGCATTGGAGATAAATCATTTTCTCCACCGCCCGTTCGGTAGGGAAGGTGACACTCTTTTTGCTTCGGCGTTTGATTTCCGACATGAAGCGTTC
>NZ_AUCI01000023.1 GCF_000429685.1 Salibacterium aidingense DSM 18341
TTCGGTTTTGGCTCCCAGAGAACTCTGGCCACCGGCAGATGAGGCATCTCCTCTGTGACTTCTACCGCATCTACTTCATTCAATACCATGCGGAATCGATCTCCCATATCAATGATACATACGTTAACCGCACGGCCTGTTTTGCTGTTAAACACTAAGCGGGAAGGATCCGCTTTATCTCCCATGGAGAGAGGATGAACCTGAATTTCCGGTTTTTCCTCCGGTTTTTTGATAGAAGGACAGACTTCCAGCATGTGAGAGCCTAAAATTCGTTCCCGCCCTTCTTCCAGATGATACGTGTAGTCTTCCATAAATGATGTATCTTCTCCATCCGCCATCACTTTCATCGCACGCACGAGAGCTGCTGTTTTCCAGTCGCCCTCGCCGCCAAATCCGTACCCTTTTTCCATCAGCCTCTGTACCGCAAGACCAGGGAGCTGCTTCATACCATGCAGGTCTTCAAAGTTCGTCGTAAAAGCCGTGTAGCCGCCGTCTTCCAGAAATGACTCCATTCCTGCCTCAATACGAGCCTGCCCGCGGATTGCTTCCCATTGATTTTTGTCGTTCCTACTTTCCTCCGGTATATGATATTGCTCTTGATATTCTTTCATCAGCTCCTCTATTCTACTGGTTTCCACCTTATCTATATATTTCACCAGATCCCCAATTCCGTGGGCCTGAACAATCCAGCCAAATGTTATTTCAGCTTCTACTTTATCTCCTTCTGTTACTGCTACATTCCGCATATTATCGCCAAAACGTGCTACCTTGATATTACGCCCTTCCGAAAATGTAACGGCGGCTTTGGCCCAGCGTCCGATTCTGTATCTTACTTCTGACCGCTTCCAATGGCCGGTTACCACTTTCCGGGGGATATCCAGCCGCGCTGTCATAAAACCAAATTCCCGGTCGCCGTGCGCAGACTGGTTCAAGTTCATAAAATCCATGTCGATCCATTCCCATGGAATTTCTGCATTGTACTGCGTATGCAGGTGCAGGAGCGGTTTCTGCAGGGCTTTTAATCCGGCAATCCAGATTTTCGCTGGTGAAAAGGTGTGCATCCAGGTAATAATGCCTGCGCAGTTATCATCACTGTTCGCCTGCCGGATGAAGGTTAAGATCTCATCGGAGGTTGTTACGACTTGTTTAAATTTAATATTTACAGCAATCGCAGCGTCTGATTGCAGCCCATTAACTAGCTCCTCGGAGTGGGCTTTAACTTCTGCAAGTGTTTCTTCCCCATATAAATGCTGGCTTCCCGTGATAAACCAAATATCATAGTTTTTTGTTTTCAACATCCATCCTCCACTCCTTATCTTATTCTGGTTATTGCTTTTGAAGCCGGATCATGTTCCACGACATTTTTGGCAGGATGCCCTGGAGGCGGCCGCTTTCCATATAGGACTGTCCATTATAGTGCGGTGTTACTTTTTCCTGCCCTGCTGTATTCACTGCTTTTGGATCTTCATGTTCCAGCACTACATGTTCCTTCACATAAAAATCTTCAAAGGACCGGATGTCACAGTCTACTTTTAATGTGTTTTCCAGATGACGGTTCGTAGCAAAAACGACAAGTTCGTCTTTATCTTCGTTATAAACAACAGAAGTATCCAGATACGGCACATTGGTGAAGTCTTTACTGTCGTACTTTGGGGAGTTCACCACAGGGTTCAGCGCGGTACCACGGCCGTAAACCGATGTGTAGTAATAGGGATAGAAAATCGTCTGTTTCCATACTCTTCCGCCGTTGTCCGTCATGATCGGTGCGATCACATTCACCAGCTGCGCCATGCAGGCTATTTTCACCCGGTCGGAATGTTTTAGCAGCGTATGCAGCAAGCTGCCGACAAGCACCGCATCCTCAAACGTGTACACATCTTCGAGCTGCGGCGGAGCGGTCTGCCACGGTTCTATGTGCTGATCTGCTTTAGTCGAATGAAACCAGACATTCCATTCATCAAAGCTGAGGTTCATCGTCTTTCTACTGCGCTTCTTCGCCTTGATATAATCGCAGGTGGAAACGACGGTGCTTATAAAATGATCCATCTCCATCGAACGTGCCAGAAAGTTGGCTGTATCATTTTCATAATTGGTGTAATACTGATGCAGGGAGACATAATCTGCATATTCATACGTATGTTCCAAAGTTGTTGCTTCCCATTGCGGGAAGGTCGGCATATCTGAATTTGAACTTCCGCAGCTCACCAGTTCAATATCCGGGTCCACGAGCTTCATAGCTTTGGCTGTTTCATAAGCAAGTCTTCCGTATTCTTCCGCCGTTTTCCCCCCAATCTGCCACGGACCATCCATTTCATTGCCAAGGCACCACGTCTTGATGTTATGCGGCTGTTCATAGCCGTGCCTTCTGCGTAGATCACTGTAATACGTGCCGGCGGGATAATTCGCATATTCAAGCAGGTTTCGCGCTGCATCAATGCCCCGCGTTCCCAGATTCACCGCCATCATTACATCCGTACCAGCTTTTTTGGCCCAATCAGCAAATTCATTAGTACCGACTTGATTGTTTTCTATTGTTCTCCACGCAAGTTCCAGTCGTTTCGGACGTTCTTCTTTTGGACCTACGCCGTCTTCCCAATTATAAGCAGAAACCATATTCCCGCCGGGATAGCGGACGATTGGCACCTGCAGTTCTTTCACCAGATCGAGTACATCTTTTCGAAAACCGTGTTCATCGGCTTCCGGATGGTCCGGTTCATAAATGCCTCCATATACAGCACGCCCCAGGTGTTCGATAAAGGAGCCGTAAATTCTTGGATCAATTTCGGAGACTTTAAAATCCTTGTCCACGATCATAGTTGCGTTCGTTAGTTGTTCTGCCATGTTACCGCCTCTTTCCCAAAATAAATTTTTCAATGTCTTATACGTACAAGTTACCTTCCTTACTATAATAAACAGCAAAAATAACAAGGCCTGTTATGTTTCCCTACCCTTTTACTCCCCCTACGGTCAGACCGGAAATAAAGAATCGCTGGAAAAAGAGAAACAGTACAATAATCGGTATAATAGTGAGAACCGAACCGGCAAACAACAATTCGTAATTATTACCATAAGGGGTGATTAACGTAGCAAGGCCGATAGGCAGGGTGAACATGTCGTTCGATCGCAATACGACCAACGGCCATAAAAAGTTATTCCAGCTTGTTAAACCTTGAAGTATCGCCATCGCAGCAAAAGAGGGACCCATTAACGGAGCCATGATCCTGAAGAAAATACCGTATTCGGAGCAGCCGTCCATTCTGGCAGATTCCATTAATTCCTTCGGCAGTCCAACAGCATATTGCCTGAAAAAAAATACAGCAATCGGAGCTACAATCAAGGGCAGTATTACAGCAAAATACGTATTGATTAAATCAAGATTGATCATCATCTGGTAAAGTGGCAGCATCAAAATTTCAAAGGGAACCATTAATATGAACAGAACCAGTAGAAAAATCAAACGGTTTCCCTTAAACCGGTACACAGCTAATGCATAGCCTACCATCGAAGAAAAAAACAATGATAATACAATTAATATCCCGCTTATAGCCAAACTATTGATATACCACCGCCAATATTGACTGCCGTTTTCAGAAAATATGGAGAGGTAGTTGTTAAAATTCAAATCTGAAAGATTAAAAAATAAAGTTAATCCGCTTCTCATGAGATCGGAAGGTGGTCTCAAAGAGGCTCCCAGCAATGATATAATGGGAAACAAAACCACGATTGTAATTATGAAAAATAACATTGTCAGCAATATTTTATAGAACCTATTTTTTTTGTGTACATCTAAATTTTCCTGAGCCATTCCTCATCAATCCTCCTTAAATGCTCCGACGAATTTCAGCTGCAGTACACTGATGATAAAAATGACCAGCATGAGCACCACCCCTATTGCCGCACCAAACCCAAGATCGTTTTGTGATACCCCTTCTCTATAAATATATCCCACTACCGTAAGACCAATATTTCCTGGTGAGGAACCCTCCCAAAAAACATAACTTTCTTCAAACATCCGAAAACCATTGATAATGCTTATTGTAGACACAAATATAATCACAGGTTTTAACGAAGGAATTGTCACATAAAGTAATTTTTGAAAGGCAGAGGCCCCATCGATATCGGCTGCTTCATATAATTCATGTGGTACATTTTGTAATCCGGCTAGGAAATAAAGGATGTTTACCCCCATCCATCTCCAGCAACATAGGATAACCATGAGAAACATTCCAGATATGGAACCATACTGCCAGTCAATCGGAGCAATACCAAAAAAACCGATAATTTCATTCGCCACGGCAGCCTCCGTTTCTCCAAAAATCATCCTAAAAATAACCCCTGCGACAATAACGGAAGTAAGTGCCGGTACAAACAATGCAGCTTTGAAGAAATTTCTGAATTTTACTATTCTACTATTTAAAAACACTGCAAATAACGCAGGGAAAACTACTAATATAACAACTGTAAATACTACATATACACTTGTGTTTGTCAGAGCTCTATAGAAGGTGGGGTTTAACAGACGTTCATAATTTGAAAGCCCAACATACGTCACCTGCCCAGGTAGTACCTGCTGAAAGCTCATGTTAAAAGCCTGAATCATCGGATAAAAGAATAAGGCTAAAAAAGAAATAATGAACGGCATCACAAAAACATACGGCGCTATTTTTTTTGAAGTGAGAAATCTGGACCATATCGAGGAACGTACCCTCTTAGGAGGGGTATTAGTATTTGTCGAAGTAGATCCTTCCATTCAGCTTCCTCCTCCCTGTACCTAAAGTAAAACAATGGAGAGAAATAAAAGAGGCGATTCCTGCTTTTATTTCTCCCCCTTGTATATTAATCAGACATACTGTTTCTCACATCATCCGCTGCTTGTTCCAGCACTTGCTGAGGATCCTCATTCTGTCTAATCGCCCCGTTTAATACATTTGTACCAACCTGTTCCGAAACATCTGACACATTTGGCGTTATGTTAAGTGCTTCCACTTCATCGTTCAGTTCCAGCAGCATGTCAAATATTTCATCGTCGAAATAGTCAAAATACTGGTTTGATTCTTTCATCTCTTCGTCCCCCCACACGGTGTGCATGGGTGGATCAAATCCCAATTCTGTCCAAAGATCAATGTTTGCTTCCTCGCTAAGCTTTGCTTCAGCCATAAACTCTTTTGCAAGTTCTGGGTCTTCCGCCTGATTTGTTACCACGGTACCAGTGCCCCCCATACCTGCAGTTCTATTTCCTCCTTCTTCCCAGAGCGGCAATGGCCGGATCTCCATCTTGCCTTTAAGATCAGGCATATAATCAACGAAACGCCCCATATACCACATTGGCATAACGACAGATGCAGCCCCACCGTCATTCATAAATCCATAGTATTCCTCAGCATGATGTTCTCCACCAGGCGTAGTATCAGCAATCTCATATTCATTGACAAGATCGCTCAGAAATTGAAGTGTACTCACATTCGTTTCATTATCGAGGATTACGTCTCCGTTCTCATCAAAGTAATCAGAGCCCTGCTGACTGATAAGCCCCCAGAAATTAATTTGATCTGCAGTTTCTACTGTAGTCATTACTGAGTCCGTGTTTTCAACAACTTGTTCACCCGCTTCTACATAGTCTTCCCATGTTTCAATCGAATCAATGTCCACCCCAGCTTCATCCATAATTTCAGTGTTATAGTAGACTACTGTAGATCCGATATGGTAAGGGGTGCCGTAATATTCTCCGTCTTTTGCATAAATCTCAAATCTTTCTTCTACTACGTCATCCAGAATGGGTTCTACATATTCGTTCATCGATTCAAACTGGGGCTCTCCCTGCATGAATGGCCCGAATTCACTTATTTCAACATCCGCTATATCCGGTGCCCCTTCTCCTGACTGCAGGGCTAATCGAAGATTATTATGCATTTGATCGAATGGATAAACTTCAGCATTTAAAGTTACCTGATTATCTGGGTTATTCTCATTCCATCTTTCAACTGCCGGTTCAAATACACCTAAATGCTGCTCTCCGAATAGCCATAACGTGAGTTCTGTGGCATCTTCAGCCTCTTCCCCAATAACTTCCGCTTCTTCCGGTCCTTCTCCGCCGGCTTCCTCTCCCCCATCTCCACCATTTCCACCACATGCTGCCATTAGTAATGATGGGACAAGTGCCGATACAAGCCATTTCTTCATTACTATCTCCCCCTTCACATTCCATAGAATACGGAATATTTAAAATATTGATTCTAAATCCCTGTTCGTACAATTACGACACATTACTCCAATACGAATCAACTTGTACGTATAAGGTATATTTATTAAATCACACTCTTTTCCATTTTGCAACCGCTTTCTTTGAAATTTTTACTAAATTATTTTCAAATTCCTGGTTTAAAACGATAGAAAATGATAAAAAATATATAATGATGAAGTTGTACGTTCAAGTGTGCTATAATAAAATTTATGAAGATTTGCAGTGAGGTGTAGTATGACTCCTAAATATAAAAACGTAAAACAATATATTAAATCTAAAATCCTGGATGGCTCCTATCAGGCTCATCAGAAAATTAATTCAGAATATGAACTGGTGCAGCAGTTTGATGTGAGCCGTCATACCATCCGGCAGGCCATTGGAGAATTGGTGAGCGAGGGATGGCTGTACCGGGAACATGGGGTTGGAACCTTTTGTGCCGACCGCTCAAAAATATTGCAGCAGCCTTCTCGAAAAAGCATCGCCATTATTACCACGTATATCTCTGATTATATTTTTCCTTATATCATCCGGGGGGCGGAAAGTTATTTAAGTGAAAAAGGGTATAACGTTATTCTCTTCAGTACTAATAATGATCTGGAAAAAGAAAGAATTGCATTGGAAAATATATTAAGCCAGCATGTAGAGGGGGTTATTGCCGAACCGACCCGCAGTGCTTTTACCAATCCCAACATTAACTATTATCTGAATCTGGAAAACCAGGGGATTCCGTATGTGATGATTAACGCTTTTTATGAGGAACTGGAACCTCTTCACCTGATCATGAATGATGAAAAAGGCGGGTATATGGAGACAGAACACTTGCTGGAGCTGGGACACCAGGATATCATTGGGATCTTTAAAAATGACGACATTCAAGGAAGCCGTCGTATGAAAGGTTTCTTAAAGGCCCACCGAGCGTTTCAAACCCCGGTGGATCCGAACAGAATTATTACGTATTCGACTAAAGAAAAATTTGAGAAGCCGGTGGAGGAAGTAAGACAGCTGCTCCTTGCAAATGATAAGCGTCCGACGGCGATTGTCTGTTATAACGACGAATTAGTTATTCAAATATTAAACATCCTTCGGGAGCAAAAGCTTTCCGTCCCGGATGATATATCTATTGTTGGCTTTGATGATTCCCCGCTTACAGAAACGACAGAAATAAAGTTCACCTCGATTAAACATCCAAAAATGAAGATGGGGGAAGACGCAGCCGCCTTAATTGTGGACTTACTCGAAAATAAGGCAGAAACAAAACCGAGTTCCGTCCTATACGAGCCGGAGCTGGTACTGCGCGCTTCCACTGCCAAACCGTGGACTGATTCTCTGCTTACGTAATAAGAAAATGTGCAAGCGCCCTCTGCCGCGCAGAGCAGCGGCGCTGAAGCAGAATCTCAAAAACGCTAACATTCTATACCTTCTGATAATATGAAAGAGCGGCATTTCCCGGCCCCGGGATGCCGCTTTATGTTTTATTCAAAAGGATAGCGGAGGATCTGTTTTCTGGATAGATGTATTAGTTTTAATCCAGTACAGCGATCTCTTAAATAATGAGCGTTATTTAAACTTTCCTTTACCAATTCATCGCTGAGACCAAGTTCTGTTGTAGTGACCGGTGCCCCAAATAACTGCAGCCAATCCGTGATCTCTTTGGAGGAAGGCAGCAGGCTTATCTGCCTTTTAATCGTCTCCTCATTCTCTTCCCATCGTTTCTGCCATTCCGGTTCGTTTTTCAGCTGGAGTTTGTGAGGCTGCTTGAAATAATAATTATATAAATCACAGATGATACCCGTTGCCACTCCCACTTTTGCTCCGTGAAGCAGCTGTTTTTCCTCCTGCTGGAGTAACGCCATTTCCCAGTAGTGGGACAAATGGTGTTCGGCTCCGGACGCCGGCCGGGAATAATCCAGAGCCATCATCACTAAACCAGACTGAATCAGGCCTTCCATTAGTCTCTTTATTCCCTCTTCGTCTCGTTTTGCAATACGTCCTATATGATTTTTCACCGAGTAAAGGGTGTCCTCCATCATGTATCTTGCCCAGCTGTTATAAGGTTCTCCCCCGATAAGACGGGAAAGCTCCCAATCAAAAAGGGAAGTGAATTTCGCAGCTATATCCCCGACTCCTGCCCCAGTCAATGCAGGCGGGGCTTGTTGCAGTACGTCAATATCAGCGAAAACAGCAATGGGACAGCTTACCTGGAAGGTTTTTTTCGTTCCTTTTATGATTAAGGGAGCCCCCATAGACGTAAAACCGTCTACAGAAGCTGCTGTAGGTACAGAAATAAAAGGGATCTTCATTTTTCCGCTCACAAACCTGGTGATATCATGAATTGTTCCGGAACCAACAGCGATCAGACATTCAGCCGCGGACGGAACTTGGATGAATACCTCCATCACCGTCTCTTCATCTGCTTTTACCTGGCCGTGCTGGTCTTCCGGCAGTAAAATGAACTCTGTCTCTATTCCCCCAGTGTTTAACAGCTCCTTTAACTTCTCTCCTGCCGCTGTTTTTGTATTATGATCGACGATTAGAAAAACACGTCTATACTGTTTTTCTTCTATAAACATAGGAATATGAGATAAGCTGTTCTTCTCGATTTCAATGTGCTCCACCGGAACAGGTCGGCCATTCATACAATTATCAGAAATATTACGAAGTTCTGTCTCCAGCATTCCGCAGCTCTCCTCTATTACTTGTCTGTCCGTATAAGCAAAGTATAAGCTGGGAGGTATATATTGTCAATTTAAAACATCACAGGCGGGAGAGTGCCTTTTCGTACTCCTTAAGGTCTTGGCTGCTGAACAACACAAACCGGATTTTTTCCACCTGTTCCAGGTTTCTGGATTGTGCCGCAATTTCCTCCATCGCTGCAGGAGCCGCTTCTTCCACCGGATACCCGAAGGCTCCTGTCGAAATGGAGGGAAACGCGATACTTTTTATATTATTTTCTTCTGCCTGACGAAGAGCATTCCAATAACATGCCTGAAGCAGCTCAGATTCCGGCTTGTCCTTTCCATAAACCGGCCCAAGGCAATGAATAACCACATCGTTTGGCAGCCGGAACCCCTCTGTCAGGACCGCTTCACCCGGTTTAATCGGAGCCATCGGAGCACCGGCCTCTGCGAGTTCAGGTCCTGCAGCACGATGGAGAGCACCAGCAACGCCTCCCCCCATCATTAGTTCCGCATTGGCTGCATTAACGACTGCCTCCATATCCGGCTGTTTGGCTATATCTCCCTTCATGCATTCCAATTCAATTCCATGTAGAATAGTATTCATACGAATCCCCTCTTTTAATCAATTTTGGCAAGAATGCTCTGCAATTGAAGAACTGATTCTCTCAGCTTTTGCAAATCTTCCTCCTTCAACGATTCGAGGTTTTTCTGCATTTGCATTTCCAAATCCTCCTCGTGTCTTTTTAAATAGTCAGCACCTCCTTCTGTCAGGCTCATATATTTCACACGTCGATCAGAGGGAGACGGCTGCCGCTGAATAAACCCCGATTTCTCCAGTTTCTGCACCAGCGGAGTGACATTGGATTTCTGTATACTTAGCTTTTTCCCGATTTGTGTTAAAGTTAAATCCCCAACCTCTTCTAACGTTCTTAATATAAAAAAATGAGTAATATTTAAATCGTTTTCGTTCCAAGATTTAAAAGGAGGGAACAGTTTTTTATTAATCAAGGGAAAAAGGGTTAACAGGTTTCTTGCTACTTCCCCTTTTTCTTCATTGTTCATCGAATACCCCCAAAACAATAATTTGACAGGAAACAATACGGACACGATAATATAGTTATGATATCATAACTAATTAGGTTTCGTAATCCTGATATAAGCAGGTGACGGTATGGATAATATTATCGAGGTCAGACAATTAAATAAACATTATAAAGACACTCATGCCGTGAAAGATGTAAATTTTGACATCAAACAGGGAGAAATCTTCGGCTTTCTTGGCCCAAACGGCGCCGGCAAAAGCACCACGATCAATATGATTTGTACGATGCTGGCCCCAAGCAGCGGCAGTATTATGATCAACGGCTATGATGTCAGCAGACAGAAAAACAAAGTGCGGGAAAGCATAGGAATTATATTTCAGGAAAATACACTGGATGAAAAATTAACTGCCGGCGAAAATCTCATGCTTCATTGCAAATTTTATAATGTCCCTAAAGAAAAACGACAGGAACGGATTCAGGAAGTCCTGGAAATCGTAGATCTTGTCGAAAGCAAAAAGAAAAAAGTGGAGACCTTTTCCGGTGGAATGAAACGACGGCTCGAAATTGCCCGCGGCCTGCTTCATTATCCAAAAGTCCTTTTTTTAGATGAACCGACGGTAGGTCTGGATCCCCAAACCCGCGCCCATATTTGGGAATATATCTTAAGGCTGAAACGTAAAGAAGGCATCACCATGTTTTTAACGACCCATTACCTGGATGAAGCGGAAATAAGCGACCGGATTGCCATTATGGATCACGGGGAAATCATTACGATCGACAGCCCTGCCCAATTAAAAAAACAACTGGGCGGCGATATTATCGAGCTGTCGACGAAAAACAATGAACAGGCCCTGGAAGAAATGCACCGCAATATCTCAGACGCAGAAATCACCCAGCAGGACAATATGATTCAATTAAAGGTAGCGGATAGTGATGATTTCATTTCCGGTTTTATCAAAGAATTAACCGTTCCCATCACCCATTTAAACATTAGAAGACCAACCTTGAATGATGTCTTCCTTGCCTTCACCGGCCGGAATATTCAGCACGGGGATCATTAGGGGAACAAAGGAGGGAGTTCCATGGAAGGAATATTTGCGATATGGCAGCGTGATGTAACAAAATTTTTCAGGGATCGCGCCCGCTTATTCGGCTCCTTTACGATGCCGATATTATTTTTGCTTATTTTCGGCGGGGGCTTAAGCGGCACAATGGAAGGTTTAATCAGCGGAAGTATAGAGGGGGGCGGAGAATTCCAATATATTCAATTTGTGTTCCCCGGTATCGTTGCCATGACGTTACTCATGACCTCGGTATTTTCCTCATTATCGATTATCGAGGATCGTGATTTCGGGTATATGAAAGAAATTCTGGTCTCTCCTGTATCCCGGGTGAATATAGCTGTAGGGAAAATGCTCGGCGCTTCCACGGTGGCGTGTCTTCAGGGAATGATGATGTTCCTGTTAATCCCTTTTCTTGGCATCCGCTATAGTGTTTTATCTCTGCTGCAGGTCCTTCCGTTTATGTTTTTACTGGCCTGTGCCCTGTCTTCGGTCGGCCTGTTAATCGCCAGTTTTTTAAAATCGACGCAGGGATTTCAATTAATCGTTCAGATTTTAGTCATGCCCATGGTTTTTTTATCCGGGGCCCTGTTTCCAGTAAATAATATGCCCGGCTGGATGGATATCATTGTAAAAATCAACCCCGTTACCTACGGTGTAGATGTGATGAAAAAGGTGATGATTGACATAGACAGCCTCTCTCCTATGATTCGGGAAGCCATGGGACTCAATTTAACATTATTCGGCCGCAGCATAACCGTTGCCGAAGAAGTGCTTTTCATGCTCGTTTTTACCACCGTGCTTGTCTTACTTGCTACCTTGAGCTTCCGCCGCTCCAACGCCTAGACAGCGAATAGGATAAGCTAAATGCTTTGCCGGGAGGATGGTTGAAGATATTAAAGGGTTCCCTTGCGGACATTTGTTCCGTTAAATGGCAGAATGTCGGGCCTGAAGCGCCTTTTTCGGACATTTGTTCCGCTATCCGGGCTCTGGGACGCTTCTTTTACGCTGTTTGGTTCTGCTGTAATTTTTACGTTGCTCTCCATATTAAAATCTCCGATATTACGTTTCGTATAGTTTGCCGAGCCGCCTATGAGTACATCTTTCTGGTGGTTTTCGATATATACCATCTTCGTATGAAACTGCTCTCCATCAGTGCGGTACCATTTCACCTCAATGTCACCGTCTGACTCTATTATTAATTCATGAGCCACCGGGCGGTTGGGAATCCCATTTTTTTCCCTGCCAAACGCATCTTTATTAGAATCTAATACCAGCCGGACGTTCACTCCTCTTGAGGAAGCCTGGAGCAGCGCATCAATCACATCACGGTCCGAAAGGTAAAAAGCACCCAACGTAATGCTGCTGCCTGCTTCCGTTTTCTTTATCTCCTGAAGGGTATGTTTTTCAATTTTTCCTTCCGTCAGCAATTGAATATTATAGGGAGTTTCTTCCGGCGTTTCTGCCTGCACTTCCATCGAAGAAAACAACGATGCTTCGGCACCGGCCCTTATCGCTGCCGCCTTTTCCGTCTGCAGCATATCATTCAGCACGCTTCCCTGGATTTCAAAACCTATATTCGAGTGATACGCACTGGCATCATGAGGGTTGGCCGAGGTGAGGAGGCCCCGCTCTTCCGTAATAACCGTTTTTCGATGATTTGCTTTGAAATTTAATAGTTCCAGGTAGGACCGCAGTGTTACATCTGGAGCTCCCGCACTGAACGCATTCGGCAGCCATCCTTTCCCTTCCGTTCCGAACCATTGAAAAAAGGTTCGGTAAATCCCTGAGTACACCGGGTTCGAATCCCGTAACGGTTTCATATTCGTATAAAAGACCGGAATCCCATTCTCCTCCAGCCTTGTTAAAATATCAGTTTCATATGAGCCATAAAACGTATTAATCCGGTCCGTAAGGATAACAATATCAACCTCCGGATCTTTTTGCTTTTTATCAATAAGCGTCTGCGCCAGTTTTTCAGAGAGATTGGGAAAATCGAGAGATGGGTCGTACTGGCCATTAAATAAAAACATATCCAGCACCACAAATTCCTCTGCCTCCCCGATTATTTGAAATACACGATCGAAAATCATCTGCTCCTGGTGCCGTTCCCCCTCTTCTTGATACGTCAGATCGTATAAAAAATCAATATCCTCTGTGTGATATACTTCTCCCTCCACGGAAACCCCTTCTGGAAGGGGCTTCACATAGTGATAAACCGACACCGCGCTCACGATGATAAAGATAGAAATGAAAACCGAGAAAAGAAGGATTCCTTGTTTTTTTCTTTTTCTTTTCATCTTTTCCCCCTCCATGCATCCTCTCTTCTTCATCATAAATGAAAAATAGGGGGAGATAGAACCTTTTCTTTCGTTTTTATGAAAAATAACCGTCTATTATAAAACGAAAAGAGAGCCAGCAGTCGGCCGGCTCTCTTTTATCTCTTGTTGTCTGGTCTGGGTTTTGATGCCCTTCTTTTCATTCGATTGGTGTATATACTTTTCACTGTTTATTCGCTATCACAATAGAAGGGATGTGTTAAGGGGAAGGGGGGACATGAATGTTTTGATTTAAACGTTTAATGACTACGGCCTCTCAAGAGTCTGCTGCATTGGGAGAGGGCTTCTCCGTCCATATATGATCTGCTCTTCGCCGAGGTCCTCGTTTATATTTACGCCGCTGCTGTAATTCTTCCATCCAGGCTTTTTCTTCTTCTTTGATTTTTCGTTCCCATCCATCTCTGGGCAGGTCATCTTTGATAACATACTTCTGCCACGCTATTTGATCGCTCACTTTAGCTCCTCCTTTCTCTACCTGTCCCAACAGTAAATGAACCATGTTTCAAGTGTATGTCAATCAATTTTATCGTCAGTAATTAAGCCTGCCCTCCTATAAAGCAATACAAAAGACCTGCCCGCCGGGAAGTCATCCTTTCTTTTTAAAACAAGGCTGGTATAATAAGAAGTACAAGAAAAGGAAATCTTGAGTAAAATTACATAGCCGGCCGTTGTTTTACGGTCTTTTTTATTTGGCTGGGTGTTTAAAAATAATAAAACACCAAAAATATTAAAAAAAGTCTAATCAAAAATACACTTGGTATACTTTTCTGTTCGACCATTTGAATGGGTGATGATATCTTGGAAGAATGGGGGATTTTATGGAACAATTATCTGCTGAATTAAAAATTAACCATGCCGAACAAGAAGTCATTAATGCTATTGCCGAAACGATGGATTTGTACGGGATCACCCCGTCAATTGGAAGACTGTACGCCGCCATGTACTTTAAGCAGCATCCGATGACCCTAGATGAAATGTCAGATGAACTCGGCATGACAAAACCTAGTATGAGCACGGCGGTTCGTAATTTACAGGAGATCCACATTGTCCGAAAAACATGGCAGAAAGGATCCAGGAAAGACCATTTTGTGGCTGAGAAAGATTTCTTCAATTATTTCGGGCGCTTTTTTGGAGATAAGTGGAAAAGGGAAGCTGAGTTAAACCTGTTTGCTATTAAACAAGCACAATATCAGCTTCAAGAAGTCATAGAAGAGGAAAATAATGAAGACCATCTAAGGGAAAGAGCCAGGCAGGACCTTGAACAATTAGAGGAGTATAAGAAATACTGTCACTGGCTACAAAAACTGGTACATTCTATTAACTCCGGTGAAATTTTTAACTTTTTACCGGTGGAGGATTCCGATTCAAATACATGATTATAAGG
This sequence comes from Salibacterium aidingense DSM 18341, assembly GCF_000429685.1. Lineage (GTDB taxonomy): Bacteria > Bacillota > Bacilli > Bacillales > Marinococcaceae > Salibacterium > Salibacterium aidingense. The sequence continues at coordinate 14,747 of NZ_AUCI01000023.1, forward strand.
ATGTCACCGAAGAAATAAACTGTCCCTCGGAAAGGATGCGGTTTACACCGGGCAAAGGCCTCCTCTCTTAAAGACTGCTCCATTCTTCCGCACGCATAAATTCTGAGAAGAGGGTCAAATCGGTTAGAACCATTATTTTTGGTCAAAAAATAAAGAACAGCCTCCCATTGACATGGAATCAAAAGGGAACCAATGATCCACTGCAAACCCTCTCGTTTGCAAAATGTTTGCAGTTTACCCACATCCTAAAATAGTCTGGAATTTACAAATCACAAAAGTACTGGTACAATAGCTTTTGTGAGTTTGAGCCCCAGTAGCTCAGGGGAAGAGCAACAGCCTCCTAAGCTGTAGGCCGCAGGTTCGAATCCTGCCTGGGGCGCCAATTACAAAACCATTATTAAGACAAATACACGAGACTGGGACAAATCATATAAGTCAGGATAAAAATCCGAACAATGCCGAATTCTAATTAGAATTCGGCATTGTTGATTTTTCATCTGCATCTGCCTTCTTAAAACAACCAATGGGAACGGAGCACACCGCTGTATGATCGCTAGGCCGGCCACTGCGCTTTCCATAGGACGACTTCAGCTGACTTGGTAAAGAAAATTGTTTTACCAAGTGGAACTTCAGCTCGTCTTCGTCCCATAGGAGTCTCCGTGGCCGGATATATTGACAGTATCAACGCTGTCCTATGAAAACAGGCTGTCTGAAAGAGAGAACGGACTCTTTCGGACAGTCTTTTTTTGTTTGGCAAGATTAAATTTTTTGACATTTCATTTTTCTCTTCCATGTTTTACATTTCTCATTTATAATGATTTTACGCTAAAAATCTTTATATGTTACGTTTATACGGTTATATGTTTTATATACTAATTACAACTACTAGTATTTCATTATACCTTCCTATAACTAACGGAAAGGAGGCCGCAGCCATGACTTTGACAAACGCTTATAAATGCTTTTTTTATCTTACCGGAATTATTATTAATTTCTTAGGTGTTTCTTTAATTGTGAAATCCGGGATGGGAGCCGGTTTTTGGGCTGCCTTTTTTACAGGGCTGTCTGAGCAGCTCGGCTTCACCGTCGGCATGTGGTATGGATGTTTCCAGTTCATCTTTATCTTTGTAAATGGATACCTCTTATGCAGACGGCCGGAGTTTCTGGCCTTTATCCCGCTTGTATTGGAAACAGCGGTGTTTGATTTCTGGCTGGAGATCGTTTTTAAAAACTTTTATTTAACGGCAGCTCCTCTCTATATCCAGCTTCTTGTATTTGCGGCCGGGATTCTGTGTGTCAGTCTCGGAGTGGCTCTGTATATCCTGCCCGGCTTCCCCAGAGCACCAATTGACCAGTTATTCCTTGCTTTCAGTGAACGTTTTAACTGGAATATACGAACCTCTCAAACTCTGATTGCTGTACTGGTTGCGGCCACCGCCTTCGTCGTGGGAGGGCCCGTCGGCATTGGCACCGTCATTGTCGCGTTAACCATAGGCACATGCATCCAGTTCTGGTATGAAAAACTGACAGCACTGCATCAGCATTATACGAATCAGGATATGTTACACACTTCGTAATTAAAAAGGCTCCTTCCAGCTGGCGGAGGGAGCCTTTTTATCATTTAATGGTCATACAGCGTAATCACGTCGACCTCTTTCTCAGTCAGAAGGTATTTCTCTTCCTTGGCTAATTCATCGGTAATAAAAACATGAATGTTGTCCCATGTTGCGATTCGACTGAAAGACTGCACGTTAAATTTGGAGTGATCCGCTAATAAATGGACTTTGTCCCCTGCTTCGACCATTTTTTGTTTCACATGCGCCTGCAGCTCATTCGAGTCGCTTAACCCTTTCGCCCCGTGCACTCCCTGGCAGGAGAAAAACACTTTATCCACGTGATACATATGAATTCCGTATTCAGCAAGAGGGCCTACAAATGACAGCGACCTGGGGGACAGAATGCCGCCCGTGGAAATTACTTGTATATTTTGCTTTTCACTTAGTTCCATCGATACTTTCATCGAATTCGTCAGTACAATAAGCGGAATATCAGGAAGTCCTTTTGCCATATACCATGCCGTCGAGCTTGCATCCAGAATAATACGGTCATTCTCCTCGATAAAATCCAGAGCTCTTTCCGCAATTTTGTTTTTTTCTTCTACATTAATGACTTCCCGCTCCGAATAAGGAGTTTCGGTTTTATCATTTTTAACGGACACTGCTCCGCCATGACTCCGTTTAATTTTCCGCTCCTTTTCCAGGTGATCCAGATCCCGGCGGATGGTTTCTTCTGTTACTCCGAACTGTTCGCTTAATTCCGTCACGCGGACACTGCCTTTTTCCTCCACCGTTTGAAGAATCCGTTCATACCTTTCTGCCACTAACACTCTTTTCCCTACTTTCCGTCTAGACGGTGAGATCTTCACCATTATTTACTCCTATCGTATCACAGAACCTGCCATAAGCACGATGCCATTTCTTTTCGTCTTCCGGAAAATAATATTGCATATTCGTGCTTTTCAACGTAATCAATCGGGCCTGGGCCAGGTCTTCTACTTTTCCAACTGCCATCAACTGCACCATCACGTTGCCAATGGCACTGCCTTCGACAGGACCGGCCCAGACTGGTTTTGCAAGAGCATTAGAGGTATACTGGCATAAAACAGTGTTTTTAATTCCCCCGCCGACCATATGCAGTCCATAAAAAGGAGTGCCGGCGAGATGCTGGGTCCGCTCAAACACATACCGGTATTTCAAAGCCAGACTTTCCAGCACCCCTTTTACGATTTCACCACGTGTACGAGGCACATATTGATCCGTATCTTCACAATACTGCTGGATTTCCTTTGGCATATGAGGCGGATTCAAAAAACGAAAATCGTCTGGATCAATAAAAAAGGAAAAAGAGGGGGCTGCTTCTGCTTCCTGAAGAAGCTCTTTGTATCCTGCTTTTTCGTCGTGTTCCCATATACGTTTACATTCTTCTAAAATCCAAAGTCCCATAATATTTTTCAGAAGCCGGAACGTATTGTTGACGCCGCCTTCGTTCGTGAAATTCCACTGGAATGCTTTATCATTAATGACTGCATCCTGAACTTCCGTCCCCATAAGAGACCACGTGCCACAGCTGACATAGGCAAAATCCTGATCCAGGGCGGGAATCCCTGCGACAGCCGATGCCGTATCATGTTCTCCGGCAGCAATCACGGGGATAGGATCCACATCCAGCTCTTCACAGACTTCCTTGCTCAGCTCTCCGATAATGGTTCCCGGCAGGGCAATATCCTGAAAAATATCTTTAGTCACTCCTGCCGCCTTCACAAGATCTTCGTCCCACTCCATTGTTTTGGGATTAAATAATTGGGTAGTCGTCGCATTAGTAAATTCTGTTTTTTTCTGTCCCGTCAGAAAATACCGCAGCAGATCGGGCATAAGAAGCAGATCGACAGCCTCATTTAACAGCGGGGATCCTGTATTGCTCATGGCTTGTAATTGGTAGATAGTATTAAATGGAAGAAATTGAATACCCGTTTTATCAAAGATATCTTTTTTACTTACCTTGTTTTTATGGCAATCTTCCATCACCCCATCCGTATGATGATCCCGGTAATGATAAGGGGCTCGGAGCAGTTCGCCGTCTTTTCCAAGCAGCCCGAAGTCAACGGCCCATGTATCGATCGCAAGTGCTTCCAGCGCTTCTCCCGTTTTTTTTGCTTCTGCAATGCCCCGTTTTATCTCCAAAAACAACCGGTATACATCCCAGTGTAATCGCTTTCCAATCTGTATAGGTGTATTATCAAAACGGTGGATTTCTTTCATTTCCAGGCGGTCATCTTTTACATCTGCCAACAGGGCGCGTCCGCTTCCTGCCCCAATGTCAAAAGCTAAGACACTCACCAGCTTGCACCGCCTTTACCTCTGGATAATATCTTTTCTCCGTACCCGCTTTCCCTGTACGCCTTCATTGGATCAACCGCCGCCCCGATTTCTTCCCGGACTGCTTTAAGAAGAGGGGATACGTCACATTCGTAGGCCTCCCGGACGACCTCTTCCGCCCATAAAACATCCTGTTTCTCCTGGGCTTCCCGTAACTCTTCCAAGTTAACGAGGCAGGCTTTTGCATACAGGTTCTGGACATTCAAAATAGAGCGGATCATGGCCGGAATCTTCGGCTCAATGTTATGGCACTGATCCAGCATATAAGCAATGTTTGCCGCTGTTCTAGATGCACCCGGATCTTCTTTGTCTTCTTCCGCCGCCACAATCTGCTGCATAATCAGGAAAATTTCATGTGGGTTGTGCGCTGCGACGATCAAATCATCATCAGCATATTTCCGGCTGTTAAAGTGAAACCCGCCGAGCCGTTTTTCATCAAGCAGATAGGCAACGATATGCTCAATATTAGCAGCCTGCGGATGATGCCCGGTATCGACAAGAACTTCAGCCTTCGAACCCAGTTTGTTGGCCATATTAAAGGCCATGCCCCAATCCGCGAGATCTGTATGATAAAACGCAGGTTCAAAAAACTTATATTCTATCAGCATTCTCATGTCATCATCCAGGCGGTTATACATCGTCTGCAGGCATTCCTGCATCCAGTTTTTCCTTTTTCGGAAGTCAGCCTGCCCGGGGTAGTTCGTTCCGTCAGCAAACCACAAACTCACTGCTTTTGACTCAACTTCTTTTGCTATGTCTACACACTCAAGCAGATGGTCCGTTGCTTTTTTACGAACAGCAGGATCCGCGTTTGTTATGCTGCCAAATTTATAGTCATCATCCTGGAACACATTAGGGTTTACCGCTCCGATTGATAACCCAAGACTTTCGGCGTGAGACTTTAACGCTTTGTAGTCATCCACTTTGTCCCATGGAATATGAATCGCCACCGAAGGACTGCTTCCGGTGAATTTATGGACCTGGGCGGCATCCTCGAATTTTTCAAAGGGATCCCGCGGGACACCTTCCTGTTCAAATACTTTAAAACGAGTCCCGGAATCCCCAAAACCCCAGGAAGGCGTTTCCACTTTTAATTGTTTGATTTTGTTCTTTACTTTTTCGATATCAATTCCCCGTGCTCGCTGCTGCTCTTCAAACAAGGCGTACTGTTTATCACTCATCGTTTCACAGCCTTTCTATTATTTAGGTATTTAACGGGTGAGCCATGGTACTCATCAGGGCAAGCTCCGGCTGGGTAGAGTCCAGCCGGCTGTATTGCACGATCACCGGCCGATCACTTTCCACTTCGATGGCATAAGGGACACTTTTCGGGATCGTCCGTCCGTCTTTTTCCAGCAGAGCGGTTTTGATATGACTTGTTCTTTTCCCTTTGACCTGTACTTCTATTTCTTCCAGCGGTTCTTGATCTTCAAAATAGATCGTCACCTTTAGTTGGGCTGGTTCCTGCTGCAAATTCAAGACACAGATGGATTCATGACTTGTCTGGCTCCCGCTGCTTTCAGGCGGGATAAACCCATCGGGGATAATCCAATGGGTGTCTCCTTTTCCTTTTATCGACATCGTTTCTTCCTCCTATCTGGCAAATGCGGCAGGAACCCCGCCGTCCACAGTGACCATCGCCCCAGTAGTTTTCAGAGATTTAGACGAAGCAAAAAACGCGATAGCCTCTGCAATATCTTCCGGGTATATATTCACTTTCAATGTGGTTCTCTGGCGATAATGTTCTTCCAGTTCATCCGGATCTATCCCGTAGGCAGCCGCCCGTTCATTTCTCCACGCCGACGTCCATATGTTGGATCCCTGCAGGACAGCATCAGGCAATACGGAGTTTACACGAATACCATGTTCGCCTCCTTCTGCTGCAATACATCGGGCAAGATGGGCTTCCATCGCTTTTACGGAACTGTAAGCAGAAGCATTCTTCCCGGCATAGACTGAGTTTTTCGAACCAATGAAGACCATGCTGCCGCCTGTTCCCTGTTCTTTCATTCTCTTAAATGCTTCCCTGGCAACGAGGAAATAGCCGGTGCCGAGAACATTCATATTCAAGTTCCACTCATCCAGGGTTGTTTCCTCGAGCGGACTTGAGGTCGCCAGACCGGCATTGTTAACAATCACATCGATGCCGCCGTAGGCAAGAATTGTTTTGACGTAAGCGTCCTGTACGAGGTCTTCTTTTGTTACATCCATTTTGACGGGAAGGGCCCGGCCGGTGCCAAACTCTTGATTGAATTCTTCCGCTTTGTCCCGGGCTCCTTCTTCATTCAGATCTGCCAGCACAACATGGGCCCCCCGGGTTAAGAGTTCTCTTGCCGCAGCACTTCCGATGCCCCCGGCCCCTCCGGTAATAAAGGCAATTTCTCTGGAAAATTCCGCTTCCGGCGGTGCCAGGGACAATTTATAAAGTTCCAGCGGCCAGTATTCTATGTTGTAGGATTCATTTTCATTGAGAGATACAAAGTTTCCAAGTGCTGTACTTCCTTTCATGACTTCAATCGCCCGGTGGTATAAATCTCCGCTCACGTTGGCCATTTTCAGATTTTTTCCGGAGTTGACCATGCCGATACCGGGAATGAGAATAACGCGGGGAGCCGGCTCAAACATTTCATCTCCTTCATTTTTGTTCCTGTCAAAGTAGTTTTTGTATTCTTCTTTAAAGGAAGCAGCACCTTCTCTAATTTTTTGTTTTAATACTTCTGTATCTTCCGACGCTGGATCCCAGTCCACATACAATGGCACCCTTTTCGTATGAACCAGGTGATCCGGACACGCCGCACCAACTTGAGAGAGCTCTTTTGCATTTTTACTATTAACAAACTCCAGGACATTGTTGGCGTCAGCATAGGTTAAAAGCATTTTCTTTTCATCACTGACTTCGCCGCGGAGCACAGGCAGGATCTCTGCCAATACCGTCTCTCTCTTCTCTTTAGACAGTGCTTCATATTTTGGACCGCCGAAGTTTTCCTGTTGTTCCATCTTCCGGGAAAGATAAGCTTCCGCTTCCTGGATCACAGAAATTGTATGATCATAGCTTTCCTTTGAGGTTTCTCCCCAGGTCACCAGACCATGTTTTTCCATCAAAACCATTTCTGCGTTTGGATTGTTTTTCACACCGTCTGCAATCATTTTAGATAGGGAAAAACCCGGTCTTACGTACGGCACCCAGACAAAACGGTCTCCAAAGATTTCTTCGGCTATGTTTTTACCATTGTCGGCACAGCATATGCTGATAATGGCATCTGGATGGGTATGATCCACATGAGTATAAGGGAGAAATGCGTGAAGGAGTGTTTCAATGGAAGAACGCGGATGCCTGCTGTCGACCATGCAGTGAGACAGGTACTCGACCATCTCTTCATCACTCATTTCTTCCCGTTCCATCAAGGGGCGGATATCATCCATCCGAAGACTGGTAAAATGGTTCCCCCCCATCGTCGCGAGGTCCGAGCCGCTTCCCTTCACCCACATCACTTTTGTGTCACGTCCGCGGAAATCTTTTTCGGTTGTTTTTACAGATGTATTGCCGCCCCCAAAGTTCGCGACCGCTCTGTCTGATCCCAGGAGATTTGAACGATAGACCAATTCCTCCAACATCGTGCTCATTTTCGCTGCTTCTGTCTCATTCCATAGATTTTCCGTCATGGTAAACCTCCAGTTAGTTAAAGTCTCTGTTACCTTGTTTTTATCATAACAAATTTGGTTTTATTTTTGAATATATTTATTTAATTATTTGTTAGCGGATTCATAAATTAATAATCTGTTCATAATATGATATTTCAAAAACTAACAAACATCACATTCATTGATTTATAATAGAATTTGTTGTTTTTTTTATAGACAATTCGCAACGCCTTTGATATTCTGTTTTCCATCTATAAGTGATAAGCTGCCGTGAACTCCTGATGAAAATGTCATATAGCAACCATAAAAAGGGGGAAAACGAATATGGAAAATTATAAAGAACTGGCAGATAAAGCAGCGATGGTCACAGGAGCGGGATCCGGCATCGGGAAAGCAGCGGCCTTATTCCTTGCCGAAAAAGGAACACGCGTCGGAGTATTGGATATTAACCGTCAGAAAGCAGAAGAAACGAAACACAACATTGAAAAACAAGGCGGAGAAGCGGTGGTGTTGGAAGCAGATATTGCTTCCGCAGGGGACATGGAGCGTTCCTACACCCAGTTGATATCTTCTTTTGAACGGCTCGATATTGTACTGGCAAACGGCGGTATCGCCGGCACGATGGCACCCATTGAAACCATGAGTGCAGATGAATGGGACCGCACCATCGAGACGAATCTAAGGGGGACGTTTCTCACCATAAAATACGCGGTCCCTTTTTTGAAAAAGCAGGGCGGGAGTATCATTATTACCAGTTCCATGAGTGGAAATCGTGTGTTTTCCCAGCCAGGTTTTTCGGCATACAGTACTGCCAAAGCCGGGCAGTCCGCATTTATGAAAATGGCCGCCAGTGAACTTGCCCCCTCGAACATCCGGGTAAATGCCATATGTCCGGGAGGAGTGAAGACGGACTTTAAAAATAGTCTGCACCGTGCTGACGAATTAACGGCTCAGGCTCCCCTCCCGAACCCGCCCGGCCATACATTTCCCTCCGCCCTCCCGGAGCAGATTGCCGACTTGATTCTTTTCCTTGCTTCCGAGGCCTCCTCTCATATCTCCGGCTCGGATATTTATATTGACGGCGGGGAATCATTGGGATGACTAGATAGAAAAGCGGAGCCTGGGCAGTTGTCAAGCTCTGTTAAAACCTCCGCTACTGGAGAGACGCTTTCTGGATCAGTACGGTTAAACCTGAAATTTATAGGCGGACCCTTGCGGCCATTTGTTCTGTTAAATCGTGCAATGAGGGGCCTGCGGCTGCTTTTTCGGACATTGGTTCCGCTATCCGGGCTTTGGAGCGTTTCTTTTACGCGGAAAAGGAGAAATAGAGGAACAAATGTCCGGCCCCATCTTTAAAAAGGCTTTACTGTTCTACGGTTCGTTTTTGGATTAGTTCGGTCGGTGTATACCCTGTATACTTCTTGAACAAGCTTGAAAAATAAGCTGGATTTCCGTATCCTACCTTTTCTGCAATTTCATAGATTAAATAATGTCCTTCCTGAATCATGTTATTCGCCTTTTCCATTCGAATTCGTGTGACATAATCTTTAAATGTTTCTCCGACGACGTTTTTAAAGATCTTTCCCAGGTAGTTCCGGGAAATGTACAGTTCCTCCGATAAGTCATGCAGCGTAATGTTCTCATGCAGCCGTTCTTGTACAAAAGCAATCATCTGTTCCACCAGCTGCCGGTGTTTTAAGTTTTCGTCCCATTTTTGATGATGGCATATTTTCATAACAATGTCTTTCAGTTCCGTCGTCACTTCTTTCCATGAGCACTGGCGGGATAATACCTCATAAATATCAAAATTCTCTGGAAACATATCCCGGATACGAATTCCGATGTCGAAGAGGGCGTAGGTCATCATCGTCCACATTTCGATTCCTAAATGAAGGACGGAGGGCTTATGAAACGGCTGATCGTGCAGTTTCTCAAACAATTCATCAATCACGGCACAGGCTTTGGGTTCGTCGGCATAACGAATCGCCATGGAAAGCTGCTGATTCATTTCAATGGAATCTGTTAACACAGCGATGCGTTTTGTATCTTCCGCTGTTCCTTGTTCTTCGGTATTGATTCCTGTTTTTGTTTCGGTATAAGGTAGATGTTCAATGGCTTCCTTTGTGGATGTACTGGCTTCCCGCCAGTCATTCTTCATCGAACCGGAGGTAACCATAACATCGAGATGAAGATACGTGCGCAGGGTTTCTTTCAATTCTTTTTTTAACGTCTGGAATCTGTTTTCGTAGTACGCAGCATATCCTCTGGGAACGTGAAGAAACAAGGCAGATTGGTGGGTATGGAACTCAATAAAATCAAAATCCAGGGACCATTGCTGCGTGGTTTCTTTTATCACATTGCTGGAGGCAAACCGGAATAAATACCAGTCTTTTTCAAACAGAGTAGAACGCTCCAGCTGATCCGTATACGCAATCAGAATGATAAGGTGCTCTTGATTATCCCACTGCTTAAGCATGGTATGTGCTGTTTCCGGAGGCTCTTTCACCATGTTGGCCCCGGTGACTAACGATTTTATCCATTCCTTTTCAATCACTGGTTCATACCACTCTACCTTATGGCGCAGCTCCGCAAATTCCAGTTGTTCTATGGCTTTTTCTTCCAATTGTTCTATTTCTTTAGAAAGAACTTCCTCAATGGTATTACGGGAGGCAGGTTTGGATAAGTAATCATTAATGTCCAGGCGCATGGCCTTGCGGGCATATTCGAAGTCACTGTACCCGCTGAGAATAATGACGCGTCCTTCGAACCCTTCTGTCCGAAGTTCCTCCATCATATCCAGACCATTTTTTACCGGCATATAGATATCCGTTATAATGAGATCCGGTTCTACAGCTCGAATGAGTTCCAGCCCCGTTTCTCCATTTTTTGCTTCCCCGCTCCATTCGCAATTCAATTTATCCCACGGGATGATCTTTTTCATCCCCCGCAGTACACTTTCATCGTCATCAATGATCACGATCTTCCACATTTGGCGCTCCTCTTCCTTTCAGACTCAAGATAATCCTCGTCCCTTTGATCAAAAAACGCTTTTTCCTGAATTTTAGGTATCGTGATAGTAACCGCAGCCCCGCCCTTTTCGTTATTGCAGAGGGTCACCCGGGCCGCTTCTCCAAAGTATACATGCAGCCTTTCCTTCACATTTTTCATGCCGTATCCCCCGGCATTAATCGTAGGGGACGTGTTCTCCTCATGAATGCCTTTGCCATTATCCGTAATTACAAAAATAAGTTCCTGTCCTTTTTCGGAAACTGTTAATGCAATCTCCCCGTCTTCAATATCCGGGAGGCCATGTATAATAGAGTTTTCTACAAAAGGCTGCAGGGTCAGCTTTGGGATATAATAGCGTCCTGCCGGGATGTTCACGTCCACGTGATAGGTAAGGGAGTCTTCCATTTTTATTTTCTGCAGTTCCAGATAACTGCACACATAGTCCATTTCCTGCTGGACCGATATAATACTGTCTCCTTTGGATAATCCGATCCGAAGCATTCTTCCAAGCAGTTCCATCATCCGGCTCATATCATCGTCTCCGCGCTCCAGTGCCCTCCAATTCAGCTGATCGAGTGTATTATACAGAAAATGAGGATTAATATTGGCCTGCAGGGCGCGCATTTCCGCTTTCCGCTGACGTCTGTTTTTATCGATAAGCGACTGATATAACCGTTCACTTCTATACATTAACTGGCGGTATCCTTGAAACAACTGACCGAATTCATTTTTATAATCGGCCGGCAGTTCTTCCGGTATGGTTTTCAAAGGATACTTGTTTAACACTTTCGTTAAATATAAAATCGGGTCCGTGAATTTTCTTGTCAGATACAACGTGGCAAAAAACGCAGCAATAATGGAAACGGCCCCGATCAGTGCCAGCCATCCTGCTATTTCCCGGCTCCCCTCTGTCAGTTCCTCCATTGGCGTAACCTCCATAAATGTCCAATCGGTTGAAGGTATGGCCGCAGAGACAACCAAATGATCTCCCTGTATACTGGCTGTATCTGACAATCCGCTCTCTTCCTGAAACCGAAGCGCTGTCTCTTCAATGTATGTCTGTGTCTCTTCAGGAATTGAAATCGATGTTGTCCGTGATAAAACGGAGGTGTCTCCATCCAGGAGAATCAATCGGGACTGGTCGCTTCTTTCCTGCATCCATTCTTCGATATACGAGATGCTGATATTGAGAGCCAATACCGCCTGCAGTTCTCCCCGGGCGGAATAAACATTTCTGCCGTAACTAATGACATCTTCATTATCAAAATCAAAATACAGCTGCACCTGTCGTTCTCCAAGCCAGGCTGCACTTGTGTTCTGCAGCTTTTCCTCCCATCCTTCTTCCAGTTCTGCCAACGGATGATAACTGACCGGATGCGCGCCGTTAATGGGCGGGTTTTCCATATAAATCGATACAGAATGAAGACCCGGCACACTATATGTGATATTGGAAAAATCGAGATTCATCGAAGAATGCAAACGCCGGTGCTGCTGTGTATCTCCTCCATTTCCCCGCAAAAGGTTTTGGAATGCATTCTGCCGTGACATACCGATCGAGGTTTCATGGTAATTGCTGATTTCACTGCTTAAATCCTCCCCAAGCAATTTAAGCTTTTCTTCCTGGTGTGTTAATGTGACAGCAATGCTTTCTCTTGCTGTTAATTGATAGGTTACATAAATAATAACAAGGAGCAGAACGGTTACAAATACAAAGAAACTCGTAAAAAATATGCTCCGGATTTTATATTTTTTAAACAGCTCCATCGTCTCAGCTCCACTCCCATTGATACCGCTTTCATTTTTTCGTGAAAATAGTTTCACATAGGGAGAAGGAATCAGGCTTCAACCCCGTTTTTCCTGAATAAGTGCAGACTCTGGTGCATAATAACGGTTGCTGGAAGACTTACTCCGTAAAATACCATGACACCAGGCATCATTAAAAATAAAATTCCAAGTCCCCCTGTCCCTGCCAGGACTAACAAAACAGCCGGCAGGTTCGCCAGACCGAGCAAAAGAGAATACTGAACAGAGTTTTTCACTGAGGTCTGGAAATGGGCCCGTACCGGAAAGACAAGCAGAAATATAAGAAGAAATAGCGAAACCACCCCAATCAGCAAAAGACGCGGGAACAAGGAAACATCCATGGCCGTCATCGACCAGCCGCTCACATATAATAAAACCCCTCCCCATAGAAGTAGAAGTCCCACTGCATTGGCCTGAAAAAATTCTTCTTTAAAAACGCTTTTAAAGTCCTGATACATCGAACGTGTCTCCAGCTGAGCCAGACCGCCGTTTAAAAAGGCGGTACGGAGTACCGAGAAGACAGCAGCGGTGGCAGGGGCCCAACCGAAAATCCCCAGACCCGCTAACATAAAAACCACCCACAACCCATTGAGCACGGCCAGCCGGGCAAGCCATTCGCACAGCGAAAATACACCATTTCCCAATCGCTCTACCATCGTGACCCTCTCCTTTTGTAATTATTTGATACCTGTCGTCGATATTCCTTCTACTAAATAACGTTGAAAAAACAAAAAGAGAATAAACTGGGGAAGCAGGGACAAAGAAGACATAGCCAGCAGCGGCCCCCATGAGGTTCCAGCTTCCGCGTCCATAAAGTTTCGCAGCCCCAGGGAAACAGTTTGGATTTCGACACTGTTCAAATATATGAGAGGGGTAAGAAAGTCATCCCAGGACCACATAAACGCAAAAATGGCAACAGTCACTAAAGCTGGTTTTAACAGAGGAAGTACAATTCTCCAAAATACCCCAAAACGAGAACACCCATCAATAATGGCTGCTTCATCCAGTTCACGCGGAATACCGCGGATGAATTGGATTAACAGAAAGATAAAAAACGGGGTCCCTCCCAGAAAATGCGGGACGATCAGTGGATAAAACGTATTGACCCAGTTTAATTGCTGAAACAGCAGATACTGGGGAACCAGAATAATCTGAATAGGCAGCAGGACCGTGGAAATCAGGCAGGCAAATAAAATCTTTCGGAACCGGAATTTAATCCTTGCGAACCCATAGGCCACGATGCTGCAGGAAAGCAGGGAGCCAATCACTACACTGCCTGTCACGAATAATGAATTCCGGAAAAACACATCAAACCCTACTCCCCCAAACCCTTCCCAGCCTTCTGGATAATTAAGCCAGTCCCAGTCAACAGGGATTAACGAGGCGGCATTTGCAAAAACTTCTGTCTCCGGCTTTAATGAAGTCCCAAACATCCACAATATGGGATACAGCATCAAAAAACTGAAAGCAATGACAAAGGAATAATAGATGATATCAGATAGTTTGGTACGTTGGTTCATCATTCTTTCCTCCCTTTTTAATTAATCATAGTGCACCCAGAACGTGGAAGATTTGAAGATAAGCAGGGTAAAGGCGCCGATAATGACTAATAAAATCCATGCCATCGCAGAAGCATAGCCCATATTTAAGAATTCAAAAGCAACTTCATAGAGATAAACAGCATAAAACAGGGTGGAGTCTCTCGGGCCTCCGCCAGTCACCAGAAACGCCTGGGTAAATGTCATAAAACCATTAATTGTTTCCATGACAAGATTGAAAAAAATGATTGGCGTCAGCATTGGTATGGTTACTTTCATAAACTTTCGTATCGTACCGGCTCCATCGACACTTGCTGCTTCATACAAATCCTGCGGAATCTGGCGCAGTCCGGCTAGAAAAATGATCATCGGCGCTCCGAACTGCCATACGATTAAAATTATTAATATCGACATCGCCGCGGTGGAATTCCCAAAAAAACTAATCGTATTTAGACCCCATGCATCGAGAACCGTATTGACAGCACCGTCTCTTCCGAACATTTGCCGCCATACAACCGAAATGGCTACACTGCCGCCTATAATAGAAGGCACATAATAAATGGTGGTGAACATACCTGATCCTTTTCGCCCTGTATTGAACAGAAGTGCTAAAAACAAAGAAAAAGCTAATTTTAACGGAATCGCAATAGCCACAAAGGTGAGAGTCGCCTGCAACGATTTAATAAACCTTGGATCGTTCGTAAACAGCTCCACATAGTTGGAAACACCGATCCACTGTGGAGCACTTAACATATCATAGTCCGTAAAAGATAAAATAAAAGAATAAATCATCGGACCAATAATCAATCCAAAAAAGCCGATCAGCCATGGAGAAATCATGGCGTACCCGGTTAACGATTCCCGTCTGTTTCTCTTTTTTCTTTCATTTTCTACAAATTCGGGAGTTACCCTCCCGTCTTCCAGTGCTTGATTGCTTTTCATGGATATCTCTCCTAGTGTGCGGGGAATAAGGAAAAGGCAGGCCCGCTTTTCCTGAGCCCGCCTTCAACCCCTTTTTCTTCTGTAATTATTCTGTGCACCCGAAATTATTGATTTAAAATCTGTTCGGCTTCCTGAATAAAGCTTTCGACCCCTTCTTCAATCGTCATATCATCGTATTTTACACTTTCCAGCATCCGGTCAAAGGCAGCTCTTACTTCTGCTTCCCCAGGCGGCGGAAGCGGTTCCGGATCGCCGGCTCTTTCTTCGAGAACCTCCAGAAACTCAAATGTTTCCTGTACGGTTGGATCCACTTCTTCTACTAGATTTTCACGAACTTGAGCTGCTATCGGAACGCCTCGTTCTGCGCGGAGAATTTCATTGGCTTCCTGGTCATTAGTAATAAAATCAATTAGTTTTGCCGCAGCTTCCTGTTTTTCTTCACTAACATTGCTGGAGATCATGAACGACATACTTGGACGCACCCAATTGCCCGACTTTTCCCCATCAGCCGCATTCGGCATGACATTCAGGCCCAGGTCTGCTTCTGCAAGCGTCTGCACTCCAATTAAACCATTACTTGCTGCACTGGCTATTCCAGCTTCTTCATTGGCCACCATCGATTCGCCGCTTTCATTAATCTCCACCGTCACGTCATGAGGGGTAGCTGTCCCTTCATCAATCCATGCCGTCACAATCGAAAGGAAATTTTCCAATGTTTCATTTTCAAAGCCGACGCCGGTGCCTTCTTGATTATAGAAATGCTGATCAAATTGACGGGCATAATGGAAAAATGTCTCATACTCTGCTTTGACAAAGTCATATCCCCAGAATCCTTCTCCTTCTTCTTCCGAGAGACGGGCCATTTCTTCTTCCAGATCTTCATACGTATAGCCGGGTTCAAGGTTAATATCATACTCTTCAAATAAATCCTGATTATAAATGGTGGCCAGACCGTTGGATCCAGCGGATATCGCATAAGTGCTTTCATCTACCACAAGCATGTCCTGATAAACATCATTCACATCTTCCATGTTGATGGTGCCTTCATCAATCAAATTATTAAGATCAAGAGCAAGACCACTGGAAATATACTCGGTTAATTTTGAATTATCCATCTGCACCACTGCCGGCAGATTTTCTCCTGCTGCCTGGGTCGTCAATCGTTCCCAGTAGCTGTCCCACCCGGTATACTCCGGTTCTACGGAAATATCCGGATTTTTCTCTTCAAATAATTCAATCATTTCCTGAGTCAGATCATGACGTTCATCGTTTCCCCACCAGGAAAAACGAATTGTTGTCTGTCCTTCTTCCGATGCTGAACCACTGTCGTCTGTTCCACCAGCATCATCATTGGTATCATCTGGTCCTCCAGGACTGCATCCGGCAACCATCAGACACAAAAATGAAAGCCCCATCCATTTTTTCCATTTTTTCAAAGGTAGACCCTCCTCCTTTTCTTTTTTGTAAGTGCTTACAATCCTATTATAAGCGCTTTTTCCTGTTAGTTATATATAACAAATGTTAAATATATTTTGAAAAGTAATACACTTTATTCGTGTTTGTAATTTTAGGTTTGTTTTTGATTAAGGTCATAAATAATATTCTTTCCTTCTGCCATCGTTTTGTTTTATAGGAATGCTTTTATTTTTTGGCCAGAACAGGTATAGTTACAAACAATAGAAGTCCTTTTTTGAATTTACCGACCATTCATCCCCCTCTTAAAAGTTGGAAAGGCAAAACCCATGATACTCAAGGAGGAAGAATATGAGCTGGAAGGAAAAAGATCGTATTATTTTAATCGGGGATAGTATCACAGAAAAAGGAAGATTTGAAGATCCAGATCAATTAGGAGATGGGTATGTAAGACTTATTCATGATTACCTCGTTACGCAACATCCGACGCTGCGACTGGACATTGTGAATAAGGGAATCGGCGGTAACCGGGTTACCGATCTTGCGGAGCGCTGGGAACAAGATGCGCTGCAGGAAAGTCCGGACTGGATCAGTATTTCCATCGGGATTAATGATGTTTGGAGACAGCTCGACCGCCCGGATATGGAGCAGGTATACCCTGACATGTTTGAAACAGTATATGAAGACATCATTTCGCAAACCATCCAACACAAAAAGGCCCATCTTATTCTGATGGAGCCGACAATTATTGATGAAGACCCGGCATCCAAAGGCAATCAGCTGCTCCAACCATACGTTGCCACTATCCACCGGCTGGCAGAACAGTACAATGCTTTAGTCATACCAACCCATCAAGCGTTCCTCACTTTTTTAAACGCAAATACAGATATACCATTAACCACAGATGGTGTACATATGAATTCCAGAGGTGACATGCTGATGGCTTCCACCTGGCTTGAACAATTGTATTCGTCTTAAGCATTTTAATAAAGTACCTTGCGGACATCTGTTCCGTTAAATGGCTGAACAAGCGGTCTGAAGCGGCTTTTTGGGACATTTATTCCGCTATTCGGGGCCTGGAGTGCTTTTTTTATGCTAAAAAGAGAAAATAACGGTATAAATGTCCTCCCGTTTCAGGGAAAGATAGACATTTCACTATTAGCAGAACGATGTCTGAGTCCCCCGAATCCTTGACCTGCGAACTTTCAGCATGCCCCGTACTGCCTTGATGCAAAACGACCCAATTCAAGCCTCCAAGCAGTTGGAACTCAAAAACACCTTCCTATCTTTTAAGAAAAACAGATCTTGGGAAAACCCCAAAATCTGTTTACACTGAATCCTGCCTATGCTCCAGCCGGGACGCTTTCCGCTCTGTAGCTTGCTTTGGTAACGCCTCCCCTTTCTATTCCATAACACCTAGTGTTTTAGGCAGCCACAGACTGATTTCTGGAATAAATGTGACGAGCAGTAATCCAACAACCAACGGGATATAGAAAATGACGAGCGGCTTTACTATTTTTTCAATACTAACTCCACTCACACTGCTTCCTATAAAAAGGACTGTGCCGATCGGCGGAGTGGTTACCCCTATAGCCAGTCCCATTGTCATAATCATCCCAAAATGGACTGGATCCACCCCGAGCTGTGTTGCTACTGGAAATAAAATAGGAGTAAAAACCAGGAGGGCCGGAGCCACATCCATGAATATTCCTACCAGCAGCAATAGAAAGGCGATGATCAACATAATCACATAGTAGTTATCCGACAAAGCCAGCAATGCGTTGGTGATCGTCTGGGGGATTTGGGCATACGTCATTACCCATGACATAGCGGTGGAAGCTCCCACCAGCAATAGAATCATGCCGGAAAATACCACGGTTTCCTTCAATATTTTTGGTATATCGCTGAACGCCAGGCCTCGATAAATCAAACTTAATATAAGCGCATACAACACGGCTACTGCCGCTCCTTCCGTCGCTGTAAACACGCCCCCGGCAATACCGCCAATCACGACAACGATAAGAAGAAGACTTGGAACAGCATCAAGAACAATCTTTACACCTTCGCCCCATTGAACCGAACCGCTTACAGGGTATTTATTTCTTTTTGCTATAATATAGGCAACGATTAATACGAGCAGCGCCATTAATATACCAGGCATATATCCAGCCAAAAACAAGGCTCCAATAGAGGTGCCTCCGCTTAATAAAGAATAAATAATCGGGATGCCGCTAGGGGGAATAATCTGCCCGGTAGGAGCCGAGGCAATATTTACCGCAGCTGAATACGCGGGATCGTAACCCTCTTTTTTCTGCTGCGGCCCCATGATTTTTCCCATCGTAGCAGCGGATGCAATCGAAGATCCAGATATAGAACCAAAGAGCATGTTTCCAATAACATTTGTGTGCGCGAGCGACCCTGACATTCTTCCGCCAATTAATTTAGCTAGATTAATTAAGCGCTGGGCGATCCCTCCATTATTCATAATACTTCCCGCCAGCATGAAAAAAACCAGGGCTACCAGGACAAAACTGTCAATCCCGGTGATAATTTGCTGGGATGTCACTAAAAGGGAGGAATCCATTGGCAGAAAGAATAATGCGGCAGCAAAGGTTGCCACAGCAATGCTCACAGAAATGGGAACCCCCACAAACAATAGGATAAAGAAAACCCCAAACAATGCTAATGTTGTAATGAAAGTAATACTCATGAATGTTCCCTACTTTCTAAACGTTTTCTGGCCAATACATTCATCACCTGATACATAATAATAAACACGCCTGATATCGGAAGGATACTGTAAACCACTCCCATGGAAATTCCCATAATTGGGGAAACTTCGCTCAATGTGGCGCTTACAATAATACCTCCTCCAATAACAAGAACAAACACAGCAAATAATAATACCACCGCATCTATACCAAGCCGCAGCCACGCATAGGCTTTTCCTTTCAGTTTTTCTCTAACGAAATCAAGGGATAAGTGTTCATCACTCCCAAACCCATAAGCCGCTCCAAGCATTGCTATCCATATCAACGAAAACCTTGCTATCTCTTCTGTCATTACGCTGGGATTACCCACCACAAAGCGCGTAAATACCTGCCACAGGGCCGCAGCTGTTAAAAATACAAGGAGAATACTTGCGATCGTTAATAGAAAAGTATCCAATATCCTTTTTGTTTTGGCCATCCTTCTTCCTCCTTGAGCATATCGTGAATTAATTTTCTTCGTCTGCCAGTTCTTCAAACTCATCCAGTATATCAGCTATCTTTTCATTTTCCCGTCGCTCTTCAATAAGAGGTTCCACCTTTTCACGAAACGGCTCTTTATCAATATCTTCATGAAACTCCACGCCCATCTCTCCACTCGATTCTTCTTTGCTCTCTACCATGAGTTCATCCCATGTTTCATCATGAGATTCAGATGAATTCCGGGCGGCTTCCTGTACCAGCTGTTTCTCTTCTTCCGATAGGCTGTTCCATGTTTTCGCACTCATTATCAGAAAATCCGGAATCCGGGTATGCTCGTCATAAGAAAACACTTTCGCTACTTCCCCGTGATTCGCATCCGTTAACGCAATGTGACTGCTTTCTGCCCCGTCGATGATGCCCTGCTGCAGACCGGAATACACTTCAGAAGCAGGCAGCGGTGTAGGAGAGGCCCCCAACAGTTCCATGGTTCTGATGGACGTGGAGTTATTCATGACACGGATTTTGAGGCCGTTCAAGTCGTCCGGATGCTCAATCGGGGTATCCTTCGTATAAAAACTTCGTGTCCCTGCTTCATAGTGAGTAATGCCCCGCAATCCCGTCTCTTCTAGATCAGCATACATTTGCTGGACTGTATCCGATTTCATAACTCTTTTAAAATGATCCTTATCTTCGAATATGTAAGGGAGACTGAAAACAGAAAATTCTTCAGAAAAACTTTCCAGTACTCCTCCATTTACTTTAGCCATATCAATGACACCGGTCTTCAACAGCTCCAGCAGAACCGTTTCATCCCCCAGAGTGGCTTGTCCATATGTTTCAATGGATATCTTGTCTTCCGATTGTGCTTCCACTTCCTCTGCAAATTCTTCCAGACTTCCATAAACTGGACTTGCTTCCCCATGAATATGGGCCAATGTCAGTTCTCTTTCTTGAATGCCGCTGGTACCGCTTCCATTTTCCCCCGTAGTAGTGCCGGTGCTGCTGGAACAAGCACTCCCTACCAGAGCTGTAAATAATAACAAAAGAAATAATTTTTTCATCCTTATTCCTCCAAATATTAATATCCCCATGCAAACTTGAAATCCCTTACAATTTTCTCTATTAATCTTTATTTATTTTTAATTTTATCTGTTTAATTTGATTATATCTTATTACAAAAAGAATTAATTCTCATTTTCTGAAATATTTCTGTATTTAAATTTGAATACCTGGATGTTCATTAAATATTCAAAAACAATCATAAACTTACCAATAAATAAAGAAGTCCGAAGCCGCTCCTTTTTCTGGACGACGGCTTCCCAACATAGAAAAGAGGCTGCCTTTCGGGGGACAGCCTCTTCTCTATTTGTTATTTTATAGAAAGATTTTTTCGTTTACTTTGCTTTTCTTTTTGGAGGTTCCTGTTTGTACTGCGGCATTGGCTACAGCTGCTGCTACGGCTTTGACCACTCGTTCGTCTAAAGGACTTGGGATAACGTAATCGGAGTGGAGTTCGTGTTCTTCTATTAGCTCAGCTATAGCGTACGCCGCTGCCAGTTTCATTTCTTCGTTCACTTCAGAAGCCCTCACATCCAGTGCTCCACGAAAAATACCAGGAAAAGCTAAAACGTTGTTGATTTGGTTTGGGAAGTCGGACCGGCCTGTCCCGATTACCTTCACCCCGGCTTCTTTTGCGGCTTTCGGTAAAATTTCTGGAACGGGGTTGGCCATGGCAAATATAATGGGATCCCGGTTCATCGAGCGTACCATGTTTTGGGAGATACATTCTGCCACGGAAACACCTATAATGACATCAGCCTCCGCCATAACATCTTCCAGCGGTCCTGCCTGTCGTTCAGGGTTTGTCCGGGCCGCAAGATCATCCTTCCGTGGGTTCATCCGCTCTTGTCGTCCCTGATAGATAGCTCCTTTGGAATCGCATAAAATGATATTTGTGACCCCGAGCGAGAGAAGTAATTTGGTAACAGCAATGCCGGCTGACCCAGCGCCGTTAATGACCATTTTACATTCTTCTGCTTTTTTCCCGGCCAGCTTCAACGCATTGATTAAACCGGCAAGGGTGACAATGGCGGTGCCGTGCTGATCATCATGAAAAACGGGTATATTTAATTCGCTCCGCAGGGTTTCCTCAATATAAAAGCAGTCCGGTGCTGCAATATCTTCCAGATTAATGCCGCCAAACGTTGGTTCCAACGCTTTTACTACTTCAATGAATTCATCTGGATGCTTGTTTATGAATACATAAAGGAAAAGCATCAATATCGGCAAATTCCTTAAACAAGACAGCCTTTCCTTCCATGACAGGCATAGAGGCTTCTGCTCCGATGTTTCCAAGGCCAAGTACAGCTGAGCCGTTACTGGCAACCGCTACCATATTCCCTTTGCTTGTGTACTCATATATCCTATCCCTGTCTTCCTCTATTTCTTTACATGGCTCTGCTACTCCCGGAGAATAGGCCAACCCGAGATCGTCCCGGGAAGCCAGCTCTACTTTGGAATGGGTTCCGATTTTTCCTCGGGCTTCTCTATGCATTTTTAACGCCTGTTCTCTTTGGGTCACCAGCTCGATCTCTCCCTTATAATCTAAATTTTCTGAACAAAAACGTGGATTAAAGCGCCTGCCATAAAAAAGCAGGCTGCTTTATCCCTTTTTATTTTCTCTCCACTCCGTTTCCTTTTTTACACGTGTTCTATAAACCGATCTTTCATTTGCTTTAACGTCTCATCGCCAGGCTGATTCCAGATGGCCTCATTTATAATTTCTACTTCGATCGGCCCGTGATATCCAGCCTCTTCCACTGCTTTTCGCATTCGGCGGATTTCAATGACGCCATCCCCCATCATGCCGCGCCCTTTAAAGATATCCGGGACGGGGACAATCCAGTCCGAAACGTGAAAACCAAGGATATTGCTGCCAGCTCTTGCAATTTCAAGATACAACTGCGGGTCCCACCAGACATGAAACACGTCCACCACAACACCCACCTGATCTGACTTTAATTTTTCACTAATAGAATTGGCCTGGCCAAGGGTAGAAATCACGGACCGGTCTGCAGCATACATCGGGTGAAGCGGCTCAATACCCAGCTTCACACCGTGCTGACCGGCATAAGGAATTAATTCTTCAATCCCTTCTTCGACCCATTTCCGGGCACTGTCTATATCTCTATCAGGGGCGGGCCCGCAGACAAGCACGAGGACATCCGTGTTTAATTCCGCCGCTTCTTCGATTGCACGCTTATTGTCTTCCATTCTTTCTTTCCGTTCTTCTGGTGTTGGAGCTGGAAACATACCGCCGCGGCAGACACTTGATACCTTCAGCCCGGCATCGTTTATCAATTTCCGGCTTTTAGAAAGGCCAAGGTCATGAATTTTATGCCGCCAGACAGAGATCCAGGGCACATCCTGACGCAGGCACCCTTCTACCGCTTCTTCCAGAGACCAGTGTTCGGTCGTAATTTGATTTAAACTGATTTTCTCCAGGGACGGCTGGCTGCTCATGAGGTCTGCACCTCCTGTTTGACCCCGGCCTGTTCCAATACAAGACTCATTCTCTGGACAGCCAGTTCTGGTTTCAGCAACAGTCCGGCTTCATCGGCCATCACAAACAGATCGGATAGATGGACAATGGAACGTGCCCCTTCTGCTCCGCCAATCATTCGAAAATGGGATTGATGACCGTTCAGATAAGCCATAAACACCACACCGGTTTTGTAGGCAAAGGTCGGTTTCTGGAAAATATGGCGAGCAAGCGGAACAGTTTTATCAAGAATGTCGTGATAGCGTTCCATATTCCCTTCGTCAAGTGCGTGCAGTCCTGCCGATGCGGCCGGGGCAATAGCATCAAAAATACCGAGCAGGGCATCACTGTACCCTTTTTCATCTCCCTTGATCAATTCCGGGTAATTAAAGTCATCTCCGGTATACAGCTTCACTCCTTCGGGCAGTCTGTTTCTGATATCAATCTCCCGCTGCTTATCCAACAACGATATTTTAATGCCGTCCACTTTATCCACATTGTCCTGAATGACTTTCAGGCAGACTTCCGTTGCCTTGTCGAGATCTTCATACCCCCAGTATCCTTTTAAAGCAGGGTCGAACATATCGCCGAGCCAGTGCAGGATAACAGGCTGGGACACTTGGCCGAGAATATTTCCGTAAACCCGTTCGTAATCTTCCGGACTGGCAGCGCAGGCGGCAAGAGCACGGCTCGCCATCAGGATAATCTGTCCGCCTTCTCCTTCCACAAATTCGCATTGCTCTTCATATGCTTTTTCCACGTCGTTAAGCGTGACATCCGGGGCAGGAAGCAGCTGGTCCGTTCCGGTACCACAGGCAATCCTGCCGCCGACAGAACGTGCTTCCGGGATGGAACGGCGGATCAATTCTTGAGCGCTTTCCCAGCTGAGGCCCATTCCGCGCTGCGCGGTGTCCATCGCTTCGGCCACCCCGAAACCGAGCGACCACAGATAATGACGGTATTCCATCGTTGCTTTCCAATCAATATGGGCGTTATGGAGCGGATCGGCATCCACCAGCGGATCACAGACCACGTGAGCTGCAGAAAAAGCCGTCCGTTTTTCAAACGGTTTTCCTTTTTCCACTTCAAACGCCGCCCTTTGCGACGGAGTATACGTATATAATTCTCCTCCAGCTTTCGGCAGTGTTAATGATTGAACCATTTTAAGTCCACCTCCTACAAATTAATTTCCGGGACGTCCACCCATTTCCGCTCTTCCCAGGATTTCAGGCCGAGATCGGAAAGCTGGGTTCCTTTTGCCCCTTCCAAAAGGTCCCAAGGAAACGGCTCATCCGCGTATACGTGTTTCAGGAAATATTCCCACTGTACTTTAAAACCGTTGTCAAAGATAGCATTGTCCGGGACTTCCTGCCACTGATCTTCAAAATCGAATGGGTTTTCAATATCAGGGTTCCATACTGGTTTCGGCGTATTGACGCGATGCTGTGTTTTACACTCGCGAAGCCCGGCGACAGCGCTTCCTTCTGTGCCGTCCACCTGGATTGTGAGCAGATCATCCCGGTTCACCCGTACCGCCCAGGACGAGTTCGCCTGCACAATCACCCCGTTATCCAGTTCAAACGTACCGTACGCGGCGTCATCCGCAGTTGCTTTATATCTTTCGCCGTTTTCATCAAGGCGTTCTGGAATATGCGTCGCCCCCAGGCATGTCAGAGATTTAACGTTTCCGAACAAGTTATCAATCACATATCTCCAGTGAGCGAACATATCTACGATAATGCCGCCCCCGTCTTCTTTGCGGTAGTTCCAGGACGGCCGCTGTCCTTCCTGCCAATCCCCTTCAAACACCCAGTATCCAAATTCCATTCGGACCGAAAGCATTTCCCCGAAAAATCCAGCGTCAATCAAACGTTTCAGTTTCAAAAGACCTGGCAGAAACAGCTTGTCCTGCACCACCCCATTTTTCACCCCGGCTTCTTTCGCAAGACGGGCTAGTTCAATGGACTCTTCCAGGGATGTCGCTGTCGGTTTTTCACAGTAAATATGCTTCCCTGCTGCGATCGCTTTTTTAATGCCTTCTGCCCGCCGTACAGTCGTCTGGGAATCAAAATAAATCTGATTGTAGGAATCATTCAGTGCTGCTTCTAAATCCGTACTCCAGCGTTCAACATCATGAGCTTTTGCAAGCGACTCCAGTTTTTTTTCATTGCGGCCGATGAGGATCGGATCCGGCATAAGGAATTCCCCGTCGCCCAAGTCAACTCCGCCCTGTTCCCGAATGGCTTTAATGGAACGGATCAAGTGCTGATTGGTTCCCATTCTTCCCGTTACTCCGTTCATGATAATACCGATTTTTTGTGCTGACATCGAATCATCCCTCTCCTTTTTTGATGTAACCTTATCATAATAAACAGAGTGCAGAATGTCTTATTAATTACCGAAGGATGATCTCAATATCGGAACAAAAAAACGGGCAGGGGAAAACCGCCCAAACTCCGTAATCTTTAACCTCTTATTCACCTAATCATTCTACTTTAACTCCAGCATCCGCTAGAGTTACCGCTTCCCGCTTTTTCGAAAAAAATCAGGAGACTTCAGAAAGCCCAGCGTCGAAATTGCTGAAAAATCCGCATTTTAAATATGGATACTATTATATTAGCACCGAAGTGTGCCCATAGAAGGCAACACTTTAGGCGGCTGAGAAGACTATACAGTAGAGCTGCTCACAAAACATTGACAGGATCTAGGGAAATGTTTAATATAAAATTGACTGAACGATCAAATTATTAAATGAACAATCAATATTATAAAGGAAGTGAAGAAATGGAAAATAAACAATATTTGATAGCTGAAGCTCGGAGAGAACAAATCATCAAAGCATCTATAGAGGTTTTGACAGATATTGGGTATTCCAGCACAAGTCTTTCCAAAATAGCAAGTAAAGCAAATATAAGTACAGGACTTATCTCTTATCATTTCTCTGGTAAGGAAGATTTGATGAGAAATACTTTGATGTATTTGGTTCAACAAGAGCGAGCCTTTATTAAGGAAAAAGTAGAACAGAAGCAAACCTATATGGAAAAATTAATGGTTTTTATAGAAGCAGGTTTAGCATATCAGGGTACAAAACGTGGAAATAACATCGCTTTACTTGAAATTGTTTTTAATGGGCGTACCCCAGACAATGTACCTTATTATCTGGTAGAAATTGATCATGAAGATGAATTAAATGTTTTGTTGAAAGAGATTCTTTACAAAGGACAAGAATCTAAAGAATTTGGCGACTTTGATCCTCAAGTGATTGCGATTGTCATACGGGGTGCTATATCAGGGTCGATGTCATTACCTCAATATGAAAATAAGCTAAACCTTGAAGATTACAGTGAAAAGTTAGTTAAGAGCATTTTAAAAATGATTCAATAACCCTCTTCGAACCACTACAGACACATATGATATAAAACATTAGAAATGAGGAAAAGTTAATTATGGAAAAGACTAAGCAAGGGACATACTCTGTGCCGGAACAAGTTCCATACCATCGTGTACTCGTAAGCAGTAATCGTCGTATTTGGCGTGGCATACTAGCTTTTATTCTTCTTATCGGGGGAATGTTTTTCTTTGCTATAGCGTTCTCTTTCATCGGAAGTGAAATCGACACACGTGTTTTCGGACATGTCGGGGAGACAGGCTTCACCCCAGTTCATATGGCTAGCAGCTACCTTGCGATCGCCATGCTCATTCCGTGGAGTATGTTGATACAGCGCTGGCTTTACGGGGGAAAGGGTTCCATTTTGCATTCGGTTCGTTCAACCTTCCGATCAGATGTTTTCGGTCGTGCATTTCTGCTCATTCTTCCAATCTGGACAGTCTGTTTGCTCCTCTTTAATTGGTTCGCTCCGTACACCACCACAGAATGGCGCACCGCAGATCTGTTTGCTATGTTTGCTGTGGGGATATTGATTGTGCCGCTCCAAAGCGCGGGTGAGGAGTACGGCTTTCGCGGACTCGTATTCCAGATTGCTTCAAGTTGGATTCGTAGTCCTAGAGCTTCGCTTATTTTCGGTATTGCTGTTTCTAGCGTATTGTTTGCTCTTATTCATCTATCGACCGATCCGTGGCTCAACCTGCATTACCTCGTTCTCGGCGTCACCTTTGCACTGATGACTTGGCGTACAGGTGGGTTGGAGTACTCTATTGTTGCTCACGCTGTGAATAATACGCTCACTTTCGTCTTAGCAGTGGTACTACGCACGGAGTTACTAGCCGAGAGCGATCGATCAGCCGGAGCGGGATCAGAGATTATCCTTATCATTTCTGCATTTATTATTTTCATCACTATCATTGTATGGTTCATCACTCGCCATAGCAGTCCTGAGCTGACTCCTCAGACCATTCCTAATGAAAATCAAACTGAACGGTGATAAATGATCAATTCAAATTTATGTAACTAGAAGTGCTAGATTCATTTTGGAATACGAGTGACAAACTTGACTCTACTTCAAAAAACTAATTTCAAATAAATGAATAAGGGAGTTGTATCTGACCGTGTTTCGATTTAATCGCCGTAATAGACGTCTAAAAAAAGTCAAAAAAGGGGATGGTCATACATTAAAAAAATATAAGTTTTGGCATATTTTCACTCGTTCATTGTTCCATATAGAAATAAAGAACGATAAAAACGAAGTGCTAAACTATGCTGTAAATTATAAATATTTCGTGGAAGAGCCTAGAGCTGATTTATACCGTGAGGGAAGGCATATCGCCTCCTCCACACTACCAGCTACTTTCCCCGTAGAAAATGGTGTCATTGAGGTGGCAGAAGGCAACTATGGAATTAACCGAATGCATTATGTTGCAGATGAAAAAGAAGAGTGTCCATTGACTCCCGATAAACGCTCTATCAGAGGGTTGCGGTTGCGTTTAGACCAACACTTCCCCCGAATCAGCAAACTCATCGGGGTTATCTCTGTTATAACTTTATTAGCAGCTCTAATTTTAGAATTACCCCAATTAATAGAACCCATTTCTGAAATTCCATGGATTTCAGAAAATGTAGGTACATTCATATCTCCAATTGAATTTTCCGTTTGGGAAAATATTGCGATTACTGGATTAGGAGCACTAGCTGGCTCAGAAAGAGCTCTCCTGCTACGTAATAAACGACTACTTGCAATGCTATAAACAAGTTGTTGAATTTATAATAAATATTGGGGCTGTATCAAGTTATTTTTAATAATTTCAGCCCCCACTTTAATGGATAAAATCACATCAAAACAAATAATCCCGTACCACTTTTGAAGTGATACGGGATTATTTTTGGGATTCAGTCAACTGCTTACTACCTTTTGATACAGCTCCAAAGAAGAAGTAGTTTTCGTTAGATCTTTATTCTTTCCTGTACTCCGGTTCGAGATGGGAGGTTCTATAATGGTTGGGCGGGACCCCTACATATTTTTTAAATACACGGTAAAAGGTCGACACCGATTCAAATCCGACTTCAAAACAAATCGAAGCAATATCGTTATCCGTTTCCAGCAGCATCTTTTTGACCAGCTCGAGCCTGACTTCTGTTAAATACTGCATCGGCGTTTTTTCATAGTGTTCTTTGAAAATGCTGTGCACATAACGGGTGCTCATCCCCATTTTTTTTGAAATGTCATCTGAACCTGAGATTTCAAAATAATGCGTATTGATATAATTACGAAGCCACTCTACTCTCAATATATTTGTGTCATTGATTTGATTCGTTTGATAAGAACGTTTAAACACAAAGAGCAGTTCTGCCAAAAAAATCTTCATCGCAAGCATCCGCAGGTTATCTCCATGAGACTGCTCATACAGCATTTTCCGAAGCAGCTGCCTGAGTTCACTGCTGTCAAACAAGCTCATCTTCAGCACCCTGGATTCGTCAAACACCAGCGGAAGCAGTTCTGCTCTTACTTCTTCGCTTAAAAATGTTTCATTAAATTCGAGCACCAGGACCGTCATTTTTGACTTGGAAATAATCGAATGGTTCGTATACGGAGCCACCACCGCCACGTTATCTGCTTCTAACGAATGTTCCCTGTCGTTTAATGTACATTTCCCGTTTCCATCGAGCACGTATAAAATTTGATGGGTCACATGATGATGGGCCTGGACGATATCCTTTTCTTTATGCTTGCTTTCATACAGTTTTATTCCCTGTACTGCTTGTTCCGTCATGATACGACCTCCACATACCTTCGTACACACTGTCGTTTCTTGTATTATACTACAGTCTGTAAAGGTTTGGATACATACTGCCAGGTGTGCAAAAGTGTTCTTCTAATGTGTTTAAAATCTTCATCTTAAAAAGGGGGGCTGTATCAAAAGTCCATTTAAATTGGCAGGGGCTTTCGTAAGTACATGGGCATCCGCTGCAGGCGGACGCTTTCACTCCAGAGCACAAGGGCGACATCGGCTCCCTGCGGATCGCCGTGTCTTCTTTGCCGCCGGGCAGCGCCTCAGCTACATCCCTGAAGGAAGATCGGCTAAGTTCGGCACGTCCTGTGCCAACGCCGATCTGACTCCCATCGTGGGAGCCTTCGTTTGATGGGATCTTCGGCTGCTGCTTGAAAAGGAAACAGGCTAAAACCGCCACATCGTGTGGCAACGCCTGCATGACCAACATCCTGTTGGCCCGGAGTCGCCGCCTTCCGCTCCCGCCCAAAGTGGTTTTTCTTGAACATAGAAAAGGAACTGTACCTTTTGATACCGCTCCTCTGATGTTTCTATACGTCGTTATTCGCCTGTCATGGAGTCGACTTTGTCCTGGTTGTTATCGATCCATTCCTGCGCTACTTCTTCCGCGTCTTTGTTATTTTCTTCAATCTCCACAATCATCTGCTCTACATCTGCGATATCAATGCTCCAGTTGCTCAGGAATTCATAAGCCTCAGGTGCCTTGTCCTGAAAATCGGCATTTGTAATGACTTTCACCTCTGAGGTTTCAAAGAAATTGTCCGGATCTTCTAATACTTTCAAGTCGTAATCATTAAACATTGGATGGGGCCTCCAGCCGTAGAATACCACTGGCTGCTCCTGCTGGATTTTACGAGAGGCTTCTGCCATCATTCCACCCTCACTGGAAGCGACCACTTCCATGTTCAGGTCATAATTCTCCACCATATTCCGGGATGTTTCTGTGGCTTCCGCTCCCTCTTCGATCGCATACATTTCGTTTTCGAACTGATCTTCGTTGCCTTTTAAATCTTCCAGAGAATTAATATCTTCCATATATTCCGGAACCACCCAGCCTACTTCGGCTTCAGGGTAGCTTACGGCTGTTTCATCGAGGCTGTCTCCATACTCTTCCATATACGTGTTATGCATGGGAAACCAGCCGTCCATAAAGACATCAAGGTCGCCGCTGGACAATCCGGTAAATACGCCGCCTACATCAGCCTGGGTCTGTTCTACTTCATATCCCATGTCTTCAAGGATAATCGTTGCAATTTCTGTAGGAGGAACCGTACTGGTCCACGGGGTGACTCCTATTTCAATCACTTCATCTTTTGCGCTTTCATTATCCGCCGCTTCTTCATTCTGCGTCGTTTCCCCCGCGTCCTCCGAGGCATTTTCTGCACTGCTTTCCTCTTCCGATTCCCCGCAAGCGGCAAATACCATCATACTTGCGGCTGCTATGAAACTAAGTCCAAATTTTCTCATGTTCATTTCTCTCCTTTTCATAGAATTAAAGTTTGTCTCCAATGCCCTGGGTAATACGGTCGATGATAATAGCCAATACGACAATGCCAAGACCTCCGGTTAATCCTAAGCCCACGTTTACATTGGATATTCCGGACAATACTGTCGATCCGAGTCCTGGCGCTCCGATCATCGAAGCTATAACAGCCATCGACAGCGCCAGCATAATCGTCTGGTTTACTCCTGCCATAATTGTCTGCAGCGACATGGGCAGTTCTACTTTTAATAGCATCTGCCAGGAAGTGGAACCAAAAGCTTTGGAGGCCTCCGCAATATCCTCCGGCACCTGGCGTATCCCAAGATTCGTCATTCGGACTGCCGGCGGCGT
The DNA here is from genome assembly GCF_000429685.1 of Salibacterium aidingense DSM 18341. Lineage (GTDB taxonomy): Bacteria > Bacillota > Bacilli > Bacillales > Marinococcaceae > Salibacterium > Salibacterium aidingense. Next base: position 45,778 of record NZ_AUCI01000023.1, read on the forward strand.
GGCAAATATAAACGTAGCAATGACGGCTGGTACGCCTCCGAGCCCAAAAAGTAAAATCGCTGGTATAAGGTAAACGAAACTTGGAAGGGTCTGCATAAAATCCAGTACCGGCCTGATGAAACGGTTGACCATATCACTTTTAGCAGCGAGTATCCCAAGAGGCACTCCAAAAAATACAGAAAGAAAGGTAGCAACAATAACAATAGCTACGGTCATCATAGCTTCTGGCCATAATTCGACTGCTCCTAGATAGAGACAGCCCACCAGGGTAAAGAGCGCAATGCCTTTTCCGGCCAGCCATAACGCTAATCCAATTAATACAATCGTAATAAGCAGCGGGGGAAGAAAAATAAGAAAATCTGTAATCCCATCTACCACCGATTCTATACCGTCACTTAAACTATTAAAAAATCCGCCTACAGTGGGAAGAAGCCAGTCATTTACAAACGAATTGGTCCATTCCTCTAATGGGAGATAGAATGTCTTCATGATGTCACCTCCTCCTCTTTGCCAAGTACAAGACCTGATAGAATGGAAACCCGTGATACAATGCCCGTCAGTTTTCCATCTTGTAATACGGTAATCGGGTATTTCGTATCCACCGCATTCGCAATCAAGTCCTGAATTGGAGTGTCAGGGGTAGTCGTATGAAAATCAGAAATTAGTACACTTTCCATAGGAAGGCCTTGTTTGTGAGCACCAATTGCATCATCAATGGTTAATAATCCTTTCAAATGGCGTTCCCGGTCTACCACAAAAATACTGGACACCCCTGCTTCTTCCATTTTTCGAACAGCCACCCGCGGTCCATCTTTTTCTGATGCCAGAACCGAGGGGTTTTTCATAATATGAGAGGCGGTAAGCACTTTCGAACGGTCCACGTCTTCTACGAATCTTGACACATAATCATTTGCCGGAGACTCCAGAATTTGTTCTGCCGTTCCCACCTGAACGATAGCTCCATCTTTCATAATAGCTATCCGGTCTCCCAGTTTTAAGGCTTCGTCCAAGTCGTGGGTAATAAAGACGACCGTTTTGTTCCATTTGTTTTGCAGCTGCAGCAGCTCATCCTGCATTTCCTGGCGGATCAGCGGGTCCAGTGCGCTAAAGGCTTCATCCATCAGCAGAATATCAGTTTCATTGGCAAGGGCCCGGGCCAGTCCCACTCTTTGCTGCATTCCGCCGCTCAATTGCTCTGGATAGCTCTTTTCATATCCTTTCAGGCCGACATCTTCGATTGCCTTGGCGGCTTTTTCTTCCCGTTCGGATTTTTCTATACCTTGAATCTCGAGCCCATAGGCCACATTAGCAAGAACCGTACGGAAGGGGAATAAGCCAAACCGTTGAAAAACCATCCCAAGTTTTTGCCGTCTGGTTTCTATTAACTGCTGATTCGCAGCCTTCGTAATATCTTCGTTATCAATCCATACTTGTCCAAATGTGGGATCAATCAACCGATTCAGCAGCCGGATCAAGGTAGACTTTCCACTTCCGGAAAGGCCCATGATCACAAAGATTTCTCCTTCCTCTACGGAGAAGGAAGCCTGATTCACTCCTACGGTCATTCCTGATTCTGCTAATATTTCATCTTTTGTTTTACCTTGTTTTAAATATTCCATTCCCTTTTCCGGCGAAGGCCCAAAAATCTTAGTCAGTTCCTGCACGTTGATTTTACTCATGAACATTCTCCTTTGAATGTTTGCTTTTTATTTCTTGTTTATTCCTATTTTCCGACCTGCCCGCGCTGGGGTTTCTGCTTCTTGGTGATGAGCAGCGATTTCTTCCAGGTTACTTCGAATATCAGCTGGAAATGCATCGGGCCGGCCTGTCTCTGTGTTGATACCCATCAGCATTTGTTCACTTACTGCCAATTCTTCCTCCGTACTGCCGGTCATGACGAAATACACATGCATTCGTTTTGCATCATGGTCAAGCAGTTGATACGTTACACGGATGTCTTCTCCTTCTTTTGCTTCCATCAGATAAGAGAGGTGGGTTTCTAACGTATAAATCGTATAGGCATGGGCTTCGCGGCCTTTTTTATCCAGTCCGATAACCTGCATCAGTTCATCCACTGCCAGGCTGAATACAGCGGCATAAGCTGCATCATTCATGTGACCGTTGTAGTCTACCCATTCCGAGCGAACCTTTTCGTTTAAAAGAAGTTTGTTACCCATCATGACTGGACTCCTTTGTTTTGTTATGCATGATCGTCTGAGGTTCCGGCCAGTATTCTTCTACTAAGTCCAGCAGCTTCACGAGAAACTCATTACGCTGTTTTTCAAGCTCCGCTACGCTCTGATTACCGGCCCCTTTTTCACTTCCTTCAATGACTTGTTCTTTCAGCTCTTCTGTCAGTTCCGGCGCTTCCAGTTTCGTCCATGGAAGCTTTAATGCCGGTCCGAACTGATGAAGCATATGCCGCATTCCCTGGTCACCGCCGGCAAGATGAAATGTCATAAACGGTCCCATCTGAGCCCAGCGCAACCCGGCGCCATACGTTATCGCTGCATCGACTTCCTCTGTTGTCGCAATGCCGTCGTTTACAATATGAAGGGCCTCCCGCCACAACGCTTCCATGAGACGGTCGGCGACATGGCCTTCTACTTCTTTCTCGATGACGAGCGGTTTCATATCGACTTGTTTATAAATATCCTCTGCTTTATCCATTGTTTTCTGAACGGTAGAAGTACCGCCTACCAGCTCTACCAAAGGAAGCAGATATACTGGGTGAAACGGGTGGGCTACAATCACCCGTTCCGGATGATTGCAATCCTGCTGCAGGGTGGAGGGGGTGATCCCTGATGTACTGGAAGCAATAACTGCCTCCAGCGGAGCATGTTCATCAATATCAGAGAGAACCTTTCTTTTGATGTCCTCTCTCTCCGGGACGTTTTCCTGTACCAATGCAGCGTCTTTCACAGCATCTTCTATATTGTTTTTAAATGTCAGCCGGTCCATCGAAGCCCCTTCTGCCAGTCCCCGCTGTTCCATATACGGCCAAGCCTGCTCTACTCCTTTTCTCATCCGCTCTTCTGCACCTTCTGCCATGTCGGTTGCAACGACATCGCACCCGCCTGCTAAAAACCGTGTAATCCAGCCGACTCCGATAACTCCCGTTCCAACAATCGCCACCGTCGGCTGTTTCTGTTGACTTTCTCTCATGATTTCTCTCCTCCTATGGGGTGACGAATTTTTTATTCGTTCCTATCTCTTTTTTAACTGCAGTTTTTCTCTGGCAGCCTGCGGTGACATGACCTCGCCGCCCAGATTTTGAATAATGTCCACTGCTTTGTCTGTCAACTGTTCGTTTGTAGCAAGGACTCCTTTTTTCAAATATAAGTTATCCTCCAGCCCTACGCGGGCATTACCGCCCTGCAGAACTGATTCTGCCACGATCGGCATCTGCTGTGCCCCGATGCCAAATGCGGCCCAGCTGCTGTTATCGGGAATACGGCTTTTCATGTAGGCTATTGTTTCGGCATCGGCTGCTGCTCCCCACGGAATACCCAGACAAAACTGGAACAGCATATCATCGTCTACGAGTCCCTCGTTGTTTAGCTGGTTTGCCATGCGGATCTGACCCGTATCAAAACATTCAAGTTCCGGTTTCACCCCGCTTTGCTGAATCAATGCTGCATGTTCCCGCAGCCAGCTTCCTGGATTGATATATACCTGATCGCCGAAATTAATACTGCCGCAGTCGAGTGTGCAAATTTCCGGCAGCAGTTCTTCGACCGGCTCATGCCTTTCCTGCGGTATCTGAATATCTGTGCCGGCACCGCCTTTAGCTGGGTCGTCAGTGCTTGGCACCCAATCTCCGCCGCCGCCGGCTGTTATATTAATGATGACATCCGTATCGGCTTCTCTAATTCTTTCCACCGCTTCTTTAAACAGCTCCACATCATGGCTGAGTTTTCCTGTCTTTGGATCTCTTACATGAAGATGGACAATGGTGGCTCCGGCTTTTGCAGCTTTTATGGATGAATCCGCAATTTCTTTGGGTGTTACCGGTACATCCGGGTTTTTCTCTGTCGTTTCCCCTGCTCCTGTTACAGCGCAGGAAAGAATCGGATTTTTATTCATCAGAATGAGTCCCTCCTCTTATGCTTCGGTTTTTTGGTACATGTTCAAACACTTCTCCGCTTTCAAAAAACTGAATCAAACGGAAAATCCAGTCGTAGTATTCCATCCATTCATAAATTTCATGAAGAAGTTCATTTATTTGTTCCTCTTCTTCTTCTGTCAGTCTTTCTGTCTGTAGCAGCTTTTCCAGTCTGTTCTTTAATTTCTGCTCAAAATGTCTGCTTTTGTTTATGGCCTGCCGCCAATTTGACGTAAACAGGGAAATAAAGGTCTGATAATAATCCTGCTCGACCTGATAATAATCCTTCCGCCCCCCGAGTTGAAACGTCCGTTCGGCAATGTTCAATTCCATCATTTCACGGACGACCTGACTCATTCTTGTCTTGCTCATGCCTGTTTGTTCTGACAGCTCATCCAATGTCATGGGGGCACGGTTCATATAAATAATGCCCAATACCCTGCCGACCGTAGTGGAAGTTCCAAACGAACGCATGTTATCAGCAAGTTTTTCAATAATCTGGTTATGTGCTTGCTCCACTTCATGAAACACTTTATCGTCCATGGAGACCTCCTCTGAATGACTTATGTTTGCACTTTATCACACATCGTTTTTACTACAAACGTTCAGATGACTAAGTATAAATAAGTAAAGAAAAGATATAAGCAGATACAAACTTATGAATTTTATAAATAAAAAAGTTTACATAAATATCGTCAATATTGTACATTTTATAAATTTATAAGTTTATAGTTTACATTTATTGTTAAATTAGGATGTAACATACCCTGGTCAGGGGGGTACTTTCACTATGTTGCGGTTATCAGCGAATGGGATATGAGGATGGCTTGAGGACATTTATTCCGTTAAATGGCCGAATAATCGGCCTTCGTGAACTTTTCCGGACATTTTGGATCTATGTCAAGAAAGTAGACACCCTTTTTTATGATTTGTCCGTTATAAAACGGAACGGACGCAGGTTTTTTCCCACCTGTCAGGATAGATGATGCCGCGGAAGCGTCAAGCTCAAACCGCTTGACCCATCCGCTCTATCATCTAGAGCGGTGGTTAAGGAAAAAAGTACTCTCCTGCCTGCATTAGGAGGTTTCTACGGGCGCTCGACTCCGCAGAACCTGCTGTTTATAATACTGCACCGGGGTCAAATAGTTCAGGGTACTGTGGATACGCTTGCGGTTGTAAATCAGTTCAATATAGCGAAAAATCTTGTCATGCGCCTGTTGATGGGACGGAAACC
>NZ_AUCI01000024.1 GCF_000429685.1 Salibacterium aidingense DSM 18341
AAAATCGCCAGTTCTTCTTCTTTATCCGCCAGTTCCTTTTCTTTGGCTTTCAACTGGCGTTCCAGGTCTTTGACGTGTTGGTGGTCGACAACCGGTTCGTCGTCAAATTCGCGGTATTGCTTCATCCATTCATACAACGCGCTTCGAGGAATCTGTAAGTCCTCGGCAATGTCGGTGATGTTTTTCTGTTGTTTGTGCTGCTGGACATAACGGACCGTGTCCTTTTTAAAAGCTTCGCTGTACTGTTGACGCTGTTCACCCATGGGGGAACCCTCCTTGTTGGTTTTATCATGCCATGTCCATGAAGAAGGTGTCCACTTTTTATTCTAAATTTATTTGTTCCGCTATCCGGGCTCTGGGGCTGTTTTTTTACACTCTAAAGGGGGAATAACGGAACAGATGTCCGATCCCCCCTTCAAAATGGGAAAAACCGAAGAAATAACGGAATAAATGTCCTCGGCTAGCATGGTTTTTCAATTCAATACCAAAGAGAACTGGGACAATCAACTTTCCAAGGAGGGCATACACTGCCGTCAGACGCTTTCACTTCAAAGCACAAGAAGCGGCATCGGCTCCCAGCGGGTCACCGGCAGCGCCACCGCTTATGATCGGCTGCTGCTGCTTCGACGAACAGGAGGTTCTAGTGCCAGCATCTGCCACAGGACGTGACCGGTTTTAGCTGGCGAACCACTGAATGTCTTCGCTTTCCTGCTCCTGCCCCATGCGTTTCATCTTTAAGGCAAAGAAAAGGAGCTGTACCTTTTATACAGCCCCTTTCGAGTTAAAGTGATAATACTTTTTTTATCAAAGGATGGCCGGCGGGCAATCCTGTATAGGTTGTTAGTGCTCCTTCTTTTCCATTTTCCTGAATCTGCTGCTGCAGTTCGACGGCTTCCGGATCCTGTTCATACTGGAAATCGAGGCAGGCAGCGATGGTACCAGCCAGCGCCTCTGGTTCTTTGTTAAGCTCCATCAGTTCTAATGCCGGCCGGACCAACCTATCTTTAGGTCCCAATTTTCGTATAGGGCCTCTCCCGACTCTTTCCACTGAATCCGAAATATAGGGGTTACGGAAACGCTCGGTGATTTTAAAGCGGTACTGTTTCATATCCTCTGCGGAAAATCCGTGCTTGCTTTCGAGCAAAATGCTGGTCTCTTCTAACACCTGTTTAAATTTTTCATAAACCGCCGGGGTTTCTACGGCCTCTTTAATCGTTGGAAGACCTGCCGCGTATCCATGATAAGCGAGGGCTGCATGTCCTGTATTTACAGTAAACAGCTTTCGTTCAATATACGGCGTTAGATCTTCCACGAATGTAACAGTTGGCACATCAGGCCGGTCTCCTTTTAAGGAAGGAGTTTCCACCGCCCATTCGAAAAAAGGCTCTACCGTCACTGCTAACTCATTTTCGGGAGGCTGTTCCGGTACGATACGATCCACGGCTGCATTGGCAAACCCAACGAACATATCAGCCTGCTGTTTTTCTTCCGAAGTGAGGTGTTCTTTGATATAGGACTTTAATTGATCGGTGGCCCCAGCCATGTTCTCACAGGCAATGATATTTAACGGCCTGGAATGCTCCCGCCATCTTTTTTGCAGGCCTTTGGCCAGAGCCGGAGCAATGCTTTTCAGAACATTAGGGCCGACCGCAGTGGTGATCAGGTCTGCTTCTGCGATTCGTCCCAGCAGTTCCTCTTCCTGATGCATACTGTGAACCGCTTCGACATTCTCCACGTCTATCCCTTGTTTCTCTTCCCCCGCTAGCTCCACACGGTAGGCTTGTCTGTTCTGCAGCTTTTTAATCAAGTCGTCGTTGATATCAGCAAAACACAGCTCATACCCGGCTTCTGACAAAAGCTGACCAATAAAACCTCTCCCAATGTTACCGGCACCTATCTGCAGGGCTTTCATTTATTTCACCTCATTAAACTGAGCCAGCAGCGACGATTTATCAGGGGCCTGCAGCATTTTCGTAATGTTTTCTTCTTCAGAACAGATTAAGGCGATTTTCTGCAGAATTTCCAGATGTTCATTTTCTTTTCCGGCAATGCCGATAAGTACTTTGACCGTATTGCCGCCAAAATCAACCCCGTCCGGCACCTGCACAACAGCCAGGCCGGATGCATTAATTCGATCTTTGGACTCCTCTGTCCCATGCGGGATAGCCACATAATTCCCCATATACGTGGAGGTCAATTCTTCCCGTTCCAGCATTGCATCAATATAAGACTCTTCTACATATCCCTGATCTACTAAAATTCTCCCTGTTTCACGTATAGCTTCTTCTTTCCCGGAAAAGGCTGCGTTCATTTTAATATTTTCTTCCTGGAGAATAGGTTTACTCATTTTGCTCCACTCCTATCCTTTTATAATTTTTCTTTTAACCATTCACGAAAAGCGGAGCCCATATGCGCCTTGATCCGCTTTTCCTCTGCGGAAGCGAACACTTCCATGGCCTCGTCATCTGCGATCAGCTGTTCACTGATGGCACTCAGCACTTCGTACGTTTCTGCCGGATCTTCTTCCGGGGCCAGCAGTATTAAGAAATGCTCCACATCCGTACTGGTGCTGTCCATCGCCAGCAGGGGGATAGAACGGGCGAGCGGCTGAATATAAAAACAGGGACTCTTTACTTCCTTCGTTCTGGAATGAAATAACGCAAGCCGTGATTTCGGCAGGGCAATGCCGCCGCGCTCATACCTTGTCCATAACCCTTGCACTGCTGCTTCAGCATCATTCAGCAGTCCTGCTTTTTTTATTTGGATGCCGGCCGATCTCAGTACTTGATAGGCGTCTGCGTCCTCCGCCAGGGGCAGCACTTGAAATCTTTCCAGCAGCGTTACAATGATTCCGCTGTAACGTTGTATTCCATTTAATACCTGAATAGAATCTCTGCTGGATGTCCCTGTAGAATCCTCCGCAGGAGATGGGGTTTTTTTCCCTGCCAGCTGTTTAATAAAAAACCTGACCTTGTCCACGTCTTGATGGGTTAAAAAAGGGTTCACCACAATATTTGGAAAATCTTCACTGTTCAGCTCCAGTGTCGAAATGACGACATCGTATTGATCCTTATTTTCTTCTAGATCCATCATGGAAATATTTTTCAATTCCTTGATTTCCGGAACTTCTTTCCGCAGCCGGGTAACGAGCATTTTCGATGAACCGATACCGCTGGAACAAACAACAAGCGCATTTACTTTTCGGTGATGTTGTATCTTCTCCAGGGCAGACCCAAAATGGAGAGCTAAATATCCAATTTCTGATTCCGGCAGCTTCAGCTCCGGGAGCGCGTTTTCCGCAGCCTTTTTCACCAGAAGAAATAGTTCTTGATAATCTTTTTTTATTTCTTCCAATAATGGGTTGTGGATACGCATATTTTCCTGAATCCGGTATAAAGCAGGATCCAGATGGGCTACCAGTCCCTGATACAGCGATGGATCTTCTTTCAACGGTTCTCCTGTTGCGTTTTGCATATAGGCTATTAATGCTTTGGCGTGAACTGCAGAGGATAAGTGATCAAGATCAGGCAGATGATCTTGATCTTCTCTTATTTTTGCTCCTCGAAGGTGCATGGTAATATAGCCGATCTCGGCTTCTGGAATTTTGAGCTGAAATACTTTTTCCAGTCTCCATATCAGGGCCTGAGCCATCTCATATTCTTTCGTGTCCTTTAATGTTTCCAGATACGTTTCATTTATCTCAATGTTTTCTCCCTGGGATATGCGTTCTATCGCCAGCGTCAGGTGAACCACGAGACCGATATAGGCGCTGTCGGCGAAATAATAAGGAAGTTCCTCTCTCATATCCGCGAGGATTTTTTCCACAGTCAGCCATTTATCTTTTTCTACCAGACCAAGCAGTCTTTCTGATATCGTTCCGGAATCCGTACTGGAGGCTTTATTCTTAATATTTTCCCGCATGACACGAAATAAATCTGCTTCTGCAAAATTTTCCGCAATCAAACTGCTTATGGCTGCCCGCTTTGCAGATTCACTGCCTTGCACGATGACACCGAAGCCTCTTCTTCTATCCAGGCGGAGGTCAGTGGTTGTGAACCATTCCTCCAGCCTGTCGAGATCATAGCTGATGGTAGCTGTGGTGACCTTAAGCTCCACCGCCAGCGTATTCAGTTTTATCGGCTCCGTGCGTTCCAGCAGCTTACAAAGGATTAACGTCCTTCTTTCTTCACCTGAGTATTCGACCACAGAAGGCTGGAGCAGCGTTAATTCCAGGTCTTGTTTTTTACTTTCAGGCCCCTGGATTTTCACGCCTTTTCCTGTTGATTTTTTTAGTTCAAGGCCGAATTGCTGAACTGTTTTTTCCAGTCCTTTTAAATCCCGGTGGATCGTCCGGGAACTGACGTTCAAGGCTTCTGCCGCAACAGCGACCGGGGTATCGTCTTCCTGTTTTAATAAATAACGCAGCAATTCCCTTTCTCTTGCGGTGATATAGTCCATAGTCAAGGGAAATCCCCCCTTTCAACTACCCTACCATTATTCCTGATCCGCCTTCCAGCGATCTACAAGTTCATCGTACTTGTCGCTGCCAAGGAAATTGTCGACCGATACATGTTCTGCATCGGGACGTTTGGCTTCCGCCCGTTCCGTCAAATCTTTATGGGTAATAATCACATCGGCATCCTCCGGAATTTGATTGATCGCCGAATTTGTCACTTCCATATCAAGGCCGGCTTTTTTCACTTTATCTTTCAGGACAGAGGCCCCCATGGCACTCGATCCCATCCCGGCATCACAGGCAAACACCACTTTGTTAATGTCGTGTGCGGAAAGCTGGCCCGGCTTTGCTCCCTCTTCCTTCAGTCCGGATGTCACACTGCTTTCTTTGCCTTTCATTTCTTCCATTTTAGAAGCAGCGGACCCGAGATCTTCTTCTTCGGCTTTGCTGAAACGCAGAATCGCAGAGGCAATAGCAAAGGAGACGGCAGTTGCGATAATGATACCTAATGCGACACCGACATAGTTTCCGGGGGGTGTCATAGCAAAGTAGGCGATGATGCTTCCTGGAGAAGGTACCGCACGCAGACCAGCATCAAATAATACAAACGTAAATACACCGCTCATTCCGCCACCGATAACGGCAAGTAGCAATTGTGGTTTCATCAGAATGTACGGGAAGTAGATTTCATGAATTCCACCCACAAAATGAATAAGAGCTGCACCAGGTGCCGAGCTTTTTGACATCCCTCTGCCGAATACCCAATAAGCCAAGAGCACCCCAAGGCCCGGACCAGGATTGGTTTCCAGCATAAACAGTATGGACTGCCCGGTTTCGCTAACTTCATTGGTACCAAGCGGAGTCAAAATTCCGTGGTTGATAGCATTATTTAAGAACAATACTTTTGCTGGTTCAATAAAGATACTGGCCAGCGGCAGCAGACCGGCATTTACGATAGCTTCCACACCGGCAGCAAGGATATTGTTGAATCCTGCTACAAACGGGCCAATCGCGTAATAACCAATAATCGTCATCGCGCCGCCGATGATACCGGCGGAGAAATTGTTCACGAGCATTTCAAAACCCTGGCGGATCTTTCCATCCACCGCGTCATCAAATTTCTTGATCAGGTAGCCGCCAAGCGGGCCTATCACCATAGCCCCAAGAAACATTGGAATGTCTGCCCCAACAATGACACCCATGGTGGCAATGGCACCGACGACCCCGCCGCGGGTATCGTGGATCATCTTACCACCGGTATACCCGATTAACAGCGGCAGCAAGTAATTGATCATCGGATCCACCAACGAAGCCAGATCTTCATTTGGTGTCCATCCGTCCGGAATGAACAGAGCGGTAATAATCCCCCAGGCAATAAACGCCCCGATGTTCGGCATAATCATGCCGCTTAAATAGCTTCCGAAGCGCTGGACTTTCGCCCTGATCGAGCCGGATTTTTGGTTTTCTTCTGCACTCATAGAGACCCCTCCTCCATTTAATGTTGACATGATTTAAACGAATTATGACAAATGCCTAAGATGAATGACCTACACTTTTATAATAAAGCGTTGCCATTAGCGCCATCAATAGAAGGAAAAGAGGAATAAGGCAACAGCGATGTTGACAATATTTAAAAAGGGGGACTGTCCTCATGAACAGTTCCCCTTTTTACCTCCCTATATTTTCGAAACAATGTCGACGATCTGTTTTTTCGTGTCCGCCCCTTTTAACGAGTCACGGAATGTTTCATCCATCATCTTCCTCGACAACTGCTGTAAAATCTTTAAGTGATCATCTCCTGCGTTTTCTTCCGGCACGGCGATCAGGAATATCACTTCTACCGGCTTGCCGTCCAAGCTTTCCCATTCAAGGCCTTCTTCTGTTTTTCCAATCGCTATTGCCGCCTGTTGGACCCCGTTTGATTTACCGTGTGGAATGGCAAAACCAAACCCGATTCCGGTGCTTCCTTCCTGTTCGCGTTTTTGGATATCTTCCAGGCATTGGTTTTTGTCTTGAAGTGCGGATGCGGGCAGTAAATCCACCATTTCTTCCAATGCCTCTGCCCTGCTGGTGCTTTTTAATGCTACACTTACCGCGTCTTCCTGTACTAATGTGTCTATTTCCATCTCAGGATCCCTCCACAACTGGTTTCTTTAATACATTAGCGAGCAGGGCTGTCACAATCGTTCCTATGACAATAGCAATAAAGAACATGATCACGTTGTCTATCGCCCCAAATACGGCAACGACCGGACCTCCGTGCGGGACATGATCGGCGACGCCTCCCAGCATAGCAATAGCGCCGGCTGTCATTCCGCCTGCCATAATACTTGGGATGACGCGGAACGGATCCGCTGCGGCCAGAGGAATGGCTCCCTCTGTTATGCCGACAAGCCCCATGGCCACTGCTGCTTTCCCTGCTTCACGCTCGTCTTTTTCAAATTTCTTTTTAAACAAAAGGGAAGCCAGTCCCATGCCGAGCGGCGGTGTGCAGATAGCTGCGGCAATCGCTCCCATCACTTCCGGCTGCCCCTGCGTAATCAGGGCAGCACCGAATAAAAAGGCGACTTTGTTGAATGGTCCGCCCATATCAAAACTAATCATGGCACCGAGTATGATACCAAGCAGAATCCGGCTGCCGCCTTCCATTCCTTCCAGACCATTGGTCATTGCTTCCATTAATCCTGCGATCGGAGCACCTAATACGTAGATGAATATCAAGCCAACAGCCAAAGAAGCCAGAATAGGAATAATCAAAATCGGCATTATGGGCTGAATCATTTCCGGGACCTTTACCTCTTTAATCCACTTTGCAATATAACCGGCCAGAAATCCGGCAAGAATTCCTCCGATAAAACCGGCTCCGGCTTCACTGCCGTAAAAACTGCCATCGTTTGCGATGAAACCGCCGATCATCCCCGGCGCAAGTCCGGGCCGGTCCGCGATACTCATGGCGATGAACCCGGCTAGAATCGGCACCATAAAATTAAATGCCGTGCCGCCAAGCTGGTTGATCGCACTCCAGAACGTACCTTCCGGAATGGCAAGGCCGTCTTCCGTCGGTTCTCCACCCAGGCTTAGGGAGATGGCTATTAACAGACCGCCTACCACCACAAACGGAATCATGTAGGACACGCCGTTCATCAGATGGCGGTAAACCGGGTTCTGCTTTTTCTTCTTCTTCGCTTTATCTTCCTCAATTTTTTCCTTCGCCTTCTCTTTGCCGGAACGTTCGGAATACGTCGCTACCTCTTTGTTTTCAAACTGGGCAAGCAATTCGTCCGCTCTTCTTATGGCATCCGATGAAGCGACTTCAAGTACCGGCTTCCCTTCAAAACGTGATTTTTCTACTGTTTTATCAGCAGCTATAACAACTCCATCTGCGCTTTCTATATCTTCTTCCGTCAGTTCATTTTCTACTCCAATAGACCCTTGAGTTTCTACTTTTATATCTATACCCTTTTCTTTAGCAGCTTTATTCAGATTTTCTGCTGCCATATACGTATGGGCAATCCCATTGGGACAAGACGTAATTCCAACAAGCTTCATTCTGAAACCTCCTTTTTCTGTAAGTACCCTAAAAACTCTTCATACGTTTTTGCTTGTTTCACTTTTTGTGTGAATGTTTTCTGCTCCGATAACTGAAATAATTCCTTAAACAGAGCTTCTGCCTCCCCCGAAGATTCATACTCCACAGCAATAAAAAAGATCAGGGAAATGGTTTCTCCTTCCCATTCCACCGGATGTTCCAATATCCCTATGGCAATAGCGGAAGTCTTAACATCCTCTGCATGACCATGCGGAATAGCTATTTCCGGGGAAATAGCCGTGCTTCCCATTTTTTCCCGTTCCAGGGCATGTCTGCAAAGAGATGGAAAAGCAAACCCTTTCTCTGCCAATTCCCCTGCCAGCTTTTCAATCGCCTGTTCTCTGGAATCGGCTGTGAAGGCCGGGAAAAACAAAGAGGGATCACAATATTGAGCAATCGCAGGCCAGCCATCTTCTTTATCGTTCATCCAATGTACAAGAGCTTCTTGATCCTCTTTTGAAAAGACAGGGGAGATTTGGAATACTCGTTCATCGTCGATGGTTACCGTTGACAGTATTAAATCCGGGTGGAAATGCTGCTCTTTGAGTTTCCAGTTATGAACAGAGGAGACTTCCGTTTCCCTTATGCCCGGGAACAGGTTATTGAACTTTTCTTTGATTAAATAGGCCGTACCCATCCCGGTTTCACAGACAACTAACACTTTGCGCACGGGTTCGTTCATCTGACGGTGTCTCTCAATTGCCGATTGGAGGTGGATAGCCAAAAACCCAATTTCATCTTCCGGCACCTCTTTCAGCAAAGGTTCATCCACTGTCTGTGTCCAATGCCTTACCCATTCAAAGGAAGAAGCATATTCTTTTTTTGTTTCCGCCAGCATCGGATTATCCACTCTAAGCTGATAACGAAGCCGGTGCAGGGTGGTTTGAAAATGAAGCACCAGTGCTCTTTTAAAATCATCATCATAGGCCATATCCGAAGAAAAATCCGATGCTACCGCTTCAATAAATTTTTCCATAATGGACACGGCGTCGTTATCGAGCAGTTTCCAGGAGTCCAAGGTTTCTTTTTCATTCATTCTTTCACGCTTACTTCCCAACAGGTGCAAAGCAAAATAATCTGCCTCCTGCGCCGGTATAGTTATCTGGAAAACCTCGGAAATCCCTTGGACAAATTGAACGGCCAGCTTATACTCCGGATGATCGTTTATTTTTTCGTGAATGTCCGTTGTCGTTTTCTCAATCATTTTTCCTAAACGGAGACGCTGAATAAATATCAAAGTATGATATAACAAATTATTGCGGGCTCTATCGGTCAAAGGGAAACGAAGTGCTTGTTCCATTTTTATAAATTCCTGGAAAACGAGTTGAAAATCATAATCAAACGACGCGGGACGTTCCGTCTCTATGGAAAGATCCTTCATCATTCTACGAAGATTCCATTCATCTCCGCTTATCCGAACTCCTTTCGGCTTCCTCCGCTCCAGGTCCAGACCGTAATGCCGCAGCCACAGCTTTGCCTCGTCCAATAATTGAACAGCTTTGGAGCGGCTGACAAAATAGGTATTCATGATATCCTGTAACTGGATAAATTTACGGCGCCCGGATAATTCTAAAATCAATTCCCGTAAAGGTTCACTTAAGGTATGGGGTTTTGGCTCTAACGCCATTTTTATAATCTGGGCGGTTTTAATAGACGTTCTGAGCTTGATTCCTTCGCTTGGTTTCCGTACAACTTCAGCGTCAAGCTGCCATTCTTCCAACACAGCAGCAATACGGTCCGCATCATTTCGCACCGTCCGGGAGGTCACTTGAAAATGTTCTCCAATGGATTGCGAGGTGTGAAACCCCTCGTGGTTCAATAGAAATAACAACAGTTCTGTCTGCCGGTGATTTAACTGTTCCACCTCATCACCCCCTCTCTTCTGTAACCCCTTACACTATTATTGTATGATGAAAAAAATCCTATAACGTACATACCTTCTTCCGCAATATGTGGAAATGGACAGAGAATCGAAATACGAGGTTGAAGAGGATAAAATCAGAACGTCTATCATCGCTTACAAGAACAAGGTCATATACTCTTCATCCCAGTAAACCCCATTGTGCTTCAAGGCTGCTTTTTCCACCCCGTAAGTCTGAAAACCAAAAGAGTGATAAAACGCTTTGGCTTCCTGATTGGAAGAGACAACGGCGAGCTGCAGCTGTTCCAAATCCCAGATACGAGCCTGAGCAAATACAGCCTGCATCAGAGCCCTTCCAACCCCGGAGCCGCGATATCTTTTTGTTACATACATGGCTTCAATATCTGCTTTATGCCTCATTTTCTGAATCGATTTTTTCCAAACCATGACCGTTCCCACCAGCTGATCCTCATAAAAACTTCCAAATGTAACTGCATCCCGGCAAAGGAGGCGCTGCTGAACTTTTCCCATAAAATCGCCATCTTTCACTTCTTCCTGGTAAGTGGAAGCAAAAGCTTCCGGGCTGTCTGCTAAAGCTTCTTTTCGTAACGAAGCACAGGAAGGGGCATCTTCCACTGTTAGTCTTCTTGTCTGGCCTGTCATTCTTGAACTCCTTCTTTTTTCCACCATCGTTAAGAGGAGGAAATTGTCATATTTTCATAAAATGAGTTGCAAATGGGTAATCTGCGCTTTCCAGAAAGCCATGGGCCATGTAAAACCGGGAAGCTCGTTCCGTATCCGCGAATAAAACGAGCCACTCATAATAAGATTCGGCGTAACGAATCATTTCAGCAAGCAGTCTGGCGCCCACCCCATATTGGCGATAGTCCGCCGATACATAAAAACGTCTGATTCTCCCCGTTTCTTCTATATCGGAATAGGAATCCTTGGTGATGCCGCCGACAGCAATTAATGTGCCATCTTCCAGGCATGCCCCAAAAAGCGCTTCGCCTTGTTCTCCGGACGTATTCTCCCCAATCGCATACTCCCGTTCTAATCGTGTCAAAAAGCGAAGGTCCTCTGCTCTGCTTTCAGCGCAGAGACGATCCCATTCCACCTTATCCATCGTATCAATACGTCTTATCGAAATACGGTCCATCAATACCCCCCCTTTTCGTCTGTTTCTTTATACCTCCTTCTATTTTCCTAAAAATGTTATTTCAGCTACATTTATAAAATAATTGATGATATCATTGAAAAAGTAATTATACCAAATTCAGGCAGGCGGTTGTATATGAAACAGGCACTTCTTTCACGGTCTTTGCTCCTCCTTCTATCTATGTTACTGCTTGCATCTATTTTTCTTTCCTTCCTTTTTGACGAATACCGTTTTTATACCGGAATGGGAAGTGATGCAGCTATCGCACCTCAGGACAGCGGAATCGCTGTTTCTTATTATATAAACGGGAGTACCTATCTGTACACTGCCAACATGGACGGCAGTCATGCGGCCCGGGTTACCAATGCTGCCAGTGCAGACGAGACCAACCCGGTTTTTTCTCCCGACGGGGAGGAATTGCTTTTTTTAGATGAAACCAAGGAGCAGATCCATTCTTTATTTACGGTCCGGCTTGGAGAATCGGAACCACAACGTTTAACCGGGGACGACCTCCATATCCGGGATGCTGTTTTTTCCCCGAACGGTACGACGATATATGCCATTGGAATTCCAACGGAAGATTGGATGGCTGAAGACAGCACATCAGCGGGCAGTTTTGATATTTATGCGATAGAACGCGGGTCTGGGGAAACAGAGAAAATAACAAACAATGATTACTTTATCATGAGCCACTTATCCATTTCTCCGCAGGGAGAATATCTGCTTTTCAATATCACCGAGGAAAATAAGGAAGAAATACGTACTTATCCTTTATCGGAGACGAGTGATATTCCCGCCTCCTATAAACAATTTCCAACCGGAATCTATGGAGCGGTCCTTGCTCCGGATGGACAGCAGGTGGCTTACAGTGCCATATCAAACACTGCCGCAGCGGAGAAGACAAATCAATATGATCTTTTTCTGTTTAATAATGAAACGGGGCAGAGTGAACGATTAACCGCGGACAGCAGTAATATAGAATCCCCGTCTTTCTATCATAAATCCAACCAAGTGATGTATGTAGAAGATGAAAACTGGCCCGACCAGCCGGAGTCCTATAAACTTCGTTCCATGGATCTTGCCGATAAAGAAGCCACCACGATTGAGCTCGATGTTCCCAATCATTCTCAGCAGAGATGGCTTAGCTCGACGGCGCTCTTTCTCATGAATCCTACTACGACGCTCATCCTGTATGCGCTGCTTGGAGGTTTCGCAGCATTCAAACTGCGGCGCTTTCCGAAAGCCATTTTCCTGCCGGCGTGTGGAAGCGCCCTGTTAAGTGGTGCTGCGTATGGCATGAACTATTTTTATCCATGGACCTATCAGGATATTGTTATTGCCCTTGGCCCACCGGCTTTCAGTCTCCTTCTCTGTGCTGGACTCTTTTGGTTGTTAGGATTTAGCTTACGAAAACTGCCTAATAAGAAAAATCGTGGTTAAGACGATAGACCGTGCAGGGATAGGATAGTAGGGGAGGACAGTACAGCATCATTATTTGGAGCTAATGTGTTCCATGCAAAGGTTGGAGAACAGTAAGATTTCATGTTTATCTTTTAGTGTCTTCCAGGAGTATTTGGAGTACACTCCATCTCCTTATCGTTTTTCTAGCAAGCTCAAAAGCCACTTTGGAGAAGAATAAGAGCTGAAATTCGTTTGTTCCAGTTCTCCATAGCTGCCGCCTCCCTTCTTATGTGCCTTCGAGCGTTCGGGGGCTGGATACTTTTTGAACTTAGAACAGTAAAAAGCCGAGGCAACTTTCTTTTGACTCGGCTTTTCCAGTGTAGTTTCAGCTTAGACTCTTTATTAATGTTTGCTCCACATTAGCCAAATGATCGAGCATGGACGTCCGGGCAGCAGAAGGATCACGATCGGCAATGGCCTGGTAAATATTCTCGTGTTCTTCGTACAGCCGCTGCAGGGTTCTTTTTTCCGAGAACAGCCATACCCGGCGGCTTTCAAACATTGTTTTTCGCAGCGTATCAGAGAGCTGATCCATCATATCAACCATCAGGGTGTTACAGGATGCTTCTGCAACGGCCATATGGAAAGCAACGTCTGCCGCTTCGCCGACATTATCTTCCCCGGAAGCAATTCCCATTTCCTCCAATGCCTTTTTCATCTCTGCCAGTTGGGCTGTAGTATGCTTTTCCGCCGCCAGCTCCGCGGCCCCGACTTCCATGATTTTTCTGATTTCAAATAGCTCCAGCATTTCTTTTTTTGATATAATTCGTTCTGGTTTCATCGGGTCCAGTACTTCAGAGAAATCGTAATTATTCACAAACGTTCCTTCCCCCTGCTTTATCGTAACGATACCCACTGCCCGGAGTGCACTGAGCGCTTCGCGGACAGCGGAGCGGCTGACCTGAAACTGGTCGGAAAGGGAGACGACGGAATCCAGTTTATCTCCCGGCTGAATGTCTCCTTTTTTAATCATCTCTTCAATTTGTTCACGTACAATTTCAGAGATTTTCTTTGTTTCGATTTGTTTATACGTCATACGGCGTTCTCCTTCATGACCTATTGGGATTCATTATAACACAGGCTTGCCGCAGGCATTATCGGTCATCAAATAAAATGTACGTAGCACGTATCGGCCCGTGCACCCCCACCACCAGGTCCAGTTCAATATCCGCACTGT
The DNA here is from genome assembly GCF_000429685.1 of Salibacterium aidingense DSM 18341. Taxonomy (GTDB): domain Bacteria; phylum Bacillota; class Bacilli; order Bacillales; family Marinococcaceae; genus Salibacterium; species Salibacterium aidingense. The sequence continues at coordinate 13,704 of NZ_AUCI01000024.1, forward strand.
TGCTTGGCCCGGAGATAAAGTTAATACAGGAAGGAACGCGGCGCCCTGCTTCTGCTTCTTTATGAATGCTCCTGGTCACCTGGCTCATTCTTGGAACTATTGTACTCAGCGGAATTAATCCGATGTAATAGGTAGGCAGAAGACTGACCGACTGACCTTTGCCAACCCCGTTCATCAGTACTACAGTACCGGATTCTGCCAAGGTGTAATCCGCAAATGTGATGCCGAGGTCTGCCTGTTCCGAAATGCGGATGTTTTCCCGTCCGGGAGCTTCTCCCCAGATGTCAACGTCTTCCCGAACAAGGAAGGAATCCAATCCAAAAGCTGAAAAACGCGGGTCGTCCCAGACTACAGCCTTTTCTGCCCCGTATTTTTTTAGGACCGAATCGATAACAATTGGCAGCTTCTCCATTGTGGTTTCTTCCACGTCCGTATGGATAACCTCACATTGTTTCTTTAATACATCTACCAGTTGGTCCGTGGAGTAGTCCGCCATCACGTCCCATTGTGGCTGTGTCTCATATATCGGCCGGGTTACACCGGACCGCTTCCGCTCTCTCCCCAGTTTGGCGGCAATGTTGTTTAAAAAGGCTTCACGATTGTACATGGTTCCTTTTGTCATGACGAGCTCCCCTTTTTGCTGCGGTTTTTAAACCAGTCTCTAAACCTTTCTTTTTCCGGTGCGGGAAAGCTGCGGATTTCTGTCCAGCCGCTCATCATACCCGGTCCCTTTTCAATAGCTCCCTCTTTTGTTAGAGGAGAAAGCATATAAGGAGCTGTTTTCGTTGCCATCTGAAACAACCCGGGAGAACTGGCGGCAAGCCCGAATCCTTTCATGGCATAGGCCTCCCCGAGAGACGTTTTCTTTTCTTCTTCCGCAATAATTTTCCGGTGCTCAATTAAATGTTCATGAAGCGGTATTTTGACAGGGCAGGCATCCGTACAGGCTGCGCATAAGCTGGAGGCGTATGGGAGATCCTTATGATCTTCATACCCTTCCAGAAGCGGAGTGAGGACCGCCCCGATCGGACCTGGATAAATTGATCCGTAAGAATGCCCTCCCACGTGCCGGTATACCGGACACACATTGATACAGGCCGCACAGCGGATACAGTGCAGAGCGGATTGAAAAGCTGTTCCCAGTATGTTGGATCGCCCATTATCAAGGACGACAAGGTGGAACTCTTCCGGACCATCCAGATCATCTTCTCCCCTGGGTCCCGTCAACCCGGTCACATAGCTTGTAAGCTTCTGGCCTACCGCGCTGCGGCACAGCATACTGACCATGATATCAAGTTCTTCCCACGTTGGTACAATCCGCTCCATCCCCATCACAGAGATCTGGGTTTTTGGTATGGTGGTTGCCAGCCGCGCATTCCCTTCATTAGTTACCAGCGCGACACTCCCTGATTCAGCCACGGCAAAGTTGCACCCGGTAATTCCAATATCAGCTTCCAGAAATTCCTCCCGCAGCTGCTCTCGTGCAAACTGTGTCAATTCTTCCGGTTTCGAGGATTTATCGTATCCTTTTAGCCGTTCAAAGGTGTCCCGAATTTGTTCCTTATTTTTGTGCAGAGCTGGAGCCACAATGTGTGAAGGGGGGTCATGGTCGTCAACCTGCAGAATGTATTCCCCCAGATCCGATTCCACTACTTCGATTCCTATTTCCTCGAGGGCCTCATTCATACTTGTTTCTTCCGTAACCATTGATTTGGACTTAATAATTTTTTTAGCTTCTTTTTCAGCTGCTACCTTTTTCACATATTGATTGGCTTCTTCGGGGGTCTGGGCAAAGTATATATGCCCTCCGTTTTTCACGACATTATCGCTCAGCTGCTCCAAATAATAATCAAGATTTTCAAGTGTATGGGAACGAATTTGCTCGGATAACGTGCGCCACTCCTCCCAGTGCCCCAAGTCGTTTTCTGCTTTGGATTTGTTTGTATACAGCCGCTCCTGCGCAGACCGGACTGTTTCTCTCATGTAGGAATCATCCAGTCCTGTCTGGACACGCTCATTAAATGTTTGTTCCGGCGCGATTTTCATCGGCATAGTCTTCTCCTCCTTCCTGTATTTCTCTGTGGTTTAATACTTGTGCGATATGCATCACTTTCACCTTTTTATTCCGGCGGTTCATCCGGCCCCCGATATTCATGAGACAGCCGCTGTCTGCCCCGATTAAGATTTCTGCTTCCGTCTCTTCTACGTGATCGACTTTTTCATCGACCATCTGCTCGGAAATCGGCGTCATTTTCACCGAAAACGTCCCACCGAATCCGCAGCAATCCTGTCTATTCGGCAAGTCTCTTAAATCAAGACCTGTCACATTCTCCAGCAGCTTATAGGGGGCTTCTTTTTCCCCAAGAAGGCGCATCATGTGGCAGGAAGAGTGGTACGTGGCTCTGGCATGCAATACTGCCCCTGTATCTGTAACTCCCAGTTCTCGGTACAAAAACTGCGTAAGCTCATAGGTTTTTCCTGCCAGTTCTTCTGCACGTTTTCTCCATTTCGGTTCCTCTTCCAGCAGACCGGGATATTCTTTCAGCATCCCCGCACAGGATCCGGATGGGGTCACTACTGCTTCCGCCTCCTCGAACGTCTTAATCATATGCTTTGCGACTTTTTTTGTATCGGAATGATAACCGCTGTTAAATGCCGGCTGTCCGCAGCATGTCTGCTCTTCCGGAAAATCCACTTCACAGCCGTGTCTTTCCAGCAGTTCTACCATGTCTTTGCCTACGCCGGGATAAAACATATCCCCGAGACATGTGATAAATAAGGATACTTTCATCGGTTGTCAGGCCTCCCATGTTTCGTTAAAGATATGGTCATCTGATGACTTATGTTATGATAAGACTACCAAACTTTGTTACCGTTTACAATACGAATTACATTTATACATCTATAAATTCCAGTCCATTTTCCATTGTTCCGGGATGTGAATACCTGCCTGTTGAAAGGCGATATAATACTGGCCCTGATGGATTCCTTCATGCTGGATAGCTGTATGCAGAAGCTCCTCCGGGGCAATATAATCCTGATACATTCTAATTTCAGAAAGATGCGTATTTTCAAAAGATTGAGCCATCTCCTCTGTGCTCCGGCGAAGTTCCTGATGCAGATTAGCTTCATCTGCCACAAGGTAGCCGGGAAACTCAACTTTTCCTGTGACAAACGCGCTGCTGTACACACCCCGCACGCGGATGATATGCCTGAAGAGCTGGCGCACCGTCCCGACTTCATCAATCAGCGGTTTATCCCATAATGGTTCCGGCAGTTCTTCCGCCAGCTGATTGGTCATATCTGCCGCATAAGTAAATCCATCACTTTTCATCATTACTCACATCCTTTCCTACTTTTTCTGCATAGATAGAAAAATTCCTTTAAAAACGCTGAATATTGTTTTGAATATTATCATATCAAAACGCTGTATTTTTCTATTTCTTTGTTATGGAAGATCCCCCTTGGTCCGCTTTCAAAAAAACTTACATACGCACGTGTACGGTCACTATAGACGCGTCTTAGTGACCGTACCAGCGAAGCTCTATTACAGCAGATTCTGGCTTGTTATGAATGGAAGCCCATTTTTTGGGATATTTTGTTTCCCCCTTCATGAATAAGTTCCTTAACAAGATCCATTTGGTCTTCGATATAAACGGTAGGACCAAGTGCACCAATGGCAGCAATAACTTCTCCGTTCATGTCAAAAACAGGGGCCCCAACCCCTGTAACTCCCAGAGTTGTTTCGTCTGATTCTACATACAGTTTTGTTTCACGAATACGTTCCATCCGCTTCCGCATGACGCTGTTATCTGTCTCTGTTTTTGTTGTATAAGAGGCCCTCGGCTTTTCTAAGATTCGGTCACTCTCCGTTTTCGGCAGGAAAGCCAATATGTTCGGACCGAGCACGCCATAAGTATAAGGCCGGCGCTGTCCGATCGATGATGAAAATTTAAGACCGTGGTTTTTTTCCTTTTTATATACATAGATAATTTCATCCCCATCCGGAACAGCCATAATAATCGTCTGGCCAGTTTTCTCGTATATGTCTTCTAAAATTTCTTCTGCTTCCTCCCTTACGTCTAATGCGTATGGCGTAAGGGATCCTAAAGCAAAGAGCTGCACCCCGGGTTTATACTTCATCGTAGATTCATTAAATTGCACCAAACTTCTTCGTTCCAAGGTACACAGGATTCGATAAACGGTGGAATTTGGAATTTGTGTAATTTCTGATAATTCGTCGATATTTAATTCATATTTATCAGCCGAGAAGGCCAATAATATATCAACTGCTCGGTCCACAGATCGGATCGGATTCATATTTACAGTACGCATAAATACCTCCAGGAATAATTTTTCAATTTTAACTCTTTATTTATTCTAACAGATTTTCCGATTAAATAAGAAGTAAAACTCACTGAGCGAGTTATTATGACAACACACTGCCCTCCACTGCCCTTTGTTCTTTTTCCTAAATATTAATTCATATTGACTGTTATCTGAAAAGTTGCTATACTTTCATTACTAAATGAGTTAGTAATCTCACTAAGCGAGTCAGAAATGATAATTTTTACTAAACAAAGGGGGTTTATAGATGATTATAAATAATAAATCGACTCATTTACATATTTTGAAAAATTCAGAAATCTAGTTTTATTTTTTGACTTATGAAAGCGCTATCTTATTACTAAAAACACATTCTATCATAAGAGGTGAAAATATGAAAAAAATTTTGCGAAGGTTATTGATTACAGGAGGAGCTTTTCTTCTATTATCTGCATGCGGGGAAGGAAGTGACGCCGGTAACAGCGTAGAAGGGGGGACGGACCAACAAAACGGAGAAGAAGCAGCAGGGGGTGAAAGTGAACCATTAGAGGAAGGTCAAACACCAGATGAAAGTGGAGATACTTATAGTTTCGCTACTTCTCCTCAGGGAACTTCTGTTAATGCTATCGGAAATGGTTTGGCCAGCATGATTAATCAAAACTCTGATGTTTCCACTTCTATCCAGCCCTATGCCGGTATAAACGCATGGCTTCCACTATTAAATGAAGGGGAAATTGATTTAGGTGTAGACAGCGCACCAGATATGATCTTTGCTTATCAAGGAAACGAAGAAGTTGGTTATGATGAATCTCTTGATGAATTACGTCTTATCGTCCGGGGAAATTTTATCAAAGCAACCGGCTTAGCTGTTCGAGAAGACTCTGATATTGAAAGCGTTGCTGATTTGGAAGGAAAACGTGTCGCTTCGGACTTTTCTGGAGCAACAGTAGCTCAGCTTATATCCGAAGCAACCCTCTATGCCAACGGTCTTTCCTGGGATGACGTAAACGAAGTGCCTGTTCCTTCCATTGACCGAGGCGTCGAAGGGCTTCAGAACAATCAGCTTGATGCTACATTTGCACTTGTGCCATCTACGCCGTTAATGCAGGAAGCGCACAGTACTACCGGGCTGAAAGGCTTTGATTTTTTGGATGATTATGGACCGGATGAAATTGATAATGTTCCGGATGATGTGTTTAACGAAATTAAAACCCGTATACCTGCGGCACAGATGACCTCCGTTCAACCAGAGGGGTACCTGTCTGAAGAAACAACAGCCATCCAATATCCAAATTACCTTGTCAGTTCTACCCATATGAATGGCGAAGATATTTATGAAATGTTGGAGGCGTTATGGGAGCATCACGAAGAATTGTATGATGTTCATCCTTGGTTAAAGACCTGGAACCCTGAACAGATGTTTGATGAATCGCCCGAGATTCCATACCATGAAGCAGCTGTTGAATTCTTCAAGGATCAAGGTATTTGGACGGATGAAGCACAAGAAGCACAAGATGAGTTAACAGGAAATTAACTTTCATCTACTTACTAATATGGGGCTTGTCAAGGCTGATACATGGAAGCGGTAACCAGCCGTTTCCATGTGTAGCCTTCGATTCCAATATTAAAGTGGGAGGTCATCATTCTTATGGCAGATAATCATTCTCAACATTCAACCTCCAGCCCACCTAAAGAAGCAAATCCTGAACAAAAAAGATATCGAACGTTCGATAATACATTCATGAAGATATTAGTGAACTGTTCTTTATCCTTAATACCCATTGTCGGTATATTATTCGTACTGAACATCCATCAACAACTAGGGCTGGTCTTTTTTAACGAACAATATTTTGGTTTGTTTTTTGCGCTTATTTTGTTCGGAATATTTCTAGTCATTCCAGCAGCAAAAAATGCTTCCTTGACCAAAGTTCCTTGGTATGACTGGCTGCTCGCCTTAAGCGGACTTGTCGTCGGAGGTTATCTTCTGATTTATTACCCGGATATTATGTTAATGATCGGCCAGGTTACCACGGAACGCTTCATTTTATGTGTCATTGCTGTACTTCTTGTTTTAGAAGCGATACGCCGTATGCTGGGGATTATTTTATTATCGATTGTTGCTGCCTTTATTTCCTATGGTTTTCTGGCCCCATACTTACCGGGAGTCCTAAGAGGAAGCGGCACGGCGCCGGATCAACTATTCAATTATTTATACCTAGATCCTAATGCCATGATGAGTATGCTCGATTTAGCCTCCACCATTGGTTTAGTCTTTATCCTGTTTGGACAAATTTTAATTTACATGAAGGGCGGGGATATTTTAAACGATATTGCCTTATTCCTCTTCGGCCGGTTTCGCGGCGGACCTGCTAAAGGATCCATTCTCGGTTCCACCTTTATAGGCTCTGTCACTGGTAACCCCGTTTCCAACGTCCTGCTCACAGGAAATGTAACGATCCCTTTGATGAAACGTAACGACTTTAATGGCACCCAGGCAGGAGCGGTAGAATCGGTAGCTTCCACCGGGGGACAGATCATTCCTCCCGTTATGGGGATTGCAGCATTTATCATAGCAGAAAGTTTAGGGGTCCCTTATGTAGAAGTGGCTATTGCAGCCATTATTCCAGCTATTCTTTATTATTTATGTTTATTTTTACAGGTGGACTTTATTGCTGCGAAACGAGGGCTGGATGGGTTAAAGTCTTATATGCTCCCTTCCTTAAAGGGAATCTTAAAAGTCGTTTGGCTCATCATCCCTTCCTTTGGTTCGTTAGTATATTTCCTGTTCATCGTGGGCTACACTCCTGCATTATCAGGTATGTACGCTTCTATCATCGCTTTCTTCACATTGGGGGTTTTCCAATCCTACATCCGTAAACAGCTGTTTACGAAGTTGTTTGACATCCTTTTTGGGACCGGAAAGTTAATGCTTGAAATTACGATTGTATTAGCTGCTGCCGGCATAGTTATGGGAGTAACTGGTATTACAGGGTTAGGTTTCAATATTGGCATGCTCTTGCAGGGGCTAGCTGATTATGGATTGTTGACTCTTCTTATCGTAAGTGCTGGCGTTTGCATCATACTAGGCATGGGTATGCCCTCTGTTGCGGCATATGCCGTTGTTGCTGTGCTAGTAGCACCTACTCTCATCGATTTAGGGGTGCAGCCATTAGCAGCTCACCTTTTTGTCTTCTATTTCGCGATTGTGTCAAACTTCACGCCCCCTATAGCCGTGGCCTGTTTTGCAGCTGCTCCTATTGCTCAGGAAAGTCCGCATAAAATTGGTTTCCGTGCTATGCAGCTGGGTTTAGTGGCTTATATTGTGCCATTCCTGTTTGTATTTGCTCCAGAACTATTAATAAGTGTAGATGGGAGCCAATCATGGACTGCCACCGGAATCACATTAGTAACTGCAGCATTTGCCTGCTATCTGCTTGCCATGGGTGTGGAAGGGTATTTATTTGATCACTTGACCACCCCTAAAAGATTGTTCCTGTTCGTGATTGCAGGTTGTTTATTTTTCCCTTATTCCATTTGGGAATATAGTTGGATTTTGAACTATTCTGCTTTCATTATTGGAATTCTTTTCATTATTAGTGAGTGGAAATTCAGAAATAAAGAAAAAGACTATCAACCGGCCGATCCCTCTGAAAACTATGGTCTCCAAAAAGATCAGCCATAAAGAGATGAATTTTTAACCCGGCCCTTGTTTCCTTTTGTTAAGCTGCCGTGCTTATATTATATACCAAACCTGGCAGAGGGTTGATCAAAATGAGAGAAATCAATGCAAATCCCATACGTGCTGTAGAGCGGAGTATCACCGTTTTAGAAGCTTTTACGATGAATAAGGGAAAATTGAGCTTAGACGAGGTGGTTTCTTTTACCAATATTCCAAGGTCTACCGTATATCGGATTTTATGTACCTTGGAAATCAATGGGATGCTGGAGTTTGACGAAGAAGACCAACGTTACCGGCCAGGCCTTAAGCTTGTTGAAATAGGAGTCTTCCTTTCGTCATCTTTAGATATTTATCAAGAGGCTGAAGACGTTTTGTTAAAGCTTCAGACAGATACGGAACAGACAGTTGTTATGGCACTAGGGGATGAAAAAGACATTATTTATGTTTTTATTAAAGAAAATAATGAAGGCTTAAAATTCTCTTCAGTTGTCGGACAACGGCGCCCTTATACTTATGGCGTACTCGGCTATACCCTTCTCGCTTTTGAAGACAAAGAAAAAATGGAACGAATTTTGCGTGAAGAAATATCCAAACGGACTCCTTACACAGTGACCGACAGAAATGAAATGAAGCACCGTTTTGAAAACATTCGAATTCGCGGACTCTTTACGGAAACGGACGAAACAACCGTCGGAGTGACCGGTGTGGGGGCCCCAGTGTTTGACAGAAAGAAGAAACCTGCTGCGGCCATTGGAATTGTTGGTCCTTCCATACAATTAAAGGACACTAACCTTATAAAAGCTGAGAACCTATTATTTCAAGCAGCAGAAGAGATTTCTAACCGTATGGGCTATAAGGGGAATTTCTTCGTGAATAAATCCGTAAAGAAAGATAATTAATGGGAAAGGAGTCTATCATGAAAGCCATACGTAAAGTAAAACGGAAATATGGCGGGATTGCCATAGAAAATGTCCCTCCTCCCTCTCCTACAGACGAGGAAGTATTGATAAAAATAAAAACCGCATCCATTTGTGGGTCAGACCTCCATGCTTACACCTATTCTCCCACTCATCATTACATTACTACCCCAGTAACAATGGGCCATGAATGTGCTGGAGAAATAATAGAAGCAGGCTCCCAAGTGAAAGATTATCGGATTGGCGACCGGGTAGTGGTAGAGGCAATATTATATTGTGGAACGTGCAGCTCCTGCATGGAGGGAAATACCCATTTATGTGATGAATTTGAAGTTCGTGGGATGAAAAGAGATGGCGTATTCACTGAACAAATTGCCATCCACCCAAAATACCTGCATAAAATACCGAATGATTTACCATTTGATCAAGCCTGCTTGACGGAACCTTTAGCTGTTGCCGCTCATGCAGCTATAGACAATAGCCGCATCTCCCCAGGAGACCTTGTTTTAATTACCGGCCCCGGTCCAATAGGCATGTTAGCTTCTTATATAACCAAAGCAATGGGGGCTGTTCCAATCATTTCAGGAATAAGTTCGGATGAAGAAGTCCGTCTTCCCTTATTAAGAAAAAGTGGGTTTCATACTATTAACAGCGAAAAGGAAGATATACGTTTCGTCCTCCATCATTACTTTGACACCAACCATGTCGATGTCGTTTTAGAATGCTCGGGAACCTCTCAAGTTATCCAACCATCTCTGGGAGTGTTACGTAAAGGCGGGACTCTCACTCTTGTGGGATTATATTCAAAAATCGCTCAAGTCGACTTGACTCAGGCCGTGCGAAAAGAGATTACTATAAGATCCAGTTGCGCCTATAAATGGAAAAATTTTGAACAATCTTTAAAGCTTTTAGATTCTAATACATTGGATATCGATAACATCATTGCTCACTACTCAGCAGAGGATGCAGAACAAGCATTTGAAGATGCTGTAAACAAGAAAGTACCAAAACCAATTTTTCAAATTTCCTAAATTATTTGAGGGGGGATATAATGTCAAACCTACAAGGACAAGTGGCCTTTATAACAGGCGCTGCACATCCTCTTGGAATTGGACGTTCGATTGCCAATCATCTTGGATCTCAGGGAGCAAAAGTTATTATTGGTGATATTGATAAAAAATATTTAGAAAGTGCGGTTTATGACCTAAAGAAGCAAGGTATCGAGTCTGATTGTTATGATATTGATGTCAGTCGTTTAGATGAAGTTCAGACTGCGGTAGAGAAAATTATAAAAGCAGAAAACAAAATTGATATTTTAGTAAACAACGTTGGAGGAACAAGCAAAACAAACAGGGAAAGTGTCTCCGGCGGTGAAGATACCACCGCAACTTCAAGCAGCACTCCGGTTTTAGGAGTTTCCAATGCCACGCCGGAACAGTGGGAAAAAATTATAAATGTTAATTTAAATAGTGTGATTTATTGCTCACAGGCTGTGCTGCCTCATATGAAAAAACGGCAGTACGGACGTATAGTTAATTTCGCATCTGTGGCGGGCCAGCGCGGGGTAAGTAAAATTGAATCCTTTACGTCCGGGCCTTACTCTGTTGCCAAGGCAGCTGTTATCGGCCTTACACGGCAGCTTGCTATAGAAAATGCAGAACATGGTATTAATGTAAATGCTGTCTCGCCAGGATTCGTAAAATCAGCCCGCGGGCAGGCTTTAGATGACTTACCGGAAGAACATAAACAAGCGTTGCTCGAATCAATTCCACAAGGACGGTTTGCAGAATCAGACGAAGTTGCCAGTGTGGTTCTGGGGCTTTGTACCAGCCAATTTCAATACGTCACAGGACAAACGATTAATGTAAACGGTGGGATGTATTTCAGCTGAGCACTTCTATAGAGGCTGTTCCTGAGGTTTGCCGCAGGAACGGCCTTTTTTATTTAAGATAACGCTTTCAACACATATATTGACAACGCATAACATCCATGCTAAGTTAAAAGTGAATAAAGTGAGATGGTCATTCCATCTAGTGAGATGAAAGGAGAAGATAAATGACTACGGCAGCCAGTTATGACGAAAAAACGATTGAAGTAAAAGGCATCAATGTTCGAGTATTGCGGAAAGGAAAAGGGGAACCCCTGCTTTGGTTACACGGTGCAAACGGGGGAGGTTGGAATCCATTTTTAGAAGAATTATCCGAACATTATGACGTTATCGCGCCAGATCACCCTGGTTTTAACCAGTCGGACGTCTCTAAACAGATTGATTCATTTGATGATATGGCTTTTCACTACCGGGATTTTCTCGACGTTCTTCATTTAGAAAGCGTTAACATTATTGGCAGCTCTCTGGGAGCATGGATTGGCCTTCAATTTGCTCTGACCCATCAGCACCGCGTCCGCAAACTTGTCCTCTGCAATGCCGCCGGTATTAATATCCCTGGCGTAGAATCCATTGATCCCTTTAATTTGACTATTCATCAGCTGTCGGAACACTTATTTTATGACAAAGCTAGAGCCCCTGAAATGCCGCCGTTAGACAACATGCCGCTTGAAATGTTAAAAAACCGCTCCATGCATGCAAGACTTATGTGGGAAAAAGGCTACGATCCAAAACTTTTATCCCGAGCTGAAGGGGTGCACGTTCCAACCTTGATTATCTGGGGACGAAATGATGAACTAATCCCATTAAAGAACGGAGAAAACCTGGAAGCGGCCATGCCAAACTCTACCCTGGTCGTATTTGACGAAACAGGCCACTTGCCTTACATCGAAAAACGCGAACAATTGATTGAGGAAATTTTAAATTTTATTTAAAAGGAGCGATATGTGATGGTTCAAGTGTTTGGTTTTCATTTGATGCCTTATAAAAATATGCCTGAAGACTTTAACGAAAATTACAACAGTGCGTGGGTTAATTTTTCGAATTCTCATTTTGACCCGGAAACAGCAAACGAACTGTATAACTCCTACCTTGATGAGTTGGAATATTGCGAAAAAATGGGTTTTGATGGAATCGGGGTGAATGAGCACCATCAAACCGCATACGGGTTAATGCCTTCCCCTAACGTCATGGCCGGCACTTTAGCACGACGAACAAATCGTGCAAAGATTGCCATACTGGGAAACGCGATTTCTCTTCATCAACACCCTCAAAGAGTGGCTGAAGAAGTAGCCATGCTGGATGTTATTACAAAAGGACGCATTATCTCCGGATTTGTCCGGGGCATCGGGGCTGAATCATATTCCTTCCGCTTAGACCCGACGAAATCAAAAGATCGGTTCTTTGAAGCCCACGATATTATTACGCAGGCATGGACAGAAGATGGACCAAGCGCCTATCACGGTGAGCATTACGATGCTTTTAATATTAACTGCTGGCCAAAACCCTACCAACAACCGCATCCGCCAATTTGGTGCCCATCGCAGGGAAGTAAAGATACGATTAAGTTCGCCGCCGAAAAACGATATACCTATTTACAAACCTTCAGTTCGATTAAAAACGTTAAAAAATCTTTTGATGCTTACCGTGAAGCAGCAAAAGAAGCAGGATATACTCCGTCTGCCAGTCAGTTAGGGTGGTCTGTTCTTACCTATTGCGCTGATACAGATGAAAAGGCATACAGGGAAGCGGAAGAACATGCTGTCTATTTCTTTGATAAATTAATGGTTATGCCAAGAGATTTCTTCTTCCCACCTGGTTACGTTCCACCAGAAGCAATGCAGCAGATTTTAAAATCAAAAGCTGGGCTCGGTACACCAGGTGCCTTAAACTTTAGAGATCTTGTAGACGACGGATTTATTCTCGTTGGCTCGCCTGACACCGTAAAGAAAAAATTAAAAGAGTATCATAAAGAGCTCGGGTTTGGCGTTGTAAATATGAATGTTCAGTTTGGAGATATGACGCATGACAGAACGATGAACAATATTAAATTAATCGGGGAAGAGATTATCCCTATGCTTCACCAGCTCGAAGACCAACCGCAAACCGTATAATCATAAGAAGGAAAAGTCCAAAGCTTTTCCTTCTTAATTTAAACATTTAAGGAGACTGAAGGGAGGATAGAGAATGACTCTGAAACCGAAGTCCGCTGCTTTGATTATTATTGATGTGCAAAATGACTTTTGTTCGAAAGAAGGGGTAATGGCGCAGGCAGGAAAAGACGTTTCCCTTGTAAACCGCATACTGCCAGCGATTCACACAGCGATTAATGCCGCCGCAGCAAAAGGCTTGACTATTATATTTGTCCAAACCACTCATGACCCTTTCACCACCTCTTCTACATGGGCCGGCCGGGGGCGCAATATTGAGCAATTATGCAGCACCCATTGGGGAAAGGATTTTTACAACATTGATAAAGAGAAAGCAGATGTCATAATTAAAAAAAACCGTTACGATGCTTTTATAGAAACGAATCTTGACCTCATCTTACGTTCCCAGAATATTGAGGAGTTAGCCTTTGCCGGGTGTACGACAAATGTTTGTGTAGAGAGTACTGTACGGCACGGCTTCATGCTAAATTATGAAACTATTACTTTATCAGATGCTGTTGCAAGCTACACAATATCTGAACACGATCACGCATTGTTCAACTTAAACCAGTATTTTGGAAAAGTCATGACGACCGAAGAATATACAGCGTCTGTCGTTAACGAAGTTATCCCGACATTGCCGGAAAGGAGAAAATCATGAAAATACTAGGCATCTCTGGCACAATTATTGGCAGTAAAACATGTGCCGTTTTACAAAGTGTCATGGCCAAAATCAAGGATCTGTATCCGGAAGCTGAAGTGGAAATCCTGGATCTAAAAGACTACAACCTGCCATTCTGTGATGGCCGGGACCCTTCCGCCTACAGCGGTGATACACGCATCGTTATTGATAAGATCACAGAAGCCGACTGCTATATTATAGCAACCCCCATTTTTCAAGCTTCCATTCCAGGAACATTAAAAAATCTATTTGACCTTCTCCCTGTGGATGCTATGAAACATAAAGTTGTTTCCTTTATCGCAACAAGCGGTACGTATCAACACTATCTTGTTGTTGAAAACCAATTAAAACCGATATTATCCTATTTTAAATCCTATACCACTCCGTCTTTTGTATATATCCACAGGGATCATTTTGATACGAATAATAATATTATTGATGAAGAGATCCTAAACCGTCTACAACGCTTTATAAAGGAGACACTTACTTTTCAACTGACCCTATATAAGTATGAATTACAATAATCCAAAAGCAGGGGGGATTGTTGAGGATGGAAAACCACCAATGCTCTGAGACAGAAGAACTCATTCACCTTCCCGATTTATTATTTGTCCGCTATTGTGAGACGGCAGGCTCTATTAACCGCGGTGTGTATAATACTATTGACCATTACTTTTATCAGTGCGGCAGAACCTCTATCATGGAACGCCGCCGGATGATCATTTTGTTTCTGGATGATTTAACTGAAAAACATAGCATTCGTTCAAAGGGAAAAATAAACTTTGGGAAACAAGGACTCATCTCCCGACTGGAAACATTTAATCAAATATTTACTCAAGAATTATCCGGCTGCCGTGTTATTCAATCCAAGGAGGTAAGTGATCATGCCAGTTCATAAAAACACAGCTTCTGACAAAAATCAGCTGTCAAAACCTATAGTGCTTTATGATGATTTACATTCAAACGTCAGCTATATTATGGGCGGGGAAACGAATCTTGATAAAGAATTAATAAATTTCATGATAAAAAATGCCAAAGGGCTCGTCTCCCTGTGCATGGAACAAAACATGGCCGAGCATCTGAATCTTTTTCCCATAAAAAAAGATAAAAGAAGCGAGGACCGAAAAGAATTTACGGCTTCCATTGATCATACCGATTGTACAACCGGGATTTCTGCTTCCGAACGTTTCTACACCATTCATGCATTAACCAGAGAAGATGCTGCTGCTCGTGATTTTCAACGTCCGGGCCACGTTTTTCCTTTAATAAGTAAACCGAATAAGTTATTAGAACGCGAGGGAATTGCCGAAGCTGCGCTGGTCGCAGCTAAAATTAAAAATCTGGGGGCCTTGGCTGTCGTTTGTGACATTTTAAATGCACAAGGGGATATAGCCTCATTTCCTGAAGTCCAGCAATTAGCAGCCAGGCACCAAATAGAAATTTACAGATTCAGCTCGCTCCTTTCTAACCAAATATCCTCTACATCCTGGATTAAAGTGTTAAATGATGAAATAGTCGATAGTCAGCATCATATTGCAGTTTCTGAAATTAAACACACTCATTATGGGGAAACATACAAGCTCTATTACAATTACCATGAAATACCTGTCCACCGAGAAGTGGTCTATTATCAACCATGCCAAATTGGAGATTTATTAAATATGGCTACTTGCTCGTGTAGTCAGCATTTTATAGACTATTATGAGCAACTGATAAAGGGACATATTGGAGCTATTGCATTTGGAAACTTTCATAAACCCCAGGCAAAAAAGTGGAAAGACTGGTGCATTCAAAATGCTTTTACCCAGCAAGTCCAAAAAACAGCTGACAAAAAAATGACCGCTGTTCCTGTTTCAACATGAGGTTTTGAGCTGAACCTTTTAAAAATTACCTGATAATATTGACAATTGTCAAAATAGTTGCTAGAGTAATTTAAAATGAGATTGCCAACTCATTTAATGAGATTAGTTTATTAAATTGAACAGTTGGGGGCATGGTTATGTCTAATGAAACAGTAGTAATAGCTGGAGCCGGGCCTGTCGGAGTAACCCTCGCGGAAATTTTAAGTCTCAATGATATCCCTGTACTGCTTCTTGAAAAAGAAGCAGAGCCAAATAGAGAATGGCGTGCTTCCACCTTTCACGCCGGCACGATGGAGTTGTTAGAACAGGAAACCGGCGTCGTAAATCAAATGTTAGAAAAAGGATTCAAGGCATACAAAGTTCATTACAGGGACAGAAATGATGGTCTCTATGCTGAATTTGATTTTAGCAAGATTTCAGATAAAACGAATTATCCTTTTCGATTACAATGTTCACAGGCCACGTACGTAAAACTCGTATTCGAACGTTTGAAAGCGCGTTCAAATGTAGAAGTAGTTTTTAACTCTGAAGTTGTCAATTATGAACAAAACGAGAACGAAGTGAATGTAACTATCCGCACCATGGATGGTGAACAAACCTTCACTACTCCATATCTTATCGCTGCCGATGGCGGCAGAAGTACCGTTCGTAAATTAACAGAAGTTGGGTTTGAGGGCTACACCCATGAAGAACGCTGGCTACTGGTCGGAACTACAGCAGATTTTCATGATTATATCCCAGATTTGGCTTACGTCAACTATATTTCCGATCCAGAAGAATTTTTGTTTATCCTGCGGGTGCCTGAAGCCTGGAGATTTTTATATCCTGTTGCTCCGGCAACTTCCGATGAAGAAGCGCTTGATCAGGATAACATTCAGAAAACCATTCAAAAAGCCCTGAATACATCTGATCATTTTCCCATCGTGGAAAATACGATTTATCGTATTCATCAACGAGTGGCAGATCAATTTTACAAGGGAAGGGTCGTCTTGGTTGGGGATGCCGCCCATTTAAACAGCCCAATGGGAGGGCTCGGCTTAAACAGTGGAATACATGATGCCGTAGATCTAAGCCGACGGCTCGTGCGCCTGTTTAAACAAAGAACTGACCGAGAAGCTGAATTAAGGAAATACAGTGAAGCGCGCCAGCGTGTTGCTCTAGATTACGTCAAAGCAATCAGCGAAAAGAACACAAAATTGGTAAAGGAACAGGATGAAACGAAGCGGAAGCAATTGCAAAAAGAACTTAGGGAAGTAGCAAATGATCCTGAAAAAGAAAGGGAATGGCTGATTAATTCTTCCCTGATTGCCAGTGTACAGGATCAGGGAATTGGAAAACCCCCAGAAGAAAAAACGAAAAACTGAGTCAGAAACAGCAAGGGTTTATCACTCTTGCTGTTTCTTCTAATGAAAGGAAAGATCAACGATGCGGCAAGCTCATATTTGGATTAATAACGAAAATCGCCAGACGGAATCCTATCAGCCGGTTTTTGATCCGGGTGATTTACAAAACTGTATCGGTGAAACGGCAGTTGGCACAGCACAAGACGTGGAAGACAGCGTAACCGCAGCTGCTGAAGCTTTTAAGCATTGGAAACATACTTCATTAGAAGAACGGAAAAATGCATTACTTCAGGGAGTTGTTCATTTAAAGAAAAATATCAATGAACTTACGGAAATCGTATCGTTGGAGAACGGTGTTCCCTATCAAACAACGAAAGTAGAATTACAGCTTGCCATTTCCAGTATTTACAATTTAACTGATTTAGCTGACTCCTACTTTCAGCCGGAACATATAGAAGATGAAGAAAGCTGGGTCCGGGTGGAAAAAGATCCTAAAGGCGTGATTGCAGGTATTGTTCCCTGGAATGCTCCTATCGTACTGACAATGCAAAAACTTGTCCCGGCTGTATTAAGTGGCAATACGGCGGTGTTCAAACCTTCCCCTTTCGCCTCTATAGGAACAAGCTCTATTATTCAACTCATGGGGCTCCACTTGCCTAAAGGAGTGCTAAATGTCGTTCACGGCGATGGTGATGTCGGTGCTGCTTTAACTACTCACCCTCTCGTTCGTATGATTTCGTTTACAGGAGGCGGAAGAACAGCGAAAAGAATCATGAACACAGCGGCAGATTCTCTAAAAAACATTCATTTCGAGCTGGGAGGCAATGATGCTGCTGTTATATTAGATGATGCCGATGTAAAGGAAACAGCAAAAATGATTGTGAGAAGCAGCTTTCGAAAAGGCGGACAGTATTGTTTTGCTGTAAAAAGAGTCTATGTTCCCTCTTCCATTTATGAATCTTTTTTTAGAGAACTTACCTTTCAACTTCAACAAATAAAAGTGGGCCACCAGTTAACAGAAGGTGCCTTTTTTGGACCAATGAATAATAAACAGCAGTACGACCATGTCAAAAAACTAATTGAAGAAGCCGAACAGGACGGGGCCACTGTTATCGTGAGCGGACAAAAGCTGCAGCCGGAACAGTGGGAGAAGGGATATTATCTCCTGCCTGCGCTTGTGAAAGATATAGCACATAACCACCGCCTTGTGGTAGAGGAACAGTTCGGACCGGTATTACCGATCATTTCCTACGATGACCTGGACAAAGGCATTGATATGGCTAATGATACAGAGTTTGGTCTCGGCTCATCTGTTTGGTCCAGTGATCCAGATCGCGGCATTCAAACAGCAAAAAGACTGGAAGCGGGCTTTACGTTTATCAATGGGATTGCCCCATCAAAACTTGGTTTTAAGTACATGCCCTTTGGAGGTGTGAAACAAAGTGGGCTTGGACACGAAAACTCTGAATTAGTTTTTCATGAATATGTAAACCACCATGCGATTCATCTTCATAAATAAAACAGTCAAATTTGCCAAAAGTACAGCTCTTTGCTTATGGCCTTAATCCCGTACAAAGGAAAAGTTTATTAAAAATGAAAACCAAATATTATTGACTCTACCAGTAGTTTTTTGGTAACCTTAAGTTAATAAATGAGTTGGCAATCTCATATAATGAGTTGGAGGGTATCAAACAGTGAAAATAGCTATTTTTAACGATTCAACACTTGGAATTGTACACAATGACAAAATTTACGATGTAACTGATCTTGTATCCTGGGATAGAAAATATCCTCAGCAATCACTACTAACTCTTATGAATAATTATTCTGAGATAAAAGGAAAACTAGAAGCTAATTTAACAACTGAGCGGGCTCAAGATCTTGTAGATGTCAAATTAAATCCCCCCGTGCCGAAGGCCGGAAAAATTGTCGCAGCTCCCGTCAATTATTATTTGCATCAGGATGAAATGAATGAACAGTTTAATAACGCTGAATTCACGATTGAAAATTTAGGATTTTTCTTGAAAGCGCCTTCTTCCGTGATTGGTCCGGACGATACTATTAAACTGCCATTCAAAGACCGGAGAACAGACCATGAAGCCGAGCTGGCCTTTATTGTCGGTAAACAGGCCAAAGACGTCCCTGCCTCCGAGGCCCATAAATATATATTCGGGTACTTTGGCTTAATGGATATTACCGTTCGGGGAAAAGAAGATCGGCCATGGCGGAAATCCTTTGATACATTCACTCCGATTGGACCATGGATTGTAACAGCAGACGAGCTAGACAAGCCAAACGAAGTCGATCTCAACCTCTGGGTTAATGATGAAAAAAGGCAAGAAGCAAATACCCGGGATCTTATCTACGACTGCTATAAGTTTTTCGAAGCAGCTTCTCAAGTCATGACACTGGAACCGGGTGACATATTAACAACCGGCACCCCTCAAGGAGTAGGACCTATAACAGAAGGGGATATCGTCTCCCTTCAAATCGAAAGAGTCGGTAGATTTAAAGTCTCTGTCGAATACAAATAGGAGGTTTTTTACATGATTTCTGACAATAAGAAAGATCTTGAGAAACTACACGAACAGCTGGAACAAGAGAACATGGGCCCCCTATGGTCCTCCATACATGAATTAAATACAATTGAACCAAAATCCAAACCGGTTCCCTATTTATGGAAAAGTGAATTAATCAAAAAACGACTCAAAGAAGCGGAAGAATTGTTAACCGTTGGAGACGGCGCCGACCGCCGCGCTGTATTTTTAATTAACCCCGGTATGAAAGACCTGGAACCGGTAGGCTGGGGCGGCGCCACCCAAACGCTGTACGCCGCTGTTCAAGCGGTAAAACCTGGAGAAGTAGCGCCGGCACACCGTCATACCACCACCGCCCTGCGCTTTATTATTGACGGGCATGGCGGACAAGGGAGGGTAAATGGAGAAAGAATCACCTTTGAACCTGGTGACTTTTTAATCACCCCAACCTGGACCTGGCACGACCATACAAACATCGACGACCAGGAAGTTATATGGATGGACTGCCTAGATGTACCATTTACTAAATTCTTAGCCACCTGCTTTACCGAATTTCACGAAAAAAAGCAGCAGGATTTGCTGGTCGAAGACGATTACAGCATTAAACGCTACAATGGCGGCATGGTTCGCCCCGTGGATGATCGAGAAGAAAAAATAGCCCCGCTCGGACGCTATACCTGGGGGATGGCTAAAGATGGGATGGACGGCCTTGCACAAATGGAGCCAGATCCCTATGATGGATATGCCGTAGAATATATCAATCCTACCACAGGGGGAGATGCCAACGATCGGATCGGCAGCCGTATGCAACGATTAGAACCAGGGTTTAAAGGGAAAGCCCACCGCCATGTACACAGTACGATCTACCACATTTTTGAAGGTGAAGGCTATACGGTTATAGAAGGAGAGCGTTTTGACTGGTCAAAAGGAGATTTTCTGGTAGTGCCTACCTGGTGCTGGCATGAGCATGTGAATACTTCAGATTCAGCAGACGCCCACCTCTTCTCCACCAACGACTTACCAATAATGGAAGCCTTCAACTTTGAAGTTGTTGAAGCTTACAATGAAAACAACGGCCACCAGAAAATAGAAAGAATTTTCGAACCTATCATGTCTGACTAATGCTCTTTGCCGAGGCTCGCCGGCTGTCCCCAAAAAGGGTTTCCCACTGGGGACAGCCTTTTTGTCAGCCTGTACAGAGAGGTTTTATGACATATTTTTAAAGCGGTCATACTTTTCCGGGGACATAGCTATATTAAACAAAGAACCTAATACAAAAATTCCTAAGACTAAGGAAGGAAGACCGCCTAAATTATTCAGCATCTTCACTCCTCCAATATCGGCAAAACTGATCATGATCCAGGAGATCATGCTGATCGTAACACCCCAAATCATTTTGATGACGGCGGAGGGCTCGGGTGTTTCAGGAGAAATGCCTGTGGAGCTGATTCCGCTCATCGCACTATTATTGGAATCACATGCTGTAACGAAGGTAATAAAAGTAATAAAAACATAGAATGGTATTAATAGGCTGGCAAAGGGAAGACTGCCAAACACTTCGTATAAAACGGCTTGCGGACCGCTTTCGATTAAGGTTTCTGTCAAGCGGTTATCCCATAGATCCAGGTAAATAGCGGTCCCGCTGAAAATACTAATCCAAATGACTCCAAAAAACGCAGGGAGCACAAAGTTAACTAAAATCATGGTTTTTATTTTGTAGCCATAGGCGATTCTCCCTAAAAAAATTGATGTGATCAGGGCCCATGCAAACCAACTGGCCCAATAAAAGGTAGTCCAGTCTCCCGGCCAGGGGTCTCCTTCCATTTCCCCGGTAAATAAACTCATTTGAAAGAAGTTCGACGCAAAGGTCCCAAAAGCTTCAGTTCCGGCGTTCAAAATGTAATGGGTCGGTCCCAGAAGAAAAAGGAACACCATCATCACAACAAAGATTTTCATGTTTACGTTCGAAAGCGTTCGTATGCCGTTCATCAGTCCTGTTGATGAGGAAATGACAAACGTGAGCGTGACAACCGCAGCAATAACGGCCCACAAGAAGGGAGTACTCTCCACGCCCGTATAGTATTGAATTCCTCCCGATAGGTTCAAAATATTAGTTCCCATCGAGGCCGCCATCCCCAAAGCCAGTGTGTAAAGCGACACGATATCAACGATGGTTCCTGCTTTCCCCTGTGCTGTTTTCTCCCCTAACAACGGAATGAGCAGCGAACTCAAGCTGTACGGTTTTCTCATATTATAGTAAACAAACGCAAATACAACAGCCGGCACCGTATAAATAGCATAAGGGGTTACGGTCCAATGCAGGAACATAGACGAGAGCGAAAACATGGCAGCCTCAGGGCTGTTGGGATTTACTCCAATTGAATCAGCAGGATCGGATAATAGATAAACAGGTTCCACCAAAGACCAAAATAACAACGTGGCAATAGTGGTAGTTAGAGTAATCGCAAACCAGCTA
Organism: Salibacterium aidingense DSM 18341; assembly: GCF_000429685.1. Taxonomy (GTDB): domain Bacteria; phylum Bacillota; class Bacilli; order Bacillales; family Marinococcaceae; genus Salibacterium; species Salibacterium aidingense. Next base: position 35,561 of record NZ_AUCI01000024.1, read on the forward strand.
AAAAATCCTAACAAAGGTTCGGCATCTGGCCCTCCAATTCGGACCTCCCCCAGTCTCGAAAAATAAACGCTCACACAGGCAAAAACCATCAATAAAGCAGCGATACTGAATAACCAGCCCACATTTGAAATCACCCAGTCGTTCCCGGCAGTGGTAACTCTTACAAAGAATTCCTTATGTAGCATGCTAAGGACAGCTGCCCCTATAAACAAAAGGAACGGCGGCCAAAAGACGGAATGTTTAATATTTAAAAACATCGGCCTCCCCCATTTTTTTAAGTTGAAACGCTTGTCTTCATGCCTGAATTAAATGTGTATGACACAAACGATCGAACATGCTACAGATGAGAAGAAAAAATAAATGCCCCTTATCGTTTCTTGTCCGCAATATGATTAAAAAAATGAGACTGTCCCTTGGAACAGCCCCATATTTTAAATATTATATTTTTCTTTATCATATCCCAGACGGGAAGAGACGTTGGCTCCAGCTTCCAGAATCGGGTCCTTTAATTCATGAATTCTGTCTTTTTCCATTCGTATCGTCGGGCCGGAAATGCTGATGGCACCGGCAATTTCCTCTTTGAAATTAAATATAGGAGCAGCAATACACGTAATACCGACTTCGTTTTCTTCCCGCTCAAAACCATACCCTTTCTTCCGAATATCTTTCAGATGATCAAATAACTCCGATTCCTCTGTTATGGTATGTTCCGTGTGGGGAGGAAGTCCCCGCTCGTCCATGACCTCCCGTGCTTCTTCTTCCGGCAGAAAAGCAAGTATCGTTTTTCCCGCGCTGGTACAATGCATCGGAGCCCGTTTTCCAACCTGGGAGTGCATACGGAGCGTTTCATTTCCTTCCAGCTTTTCAATGTAGACCGCATCTTTTTGGGAATAAATCACAAGATGAATCACTTCATTCGTTAATTCTTCCAGCTTCTTTAAGTAGGGAGCGGCTTCTTTTCGGACATCTATAGAATCCAGCAGTTTTGAACTCAGTTCTAAATATTGATAACCAAGCCGGTATTTCTTGGTTTCCGGATCCTGTTCAATAAACCCGTGATCAATTAAGGTAGATACAATCCGAAAAATGGAACTCTTATTTAAGCCCATTTGGGCGGCCAGTTCGGTTACACTAAACCCATCTTTTTTTGCGCTCACTAATTTGACAATTGTCAACGCCCTGTCGATTGATTTAACCATCATGTCCCTCCGCTTAGTTCCTGTCTCTTTCTTTATTATAACAGAAAATAAAAAAGCTTTGCCCTGATCAGGACAAAGCCGCCGCCTCTATATTAAAGTTTACTGTTATTGATACGTCTCTCTGCTTCTCGTTGAAGTTCACTTGCTTCAACAAGGATATCACGTACGGTTCTGATGAACTTTCTCATGATAATCCCCCGCTTCCTTTATTTGCTGTTTTCATTATCTATGACTGGCTTTAAAATCGCAAAAACCAATGAAAACCATGAAAACGAAAACAAATTTTATGAAAGCGGTCCTCATCACCAGATTTCTCTCATTTTTAAAGAATTCCTCTTTTTTTCACTATGATGTGATTTTCTTTTCTGAGGATTGAGTTAATAACGGCGCCTGGCGGCTGTAGGTATCATTATCAAGCTGCGCCAAAATAAACATGGCTAAATCTTCACGGGATAACTTTGTCCGAAAATTGCCGTCGCCAAGAAATCCAGCTTTCACCATGTTATTCCCTGGCTTATTGGTTAGAAATGGAACACGCACTATCGTCCAGTCTCTATCCGATTGACGGACGGCCTCTGCTGCATCAATGACATCATCTGTCTGCTCCTTTGTAAAAGCACGTTCTCCTGTTTTTATGAGTTTGTATTTCGCATCAAAGGCATCCTGTTTTTCTGTAATGCTTGGCGTCCCAACAGTAATGATTCGTTGAACATCGTGTTTTTCCATGCCCCGGAGCGTCCGTGTAATGGCTTTTGTAATAGGCTTTCCGGGAATCCTGCCGTGCGGGGCCAATAAACTAATGACTACATCCTGTCCCTGTACCGCTTTTTCAATTTTATCCTGTTCCATTAGTTCCCCTTGAATAATAGTCAACGCTTCCGGTCCCTGTTCTAATTTAGAAGGATCGCGGACATACACCGTCACATGGTGTCCCTGTTCCAGCGCTTTTCTGACTACAATTTTCCCAGTTCTTCCGGTTGCTCCAAAAATGAGCAGATTCATGATATCATCCTCCTCTTTTTTCTATCCTTCCATAAAAATATACCCGTTTATGCTGGGATTAAAAAAACGAGTTGCATCTTTTAAAGGAGAAGGACTCCGATAGAGGCGGACGCTTTTTTGCGGGCACGGCTCCAAATAGACGCTTCCTGCGGGGTCTCGAGACTCTGCTGTTCGGAGGTGAACCGCTGGAATCGCCACCTTCCGCTCCTTTCTTTCTCCAACATTGGCGTTTATTCATCGAGAGTGCCAAAATTATATACTTTTCTATCTTCTAATAAAAACACGAGCCTGAGAGGCGGCCCGCGTTTTCTTTTTCCTATTTTTGCCCTGTCGGTTCCTGGTCCAGTTCAAAGTCTTTTACATATGCTTTGGGCAGCATAATCTTTTCTTTGTCAAACTTGTCCAGCGGGAGTCCCTTTTGTACACGAATAGGGGTATCCGGATTGGCCAGGGCCTGGCGGGCAATCGCTGTAAAATCGGCAATATTATTCTCAATTAACGCAGCTGCCTTATCTGGATCCGCAAGACTTCCACAGGCAATCACGGGAACATTGCCATACTTCTGGGCGGCTTCTGTCATCGTCATTGTATTTTCCCCAAAACCAGGAGTTGCGGCATCATCATCAGAAATATGAATATAGTCCACTTCTGAAGCTCCAAGAGCGGAAAAAATAATCTTCGCGTCTTCCTCTCCGCCAGACCAGCGGTAATCCGGATCCGTTGCTTTTAACTGTGAAATACGAATGCCGAGAATCATATTGGTACCGATAGCTTTTCTGACCTCATGTATCGTTTCTAACAGCATACGGAGCCGGTTTTCCAGAGATCCTCCGTATTCATCTTCTCTGACATTGATGGACTCCGATAAAAATTGGTCAAGCAGGTATCCATTGGCTGCGTGCAGTTCGATGCCGTCAAAACCTGCTTCCTGTGCTAGTAGTGACGATTGGACAAAGCCCTGCTTCACCTGATCAATACCTTCTCTTGATAATTCTTCTGCTGTTGGAAACGCGCCTTCTCCCCCGTATACCGAAACTTTATCACCTGGCGGCTGAAAGAGGGACGGAGCGACAGATGTCTCTTTGTAATAATTACCCTGGGACTGGCCGCCGGCATGCATAAGCTGGGCAATCATTTTCGCGCCATGCTTTTGCACGTCTTTCACAATCGGCTTCCATGCTTCTTTATGCTTGGCTGTGGCAAGCCCGCCTTGATAATCGTACCCCTGACTGTATTCTGTATCCGGATAAACCCCTTCCGTAATGACAGTGGAGAACCCGCCGGCAGCAAATCGTTTATAATATTGATGAACCCGTTCGTTCGGCGTTCCATCCTCTTCAGAACTTACTCTGGTCATCGGCGCGACGATATAACGATTTTTTAAAATATGGTTACTGATATGCCCTTGTTCAAATAAGGTATTTTCATACTTGCTCATCGAATCACCTGTCTTTCCTGAGTATTTGCCGCGGGTTATGAGTTTACCACATGAGCGACAATGTTGCCGCGGCTGTGCTTTTCTCTTATTTGTTTTAAAGCGTCTGGCACACCTTCCAGATGGACTTCTTCTTCGAGCATGGGTTGAAGGTGCCGTCCTGCTGCCAGTTCTCCCACTTCCTCAGCAATCCTCCCAAGATCAGCAATCTGCTCGTGATCATCCGAGCGGTAAACAAAACCTAACGCTATTTCGTGAATACTCGGTGCCAGGGTTTTGGGATCATACGCGTCAAAATCAGGGAGTCCTGTCACACATATTAAATGTCCATTGTATACTAAATAGTCAAAGGCTTCTGTTGCCGTTTCCGGTCCCACCATATCCATAACGATGTCGACTCCGCGGCCCTTTGTGTATTTATGCACCTCTTCCACCACATTTTCGTTGTGGTAATCAATCATTTTATGCGCGCCTAATTTTTGGACATACTCCTTATTTTCCGGAGAACAGGTGGTGATAATTGTTAATCCTGAAAGAGAAGCGAGCTGAATGGCAAACCCTCCGACAGCCCCCGCTCCTGCCTGTATCAAAATAGTTTGATTCTTACTCATTTGTATTTTTCGATGGAAGGCCTGATAGGCAGTAAAGGCCGGAGTGGGCAGGGTCGAAGCTTCCGCAAAGCTCCATCCTGAAGGAATCGGAGCTAACACTTCTTCGGAGGCGAGGATATATTCCGCAAAACCCCCTTGATGGGCAAGGCTTGCATGGAAATATACCCTATCCCCTGGGTTCCATTTTGTAACATTACTTCCTGTTTTATCAATTTCACCAGCGACATCCAGTCCAGAAATATGCGGATACTTCCATTCGGGGAGACCGCCGCCTTCAATTAATTTAAAATCAACCGGGTTCAGCCCTGTCGTATGCACTTTTACCCGTACTTCTTCCGGACCGGGACCGGGTGTTTCAATATCTATCATCTGCAGGTTATCTAGTGAACCGGGGCTATTTACCGCTAAAGCTTTCATACGTATACCCTCCCTTATTTTTCATAAGGCTATACCTCACAGAAGTATATTTCAAACAATACGGACGAAATCCTTCATGGGTTCATAAAAAACGAGCATAAACAGCGTCTATGCCCGTAAGGAAAAATATGGGAGGTGGAAAATCCGGCGGGCGTACGGCCGTCCGCCCGGCAGGAAACACTATGAAGCCTGAACCAGGTAGGTAGTGTTCTCACTGTTTCTCAAGAAGAAATTTAGGCGTCTCCCTCAACTGATGCTCTTATTGGAACCACGGCATCATGCAGCTGCTGTTCCAGCTCCTGCCGGAAGCGCTCGGTTTGTTCGCTGCTCCATTCCAGTTCCGCAGCCATAAAGGCCTGTACCGCCTCTTTCCATTCATGAACCCAGTGTATATCAAAATAAAGAGCGCCGGTACGCCTTGTAAAAAAGTCAAGCAGGGTTTCTGTCATTTCTTCCTCCAGTGCGTATTTTACCTGTGCGTAAACAAACGGGGGCAGCCCATATGGTTTTCTTTCTTCCGTCGACTCCTGCTGAATGATTTCATAGAGCCGGTCCACGTTGGAACCATAGGTGTCCGCCAGCTTGGATGCTTCTTCCGGGGAAAGGCCCGCTTCCTCTCCCAGCTTAGTTTTTTCTTTTACAAACGCCTGGAACGCACGGGCATCGCCGACATCCCCGCCGGAAAGTGTCCAATGCTTGGTCTGGCAGCGCTGAAAAATAAGCTCATACTCTTTCTGAAATCGTTCAGCCACTTTATCGACCACATTTTCCGCCATTTTCCGATACCCGGTAAGTTTCCCGCCTGCAATGGAAAAAATGCCGGATTGGTGCTCCCACACCTCATCTTTCCGGGAAATTTCCGATGGATCTTTTCCTTCTTCTGCAATCAGCGGCCGCAGCCCGGCCCAGCTCGATTCGACGTCTTCTGCCGCCACATTCACATCAGGAAACATATAGTGGATAGCATCCAGCAGATAATCTCGGTCTTCCTCTGTCATTTTAGGGTTGGCAATATTTCCTTCATACACCGTATCGGTTGTTCCGACATAGGTTTTGCCTTCCCGGGGAATCGCAAAAACCATCCGGCCGTCGGGAGTGTCGAAGTAAACAGCCTGGGTCAGCGGAAATATACTGTTATCAAAGACAAGATGAATTCCTTTTGTGAGTCTAAGGTGCTTATCTTTTTTGGCGTTGTCTTTTTCGCGTAGTTGATCCACCCAGGGGCCGGCCGCATTAATAATTTTACGGGCCCTTATCCTATACGTTCCCCCGTTCAATTGATCCTCTGCTATCACGCCAACCGCCTTTTGTCCGTCATACACAAAATCAATGACTTTTGTATAGTTGAGAAGAGCGGCTCCGTTTTGGGCGGCTTCTTTGGCGGTTTCAATCGTTAACCTTGCGTCATCTGTCTTATATTCGACATAGTAGCCGCTGCCGCGAAGGCCTTCTTTTTTAATCAGGGGAGCTTTCCGAAGGGTTTCCTCCCGATTGAACATCTGCCGGCGTTCACTTCGTCTGACGCCGGCGAGAAAATCATAGACACGCAGGCCGAGGGAGGTGGATACCGGCCCGAAATTACCGCCTTTGTGGAAGGGAAGCATCATCCATTCCGGGGTGGTTACGTGCGGGGCATTTTGATATACAATCTCTCGTTCTTTTCCAACTTCCGCCACCATTTTCACTTCAAACTGCTTCAGGTAGCGCAGCCCTCCGTGCACCAGCTTGGTCGAGCGGCTGGACGTTCCTGCAGCAAAGTCCTGCATCTCAACAAGCGCCGTATTCATCCCCCTCGTTGCCGCATCGAGAGCAATCCCGGAACCAGTGATCCCGCCTCCTATGACTAACACATCAAATTCCTCATTCTCCAGCTGCTGTTTTACTGTCTTTCGTTGTTTACTGGAAAACATCGCTGAGACCTCCTTCATTAAAATAAGTAAATCTGTTTTCGTAATAAATAAATGACATTCTGTGATGAATAAATTCTCTGCCACAAGAAGAATCCATCCCTTGCCGAGAGATGTATAAGCCCAAATAATGAAAAAACAAGGGGATACAATAAGGAAAATCCTGTAGAATTGTTTTCCCTATTAAAAAAAACCAGAAAATCCCTTTTTTCTATTTTAAAAAAGGGTTTTCTGGTTTCTCATGATCTCCAACCATCCTATTAACTTTTGTCCTTATTTAAAAACCATCGCTGCTTCGACAGCTTTTCTCCATCCATTATATAGGTTTTCCCGACGGCTGTCATCCATTTCGGGTTCAAAGGTAACATCTACTTTCCACTGGTCAGCAATGTCATCGCGGCTGTTCCAATACCCCACCGCCAGTCCCGCAAGGTAAGCTGCCCCCAAGGCTGTCGTTTCGTTCACCTCCGGACGTTCTACCGGTACATTCAGGATATCGCTCTGAAACTGCATAAGAAAGTCATTTTTCACCGCACCGCCGTCCACCCGCAGCGTACTCACCTCAATATTGGAATCGGCGGCCATGGCATCCAGTACATCTTTTGTCTGGTAGGCGAGGGACTCCAAGGTTGCGCGGACGAAGTGCTCCTTCTCGGTACCCCGGGTAAGACCAAACACCGCTCCCCGGACATCTGAATCCCAGTAGGGCGTGCCAAGGCCCACAAAAGCGGGGACGACATAGGCGCCATCTGTCGAATCCACTCTTCTGGCATACTCTTCTGAAGCTGCGGCGTCCTTCAGCATCCTCAGGCCGTCCCGAAGCCACTGAATTGCAGAACCGGCAACGAAAATACTGCCTTCCAGCGCGTAATCCACCTTTCCGTCTAATCCCCACGCCAGCGTCGTCAACAGGCCGTGTTTCGATTGAATTGCTTCCTGTCCGGTATTCATAAGCATAAAACAGCCGGTGCCATACGTATTTTTCGCCATTCCTTTGTCAAAGCAGGCCTGCCCGAACAAAGCTGACTGTTGGTCTCCGGCGGTACCTGCAATAGGCACATTTTCTCCAAAAAAGTGGTAATCTACCGTGTGCGCGTACACTTCGGAGGAGGGGCGCACCTCTGGAAGCATCGATGCCGGGACATCAAGAATCTCGAGCAGTTCATCATCCCATTTTAAGTCATGGATATTATACATTAACGTGCGAGAAGCGTTGGAATAATCCGTGACATGAGCTTTGCCGCCGGATAACTTCCAGATCAGCCAGGTATCTATCGTTCCAAATAAAAGCTCTCCCCGTTCTGCTTTATCGCGGGCTCCTTCAACACGGTCGAGCATCCATTTTACTTTGGTTCCGGAAAAATACGGATCCAGCAGCAGTCCTGTTTTGTTCCGGAACGTTTCGTTCAGATTCTGTTCCCGCAGTTCCCGGCAGATGTCTTCTGTCTGTCTGGACTGCCACACCACCGCGTTGTAAATCGGCTTCCCGGTTGACTTATCCCAGATTACCGTCGTTTCGCGCTGATTCGTAATACCGATGCCGGCGATCTGCTCCGGCTTAATATCTGTTTCTGTCAGGGCTGTTGCGATAACCGCAAGGATACTCCCCCATATTTCCGACGCATCATGCTCGACCCAGCCCGGGTGTGGAAAATGCTGTGTGAACTCTTTTTGAGCCGTCTTCACAATTTTCCCATTAGAATCAAATAAAATCGCCCGTGAACTGGTCGTCCCCTGGTCAAGAGCCATAATATACTTTTCCATACAGACCGCTCCTCTCTTTCGAAAAAATCCACACCAATGCCTTTTAGGCACGATAACAACCTAAAAGCCGGTGTGGATCTCAATATCTCCGTCACATCTATTAACTTACCTTTAACCTACTACACAATTGAAAGCGCCGTCAATACTTTTGACGGACGTTTATGTTTTTTCTTGATAATACATTAAAACTTTCTACTTTCATTTTCCTAATGATAAATTATTTATAGACTACTCTTTCTATAGTTCCTGTTCTATACTGTTAGATACAAATATTAGGTGAGCTTGAAAATGATCCGAACGTAACGGACAAAAAATTCCCAGGAAACCCAACACGCTCTTATAGGTCTAAATCGCCTTTGAAAATAATAGCTGAATTAAGTACATGGGAAAGACATTCCGAGGAAGAAATAAATCATATGCTTACCCTCTATAAAAACGTTACGTGAACAAGGAAAGGCTGTCCTATACGATTAACCTTCAACAGCTGTAAAGTCATCATTTAAAATAATTTTACAAATATTCACATCATGGCCTGGTTCCGGAATAAATTTGATATTTTTTTAAGTTATCACGACTCGAGGGAAGTGCCTCCTTTTTGTTGACATAATGATAATGAAGCCATACAGTTGCCTATAACAATGACGGGGAGAGATGAAAATGTACGATTTTGTGATCATTGGCGGCGGGATTGTCGGGCTTGCGGCCGGGTATTCGATTCAGCAGAAAAAACCCAATGCTTCGATTCTAGTTCTGGAAAAAGAATTAGATTGGGCAGCCCATCAAACCGGCCATAACAGCGGGGTGATCCATTCCGGCATCTATTACAGACCGGGGAGCTACAAAGCATCGTTTGCCCGGGCAGGCAATCAGTCGATGAAAACCTTTTGTGAAGAGCATAGCATTGCCTATGACGCCTGCGGTAAAGTGATCGTGGCGGCAGACGACAAAGAAATAACGCCTCTTGAAAACCTCTATCAGCGCGGCATTCAAAACGGGCTAGCAGTTGAAAAGCTTTCCACTGCGCAGTTAAAGGAAAAAGAACCATATGCCGCCGGAGCTGCCGCCCTTTACGTTCCTTCCACCGGGATTGTTGATTTCAAGCAGGTGAGCCAAACCCTGGCCGGCCTTCTCGAAACAGGGGGCGCCGTAATGAAACGGGGAACAGAGGTAACCGCTGTTACCGAAACGAATGAGAACGTCATAGTGGAAACAAACCGAGAGACATATGAAGCCGGCACGCTTATTAACTGTGCGGGGCTGCACAGTGACCGTATCGCCCGGATGGCAGGCTACCTCACTGATGTGAAAATCGTTCCGTTCCGGGGAGAGTATTACAAGCTGAAAGAACAGAGTCGCCACCTTGTAAAGAACCTGATTTATCCCGTTCCAAATCCTGATTTCCCGTTCCTCGGGGTTCATTTCACACGAATGATGGACGGGGAAGTGGAGGCCGGCCCTAATGCGGTGCTGGGCTTCAGGCGAGAGGGGTACCGCAAACGTGATATGCATGCCCGGGATTTTTTCGAAGTGATGACCTACAGGGGATTCTGGAAACTGGCGGCTCAGTACAAAAAAGAAGGAGCGAATGAAATAATTCGTTCCCTCCGTAAAAAGAAATTCGTAGAAAGCATGCAGAAGCTGCTGCCGGCCATCAGCGCAGACGATGTGGAAACCGCACCAGCTGGTGTGCGGGCACAGGCGTTAAAAGCAGACGGGAGCCTGATGGATGACTTTCATATCATCCAGGGCCGCCGCAGCCTGCATGTATGCAATGCGCCATCTCCCGCCGCTACCGCTTCTCTCCAAATCGGTGAAGAAATTGCCTCCCGCGTTCTTTAAGATCTGGGACGCGGCTCCGCTTCCATGAGCAGGTCAACCAGGTGGACCGCCTGCATATCACCACCTTTTCCTTCCCGCTCCACGCCCAATTTCATCTGCAGCAGACAGCCCGGATTCGTGGTCACAATGGCTTCTGGTTCGGCCCGTTTCACGTCTGCCATTTTCACATCTAAAATGTCCATCGAATCTTCATAGTTTACGATATTATAAATACCAGCCGACCCGCAGCAAAAGTCCGGGTTGTTCATTTCTTTCAATGTAAGCCCCGGTATGTTTTCCATTAACAACCGCGGCGGCTCCTTCACCCGCTGCACATTCGACATATGGCAGGACGGCTGATAGGTGATTTCCTTTGATACTTCCTTTGAAAATTCAAGATTATCAAGTTCGACCAGCACTTCCGAGATATCTTTCACTTTTTCTTTAAAAGCCAACGCTCGTTTGTGCCAGTCCGTGCCTTCTTCAAACATATGATCATACTCGATCAGGCGCGCGCCGCAGCCGCCGGCATTATTTACGATGTAATCGACGTCTTCTTCTTCAAACGCCTTAATATTTTCCATCGCCTGCTCCCTTGCCATCTCAACCTTGCCGGAATGGGCATGCAGTGCGCCGCAGCATGTCTGCTTTTCCGGAAGAATAACTTCTGCTCCGGACAGGCGGAGCAGCTCCACTGTATTCTGATTCGTACGGAAAAACACACTGTCCATGACACAGCCGGTGAAAAATGCTACCTTTGCGGTTGAGGTTCCGTCCGGTTTCACCCGCCGGTTCCGCTGTTTTCGTTCTTTCGGTGACGGCTGCGCGGGAATTACCTTTTCAAATTCTCCAAGGTGCAGCGGTGCCATCGAGGTCATCCGAAGGGTATTTGCCGCTTTCTGCAGCCCAGATACCTGATACAGCCAAGTGGCATTGCCAAGGCGGGTCATCCAGGAAGAAGAAGGAAAAAAAGAGCCAAACAGAAAGTCCTCTGTTTTCTGCTGCCGCTTCGATTTTGTCCGGTTATTCTCCAGCGTCTCTTTCGCGGCTTCTAGTAAGTCCCCATACTGCACATCGGTAGGACAGACGGTGGTACAGGCCATGCAGCCGAGGCATTTTTCAATTGGTTCTTCCAAATCTTCAAGCGATGCCTTTCCTTCGGCGACCATCTTTATCATATTAATACGGCCGCGCGGGGAATGTGTTTCTTTTTCCATTGTTTCATAGGTGGGACAGGCGGGCAGACAGTAGCCGCACTGCACACAGTCAAATGTTTTTCCGTATTCCAGCGATTCTTTTAACGATTTTACCTCACTCATCACGTAACACCAACTTTGTCTGTCCTTTTTCAGGGAAGATTTTACCCGGATTCAAAATATTGCTCGGGTCCCAGGCTGCTTTAATCCGTTTCATCATGTCCACGCCGACCGGTCCAAGCTCCTGTTCCATAAAAGCGGACTTCATCGTGCCAATGCCATGTTCCCCGGATAAAGTGCCGCCAAGATCAATGGCCGCTTCGAAAATTTCCGCCACCGCGTTTTCGACCCGTTCCATTTCTTCCGTGTCCCTTTTATCACACATGACATCGGGATGAAGGTTACCGTCTCCGGCGTGGCCGAATACGACAATATCTACATTGTACTTTTCCTTAATCGCCTGCAAACGGCCCATCATCGGGCCGATCTTGCTCCGCGGTACGGTGGCATCCTCTGACACTTTGGTTGGCTTAATCGTTGCGATGGCCGGAGATACAAGCTTTCTGGCCTGCCATATTTTCGCCGCTTCTTCTTCGGTCTCTGGAATTTGTGTTGCTGACGCTTCAAGTTCCTCCATAATTTTCTGGACCTGTTCTGTTTCCATTTGAATCGCTTCCGGATGGCCGTCCAGCTCAATAATTAAGATCGCGGCAGCTTCCACCGGGAGTCCGATCGGATTATAGTTTTCAACCGCTTTAATGCATTCCTGATCGACAAATTCCATTTTCGACGGCAGAATTCCGGATGTAAGCGTTTTCGAAGTGGCTTCGCCTGCCAGCTCCACGTCATCAAACACAGCCATCAGGGTCTGTACAGCCGGTGGTTTTGGTACAAGTTTTACCGTAGCTTCTGTAATCACCCCTAGTGTTCCTTCCGAGCCGATAATCAGTTTTGTCAGGTCAAAGCCGGTGACATTTTTAATGGTTCGCCCGCCGGTTTTCATGATCTCTCCTTCCGGGGTCACCACTTCAAGGCCGATTACGTAATCCTTCGTCACGCCGTATTTGAGGCCGCGCGGTCCGCCGGAATTTTCGGCAAGATTGCCGCCGATCGTGCATACATGAGCGCTGCTTGGGTCCGGCGGATACATCAAGCCGTGCGGTTCAACTGTTTTATTAATATCAGCTGTCAGCACACTTGGCGACACAATTGCAATGAGGTCATCCGCAAACACATCGATGGTTTCCGGCCACTGCGACATATCCAGTACAATTCCGCCTTTCACCGGAAGGGGCCCGCCGCTTAAACTGGTGGACTGTCCTCTCGGTGTAACCGGCACCATGTATTGGTTCGCGGTTTTCAAGACATGTACCGTTTCTTCTTTATTTTTTACCTGCACCACGGCTTCCGGCAGATATTCTCCGAAGGAAGCGTCAAAACTGTAGCTGAAACGGTCTGCTGTATCTGTTAATATCTGCTTTTCAGGAATGTTCTCCTTGAGCTTCGTTATCCAACCGCTCATTGATATCTCCTCTTTTCATCGTAAAGTGTTCTTTCGCATTCGTGAGATGTTCATTCATGGCATTTTCAGCAGCGGACGGCTCCTGATTTTTAATCGCATCAAAAATTCTGTCGTGCTCTTCCAACAGCTGCGGCCGTTTCCCCGCATCCATCATATAATTCATAAGCAGAAACTTGATAGCTTTGCGGTGCAGCGTTGAAATATTCTCCATCGTCTGGATTAATACACTGTTATGAGAAGCTTTTGCAATTTCCCGGTGAAAAGCAATATCTTCATCGTGCCCAATTTGGTCCTGGCGCTGCGAGGCACTTACAGACCCGAGCGCACGCTCAATGTTCTGCAGGTCCTCCATGGATCTCCTCTCTGCCGCAAGACGGGCGGCCCCGGATTCCACGATCAAGCGTGTTTCAAACACATGAACGATTTCTGCGGGATCGATAAACTCAAACGGTGTCTCTTCCAATAAGCTACCTGCCGGAATGGACTGCACCACACTTCCGCCGCCCTGTTTTGAAACAATCAAGCCGCTTGCTTCTAAAATGCTAAGCGCTTCCCTAACCGGGGTCCTGCTCACGCCAAACATTTCCGTGAGCCTGCTTTCTGTCGGAAGCCTGTCCCCCGGCTGCATGTTCTCTGACTTCATCATCTCCTTTATGTAGTCAAAAATCTGGATGGACACTTTTTTCCGATCAATCTTCATCTGCAAGGAACCTTCCCTTATAAAAATTTGTATGATAAGTATACAATATTAAATAACACTCCAAAAGAGTTAATTTCTGATTTTTTGTTATATCAGTTGCAATAGGAGGGTACTTCTCTTTACAATGGAATATTGTAAGAAACCCGTATAAGCCTATACGCGTGTGTATCTTGCAAATATAACACAGATAGGTGATGGAAATGGAAAATAATTACCAGGTACTGCTTTATTACAAGTATGTCTACATCGACGATCCGGAGGCGTTTTCGATCGAGCATCTTGACTACTGTAAAGAGCTCGGCCTGCGCGGACGGATTCTCGTGGCGCATGAAGGATTGAACGGCACTGTATCCGGTACGGTGGAACAGACGAATCAATATATGGAAGACCTTCGGAAAGACCCTCGTTTTTCCGGCATTGAATTCAAAATCGATAAGGCGGACGGTCACGCCTTTAAGAAAATGCACGTACGGCATCGGGATGAAATCGTCTCCTTCCGCCTCGAAGAAGACATTAATCCAAACGAACTTACCGGCAATTATTTAAGCCCGAAAGAGTTTTACAAAAAAATGCAAGAAGAAAACACTGTTATTATCGATGCCCGCAATGACTATGAATACGACCTCGGTCATTTCCGCGGCGCCATCCGTCCGGACATCAATGCGTTCCGCGAACTTCCGGAATGGATTGAAGACCATAAGGAGGAACTGGAAGGCAAGCAGATCCTCACGTACTGCACCGGCGGCATCCGCTGTGAGAAATTTTCCGGCTGGCTGAAAAACAAAGGCTTCGACAATGTCAATCAACTTCACGGCGGTATTGTCTCCTATGGCAAAGATGAAGAAGTGCAAGGGAAGCTGTGGGACGGCCAGTGCTACGTTTTCGATGAAAGGATCAGCGTTCCAATCAACCAGGAAGAGCATGTTATCGTCGGCCGCGATCACTTTGACGGCCAGCCGTGCGAACGTTACGTTAACTGCGCCGCCCCGGAATGCAACGACCAAATTCTCTGTTCGGAAGAAAACGAGCACAAATACCTGCGCGGCTGCTCCCCTGAATGCCGCATTGATCCGGAAAACCGTTATATTATTGAACACTCCCTGACCCAGGACGAATGGGAAGAACGGTTAAACCTGATTGGGGAAAGCCTGAAACAAAGAGTATAGCCCCATTATGGGCCGGGCATCTCCGGTGTTTCCGCAGCGTATGGAAAGATGGGCGGACATTTATTCCGTTAAGGACCGATATTATGGGGTTTTGAAGGAAGAGACGGACATATTGGATCTATGTCAAGAAAGTAGACACCCTTTTTTATGATTTGTCCGTTATAAAACGGAACGGACGCAGGTTTTTTCCCACCTGTCAGGATAGAT
>NZ_AUCI01000025.1 GCF_000429685.1 Salibacterium aidingense DSM 18341
CATGCGGGGACGACGGTTTCCGTCCCATCAACAGGCGCATGACAAGATTTTTCGCTATATTGAACTGATTTACAACCGCAAGCGTATCCACAGTACCCTGAACTATTTGACCCCGGTGCAGTATTATAAACAGCAGGTTCTGCGGAGTCGAGCGCCCGTAGAAACCTCCTAATGCAGGCAGGAGAGTACTTTTTTCCTTAACCACCGCTCTAGATGATAGAGCGGATGGGTCAAGCGGTTTGAGCTTGACGCTTCCGCGGCATCATCTATCCTGACAGGTGGGAAAAAACCTGCGTCCGTTCCGTTTTATAACGGACAAATCATAAAAAAGGGTGTCTACTTTCTTGACATAGATCCATCCATTCCGCTATTTGGCGTTAGAACATCTTCGTTTACGTTGAAAAAGAGAAATAACGCACTATATGTCCGTTTGGCCCTTTAACATGAACAAAATCAAGACGATAGCGGACAAATGTCCGTCTACCGCCCCTGCCTTCTCGTATCCCATACTTATTTCACAAATTCCTGACGCCGGACAGCTTCGGCCACTTCTTCGAGCGCTTTCCCCATTCCGGCTTCCACTACCGCGACATAGGTGCCTTCCACAATCGGAGCATCCATAATTTCCACCCCTCCTTCCAGATCGGGAAGCATATCGAGAGCGAGTTCCGCGTTCATCACAGCGCTGCCGATATCATAAAACACGAGGACGCCGCCCTCCCCGTCTGCCTGTTCCAGGACAGCTTTTATCTTATCTGCGCTGGTACCAATTTCTCCTGCTTCTGTGCCTCCCGCAGAAAATACCTGGACATCCGGCTGTTTTGTCTGGGAAACAAGGTCGACGATTCCTTCTGCAATTTTTGCACTGTGGGAAATAACAACAACGGCCGCTTTATTCATCCTTCTTCCTCCTTGGTGACCGCTTCAGCCAACGCTTCAAACAAGAGATAAGAAGAATAGGCCCCGGGATCGAGGTGGGAGGTTGATTTTTCCCCATAGTACGAGGCTCTGCCTTTTTTTGCTGTCATGTCTGCCGTACCTTCCATAGCTTCTTTCGCCGTTTTTGTGAGCTCCGTTGGCACAAGCTCTTGGTTCTGCACATATTCCAGAACAGGAATCCAAACATCCAGAAGCGTTTTTCCTCCGCGTTCTGCCTTCCCCCGGGTCTTGATTCCCTCCACCGCGGCTTCGATTCCTTTGGCAAATTCCCCTGCCGTCACGACCTGCTTTCCTTTCCATTCATCCGATGCTTTTAGAAAAGCCGTTCCGTATAAGGGGCCGGAAGCTCCGCCTACCTTTGAAATGAGGGTCATCGCTGCCGATTTCATCACAGCTCCCATGTCCTCCTCATTATCATCTTTCAGACTCTCCACTGTTTCCTGAAAACCCCGGGCCATGTTATGCCCGTGGTCGCCGTCTCCGATCGCCTGGTCCAGTTCGGATAAATAGTCTTTATTGTACTGCATTTTCTCATTAGCCATAAAAAGCCAGCGCTTGATTTCTGCAGATGTTATTTCCACTGTTCAGCCTTCCTTTCTGATTATGGTAAGTATTTATTCAGCGTCGAATCGAGTTTCAGAAGAGTAAAAGAACATCCTGCCATTTCGAGAGAAGTCATATATTCCCCTACCATTGCCTTTTTCACAGAGATGTTATTTTCCGTGAGAATTTCTTCTGCTTTACGGTACATGATATACAGTTCCATCAGCGGGGTGGAACCCTGTCCATTCACAAGAACGGCCGTCTCATCGCCGCTGCTCACCTCCAGCTCTGCCATCACTTTTTCCAAGAGCTCTTCGGTAATGGCATCAGCCGATTTCAGTTTCTTCCTTTCCATTCCAGGTTCCCCGTGAATACCAGTACCAAGCTCCATCTCATCTTCGGCCAGCGTGAATCCAGGTTTTCCGGAAGCCGGGACGGTACTTGGCTGCAGGGATACTCCCATTGATTTCATGCTGCCTGATACTTGATGGGCAAGCTCCGCCGCTTCCTGCAGATTCAACCCTTCTTCCACAGCGGTCCCTACGATTTTATGAACTAAAATAGTTCCTGCCACGCCACGGCGGTCCTCTTCGTTTTCCACGGCGACATCATCTTTTACCACCACCTGTTCCGTATCTATGCCTTCCGCGGCTGCCATCTCCGCAGCCATATCAAAATTCATGACGTCCCCGCTGTAATTTTTCACGATCAAAAGGACCCCATTGCCGCTGTCTACGGCTTTGATTGCTTCCAGTATTTGATCCGGCGCCGGCGAGGTGAAAACTTCTCCCGCTACCGCCGCATCCAGCATATTTTCTCCAATAAACCCGGCATGGGCGGGTTCGTGGCCGCTTCCCCCTCCGCTCACCAGGCCGACTTTTCCAATCATCGGTGCATCTTTACGTACAAGCACATTCCAGCCGGGCAGACGCCTTATAACATCGGCGTGCGCTGCCGCTATGCCGTCCAACATCTCATCTACGACATGATCCGGATCATTGATGAGTTTTTTCATTAGAGAACCTGCCTCCTCCTTATGGTATTAATTACTTCTTCCATACCACTATTCTCTATTCCTTTTTTATACAAAATTAAAAACCAAATGCTTTTAACGAAAATGAGGAAGTCTCTTCCAGCAAATAAAAAACCTGCTGCCTTCGATCTGCAACAGGTTTTCCTATTCTCTCTACACGCCTGAGTATGCCATGAATCCGCCATCTACCGGCACTGTTACACCCGTTACGAATCCTGACATCCGTTGATCGGTCAGCCATAACAGCGTTCCGGTTAAATCTTCTGCCTTCCCAAAGCGCTCCATCGGGGTATGATCGATGATTTTACGGGATCTTTCGGTATAGTTTCCTTCCTCATCCAGCAGCAAATTTCGGTTTTGGGAGGTTAGGAAAAAGCCGGGGGCAATCGCGTTGCAGCGTATGTTTTCTTTGGCCATATGCACAGCTAGCCACTGTGTAAAATTATCAATGCCTGCTTTGGCTGAGCTGTAAGACAATACTTTCGTCATAGGACTCGGAGCACTCATGGATGAAATATTAATAACAACGGGGTTTGCTCTTTCAAGCATTCCTTTCATGAATACCTGTGTAGACAGCACGGCTCCAATATAATTCAAATGAAATACATGCTTCAGCCCTTCTTCGGTCAAGTCAAAAAAAGTTTTGACCTCTTCGTTTTGAAGATGTTCTTTTTTGAAATATTCTTCCGACGTGGCGGCGTCCGGATGATTGCCGCCGGCCCCATTAATCAAAATATCGTAGCCATCATAATGCTTCCGTATTTCGCGGTCGGCTTCCTGAATACTTTCCAGCTGAAGGACATCGCAGGCCACGGCGATGGCTTCGCCGCCTTCCTGTATAATTTCTTCTGCCACGGTCTCTGCATTCTCTTTTTTCCTGCTTAGTACGGCGACTTTAACTCCCTGTCTCCCCAATTCACGGGCCATTTCGCCGCACAACACACCGCCGCCGCCCGTTACAACGGCGACTTTTCCTTTTAATCCCTGATTTTCCTTACTCATTGTTTATAACCACCTTTTTCTAAAGTATCCCAAATTCCCAGCATATACATTATTCCAAGGGCTCTGTCATACAGCCCGTAGCCCGGCCTGCAGTTTTCCCCCCACAAATGACGACCGTGGTCCGGCCGGATATAGCCTTCATACCCAATCTCATGATAAGCCTGTATCACTTTCACAATATCCACGGAACCGTCTGCGGCACGATGAGACGTTTCAATAAAATCTCCATTGTCATACCGCCGCACATTCCGGACGTGGGCAAAATGAATGCGGTCTTTAAATTCATGGATCATTGCGGGAATATTATTCTCCGGATGCGCCCCGAGTGCCCCGCTGCATAACGTAAGGCCATTGTACTCACTATCAACCAGGCCGACTAGTCTTTGCAAGTCCTTACGGCTGGAAATAATCCTGGGCAGTCCAAATACAGACCACGGAGGATCATCCGGATGTATCGCCATACGAATGTCACATTCTTCACATACTGGAATCACTTTTTCCAGAAAGTATCGTAAATGCTCCCAAAGATCCTCCTCCGTTATATTTTTATATTGATCTATCAATGTTTGAATCTGATCCAGTCTTTCCGGCTCCCACCCCGGCATCGTGAATTCAGGATTTTTAGTTATTTTTTTGATTAATGCTTCCGGTGTGATATGTTGAATCTTGTTATTTTCATAGAACAAAGCGGTAGAGCCATCTTCCAATTCTTTATGAAGATCGGTTCTTATCCAGTCAAATACCGGCATAAAGTTGTAACATATTACTTTCACTCCGGCAGAAGCCAAGTTTCGTATTGTCTGTACATATTTTTCTATGTATTCTACTCGGGAAGGCAGTCCGAGCTTAATATCTTCATGGATGTTCACGCTTTCTACTACCTCCGCGTGTAAACCGTAAGAACGAATCCCTTCTACGGTTTCCTGAATCTCAGGCTGATTCCAGACTTCGCCCGGCTGTTTATCATGGAGAGCCCATGCAACCCCATCCGTTCCCGGTATCTGATTAATATGGTTTAATAAAACGCTATCATTATTTTTCCCGTACCAACGAAAAATCATTTTCATAGCAGCTAACTCCAATTCAACAAAGTTATTGTATACTAGTATATAAGAATAATCTATTAAAATCAACTATGAATAACCTATTCATTTGAAGGTTGTTTCGCTACATTCAGTATGCTAGTATACAAATACGTTAATAAACAAACAAAAGGAGGAAAAGAAAATAACACAACAATCCATGAGAAGTAATGGCTACAGCGCCATTAAAGACCAAATTATTAAACTAGAGCTGAGACCTGGTCAAAAAATTACAGAGAACGAATTGGCAGAACGTTTTCAAGTCAGCAGAACTCCCATTCGTGAAGCTATTAGCCGTTTATCTCAAGAAGGACTGATTGATGTATATCCTCAGAGAGGGACATTTGTTTCCTTAATTGATGAAGAGCACGTCGAAGAAGGACGTTTTATGAGAGAGCATATGGAAATCGCCGTCGTGAAGCTAGCATGTAAAAAGCTTTCTGCGACCGAATTACAGGATCTTTCAGAAAATCTGTTATTGCAGGAAATGAGTGTAAAAGAAAAGAACTATCAAAGAATATTTCAGCTTGATGAGGATTTTCACCGTATTATCTTTGCGGGATGCAAAAAACAACGAACATGGCAATCTGTTCAAAGCATGATGGTTAACTTAAATCGAACGAGAATGCTCAGCCTGGCTTCGGAGTATAACTGGGAAATGATTTTAGACCAGCATAAAAAGATTTATGAAGCTATTAAACAGTGGCAACCGGAAAAAGCTGAATATATTATGCAAGAGCATTTATCCCTCGTTAATATTGATTTAGCCGAATTAAAAGAACGTTATGCCGGTTATTTTCAGAAGCAGAGTATAAATAAATAGAAAAATAACTGACGGGTATTCAGATGGAAAGGAAGCAATCATATCAATCACAGTACAAAATGATTATAATAAAGATGATTAGCTTCCCCTCCCCGCCTTTCTTATTAGATTTTTCAGCATTCAAGTAAGAATGTATATTGTAGTAATCCTTTGAACTATCGCTACCAGTCTTCCCATTTCATGGGATTCTCTCCCTTTTCTACCCATCGTCCACTAATGTGGCATAAGACTTTCTGAAAGTATTCATGTCTTGTATAGGATAATAGGCTTCAAGAACTTGTCACTTGCCTATAAAATTAGATAATACTCCGACATTGGTTAGTGTTTTAACCTTTCCTTCTATCCCGTCTTTTTGATCGTTACCATGCTGCCCCAAACGAATCTTTTTCTAGAATGGTTCCAGGAAAATTACCTGCCGTAGCGGTACCCTATAATTATCACGAGGGTTCAAACAACACAAAATGGGTAATTTATTTCTTTTCTCTAAATCATTTAAAACACTAGATAGCTCTTCTGCATAGTTAAAATCCGCAATGGAATCAAAACCACTATTCAATCCAATCTCCTAACCCTTTCTTGTATGGACGTTTCTTAAGCTTCCAATATGCAATTGCAGGGCAATGATAGTCAAAAAATTTACATGTCATTAGCGTATTGACAATATAGGCGTGGGGCTGAATTAGTTTTTTGCATGAAATTGTCTTCCAAAAATTCTTTATTTATTCTCCTTTGTATTATAGGGGCTTTTGTTTTCTGATAATACGTGGATCAGTAAAGACATCATATTCATCCATACTTGTTGTAGAGAATTCTGAAACAATGGCCCCTTCCCTTCCAGCTTGAAACCAATGCAATGTATTAGGAGGGATGGTATAGGACTGCCCAGGTTTTAACTTCACTTCTTGAAAGACTGTGTAATAATGCTCACTCCCTATAGGCAGCCGAGCATCAATACTAGAAGATCTCTCTCCTTCTACATAAAGGAATACTTCTCCTTGCCGGCACCGAAATGTTTCTAATTTGCCTTTCTTCCCATTTACAGGAGGATGCCTATGTTCCGGACAGGTTTGCCCTGGAAATAATATTAGTTCTTTGGCACAATAAAAATCATTGTTAATGTAAACAATTAGCTGTAAACCTTGCTTTTCCAGTTCCTTCAAACCGAAATCAGCAATCTCGACATTCTCTTTTTCAGATGCTGATAAAATAATACGCTGTTGTTCAAGAATTTGGATGACTTTGCGTTTTTCCTCTACATATTCCTTGTTTACATACACGAGATCTCCCCCTCTTAAGAGAATCTTATGACTCTATTTTCACCGCCATATCCTGTGCGTTTATACATAAGGAAGCCGCCTTAAACGCATGCTCCTGTGTCATCGCATGTTCCGTCCCATTCAAGCAGTCTAAAATAAATGCTCCAAAAAACGGGTACCCGACTTCTCCAGCTAAAGAATAATGTTTTTCCCCTTCTTGATTGACTAAATATAAATGATCGGAGGTGCTTTCTCGAGCTATATCAATATACTTTCGAACCTCTATATATCCTTTGGTTCCCTGTATAAACACACGGCCATCCCCCCACGTTCCAAGACCATCCGGCGTCAGCCAATCCACTCGAAAATAGAAAGATGCTCCATTATCCGCCACCAATGTGGCATCTCCAAAATCCTGGAATTCTGGGTATTCTTTTAAAGAATAATTTGCAACTTTGCTATGAACGACCTCAGCATCCGATGCTCCGCTGTAATAGAGAAATTGTTCAATTTGATGACTGCCTATATCACATAGAATGCCGCCAAATTTTTCAGGATCAAAAAACCATTCCGGACGTTTCTCTGGATTGGCCCGGTGAGGTCCTGTACCAATAACTTGAACAACTCTGCCAATGGCATCCTCTTGGATTAATTGACCGGCAAACACGGCACTTTCGACGTGTAATCTTTCACTGTAATAGATTCCCCATTTCAAACCAGTTTTAGTTGTCAGCCTCTTCGCTTTATCTATTTGTTCCATTTTTGTAAATGCAGGTTTGTCAACAAAGTAATGTTTACCTGCCTCAAGTACTCTTGCACCTAACTCGTAGCGATGGGAGGGAATGTTGGCGCCTGCTACAAGGGTTATTGTTGGATCGTTCAGAATTTCGCCTTCAGACTCCGCTCTTTTTACACCTGGAAATTTCTCACAAAATGTAGTTACTTTCTCTCCATCAGGATCATATACAGCAACAAGCTCACCACCAGCTTCTATTAACCCATTGCACATTCCGTAAATATGTCCATGGTCCAGACCAATAGCAGCAAATAGAAACTCTCCCTCTTCCACCACTTTATTGACTTTACCTTTTGGAGCATAATTCATGCCATCGTGTTTACTCATATTAAAAATATCCTTTCTTTTAAGAGCGAATTAAGATTGATAATTTCCTCCCGTTGTAATTTCATTCTCATCAAAATCTTGTACGACATTTTTCTTTTCATAAAAATGTGGAGCATTTTTTAACATGTTTTCACGGGTATAAAAAGGGCTGTTATTATCTAAAGGAAGCTTTACTGATTCTTTAAATGTTGAAGATTGATAAATCGCAGTAATAAGTTCAAGTGTTTTACGTCCTTCTTCTCCATCAACAAGCACTTCCGAATCGTTTTCCACTGCTTCTAATACGTCGTCAATTTGGCCGGGATGTCCTTCATAAGAAAGAACTGGCTGTGCTTCATATTCTTTCTTAATTTTAGCAGTTAATTCCTCATCCTCTTCTGGAAATCCATTTTCTTTTGACTTGGACGCTTTTAACTTCCAGGGAACAGATACGCGAGCATTTTTCCCCTGAAATATCAATTGCTGCTCTTCTCCATGATGGACAACTGAACTTGTTATTTGGGCGAGACTTCCATTTTCATAACGTCCTATCGCTACAGATAAATCTTCTATTTCTGCATTGTCATGAGTAGTATTAGCTGTCACTGCTGTTATCTCTGCAGGCATGCCATTCATCCACTGAAAAATATCGATATGGTGAACAGCATGGTTTAAGGTGCATCCGCCTCCTTCTTTTTCCCAGGTTCCTCTCCACCACAAGTCATAATAGCTATACCCTCTCCACCAAAAAGAATCGACCTGAGTGTGTACAATCGGTCCCATTAATTTTGTTTCAAGCACATGCTTAAGGCTCATCATTTCCGTTTTGAAACGATTTTGTGCCACAACAGATAATTGCCTGCCGCTTTCACGCGCTGCCTGATTCATTGCATCGCATTCTTTTAAAGAAGAAGCCATTGGTTTTTCTACCAGCACATGCTTGCCGGCTTTTAATAAATCGATAGAGATATCTGCATGAGTGTAAGGAGGCGTACATACAGAAACCAGGTGAATATCTTCACGCTCCAGTAATTTTTTATAATCGTTCACTATGTCTACTTCAAGGTTAAATTCGTCTGCCCTTTTCTCCGCCTTTTCTGGCGTGATGTCACATAACGCCTGCAAACGGCACCTGTCAGAAAACTGTAAATAACTTTTAATGTGCGAAGGACTAATTGCTCCCATTCCAACAATTGCAACATTAATCATATATTTCTCTCCTTTTCTATAAATAAATTCTCTTATCGTGCTAATGTTATCCCTTCACTGCACCATCAGCCATCCCTTTAATGATTTGCTCTTGAAAAATCACATAAACAATTAATACAGGAATAATAGATAATATAACCCCTGAAGCAATGAGTCCGTACTCACTTAATTGGGAAGACTGAAAGCTCGCCAATCCTAAAGGCAGCGTTTTAGCAATATCCGAAGAAATCAAAACACTGGCGAACACATATTCATTCCAGGCTGCTATGAAAACCAGAATTCCTGCAGTTGCCAACCCTGGCTTGCTTATAGGCAGTATGACTCTAAAAAATACCGACCAATAACTACATCCATCAATAATGGCCGCTTCTTCCATTTCTTTAGGTAAACCTTTCATAAAACCAACTAGTAAAAAAACCGTTTTTGGTAAGTTCAAGGCCGTGTATACAGTAATGAGTCCAAGCAGACTATCTCTTATTCCGATATCGTCCATTTTAAAAAACATCGGAAAAATTAATGACTGCAGTGGAATGGTTAACCCAATCACAAACAAAATATAGACAAGCATGTTTCCACGAAATTCAAATCTGGCTAACGCATAGGAAATCGTCGCACCAAATGCTAAACATAACAATACTGTAGCGACAGTAACAACGGTGCTATTCCATAAATACAACCCCATATTGACATTGGTTAATGCAAAAATGTAATTAGAAAAATCGAAAGAACTGGGCAAGCCAAAGGGGGAAGAAAATATTTCACTGTTATCTTTAAATGATGTCATCAGCACCCATAAAAATAAACCGAACGTAATGAAAAAGTATCCCCACACTAATAAATATTTGAAAAATTTCCCTAATCCACTGCTGATTGGCAGGCGATTGTTTACATTTTTTGCAGCTAATCCATTGTCATCATTCATGTTTAACACCTCTTTTAATCCTTAGGCTTCAAGACTTTGTTGATGACAAGTGTTATTACGATAACAATCCCCATCATAGTAACCGCGATAGCATTTCCATAACCATAATTGCTTTGTGAAAACCCTTGTTTGTACATATAAGTCCCTGTTACTTCTGTTAAATGCACCGGTCCTCCATTCGTAAGCAGTAAAACATAATCAAACTGTTTGAAAGCATAGGAAATACCCAATACCAAACAAATGAAAAGAACGTTACGAACAGAAGGCAAAATAATATAAATGATTTTTTGCAGTGCATTTACTCCATCTATTTCTCCGGCTTCGATTAACTCATCGGGAATCGATTGCAAACCGGCAAATAATATTACCATCATCAAACCAATATAATTAAAGACAAAGGGCAGTGATACAGCAGTCATCGCAGTAATAGGATCTGTCAGCCAAGCAGTCGTTAAATGATCCAATCCTACTAATTTCAAGAGGGAATTTAATATCCCGAAATTCGCTTCGTAAATAAACGAAAACGCTAGCGAAATGGCAACCGAAGATGTAATGACAGGGATAAAATAGACCGTCCTTAAAAATTTAAACCCTTTTATCTTTTGATATATAAAATAAGCCAGAAAAAAACCTATGGGGATTTGCAAAACGATGACAAGGACGACCCAATACAGGGTATTGACTAATGACTTATAAAAAATCGGATCCTGCAGCAAAGTTATGTAATTTTCTAGAAAAATAAATACTTTATCCGAAATCCCATCCCATTCATGAAAACTATCTATCAGTGTGCTTGTTACCGGCATTAAGAAAAAATAAGTATAAAATAGTAACGTAGGTAAAATAAACGCTAATAGGACCCAACGTTGCTGCACCATCTGGTTAATCCCTCACTTTGTTTTGGTACAAAGGGTCAAACAACCCTTCGTACCAAATAATCACTTATTCAAATTGAACACTTGGGTACTCTTCTATCAAAGCATTCATTTCTTCTACATATTGTTCCGGCGTAAGATCTTGTTGTAACAATTGATCCGTCATAGACCAATAATCATCTTCCACGTCTTGAGAGAAGAGCTGTTCATCATAGGAAGGCACCACATTTTCGTCATTTTCAATGAAATCCATGATTTGATTCATGACGGGGCTAACCTCAGCCGGATCATATTCTACATTCAACGCGGTAGGGTTCGGAATTTCTTCTACAAATTTTCTACCCACTTCTGGTCCAGCTATTTTTTTCATCAATTCCCATGCCGCTTCTCGTTTTTCAGGATCTTCATACGCTTCTTTGCTCATATAGATAAAATGTCCTGTTCCGGCTATTGTGGTTGGGGTTGATGCCTGATCCCCAAGCGGGAAAGGTATTACTTCATACTGGTCTTCCATCTCCGGGTCAATTTCTCCAGCGGTCCAGCTGTGTTGATAAAACATCGGGGCTTGCCCTTGTCTAAAAAGTTCAAAGGATTGAGCTGTCTCTAATGATTGATACCCTTCGGGAAAAGCCCCCATTGCAGATAATTCAGCTACTTTATCCGCAGCGTCACGTAGATCTTCCCCAAAAGGTTCTTCTGCAGTAGCATATTTAATCAAGCTGTCTGTATCGTTCTTTTGGGCAAACCAGGTCAACATCATATAGCGAGCACTATGGTTATTCGCAGCAAATGGAATTAATCCTGCGTCATTAAATTGCTCTACTGCCGTAACCAGCTCCTCGTAGGTGGTAGGAACCTCTACGCCGTGCTCTTCAAAAAGTTCTGGGTTAATCAACAGATAATAGCTGTAACCCTGAAATGGAAGTCCATAAATACCTCCTTGATACTCAACAGGATTGTAAGCATCTTCAATATACCGATCCTCCATATCACTGTCGGCTTCAATCGATTCTGATAAATCCGGAAGCAGGCCATTTTCAATGTAATTTTGAACGCGTCTCATCCCCCAGTGCGTAAACACATCAGGTGGGTCACCGGCAGACATTTCCGTTCTAAGTTGCTCAAGTATGTCATTCCCAGGGGCTGTCTGAATATCTAAAGTGACATCAGAGTGTTCTTCATCAAACTCTTCCAATGCCGGTTCAATCACGGGAGCTTGTGGTTGACTGCCCGAAAAGCTGTGTAAAACTCTAAGATTCACCGCACTGTCTGAATTTTGAGCATTTCCAGCATTTTCTTCATTCGTTTCTCCTCCCGGACTACATCCAGCAATCATTAAAGTAGAAAAAACAACCAACAAAAAGCAAAAAATAGATTTTTCTTTGTACAAGCTAAACCCCTCCATATATATTTTGTATAATGTTTCTTCCACCACCTACTATGAAGTTAAAGCGCTTTCAGAATACTAATATACTTGTATACTAGCACCCCATTATTTTCTTGTCAATTCCTAAATTTATTAAGGGAATTACAAGTAAACTTTTTTATTCTTGTGAAATTAAGGCTAGAAGATTAAATGTGTGAAACTCAAAATTCTGTTTTCTAAAATGCAGTATACTAATATATAAGTTTAAACCAACTATGAAATTTTTGCCAATAGTAGAATGATGTCAGCTTTTAAAATTGTAGGTTGTTTAGAAAATTTCAGTATGCTAGTATACAAATATGTTAATAAACAAACTTCTGAAAAAGGGGGCGGAAGGAAATAGCACAACAATCGATGAGAAGTAATGGTTACAGTGCCATCAAAGACCAAATCATTAACCTCGAACTCCCTCCCGGCCAGAAAATTACAGAAAATGAATTGGCGGAACGGTTTCAAGTAAGTAGGACACCTATTCGCGAGGCTATTTTCCGTTTATCTCAGGAAGGGTTGATTGACGTGTACCCTCAAAGAGGAACTTTTGTATCCCTCATTGATGAAGATCACGTCGAAGAAGGACGATTTATGAGAGAGCATATGGAAATAGCTGTCGTAAAACAGGCCTGTGAGAAACTCTCTGCCACGGCCCTGCAGGCTCTCTCAGAAAACCTGGTGTTACAGGAAATGAGTGTGAAGGAGAAAAACTATCAAAGAATTTTCCAGCTGGATGAAGATTTTCACCGAATCATCTTTGCGGGATGCAAAAAACAGCGAACATGGCAGTCCGTGCAAAGCATGATGGTCAATTTAAACCGTACTAGGATGCTGAGTCTTGCTTCGGAATATAACTGGGAAATGATTTTAGGCCAGCACCAGAAGATTTATGAAGCAATGAAAAATCAGAAGCATGAAGAAGCGGAACACATTATGAGAGAGCATTTATCGCTGGTGAATATCGATTTGGCAGAGTTAAAAGATCAATATGCGTACTATTTTAAGAGGCAGTAAGCTAAAACAAGGAGGATCGTTCTATGAGTCTTCAGGAAAATGTAAACGAAGTCATTCAACAGACGCCTGTGATAGACATGCATACTCATCTCTTCCCTTCTGAGTTACAAACTCTTTGTTTAACCGGTATTGATGAACTGCTTACCTATCACTACTTAGTCTCAGAATCTTTCTTATGGCTGGATATGGATTATTCCGCGTTTTTCGAACTCTCTAAAAAAGAGCAGGCAGAAATTGTTTGGGAGACCCTGTTTGTAAAACGTTCTCCAATAAGCGAAGCAGCCCAGGGTATTCTTACAATACTGAATGGACTTGGTATTCCTTATTCCACCAGCCTTGAAGACATCCGCCATTATTTTGCTTCCATAGAGAAGGAAGGATATGTCGAATATCTTATGAGTCTGGCAGGCGTTTCTTCTATTCTCATGACCAATAACCCTTTTGATCGAGAGGAAAGAGCGTATTGGAAGAACAACACGTCTTTTCCCGCGGAAACATTTATACCGGCCCTTCGGGTAGATCCGTTACTCAGTCATTGGCCGGAAGCGGCTCAAATTATCAGAGAAGACGGTTTTCCAGTATCAGACACCGTAAACATGGAAACGATCGAATCGGTAAAGCAATTTTTACGCTCTTGGATCCAAGAGATGCAGCCGGTCTATGTTGCTGCTTCCCTGCCCTGGGATTTTCCTCAAAGGAATGTTGAAAGCGTTTTATTGAAAGATTGCATTCTGGCGGTATGCCGGGAATTTCAGCTTCCATTGTCTTTAATGATCGGGACAAAAAGAGGAATGAATCCAGAGCTTCAAATCGCAGGAGACGGCACGGGTGCATTTCAAATGCAATATTTGGAGAATCTCTGTGTTCACTATCCGGATCAGAAGTTTCTAATTACTATGCTTTCCCGGGAAAACCAATACGAACTTACAGTCCTGGCGCAAAAGTTTAGAAACGTCATGGTATTTGGCTGTTGGTGGTATTTAAACACCCCCCAGTTTATGAAAGAAATAACGCAGATGCGGTTAAGTCAACTGGGTCTCCGCTTTATTCCCCAGCATTCCGACTGCAGGGTGATGGAACAATTAATTTATAAATGGAAGCATTTTAAAGAAGTGTTTTCTGCATTGATGTATGATCACTATCTGTCCCTGGAAAAAAAGGGTGTTCATGTAACCCGCCATGATATCGAAAATGATATTCATACTATGTTTCAACATAATTTTTGGACATTTGTTAATGAAAAATAAGGAGTGAAAAAATCATGAAACAATATTTTTCTGTTTTTATCTTAAGTAGTTTGCTATTTCTTGCTGCCTGCGGCGGGGGAAACTCCGAGGAAAATAACGGAGAAAACGCGGAAGGATCGGAAGGCGGCAGCAGCGGAGAATCTTACGACTTCAAGTAGGGATCGTGGTCTCTGAAAACGATCCGATGTACGAAGGATTAGAACAGTTTAAAGAAAACGTAGAAGAAAAAACGGATGGTAATTTAACCGTCGAATTATTCCCGAACTCTTCCCTGGGAGATACGCCGGAAATACAAGAACAAGCGATGTCCGGCGCGAACGTCGGAACACTCGCTGATGCTGCTATCATGTCAGACTTTAAACACGAAATTGGTATATTGCAGGGACCTTATCTTTTTGAGAATTATGACCAAATTCAAAAAGTTACAAATTCTGATTTATTTGCTGGATGGAAAGAGAACTTGGCAGCAGAAAATAATCTGCAGATTCTCTCGTTCAATTGGTTTCAAGGTGCAAGACACGTTATCAGTAACAAAGAGGTACAGACCCCGGAAGATTTAGATGGTTTGAACTTAAGAACAATTGGAGCTGACATTTTCACAAAGACGATTGAATCCATGGGAGCAAATGCTACCGGACTGGATTGGGCGGAAGTATACTCCGGCATCCAGCAGGGAGTTATTGACGGAGCAGAAGCGCAGCACTCTGCAACCCACGGAGCCAGTCTTTACGAAGTGGCTGATAATTATTCCAAAACAAATCATATTCAGCTCATCACCGGCCTGGTTGTCGGAGCAGATTGGTTTAACAGCCTGCCGCAGGAATACCAGGATATTGTGAACGAGGAAGCAAAGGCAGCCGGCCAATATGCATCTGAAACCGTGATGGATAGTTCTGATGAGTATGAAAGCAAGATGGAAGAAGAAGGTATGACCATTACAGAACCGGACACCGCTCCTTTCAAAGAAGCGACTAAAGATGTCTACGAAGAATTCGAGGGGTATCCGGAACTGAGAGAGCAGATTATAGAAATCATTGAAAACGAGTAATTTTTAACAGGAGGGGCTCTTCATGAAACATCTAGCCACTGTTCTGACAAGAATTGAAGATATCATCACCAAGCTGCTGCTCGCATCCATTGTCATCTTAGTCTTTTACTCCGCTATGGTTAGATGGCTGGGAGTCCCTGTTGCCTGGTCTGTAGAAATGGGGCAATTATTATTTATCTGGCTGATATTTCTAGGAGCTAATCAAGCCATGCGCAAGAACAGGCACATCGGTGTAGATGTTTTCACAAACAGGCTGCCGGACAAATTAAAAACGCCTGTAAACGTATTTACAGACAGTCTCATTGCCTGTTTTTTGATTGTTATTATTTTCTATGGTACACAGCATGCTGCCGATCATGCATTGCGCAGCGTGCAGATTCTGCCGCTCAGCTATTCCTACATTACAGCTTCGGTCCCGGCAGGATGTACGTTAATGCTGGTAACGTTATTGATGAAATGGATCTCTTTTTGGTTCAATAGAAACAAAAATCCATCCATCACCGATGAAGAAGACGGCAATTCAAGGGGGATGCTATCGTGATCTGGGTTGTTCTTTCCTTTGTATTATTAATCATTCTTAATGTTCCAATCGCTTTTTCTATTGGTATATCTGGATTGATTTATTTTATACTCGATCCAAATCTTCCTATTAATTTAGCTATCCAACGCTTTGCATCCGGAACCCAGTCTTTCCCTTTACTGGCAGTGCCATTCTTTGTATTGGCCGGGAACCTTCTGAATGCCACAGGGATAACGGAACGCTTAATTCATTTTGCTAACGCATTAACGGGTCATATGGGTGGCGGCCTTGCCCATGTCTCTATCATTTTGAGTGCCATGATGGGCGGGGTTTCCGGTTCAGCCAATGCGGATGCTGCCATGCAAAGCCGGATTATGGCACCCCAAATGATCACAAAAGGATACTCGGGCGGGTTTTCTGTTTCTGTTATTGCGTTAAGTGCCTTAATCACAGCAACGATTCCCCCAAGTGTCGGTCTCATTTTATATGGATTCGTAGGCGAAGTATCGATCGGCCAGCTGTTTATTGCGGGGGTAGTACCAGGCATTTTAATGACCATTACCTTAATGATAACGTCCACCATCATTTCCAAAAAACGAAACTATCAACCGGCCAATATCGAAAGGGCTTCTTTCAAAACCGTACTGCGGACATTTAAAGAAAGCTTCTGGGGCCTGCTTTTTCCGGTCATCCTTATAGTCGGAATCCGCTTCGGCGTTTTTACCGCTTCAGAAGCCGGAGCCTTTGCGGTCGTTTATGCTTTCTTGGTGGGAATGTTTATTTATAGGGAATTGGATTGGAAAAAGTTAAACAAAGTCCTGAAAAATACGGTAGAGGATAATGCCGTCATTATGCTCATGATTGCTGCTGCCTCTATTTTAGGGTATGTCATTACATCAGCGCGCATCCCCCAGCAGGCCACTCAAGGCATACTGGCATTCACGGATAACTCATTCCTAATTATTCTTGTCGTCTTATTCTTTCTCTTAATAGCCGGGATGGTGATGGAAGCAACAGTAAATACTTTGCTGTTAACCCCTATTCTTCTGCCGATCATGACCAATATCGGCGTAGACCCGGTTCATTTCGGCATATTAATGATGACCATCGTAACGATGGGCGGCATGACTCCTCCTATCGGAGTAACCATGTATACGGTTTGTTCATTATCGAACGTCTCTGTATATGATTATATGAAAGAATCTGTCCCTTTTATATTATCCATCATCCTTTTTGTCATGGTGCTGGCCATCTTTCCCCAGATTACCTTATTCCTCCCCGAATTATTAATGCGTTAATTTCCTAAACAAGCTGTGGTCGACCACACAGCTTGTTTTTTTATTTCTTCCCCTTTTTAATACACTCTTTATAAAACTTTACCTCTTCTTAACTAACTCAACTTGTTAACAAGTTACGGTATAACTAGTTGGACAGGAGGTGATAACGGATGGCGCTGGAAAGCTTTTCTAGCCTGCATCTTGAAGTTTCCGATTATATTATCAGCCAGATTAAACATGATCATTACAAGCCCGGGCAGAAGATTCCTTCGGAACATGCGCTTGCGGAAACATTTCAAACCAACCGGTCTGTCATACGGCAGGCAGTGATGCGTGTGACGAATCTCGGGTGGGTCACCCCGGTTCAAGGTAAAGGAGCATTTGTCAATGAACGGCCAAAACCAATCCCATTTCATCTTTCTTCCCGCACCTGTTTTTCTAAAAATGTGGAGAAAACTGGAAAACGTTTTGGAAGCAAACTAATGAAATGGTCCAAAGAACCCCCTACTGAATATGAAGCCGACAGACTGCAGCTGGGAGGGAAAAGTTTAGTATACCGACTTCATATACTTCGCAGTGCGGATGAACATCCAATGGCTTTAACCACATCGGTGCTGCCGGCCGAAGAAGTCCCCGCCCTTGAAAAGCAGTTGGACCACTTTTATTCCCTTTATCAAATGCTGGAAGAAACGTATCATTTCACCCCTCTTCGGTCTTTTTCTACGGTGGCTGCGGAATTTCCGTCCATCGAAGAGGGTCAGCATTTGGAAACACCGGAAAACGTGCCGATTATTCATATTGAAAGCGTGATGAATCACCCAGGCGGGGCGCCCGTCGAACTGGCCAATGCCAAAATTCGGAGTGACATGGCCACCTGTTTCATTGAATTTTAACCGAAGAAGAAAAGCTCTGAAATTAGTGCCAAGACAGAATTCCCTAAAAATATTACAAAGGAGTGGAAGACTCGATGTTGAGAAGTGTGAATGTTTTTTTCGCCGTCTTTACGATTATCTTCCTTATGAGTGGCTGCGGCGGGGAAAATGATGTATCTGGAGAGCAGAATAATAGCAGCGCGGATGAAACAATAACATTTGCTGTGACCGATTTAGTAGGAATGGAAGAGTTAAAACGAAACTTTGAACCATTTCAGGAAGAATTAAGCAATATTCTGGAACAAGAGGTGGAGCTCTTTCCCGTATCCGATCGGACAGCTGCCGTTTCCGCCCTCCAGTCAGATCAAGCTGACTTAGTTCTAACCGGGCCGGCAGAGTACATTATTATTAACGAAACCACAAATATTGCTCCATTGGTGGGGTTAACACGTCCCGGTTACCGGTCTGCCATCGCTGTGAAGAAATCCAGTGATTACGAATCTATTGAAGATTTAGAAGGTGCCTCCATCGGTATGTCTGATATTGGATCCACAAGCGGGCATCTGGGACCATCCAAAATTCTCATGGATAACGGGATAAACCCGCAGGAAGATGTTGATATAAAAATGCTGGGCGATGCCGATCTGACCGCTTTTGCTAACGGGGATGTAGAGGCATGGGGAGGCAACCTTCCCGATGATCTTCAGCGCTTTGCCGAATCCGACTCAAATGACCTTTCCATGGACGAGCTTCGTATCTTTGAAGGACGGGAACTGCCAAACGATATTTTCATTGCAAACAGTAATACCTTATCGGAAGAGCAGATCAACCGTATTCAGGAAAGCATGAGCAATAACGCTCAGGCCCTGGTTGATTCTATTGCCGACGGCAGTAAAAACAAAAAATACGAAGAGTCGGAGATTATCGAAGCGGACGACAGCCAATATGAATATGTCCGCGGAATGTATGAAGCGATTGGTGTGAACGACCTGACTGAATTCGTCGGAGACTAAAGGAAAGAGGGAGACGTTATGCAAATATCAGTGAATCATTTGTCCAAAAAGTTTTCAGATGGTCATGCCGCGTTGGAGAACGTCTCGTTTTCAGTTAATGAGGGGGAACATGTCACCATATTGGGCCCAAATGGAGCCGGCAAATCTACGCTTATTAAAACCATCGTCGGTTTGGAAAAACCCACAACAGGGAGCATTAAGATCGGGGACACAGAGCTGAACAATATTACCACTAAAAAGTTACAGCAAGTGAGAAAGCGTATCGGGTTTGTCTTTCAAAATCTAAATCTCGTTCAAAATCTATCGGTTTTTCAGAATGTCCTATTTGGAACCATGGGCCGGACCAAAAACTTTTTAAGCTGGTGGCCGCAGACGGCTTCGCGTTATGACCGGGAACTGACTATGAGTTATCTGGAAGATGTCGGGATGGAACACAGCGCCAAAAAAAGAGTGGATCAGTTATCCGGCGGCCAGCAGCAGAGAGTGGCCATTGCCAAAATGATGATGCAGCAGCCTGATATTGTTATTGCCGATGAACCCATTGCCAGCCTGGATCCTCAGGCCGGTGAAGAAATCATGCATTTATTAACGTCTCTTATCAAGCAAAACCATGTAACCATGGTTTCCGTGCTGCATCAATTAGAGATTTCAAAGAAATATGCGGACAGGCTGATCGGATTAAAAGGCGGAAAACTGGTGATGGATACTTCTTCTTATGATACGAACACACAGCATTTAAACGAGTTATACAACAAATCTGCTGTTCTTGTGTAAAAAATGATTGGGTGATGGGATGGAACATAAACAACGGGCAGAGATGCCTAAAAGATGGGGAAAGCCTTCCGTACTGACATGGATATTAGGAATAGCTCTTATTCTTATTATCGTCCATGGTCTGGATCGAAGTGAATTGACAGTGGCCAGACTCTTTGAAGGAGCGGGAAGGCTGGCAGAATTTATAGCCCATGCTTTTCCTCCTAATGTAAATAGATTAAACGAAGTCCTGATTGCTGCATTTGAAACGCTGGAAATTGCTGTAATCGGTACATTGACCGGTGCATTACTAAGTATACCAATCGCCCTGCTTGCTGCTCAAAATACAACGCCTCATAAAAGTTTATATGTCGGAGCACGGACCTTTATTTCTTTTTTACGTGCTATTCCCGACCTTGTCTGGGGACTGATTTTCGTAGTAGCCATCGGGCTTGGTCCGGCCCCCGGGATTTTTGCCATAACCGTCGACGTTATTGGTTTTTGCGGACGTTTCTTTTCCGAGCGCATTGAAGAAGTCGACGAGGGGCCGATCAATTCGTTAAAAGTAAGCGGAGCCCCGATTATTGCAATTGTGACCGGCGCTCTGCTTCCTGCCACGCTTCCTTCTTTTACCGCCACTACATTATTTGCTTTAGAAC
This sequence comes from Salibacterium aidingense DSM 18341, assembly GCF_000429685.1. Taxonomy (GTDB): domain Bacteria; phylum Bacillota; class Bacilli; order Bacillales; family Marinococcaceae; genus Salibacterium; species Salibacterium aidingense. Next base: position 20,607 of record NZ_AUCI01000025.1, read on the forward strand.
AGGCTATACGTTCCGCCGTCGTATTAGGGCTTGTCGGTGCCGGCGGTATTGGGGTAGAGCTGCAAACCTCCATGCAAATGCTGCTTTACGATGAGGCGTTAACGATCATTTTAATTATCTTTCTGATCGTCATTATGATAGAAAGGCTTTCTGCCTGGATCCGCAGTAAAATTATTTAATTTTTCTGCCTGTATAGATAAGGAGGTTCAACCACCATGCATCAGACTATTATTACTAACGGAACAATCGTCACACCTGGGGAAACGTTCAAAGGAAACATTGTCCTTTCCAACGGAATCATTGAAGACATCGAGAAAACAGACGGTTCTTCCACCCTTCATTTACAATCTGATAACTATGAGACAGTGAATGCTGAGGATAAATACGTCCTGCCGGGCCTGATTGATACCCACAGTGACGCTTTCGAAAAAATAATTAATCCTCGTAAAAACGCCCTGTTCCCTTTCTCTTTCAGCTTCCAGGCTATGCAGCCCCAACTGCTCTCCTGCGGGATAACTACGATGCTGCATGCGGTATCCTTTAATGGAGAAGAAGGGCTGCGTTCCAATGAGAATGGACTGAAGATAGCACGTGAGATTGAAAAGCTTCAGCTCAGCAGGGATGCCAGCCTGCGGCACTTCCTTCACGTCCGCTATGAAATCACGAATGAAGAAGGGCTGACCGTCCTTAACGATTTAATAGAACAAAAACTCGTCTATCTTCTTTCTATCATGGACCATTCTTCCCAATATGACAGTCCGTATCAATTGGATAAAACGGTGGGATTAACAGAAGAAGAAGTCTTTCAGTTAGCGGAAGACGCACGTTCCAAAAAAGCGTTGATTGATCCTTCTAAATGGAAGAAGTTAATCAATACCGCACAAAACCAGGGGATTTCAGTGGCTTCTCACGATGACGAAACAAAAGAACACGTAGAACAGTTCCGGCAGTTAGGCGTTACGATCAGCGAGTTTCCTCTTACCACCGAAGCAGCTCAATATGCCGTAGACCACGATATGTTTACCGTTTTTGGAGCTCCTAATATTATCCGTGGAAAATCTCATAAAAACAGTATCTCTGCGAAAGAGGCTGTCGAAAAGGAACTCGCCGCTATCATTTGTTCAGACTACTACCCTTATTCTCTGCTTCCCTCTATTTTCCATCTTCATAACGAGGGGATGGAGCTCCATCAGGCTGTGGCTCTTGCTACGCTGCATCCTGCTCAGGCATTACAGGTAGATTCCTGGCTCGGCTCGTTAGAAACTGGAAAAACAGCCGACCTTTGCCTGGTCGAACATACGCCTGAAGACCGTGTTTCCGTTACAGATGTCATGGTAAATGGAGAGTGGAATTTCGTGCAGAGAAAAGGAAATGTGCGGAATCCAGCCAACAGCGTACATTCTTAACCGGAGGTGGCCTTTTGAAAAAAGCACGCTTGTCCAGAATCCTCGTTCATGCATCATTAGATTTTATTGAAGATTTTTCTAATCAAATAGAAGAAAACTATCAGATAAGTTTGGAAACAAAACCACAAAAAAGTCTCGTTCTTATGAAAACAAAAGACTCGGTGTCCGGCCTGAATTTTTATAACGGCGAGATTCTTGTTACGGAATGTAAAGTAACGATTCACCACTTTCATGGCTTTGGTATTGTCATGGGAGAACAGCCGGATCGTTCCTTTTACATGGCTGTCATCGATGCTGCGTTTAATGCAGAGCTGCCGGAAATCTCTTCCTGGAAGGATAGACTGATCCAGGAAGAAGCACGAATAGAAAAAGAAAAACTTTCCGAAACAAAAAATGCCGAAGCCAGCCGGGTTCAATTTGACACCATGGAGGGATTTGATGAAAGGTGACCAAGCATTTGACCTTGTTCACGATTCCCAGCTCATTTACCGGGAGATGCTGGAAGCTGTTTCCCGCCCCGGCACCATCTCCAACATCAAAACAGTCTTAACCAAGCTTCCTGATTCACCAGTGAATCCAGGCCTGATAGGCATGGCACTCACTATTTTGGACGGCGAAACCAGTTTTGCTGTGGTGCCGGAGTTCTCGAAGCTCTCCTCATATATCCAGCAAAAAACGGGGAGCCGGGTGGAAACGCTGGACCAGGCGGACTATATTTTAATGCATGATCTCTCCCTCGTTCCCTCATTTTCCGAGGTGATCGAAACGATAAAAAAAGGAACGTTGATCGATCCACATGACAGTGCCACTCTCCTGATACAAGTGAAGAGCTTTTCTGCCACCAACGGGGCTCCCTATATATTAAGCGGACCCGGCATTGCTTCTGAATCCCAGGTCCCTATCGAGGGGCTGCCGGAGAATTGGGAGAAAACCCGGCAACGCGCTAATAAGGAATTCCCATTAGGCATCGACTTCTTTTTCGTTTCTCAAGCGGCAGAGATCTTGAGCATTCCGAGGACAACGCGGATAAGAAAAGCATAAGCGTCCCGGGAAGCCGTGACAGGTTCTAGACCGGCTCCGTATAAGGGAGGAAACCAGCTTTAGACGAAACGGTTTTTGTATTGCCTCCTCTTCAGTTTCTGCTTAGGAGAGGGCGAGTTTTTATTAGAGAAAGGGTGATTCAGCGTGGGATATGTCACCGTCACTGGAGGACAAACTGCCATTGAAGAAGCAGAGAAACTGCTGCACCACTACCGGACAGGGCAGTCCAGCCATCCTCTTCATCCCGAAACAATCGAAAAACAGATGCGCCTTCTTGTGGACCGGATTATGGGAGAAGGAGGGCTTTATGCACCGGACCATGCCTCTCTTGCCTTGAAACAGGCGGAAGGAGATCCGGCAGAGGCCGCGTTTTTATTAAGAGCCTACCGCTCCACGCTCTCCCGTAACTTTTATACGAAAACAGTAGATCCGGGAGAGATGAGATTGATCCGTCGTATTTCCTCTACTTTTAAAGATATTCCGGGCGGCCAAGTTTTAGGCCCAACCTATGATTATACCCACCGCCTCTTAAACTTCAGCTTACGAGAAGAAACAGAAGAAGACTTTTCTGAGTTTCTGGAGGCTGTAGATATTGATTCAGAACAGGTTGAGCAAACCCCCTCGTTCAAAAAAGTAACAGAACTGCTGAAAGCAGAAAATTTACTGGCAGACTCAGAAATGGAGCAGGAACAGGAGCCGGTCGATATTACACGGGAGAAACCTGCATTTCCTTTAAGCAGGTCGGCAAGACTGCAGTCTTTGGCACGCGGGGAAACCGGAGCCATGTCAGCCCTGGCTTACAGCGCTGTCCGGGGTCACGGTAAAGTCCATCCTACGATTGGGGAATTAAGAGTCGGCTATGCAGATATCGAAATCGAATACCCCGGCCGTGAAAACGAGAGCCTTTACATAGGGGAAACGATGCTGACCGAAGTCGAAACGGTAAACTCTTTTACAGAGACCATAAATAATCAAGCCGGCGGGCTTAATCTTGGATACGGGCTTGTCTTTGGGCACAATGAATTAAAAGCAATCTCCATGGCTGTGTTAGAGCACAGCCTGGCAACAGAAGGAGAGGCTCCGGTGCACGACGAAGAATTTGTACTGCTTCATATAGACAGCGTCGATTCCTCCGGCTTTATTTCTCATATGAAAATGCCTCATTACGTTACCTTCCAGGCCCAGTTAAACCGCTTAAGAAAATTTCAGGAAGAGGAAGGAGGGAAGCCGGAAGATGAGTCCCGAAAGCAGTAAACGATTCAGGGTTTCCGCTTATAATTTCGGCTTTTTAGATGAAGGTTCCAAACGGGAAATCAGGCGTTCTACATTAAAAGCTGTCGCTATTCCCGGTTATCAGGTCCCTTTTGCCTCCCGGGAGCTTCCCATTGGAAAAGGGTGGGGGACCGGGGGCATGCAGCTTAGCTTATCATTAGCCGGCTCCCGCGACACGATCAAAGTGATCGATCAGGGCCACGATGACAGCGTAAACGCGGTCAGCATCCGTCATTTAATCCAATCCTGCACACAGGTGGAGATGACAAGGGATTCGCAAGCGGCCAGTTTAATCCAATCCCGGCACCGCATCCCGGAAATTCCACTTCGAAAAGATCAAATCCTGATTCTACAGGTTCCGCAGCCGGATCCTCTGAAGAAAGTGGAAAGTCATGAGAAGAAAGTGAAACAGCTTCACGCCGACAAGGATTATAAAGGCATGTGGCTGCATTTATACGAAGATATCAGCCAATGGGGGGATATTTCCATCAGCGCCGATTACCCGAGTACCGCCCACGAAAGATACTTATTTGCTCCGAGCCCCCTGCCGCGGTGGGATGTTCCTAAATTAAACCATTCAGAGGCGTTGTGTCTTCTGGGCGCCGGACGGGAGAAAAAAATATACGCGATTCCTCCGCATACCCAGGTTACTCCGTTGGCATTTGACGATGTTCCTTTTACTACGGAAAACTTCGGGAAGGCGAGCTGTAAAAATTGTGGAGCCGACAATGTATATCTCGACGAGTTTATCGATGACGAGACTGGACAAAAAACCTACAGCTGCTCAGACACTGGTTACTGTCATCAGCGGATGGCCGAAAGGAGAATCCAGTAATGTTTGATACGATCCAACATGAACCTGTGCTCTCTGTTCAACACCTATCCAAACGTTTTGGTCCTGGATGCAGTAGTTGTGACGAACAGAAACTTCCTTCCAATATTTGTGCAGCCTGCGGAACCATCTGGGCCTGCAAAGATATGACCTTTGATTTGTTTCAAGGAGAGATCCTTGGCATTGTTGGAGAAAGTGGATCCGGGAAAAGTACCCTCATGCGCTGTTTGCATTTTGAGCAGGAAGCCACCCGCGGTGCCGTCTATATGCGTGATTATGATCAGAGAAGCACGGATACGCTCACCATTTCCCGCCAGGAAAAACAATATATTAAAGATCATGTTTTGGGGTTGGTTTACCAGAACCCATGGGAAGGGCTGAGAATGGATTTTTCCAGTGGAGGAAACATAGCAGAAAAACTCATTGCTGCGGATTATCGACATGTCCGTACTATTGACCAGAGAGCAGAAGAACTGCTTGAAAAAGTAGATATTCCCATCGAACGCATGAGCGAATGTCCCCGGTACTTCAGCGGCGGAATGCAGCAGCGCGTCCAAATTTCAAAAGCCCTGGCCAATCAGCCTCCTCTTCTATTTTTAGATGAGGTCACTACCGGCCTGGATTTATCGGTGCAGGCCAAAGTACTGGATTTAATACGTATGCTGCAGCGGGAGTTTCATGTATCTATCCTTATCGTTTCTCATGATTTAAGTGTCATCCGCATGCTCGCAGACCGTACCATGGTTCTAAAAGACGGAGATATAATAGAAACCGGGTTAACCGATCAAATCCTGGAAGACCCCCAGCATCCTTATACGCAATTACTGGTCCAATCTCTTATATAGAAAGTAGAGATATATATGAGTGCACGAATAGAATGCCATCATGTAACCAAAACATTTGAACTCCACCAAAAAGAAACAAGAACGCTGCGTGGGTGCGAAGATATTTCGTTTACTGTCAACCCTGGAGAATTTGCCGGAATAACCGGCAAAAGCGGGGCAGGAAAATCGACCATTCTAAAAACACTTTACCGTACGTATCTCCCCACCAGCGGTCATATGTATTATCGTTCCAACAGCACTGGAACAATAGATCTGGCCCAAGCATCCGAGCAGGAAATCCTTTACCTCAGGAAAAATGAAATCGGCTATGTGTCCCAGTTTCTAAAAATAATGCCCCGGGTCACCGCATTAGAAACTGTGATGGAAAGCCTCCTTGAAATGGGATATAGTCCCGGAGAAGCACGGAGCGAAGGAAGCGCCATGCTGTATCAGTTCGATTTACCGGAGTATTTATGGGATACCTATCCCGATACTTTCAGCGGCGGAGAAAAGCTGAAATTGAATTTAGCAAAAGCTATGGTGAAACAACCGGCATTATTACTATTGGATGAACCGACAGCTTCCTTGGATGAGCATTCCAAAGCATACGTCAAGCATATGATCCACCAGCTTAAAGAAGCAGGCACTACCATGATCGGCATATTTCACGACCTGACATTTATGGACACCGTAGTAGATAAAAAATATCATATGAAGGAAGGTAAGCTCACCGGAACAGAAGAAGCATTGGAGTTGAACAGAAATGATTGAATTACATTGTCATACAAAAATATCAGATAACTCTATGAATATTGTGGATATCATGGAGCTCGCCAGGGAAAAAGGGATAACTCATTTAGCTCTTACGGATCACGACACGATGGAAGGGCTGGAGCCAGCCAAAAAAATAGGAGAGAAATATGAAATTACCATCATCCCCGGCATCGAAATGTCTGCCTATGATTTTAAAAGAAACACAAGGGCGCATATCTTAGGGTATTATATCGACCCCTATCATGAACCCCTGAAGAGAATATGCGATCCGATGGTAGCCCGCAGGCATGAAGCCAGCTATAAGATGGTAGAAAAAATTATGAATCTCGGTTATAACATTGACTGGCCGCTCGTTCAATCTTACGCTCAAGGAGGAACGGGGGTCTATAAACAGCATATTATGCATGCTCTGTGGGATAAAGGGTACACAAACGGCATATATACAGACCTGTACAAACAGCTTTTTTCCAGCGTCAAAAACAAACCTGGAGAAGCTTATGTTCCCGTGGAATATATTGATGTGAGAGAAGCGATCCAAACGATTAAACAGGCAGGCGGCATCCCTGTGCTTGCCCATCCCGGCCAATTTAATAATTTTGATGCGGTGCAGGAATGGGTGGCGCTGGGCCTCGAGGGGATTGAAGTATGGCACCCGCTGCATGATGCCCATGTCGAACAGCTTGCACATTACTATGCTTCCACTTATAATTTGATTGAAACCGGAGGCAGTGATTTTCATGGACTATACGGGGAGCATCACGACGAACTGGGAAGTAAAAACCCTGGTTTGAACGCCATGATTGCGTTAAAGGAAAAAGCTGTTTCTCAAGCTGCGCTTTCTTCGCTTCCCTGATAAAGAGGGTTATGTATGATAGATGTGAAAACGAAAGAATTTTGGCAGGCGACCCTGGCACTTGGCGCTTCTGCTTTGATGACCTTTGCCAATCTGTATTTCCCGCAGCCGCTGCTGCCTTTATTTTCAAAAGAATTTGAGGTAACTGAAACAACCGCCAGCTTTTTAATTTCGGTGCCCCTCTTCGTACTCGGCATCAGCTTCTTTATATATACGGCGTTATCCGATGCGTTCGGGCGCCGTAACATTATATTTATTGCCATGGGGCTCGGCACTGTTGGAACCCTGATCATCAGTGCTGCTCCCGGCTTTGAAATCATGCTGACAGGACGGATGTTTCAGGCGGCCGGGCTCGCCGGTATTCCGGTCGCAGGCATGGCTTATATCAGCGAAGAGTACACAGCCCGGGCGATGACGGTCGCGGTTGGTGTTTATATAAGCTGTAACAGTCTCGGGGGAATGAGCGGACGTGTCTTCAGCGGTGTATTAACGGACATATGGAATTGGAGAGGGGCATTTCTCGTAATGGCAGGGCTGAGTCTTGCCCTTTTTCTGATGGTATATTTTCTCCTTCCCGCTTCAAAGGAATTTCAGGCAAGACCCTTTAAACTGAAAACGATCCTGCAGGACAATAAAGACCACCTGGCAAATCCGCTGCTGCGAAATGCATATATTATCGGCGGCCTTCATTTCTTACTTTTTATGGGGATTTTTACATTTATTACGTATTACCTGAGTACCGATCCGTTCCATGTGTCCACTGCCGTACTCGGGCTCCTTTATCTTACTTACAGTGCAGGAACCATCAGCTCTACGCTGGCCGGGAAAGCCGGGCAGCAATGGAAGCAGACAATCTGTATGTTCGCCGGGATGGGATGTATGGCGGTCAGTTTAGTGTTAACATTCATTCCCTCCTTTCCCTATATCATTGCAGCCCTATTCCTTTTATGCTTTGGCTTCTTTTTCACCCATTCCAATTCGAGCTCCTGGGTGACAAGGTTTGCCACACACGCTAAAGCGAGTGCTTCCGGTCTCTATCTTACCGCCTATTATATAGGAGGCAGTCTTGGAAGTCTGTATTACGGAGTGTTGTGGTCCTCTTTTGGCTGGCAGGGCGTCATCTATGGGTCCTTTTTTATCTTAAGCATCACTACCGTAGTGACGGCGAAAATGAAAAAGCTTGAAGATCAGGAAGCATACACCGGGCAGGCCTAAATCCAATAGCTGTTTACCTATACAATTAAAGGCATGGCCCCACATGCAGCGGATCTCCTGTTAAGCAAACCATTGATATAGACCATAAAAACCATCCTGAAAGAGTGCGGCTCTAAAAAGGATGGTTTTTGTTCCTGCCAGAGATGGATTTTTTCCTGTTTCCTGCTCACCCATTTGTTTTCATAAGTAGATAAATAAAGTAAGGAGCGCCCAGGGCAGAAACTACAAGGCCTACCGGAATTTCAGAAGGCGCCAGCAGATTTTTTCCAATCGTATCGGCTGAGAGCAATAACAACGCTCCAATTGCAACGCTCGTCGGAATAAGATAATGATGCATCGGGCCGACGAGTCTTCTCGCCAGGTGGGGAGCTACCAGTCCGAGAAAGGCGATTCCTCCGGCGACGGCAACGCATGCCCCGGCGAGAGCGACTGCTGCCACAAGCAGCACTCTTCTTTCTTTTTCCACTCTTGTACCTAACCCTGTCGCAATTGAATCCCCGAGGGAAAGAACATTTAAATGCTTGGCTTTGATCAGTGTAACCGGAATGAGAAGAGCAATCCAGGGCAGCACCGATAAGACAAAACTCCAATTCGCCCCCCAGATGCTGCCGGACAGCCACACCATCGCCTGCATAAAATCATTGGGTTCCATGCGGAGCTGAAACACAATCAGCATAGCATTAAATCCAGCGTTCACCGCTATTCCCACCAGAATAAGCCGCACCGGTGAAATTCCCTGCTTCCAGGCCAGAATATAGATGAAGAAAGCAGCCAGCAGAGCACCGCTTAGAGCAAAAAAGGGCATGGCAAAAATCGAAAAGGCGCCCATTTCGCCCATGGCCCCTTCAAAAAAGTAAATGAAGAGGACAACCGCCAGGCCGGCTCCAGCGTTTATCCCAATGATCCCCGGTTCCGCCAATTCGTTCTGGGCCACTCCCTGCAGAATCGCCCCTGATACGGCCAGGCCGGCTCCTACCAATAAGGCCAGCACCATTCTTGGCAGGCGGAAACTGAATAAAACGAGCGATGCCTCGTCAGACCCCCTGCCAAAAAGGGTTTTAAGTGTTTCAGCGGGAGAGAGGGGATAGCTTCCCAGGTTAAGGCTGATTAAAAACACAGCCAAAATAAGCACCGCTGCCGTCGTCACCACGGTTACAAACCGCTTTCGATGAATACGGTTGATATCCATTAGAGGCCCCTCCCTTCTCCGCGGGCCAGATAAAGAAAGAAAGGCACGCCAATCAGGGCGGTGATGGCTCCTACCGGTGTTTCATAGGGGGCGTTTACCATTCTTGCCCCTAAATCAGCAAGGACAAGAAGAAGCGCTCCTAATACGGCAGAGCAGGGAATAATCCAGCGATAATCCACTCCGGCTAAAAATCGGGTAATATGCGGTATAACCAATCCAATAAAACCAATTCTTCCCGCGACCGCCACTGCGGCACCGGTAAGAAGCAGCACCGTAATAATCCCCAAGGTTTTTATTAATGCCGTTTTCTGTCCCAGTCCTTTGGACACTTCTTCCCCCAGACTGAGAATCGTAATAGCCCGTGAAATAAAAAAAGCAAGACCCAGTCCGATAACAGCAACCGGGATCAGCATTTGAATGCTGATCCACTGCATACCGGCCAGCCCGCCGGCAAACCAGAACGCCATATCCTGTGCCACATCGAAATGAATCCCAATAGCGGAAGAGAAAGAACTCAGCATCGCTCCGACCGCCACTCCGGCTAATGCTAATTTCACCGGAGTGATACCGCCCTTTGCAAACATTCCGATTCCAAATACAAGCAGGGCCCCCAGCCCTGCTCCTGCAAAGGACCATACCAGCAACCCGATGTAGGAGGTACCCGGGAAAAAAGCGAAAGCCAGTGCGATGGCAAACGCTGCGCCGTCCGTCACACCAAGAATGGCCGGAGACGCCAGCGGATTTCTCGTCATTCCCTGCATAATCGCACCGGACACCGCTAAAAACGAACCGATAAACACAGCGCTTAGCACCCGGGGCAGACGAACTTCCTGGATGATTTGATGGTCCGTGACGTCCGGATTAAAGGCAACTAACGCTTCCCAAACGGTTCCAAGGTTGATAGAAGCAGCCCCAAACGAAATCGAGAGACCAAGCCCGAGTACCAGAGCTGCGGTTCCCAGCACAAGAATCAGGACCGCCCCGGCCGGTCCTTTTTGTTTTATTTTATTTTCAGCCGCCTGTTCTCTTTCTTTCTCTGTCACGATAGCTCACTTCCATTATTCGGACTCGGTGACTTTGTTCACTAGATCGTCCAGCTGCCTTTCCAATAATATGGGATTGTATTCACTCCAATAGTCATTGTCCACCACATGAACTTTGCCGTTCTGAACGGCAGGAAGGTTCTTCCATATATCTTTTTCTTTCAGTTCTTCATAATTTTCTTCAGCTGACCTCCCGGAAAACATAACAAAAATTCGGTCGGCGCTGTATTCGGGGATCACTTCTTCAGACAGTGTAACCGGATCGGAAATCTCTGCTGCTTTTTCTGTCGGCTTAAACTGACCGGCATCATAAATGGTCGGAAACGCCGATGTATGGAACATGTGAATGTTCTTTTCATAGAACTGCATGACAGCTGCCGTTTCTCCCTCTTCGATATAGGGGTCCATGTCTTCCCGCGCCTGTTCTACCTTTTGTTCATATTCCTGCATCCAGGTTTCCCGTTCTTCTTCGCGTCCAGTAATTTCCGCTACATTCTCCAGCTGCTCCAGCGCAGGAGTTCCAAATTCGAGGGCTACGGTTGGAGCGATTTGCTGCATATTTTCAATCGCTTCCGCTTCCCGGTAATCCGAGACGATGATCAGATCGGGGTCCAGGGAAATGATCTTTTCTACATCCGACTGTTCAGAGCCTACGCTTTCGACCCCCTCTGTTAACTCGCCGCTGTATTTATTTAAATCATAATCCAGGGCCCCGACGGGTTTGATGCCAAGCGCCGCCAGTTCACCGAAATAATTGACCGCCACCACATCTTCCGGGTTCTCCGGAATCTCCACTTCCCGGTCCAGGCTGTCCGTATATGTACGGGTCTCTTGTGTTTCTCCTCCGTTTTCATCAGGATCTTCTTCTCCGGAGCTTTCTCCGCACGCAGTCAGAAGCATCACGGCAAGGAGAAAACTAAAAAGTATATATATGCTGCTTCTTCTCATTTTCACGAACCTCCGCTTTAAATGATAATGATTATTAATGTCATGAAAATTATATCGGAGATAAGGCGTGAAAGCAATGAAAAAAGCAAATTCAGTGGATCTCTCTCTTATTATAAAGCTGCATGGCATGAAAACAGACATTATTTTCTTCCAAGTAAAAAATGTTGTCCAGTATCTTTCTATTAAGAACATTCCTGGCTGAATTCGTTCCGATTTTGTCTCTCATTCTGCTATTAAGAACATTTTGATACCGAAAATGTCCTTTATCCTGAGAGTCCCATCATCCTTCCCGGGCACAGAAAAAGAGGAGCCTTTGTTTAAAGACTCCTTCTTACGATATTTTCATTTTCTGCAGGCGCAGGGCGTTCAGAACAACAGAGACAGAGCTGAAAGCCATTGCGGCACCGGCAACCCATGGGGCAAGCAGGCCGGCTGCGGCAATCGGGATTCCCAGCGTGTTATAAATAAACGCAAAGAATAAATTCTGCTTGATATTTCTCATCGTGGTCCGGCTCATGAGGACTGCATCGGCCACACTGTTCAAGTCACCGCGCATTAAGGTGATGTCTGCGGCTTCAATGGCGACATCGGTGCCGGTGCCGATCGCCATGCCGATATCGGCAGCGGCGAGCGCAGGGGCATCATTCATCCCGTCGCCGACCATCGCTGTTTTCTTTCCTTCCTGCTGCAGTTTTTGGATTTCTTCGCTTTTCTGCTCCGGGAGGACCCCTGCGATAACACGAGCAATTCCGACCTGGGCCGCAATTGCATTTGCGGTCCGCTGGTTATCCCCGGTAAGCAGCACCACGTCGAGTCCAGATTGGTGCAGCCGCTCTACCGCCTGTTTGGACGTTTCTTTTATCGTATCCGCCACCGCTATCAGCCCTGCATAGCTTCCATCTATAGCACAAAGCATGACTGTTTTTCCTTCGGATTCAAGCTTCTGCAGCTCCTCTTCTGCTCCCTCTCCCCGGCTAACACCAGATTCGTCCATCATTTTTCTTGTGCCAAGCTGAAGTTTCCGCTCGTTAACTACCGCCTGAATCCCCCTTCCTGGTAAAGCTTCCATATTTTCTGCATGAAGTAGAGATATAGTACCAGCTTCTGCTCCTTTTACTACAGCCTGAGCCAGAGGATGCTCCGAATTTTTTTCTGCGGACGCGGCATATTGCAGGAGATGGTCCTCCTGCCAGCCGGATGCCGGCACGACATCGGTGAGCTCTGGCTCCCCTTTCGTTACCGTTCCGGTCTTATCCAGTACTACGGTTTGAATGCTTTTCGTATTTTCCAAGTATTCGCCGCCTTTAAACAGCACTCCCGCTTCGGCGGCCCGTCCTGATCCGGCCATGATAGAAGTCGGGGTGGCCAGCCCGAGCGCGCAAGGACATGCAATCACAAGAATAGAAATCGTGGGAATTAGTGCACTGCCCACATCTCCGGGACGGACCAGGGTTATCCAAACCACAAACGTGAGCAGGGCAATCGCGATGACCGCCGGGACAAAGATGCCGGAAACCCGATCGGCAAGGCGCTGGACTGCGGCTTTGGAACTTTGCGCCTCTTCCACCACTTTGACGATTTGGGATAACGCCGTATCGTTTCCGACTTTGGAGGCTTTCACCTGCAGCACACCGTTTTTATTGATGGTGGCACCAAATACATCATCCCCCGCCGTCTTGTCCACGGGCATGCTCTCCCCGGTCAGCATCGATTCATCCACGGAGGACGCGCCTTCCAGCACCTCTCCGTCGACCGGTATTTTTTCTCCCGGCTTCACAAGGACGGTATCACCAATCTGCACCTGCTCGACCGGAATTTCCACTTCTTCACCCTGACGATACACTACCGCTGTCTTGGCACGCATGCCGAGCAGTTTTTGGATCGCCTGTGATGTTCTTCCTTTTGCCCGCGCTTCAAATAGTTTTCCGAGCAGAATCAAGGTAATAATGATCGCCGATGCTTCAAAATAAAGCTCCGGCATGCCAGTCCGGGAGCTATTCAGCCACTGCCAGCCCAAATAAATACTGTAAAAATATGCCGCCGATGTCCCCATCGCCACGAGCACATCCATGTTGGCACTTTTATTACGGAGCGCTTTCCAGGCACCCTCATAAAACTGCCAGCCGATAACAAACTGTACCGGTGTGGCGAGGGCAAATTGTACCCACGGATTCATGAGAACGTCCGGCATCCACAGAAACGAGGTCCACTCAAAATGCGTCACCATCGTCCATAACAGCGGCAGTGATAAAACCGCGGCTGATATAAATTTTACCGTTTGCTTCCGGATGGCTTTTTCGCGGTGGTCTTCTCCCTCCCTGTCCTCTGTTTTTTCATGCAGTTGATAGCCGATTTTATCTATGGCCCGGGACATGTCTTCCGTAGATACCGCCCCCGGGTTATATTCAACTGAAGCAGTTTCCATCGCCAGATTGACATTAGCTTCCGTCACACCCGGAAGTGTATTCAGCCTTTTTTCCACCCGGGCGGCACAAGCCGCACATGTCATCCCGGCCACTTCAAATTCCGCTTTATCATGCTCGACCTGGTAGCCGAGCTTTTTGATCTTTTCTTCAAACTCCGCTGCATTGGTCTGTTCCGGATCGTACGTTACATTGGAACGTTCCATCGCCAGATTGACGCTGGCTTCCTGTACGCCGTCGATCTTGTTCAACCCTTTTTCAATCCGGTTCGCACAGGCTGCACATGTCATCCCTGATATCTGCAGCGTCGTTTCTGCTTGTCTGTTCATTTCCCTTTTCCTCCTTTCATAGCAGGGGCCCAGGGAAATTATTCTTCCACATCATAGCCCTGATCATCAATCGCCTCTACAATATCTTCATGGGAAGTAACCTCTTTATCATATTCGACGTCGACTTTTCCCTGATCAAGGTGTACCTTTACATTCGATACCCCTCTCAGTCCGCCGACACTTCCTTCTACCGCCTGCACACAATGGCCGCAAGACATTCCTTTTACATTCAGTGTTTCTGCTGTCATGGTTCATTCCTCCTTTTTTATACTATACCTTGGTATTGTATATTTAAATCAAAAAAACAACGTGAATGAAAATTGTTATTTTATCATCCGTTTCACTACGTCCATTAATTCATTGATGGATTCTTCTCCTTCTCCGCTCTTAATGGCATTGGAGACACAGTGATGGGTATGGTCTTCCATTAAATTGATTGAAACTTTATCCACCGCAGATTGGATAGCCGCGATTTGATTCAGGATATCCACGCAGTAGCGGTCATTCTCCACCATATTGTGAACGCCGCGGACCTGCCCTTCAATCCGTTTTAACCGGTTGAGCATCTGCTGCTTATTTGGCTGCACTGTACGCTTATCTGAATGTACCTGCTCTTCCATTCCCGTCACCCCTCATTATTTATTATACCCATCCCCTGTATTTTTAATTCTAATAACAGAATTCAAAAAAATCAAGAAAGAACGCTCATCTTTTATCATTAAAATGGGAAGCTTTTTGCACCATTTTATAGAGGATGCCGGCCATTATCGTTATAAACCCAATAAGACTAACAGTTAAAAACGTATGTATTCCTGCCAAACAGATACCCCCCTCAGGTGTTTTTTTCACCAAATTCCCTTCCGTCACTGTATCCTTAATTATATCACACCGCGGGCCGTAACAACCGTTTTCCAGGCAGGGAGCACATCCTGTGGATAGAAGCTGTTCCTGGACGGAGAGCCGCCGGAACAGCTTCCATTTTCATCGGGCGGATGGATTTCGTTCCTGATTGGGCAGCAGCTGGGAGATTACTGCCGTTACATCATTTCTTTTTCTTTTGCCTTATTGTACCCTTCTTCATAGCCTTTACGGTACGCCGCTTCAATCATACATTCCAGCTGCTCCCGCAATGCCTCATCTTTAAATGTTTCAATAAATGTTTGTGCGTCTTTTGATTTCATGTAACCTCTCAGTCCTCTTTCTCATCCAGCCCGACAATTACCCATACCTTCATTCTTTTACCATAAAACTAGTTCCGTACAGGTAATTATTTCCTTCCCCATCCCTCCTTCATTGATAAAATAGTGTTGGCTCCGTACAATGATGGAAGTGGAACAGTTTTCGACAATTTTCTACGAAAGGGGGACTTGGTGGTGAACTCAACATTATCGTTCTGGATGAAGGCTACGCGTTCTTTTGCTCTTCCGGTTATTATCGTACCGGTACTCTTAGGGGCAGCTGCCGCTTATGCCTGGAAGGGGAGCTTTTATCCAGGATGGTTTCTCATCACATTAATTGGAGCCATTTCGGCGCACTTATTTTCCAATATGATTAATGATCTGTGGGATTACCGCAATGGTGCAGATAAAGAAGCAGAAAAGGTAGAAACCGACATCCCCACTAATTCCAGGCTGCTGCCGAGCGGACAACTTTCTGAAAGGACATTTGCTGCTGTAACCTGGGGGCTGTTTGCTGCAGCCGTACTTTGCGGGGTTATTATAACAGGGTTCAAGGGCTGGCCGGTGCTTGTTATTGCTGGTAGTGGCGGATTAATAGCCTATTTTTACGTAGCACCTCCGCTTAAATTCGGATACCGTGGCAAAGGATACAGTGAAGCAGCGATTTTTGCGGCATTCGGGGTACTTCCATTAATGGGGTCCTATTATGTCCAGACCGGGACATTCGATATCCGGGCGTTCGTATTATCCTTTCCTGTCGGAATTTTAACCACCCTGGTATTGTATAATCACCACTTTCTCCATCCCCGCGCCGATGAGGCGGCAGGGAAACGAACACTTGTTGTTGTGCTTGGAGAAAAAAAGGGCCTGATCCTTGCAAAATGGCTGACCATTTTGGCGTTTGCAGCCGTTATTCTGTGCATACTTATACAGGCCCTGCCGTGGTACGGACTCATCAGTCTGGCCGGTTTTATTCCATTAATCCAAATGCTTCGGACATTGGAAGAAACCAATCCACCGGACGCTTATCCGCCGTTTATGGGGGCTGCCTTAAAAGCATCCACCCGGTGCGGCGGCCTGCAGATCATCTGTTTAATCATTCATGGATTTTTACAATAAGGAGGCAGAGACATGGGAAAAGAAATAACTCTTGGTGATTTTGATACGATTCTTTCGGAAGGAGGGCCGTGGCAGATTGGCGGCTTTCCTCTGCCCGACGGTTCCTTCTGGACATATAGAGAGCCGGAAGCCGTCGTTATTGTGCGCAATGGAATGCTGTATGTCCGGGCCCCGCTCAGCCGAAAGCATGACCAAATTCAAATACTCGACAATGCAAAACATATGTACTATTCAAAAGAGCCAATAGAGGTTCCCGAAAACGGAGAAGTCAGCTTTGAATTTCAGATCCGGGCCCGCACCCAGGACACCGTCCCCGGCGATTTGTATGACGGCTATGTATCGGTCAACCTGCTTGATTTCACGACCGGAGCTGCGCTCGATTTCTTTGCTTCAAATGATCAGTATTCCTCCGTCTACGGCGTCCTTCCGTTTCCAAATGTAGAAGTTCCGGAAACCAGTCAGACCAAATACTTTTGTATTTTCAAGGAAGACACCGCCCATTTTGAAGAGCAGGCCTTTAACACCTACAGGATTACGTATAACCGCGGGAACGATGAAGTGATTTACAGCGTAAATGGGAAAGAAGTACGGCGGGAGGAAAACGTTCCCCTTAAATTCAACCAATTCACTGTAGCTCTCGGCATTATGACCGAAAAAGACCTAACCCCTGAAGGCAGCGTATCCGTTCACGGCCAAACCGTCACAGGCGAATGGTCCCCCATAAAAGTAACCGTAGAGGAATAATCTTAAACACTCCACTTTTTGGAGTGTTTTTCTCTTGCGTTTCTTTTTCTCTGCCTCTGTGAGAAAATGAATGAAGAAAAAGGATGAAAAAGGAAGATGGTACGATGTCACGACAGCAGGCTTATGTATGTGCTACCGCGGGAGCAGCGATGTGGGGCCTCATTGGCTTATTCGTACAGGCCCTTTACCACGCAGGCTTCACTCCATGGCAGACCGTCGCGGTACGGGCTGTTTTTTCCGCTTTATTAATCGTTGGCTTTCTTGCTGTTCGCCGCCCTCATCTCTTGAAAATAAACATAAAAGACCTCCCCTATTTTATCGGAACCGGCATTATCAGTATTGTGTTCTTTAACTGGTGTTATTTCACGGTAATGGAGGAGGCTTCCTTATCTTTGGCCGTGGTTCTCTTATACACCGGCCCTTTATTTGTCACCCTTCTTTCCCGTGTTCTTTTTAGAGAGTGGCTGACACATCGGAAAATGATTTCTCTTTTTCTAACCATGACCGGCTGTGCCTTCACCGTCGGCCTGCTTCCCTCTTTTGAAACCAGCCTCTCCTTCTTTGTTATTCTGGCAGGACTGGGTTCAGGTTTCTTCTATGCCCTTTACAGCGTTTTTGGAAAATATGTCAGCCGCCGGTATTCGCCGCTGACCATCACGGCCTACTCCTTTATCTGCGCCAGCTGTTTAATGATACCTGCCGGCGGTTTGATGCATCAGCTCCCGTTGTTCGCCGATCCGGCAGTCATTCTTTATGCTGTGGGCCTTGCGTTTGTGCCGACCGTGCTTGGCTATATCTTATACACAAGCGGGCTGACATATATTGAATCAAGTCGTGCCTCTATTTTGACCACGATCGAACCGGTTGTTGCCATTATCATTGGTGTCACTGTTTTTGGCGACGTTCTTGGCGGGTGGCAGATTCTTGGGATCCTGCTTGTGCTTGCTTCGATATTTGTAATTTCCGAACGGGAAAAAGAACGATCTCAAAAACCTGCCGATGCTGCAGAGTCTCTAAAAAGCTGACCTTTCCTGGTCAGCTTTTTCTCGTTCTTTTCTCATAGGACCATGCCATGAAAATATTGTATTTTTTTCTATCCTTTTGCATCCCACAGCTTTTTTTGGTTTAATATAAGAACAAACGTTCGATTTCCTGGTTGTTTTTCACCGGGGGCTTTTGTCTTTTGATAATAAGAATGATCGAAAGGAGGGTCTTATGTTTGGAAAAAGAACTTTCCGAATTGCGCGGACGCTGCCGACAGCTTGATCAGTTTATGGAAGACCATCCTTCATTATGGGAACATTCTGTGATCCGCCGATTCATCAAAGACCCGCACCGCCGCTCATTACTTGCGGCCGCAGTGTGTACACCAACGAAAAAGAACAGGGAGTTGTTAAACCAAGCCTTTTATTCCTTTTACGGTGAAGCCAAATTAACGTCCTATATCATAAAAACCCTGCATTGGCGCGCTGTCCGTTATGACCAAAAAAAGCAGCAAACGACTTTCCGGCAGCCGTTAATATTAGACCAGCCCGCCGGAGGGGAACAGGCCGGCTCAAGAAGGGATTCTATCGTTTCGATGGATACCCTTCATATGGAAGAAGATATGCTGGAACAAAGCCTGGATTTAAGACATTCTATTACCCACCCCTCTTTATATATGGCTTTTAATCATTTGACCCATCACCAGGAAGCGATTTTGCAAAAAAAATATAAAGAAGGCTGGTCTGACACCGAAATAGCAAAAGAATGGCATGTTTCGCAGCAGGCGGTTTATAAAACAAGACAAGCTGCACTGGATAAATTAAGAACGTACCTGAAAAGGGGAGAATGCGAATGATGAATGTCATGAATGCCGCTGGATTTGTTCAGGTGCTTGCCAATTTTGGATTTCCGATCGTCATTACTTTTTATCTGCTGTTCCGGTTTGAAAAAAGATTGGAACAGATGGAAAAAGCGTTTCATCGAAATGCAGAACGAGCCCACCGCCATTTTTACGATAAGGAGGACTAACCTAATGATTACCATGGAACTGATTACACTGGCCAAACAGCACAATGAAGATGCTGTATTTCAGATTGTAGAGCAATTCGAACCGTTTATTCAGCAATCCCTCAAACAGACGAATCCACAGGACAGAGAAGATTTACGCCAGGAGCTGAGATTATCCTGTATCGAAAGCATTCACGCGTTTCAAATGGAAAGCGTCCCCGGGTTTTTTGAATTCTGCGAAAAAATCCAAACCGGGGATCGAGTATCGAAGCGGACTTAGTTCCCGGTGTGCGGACATTTATTCCGTTATTGCTTAGATTTTTTCTCTTTTGAAGGCGGAAAGGGACATTTGTGCCGTTATTTCCCTTTTCCATCGTGAAAAAAGGGGCCTGGAGCCCGGATAGCGGAATAAATGTCCGAAAAAATGCCACGGACCAGTCATTCTGCCATTTAACGGAATAAATGTCCGTATGGGGCTCAGCTTGTTATATCACTCGAAACCTGGCGAAAAATATTTCTCTGCGCCAAATGGATTATCAAAGCTCAGCCAGATGTCTTAGAACAGAGGAAAAGCGGGTTACTCAACGGTCGTTGGCAGCCTTTATTCAAGATTGGAGTGCCTGGCGAAATAATCGTTATTTGTTTCTGTCCCCGTCTGTTCCTGGGCATAAATGACAAAAGCATCCAGCAGCAGATGCAGGCTTTGGTCAAATTGATTTCCAAGCGGCTGTATCGTATCTGGTTCTTCTTTTTTTCTGTATTTGGTAGCGGCGGGGATTTTTATCGTCTCGTTACTGACCTGGGCTAATGGAGATGCAGGATCCGTCGAAAAAAGCAGGACATAGGCGCCCGTTTCTTTCGCTTTCTCCGCAGCATTTAACAAGCCGGCTGTTTTTCCTGATCCCGACAGAACAATCAACGTGTCTCCTTGTTGAATACTCGGAGTAATCGTTTCTCCAACGACGTATACCTCGTATCCGCCATGCATCAGCCGCATGGCAAACATTTTTCCAGCCAGGCCCGAACGGCCTTCGCCCAGAACAAAAATTCTTCCATTATTATTGAGCTTCTCTGCTGCAGAAGACAACTGCTCCGTATTAATATTTCCTAAGACAGTCTGTATTTCGGTGCTTACCTTGTCCAAAATAGACGAGAAGGAGTTCATTCTTTCACCAGCCTTTTTATATTTTCTGCAGCTTCTCCCGGCTGATCCGCCTTGGTAATCGCTCCGCCGATAATAAATACGTCCGGGCGATATGGAAGAAGGTCCGGTATGGTCTTTTCATTAATTCCGCCGGCGACAGCCACGTCCCAGTGGGAATAATCCTGTAGTACGGAAAAATGTTCCCCCGAGACGCCGCCTTCTGTTTGCATGTCCTTGCCGATATGCAGAGAAACAAGATCTGCGCCAAGACCATCCAGCTCCGATAATCGTCGGGAATCGTTCACTCCCAGCAAATCGACCATCACTTTTTTATCAGAGACCGAAGCTTCCTCCAGAGCTGCGGTGATCGCTGCATCAGCTGAAAAAGCCATCACTGTCGTAATATCCGCTCCCGCATCCAGGGCCTGCCTTGTCTCTGAAGCAGCCGCGTCACAGGTTTTCATATCTGCCACAATTGTTTTTTCCGGGTAGGCTTCCTTCATATCCCGTACGATCTGCATACCGTATTCCTTGATAACTCCTGTTCCCATTTCAATCCAGTCCATCTGTTTTTCCACCTGTTCCATCAAAGAAAAACATTCATTTCTGGATAAACGGTCTAATGCTAATTGAAGTTTCATGCTGATCATCCTCTATCTTTCAATATGTTTTCGTTCGCCCATGGCGGTCTCGACTGCCTCCAGATAGGGGAGCCCCTCATTGTCCCCGGATACTCCTACTACGAGAGCCCCTACCGTGTTCGCAAACCGCAGGGAGTGTTCTACGTCAAAACCCTTCAGGAGGGAATATAACAATCCAGCATCAAATCCGTCACCTGCTCCGACGGTGTCCACCACCTTCACTGACTCAGCTTCCACATGAGTAACCGGCTCTGCCGGGAAGAGTCCGGTGGCTCCGTTTCCGCCTTTTTTCAAGGCGATATAGGAAATACCGTATTGCTGAAACGTTTGAAGATGCTCTTCATCAGACTGTTCCCCAAATAACAGATCTGCCTCTTCTTTTCCACTCATGATGATATCCACTTCCGGAAGAATGGAAAGCAGTGTGTCTCTTCCTTCTTCTTCCCTCCACAGTTTCAAACGGATATTGGGGTCCAGCGCGATCAGGACATTGTGCTTTTTAGCCAGTTCAATAGCCCGCCTGATAATACTAGGATTCTTTGGAGCCAGGGATAAAAAAACCCCGCTGATATATAAGACTCGAGCCTGTTTAATATAACTTTCCTGCATATCATCTGCCGTGATAGCTTCTGTCGGGGAAGGGAATCGATAATAAAAGGTGCTGCCAGAGCCATCCTCCATAATCTCTTTTACATTTAATGGAGTACGGTAGTTTTCCAGTAATTTTGTATGAGAAAGATCGACTCCTTCACCCCTCATATAGTTCAACACATACTGTCCGAATCCATCGTTTCCCAGACGGCTGATCCAGCCAGACCGCAGTCCGAGTCGTGCACAGCCGATGGCAAGATTTAATTCGGCCCCTCCTATTTTTCTTTCAAATTCATGAGAGAACATGAGAGGGCCTTTGGATTTCGGGTTCATTGTTATCATTCCATCACCAATTGAAATAACATCGAGCATGATTGATCCATCCTTATTTTTATCATTACAACATTTTCTACAAATTAAATGACTCAGGGAGCCACATTGCAATCTCCGGGATAAAGGCAATGATGCCTATAACAAGGAGAATCACCGTAATATACGGAATGGTGGCGTAAAACGAGCGTCCAATGGAAATTTCAGCTATTTTACTGGCCAGCAGCAGACACAATCCATACGGTGGTGTTACTAATCCAACAGCCAGACACATCATGACAATTAAGCCAAAATGTATCGGGTCCATCCCTAACTGCGTCGCTGTAGGCAGGACAATCGGGACGAATAAAACAATGGAAGGAATCGTATCCATAAACATTCCTACGAGTAGAAACAGCAATATAACAGCAATGACAAACATCCAGTCGAACGGCAGCGCATTGGCAAAAAAGTTTTCAATCGTTCTTGGTACACTATAATAACTGATCAGTCGTCCGAGCGATGTAGCCGTTGCAAGGGCGAACAGAGTAAGGGAACTCAATTTCAAAGTATCGTAGACAATGCCTGGAATCTCTTTCAATGAAATAGTTCGGTAAATAAAAAAAGAGAGAACAAAGGCATACAGACAGGCCAAAACGGCTGCTTCTGTCGGTGTCACAATGCCTCCAACAATACCTCCCAGTATAATAAATGGGGTGAGAAGAGGTGGAATACTCTGAAGACCCTTTACCAAAACCTCTTTTACTTTCAAACGCTGGTATTTTGGATAATTCCGGCGATGGGAAATAACCCCGACTAAGGCCATCAGCCCAAGGGCAATAGCTGCTCCTGGTATAATGCCTCCTAAGAACATCTTTCCTACAGACACTCCGGCCAGGCTCCCATAGATGACCATCGGAATACTCGGGGGGATGATCATCCCCATCGTAGAGGAAGCTGCTGTTACCGCTGCAGCGGTTTCTTTATGATAGTTTTCCTTATGCATGCTGGGAATCATAATTTTCCCGATACCGGCTGTGTCGGCTGTAGAAGCTCCGGAGATTCCCCCGAAAAACATGGAAACCACGATATTGGCATGAGCCAGCCCGCCTCTTATGTGGCCGACAAGGGCTACGGCAAACTGAACGAGCTTCTCAGAAATTTCCCCGCGGTTCATAATATTAGCTGCAAAGATAAAGAGCGGTACAGCGAGCAGAATAAAAGATTCCAGTCCGGAAAACATTTGCTGGACTACAGCTTGAAGGGGAATGGCATCCAACAGAAAAAAACCTATATAGCTGACAATGCCAATCACAAATGCTATGGGAACACCTAGGAACATTAACCCGAAAAATAATAAAACCAAAAATAAGCCGGTCATGATGGTTCCTCCTTCTTGTTTTTCCGATACGCCTGAATGTCCTCCAGCCAATTTTGAAGAGCAAAAAGGATAACACTTACTCCAGCAGCTGGGATGGCGAGCCATGTATACCCCTGCCTTACCTGCGGAAGGTTATTCAGCGTCCATCCCCAAAATTGTGTGGTTAACGTGTATCCATCGGTGATCATGACGATTCCAAAACCTATTATCAGAACATGAATCAAGGATTGAACCATCACAAGGGGCAGCCCTTTCATGTTATCGATCAACAATTCTACCGTAAAATGCCCTTTTTCCCGGACCATGACGGCCGTGCCCAAAAATACCATCCAGATAAAAGCGTAGGTCGCTATTTCAGAAGCCCACAGTACTTCAATACCGGGAATATATCGGGATGCCACCTGCATCGTGACACACGCAAAAAAAAGGAAGAAAAATAAGGCAGCCAATCGTAAATATAGCCCTTCTACCAGGGAAACAATCTTCAACACGTTTTTCACCCTCCTACCTGCCTTCATTTCTAAAGAGAAACATAAGGGAAAAGGCAATCCATCGCAATCCGCCTTTTCCCATTTCCACTTCCGCCTAGTTCTCTTTCATTTCCACGACTTGTTCATATTCTTCTACCAGATCAAGAGATTCCGCAGCGTTTTCCCGGACCTCCTCGGTTTGTTCAAAAAACGCTTCCTGTTCTACTTCATTAATCTCTACTCCCGCTTCCTCCATCGCTGCTTTCGATTCTTCCGCCAGTTCCTGATCCGTTTCCCGTTCTGTCTGCGTAGCTTCTTCCGCCGCTGTCATGACTGCTTCCTGCTGGGATTCACTTAATTGATCCATCACCTGGTCAGACGTAAAGAAAAGACGGGTGGTATAATCATGCTGCGTTAATGATATATTGCTTGCCACTTCATGATGACTAGCTAAATAGATATTAGTGAAATCATTTTCTGCCGCATCCACCACATTGTTCTGCAGAGCCTGATACATTTCGTCCCATGCTACGCTGGTGGGCTGTGCCCCGAGAGCCTCCCATGTATTAGTGACTACAGGGGAATCTTGTGTACGCAGGGACATGCCGTCCAGATCCGATGGGGTTTCAATGGGTTCTGCCCCATAATAATTCCGGACTCCCGCTGTCCAGTAGCCCAACACATCAAAACTGGTGTTACTTTCAATTTCGTTCGTTAAGGTATCCCCCACCTCTCCATCAATAACGGACTCCCAGTGGTCTCTGCTTTCAAAGAGATAAGGCATGGAGAAAAAGTCTACTTCCTGGACGGACTGCGCCATAAATCCCGGTGCAGCGGCAACTAAATCCACAGAACCAGTTTCCAGATTCTGTACAAGCTCGTCTTCATTTCCTCCCAAATCGCCATTCGTATGCACTTCTACAGTAACGGATCCGTCACTTTCCTCTTCCACTACTTCTTTGAATTTCTCAAAGCCGGCAGCAAATGCACTCTCAGAATCCAGCTGTGTCGCTGCAATTAAGTTAACCTGATCTTCTGTGCCGTTTCCGCCCTCTGCTTCTCCTTCTGATCCACCGCTACTGTTTTCATTGCCGCATGCTCCAAACAACAGGACACTTACTGTTAAAAAGGATACTGCCAACCACTTTGTATTCATCATGTTACCTCCTTCATCTTTTATATAGAGAAGATTCACGTATTTTAAGTTTCGGTTCAAATTCCTGCGTTTCTCCTACAGCCTGTTCTGCTTTTCCATTAATCCGCTGAAGTAATAGGTCTGCTGCTTTCTCTCCCATCTCATATGCAGGCTGTTCCACTGTCGTAATCGCCGGCGTAAAGAACTCTGAGAACTCCACCTCATCAAACGTGATAAGGGCCAGTTCATCTGGCATCGAGATATTTTGCTGTTTTAAAACCGGCAGAACGCTTTTCAGCACTCTGTCATTCCCGCAAATTACAGCTGTAGGCGGGTCTTTTGCCTCCAGCATAGCCGAAAATTTATCCTTTAAATGGTTCATATCACCACCGAATACATAGTTTTCCTTTATGCCGGCACCTTTGTCTTCTAACGCTTTGACATAGCCCTGATACCGCTCTTTTCTTGTACTTACGGTAAGAGGAGAGCTGATAAATGCTATATTTTCATGATTTTGATCCAGTAAATGCAGCGTCGCTTCATAACCGGCTTTTACATTACGCAGAGTCACCGTCGGAACCGAAAGCGTTTCCACTTTTCTGTCCAAAAAGATTAAGGGATACCGCTCTTTTACCAGGTCCTTATACAGTCCCTCATTTAAACCGGTAGGAATAATAATAAATCCGTCTACCTGCTTCGCTTTCAACATGTCTACATACTTTTTTTCCTTTTCCGGGTCGTCGTCCGCATTACAAATAATCGTATGGTATTCATATTGATGGCAGATATCTTCAATGCCCCGGGACACCTGTGTGGAAAATCGATGTAAAATGTTCGCCACGATAATACCGATGGTCGTTGTTTTTTTCTGCTTTAACCCCCTCGCCACAGCATTTGGCTGATATTCCAAAGAAATAATTGCTTCTTCTATTCTTTTCTTTGTGTCCTTTCCCATATGTTTGTAGCGGCCGTTCAGAAATTGGGAGACAGTACTTTGAGAAACCGAAGCGAGCTTCGCGACATCCTGGAGTGTTGGTTTTTTTATGACGACCCCCTCCTTCTATTCAGTAAATCGTTTTTGTAAATCGTTTTACTAACCAATTTGACCTCAGTGTAAAAGAAAGCGTATACATTTTTCAACCCTTTATTTTAGATTTCTTTTAAAAAAATTGATTTCCATTTAATAACAGGTAAATGTTTCATGTGAAACTTTTTTATTTTCTGAAACGAAAATTCATTTCCCCTCGTCTTATAAGAAGAGAGAATTTTCCTTTATTATTAATTATTTTTCACCCTTGTGACAGTGATATTAAAACTGTTTAACGGTTTAACAATTACCTTCCCGCTTGTTTTTCACTGCTTTATAATAAAAAAAGACAGATATTGGAACGCTGAATAGACTAGGATTTTTCTAAAAAAGGTGTTGGGAACAATGTTTTTCTATAAATTATTAAAATGGCTGGTACCTTTGTTCATCATTGGGTTTGCTGCTGCAGTGGTATATTTTTTCGTTACTCCTACATTCAGTCATGACTATAAACAGTTGACAGAACGAGTAGAAGTTGGGTTGAAATATACAAACCCGGAGGAAAATACGGTATATTTTCACCCCTATATTGAAAATCCGAATCCTTCGTCCGATCTTACCCTGACACACAGCCGAAATTTTATAAAAGTATGTGTGCTGAATAAAAACGGCGAAGTTCTTGAAAATTCTGTAACAATGCCGGAAGAAGAAACAAACTCAGAAGAAATGCTTCAAACCACCCTGGCCCCGGGGGAACAGGAACAGAATACGGATTATTATAGAGTGGAGTTTCCAGAGGAGGCAGATCGTATTCAGCTGACCTTTACCGGAGAAGTGGATGATGAATATGGCGTGGATGAAGTAGAAGAAATCATTGAAGTGAATATTGATTATTTAAATATATAATGGAAGCCATCACGATAACAAAGCAGGATTTTTACAGCTTTGACGCTGAGGACAATCCTGCTTTATTCTGTTAAGTAAAACGGACCTTAGAATACCGTCCAAAATCCGTCCTTTCACATACTCCTGCTTTTCTCTCATGCCAAAGCGGATAATACAGAAAGAGCGCCTTGCGGACATCTGTTCCGTTACATGGCCGAATGAGGGGACTGAAGGATGACGTAAAATATTTTGTGTAAGGAATGAGGGGACTGAAGGATGACGTAAAATATTTTGTGTAAGACTTGAAAGCATAAAAAAAGGTAGGGTACCCTTTGAAATAACACGAAAATTCATCAAAAGGAGGAACCCTACCTATGAGTCATAGTATAGGACAGAATTGGATCGAAAATCAACTGGATGATATGATACGCCCTTTCGTTAAAGAAAAAATGGAAATGATCATGAGAGAGGAAATGGAACAATATTTTGAGGTGGAGCATCCGGAACAAACGTATCAAAAAAATGGGTATTATAACCGCAACCTGGATACGAAATACGGGCGAATCTCGGATCTGCAGGTTCCAAGAGACCGGGAGAATCACTTCCAGAC
>NZ_AUCI01000026.1 GCF_000429685.1 Salibacterium aidingense DSM 18341
AAGGAAATGTAGAGGATATTCAAAAAAGAATTGAATTTGTATCCAACCTATATCGTTAAGTTTTAATTCATATTTCGACGAAAACGCGAAAGGAGTTATTTCAATCCACGCACTCTACAAGAGAGTGCGACTCTACAAGAGAGTGCGACGGCGATTTTTTACATAATTTAGGTATAAAAACCATATTTATGTAAAAATGCCATTCTGGACCATTTATATCTACCAATGATCCAAGCTTTTTAGTTAAAAGTTTCTTCAAAAGACAAATTTCACGGTGCGAAAACCCGGGCATTTTTCTGTTCACTTCCTATTCGCACCTTAAAATATCAACGTGTCTTCCAAATCAATTGCCTCTTTTACACCAACATGTTCAACTTTGTTTTTATGTTTTTCTCCTAACCTATAAAACCGAAGACTATCTTTATCTGGATCAATAATATCTGATAGTTCTGATTTGATGATGGTAAACTGTGTCTGATCAATGATACACTCAAACCGAATTCTGAACTCGCTGACCATATCTTTCACATGCTTTAGCAACTTTTCGAAGACGTTTCTGTCCACTCATAGTTGTTGTTTGAACATCACACGTTATCAATACTAGCACGAAGACACCTACTTCCAAAAGAATGGAGGATATTCATCTAAATCTCCTCTAAGATATCTGGCAAGTAATAAAGATTGTACATGTGGCACTAATCCCCATTCTGTTTTTTCATTTAAATAGGGGTGAGTGATTTTTTCCTGCTTTCAGTTCTGCCAGGCTTTTAGAAATTTCTTTCTACCTTCATCATGTAATATAATAGCTCCATTTTCCTTCTTGTAAAAATCATTATGATCGATTATTTTGCGATTAATAAGTGAAATGACAAAACGATCAGCATAGCAGCCACGTAACTCTTCCATCACGTCTAATGCTAAAGAAAACCTCCCCGGACGTTCCCGATGCAAGAAACCTACGTAGGCATCTAACCCTACACCTTCTAATGCAGCAGCTGTATCATTTGCGAGCAACGTATAAGCAAATGACATCAACGCATTAACATTATCCAGGGGAGGGCGTCGATTCCGCCCGTTAAAATAAAAGTGTTCTTTCTGCTGAAGTATTAATTGATTAAAAACCTTATTGTAATTCGTTGCTGCCTGGCCCTCCCATCCCCGTAATTCTTCAAGATCCTCGGTTTTTCTGGAGGTATGCCTCCCTAAATTAATGAATAAATCAACGGTTCGAAGTTACGTTGAAAGGAAAATTCATGAATGAAAAAGTTTTTAAATACACTATTTGTAACTCAGCCTGACGTTTATATGGGATTAGATGAAGAAAATGTTTCCTTACAAAAGGAAAAACAAAAACTTGCCAAAATGCCTCTTCATAATCTTGAGTCTATTGTGGCTTTTGGATATACCGGGGCAAGTCCAGCATTAATGGGGTATTGCGCTGATAAAAATATTTCTATCGTTTTCATGACAATGACAGGCAGATACCTTGCTAGAGTCGTAGGCGAGAGTAGAGGTAATGTTGTTCTTAGAAAAAAGCAATATCGCATTTCTGATTCAAATTTGGAATCTGCAATGGCAGCCAGAAATTTTCTAATTGGGAAAGTATATAATAATAAATGGGTTATTGAAAGAACAATCCGTGATCATCCAATGAGGATTAATGAAGAGGAATTGAAGGCTGTATCTGATAATCTTTCTAATATTATATTAGAATCATTTTCAAAATACCCGGCTAGGACATGGACTACGATTCAAGAAAGCATTCAGCCTCATCAAGTGAAGCTAGGTAAAAAAGTTAATGATCTAAATAGGTTAATTGAGTGTTGCTTCAAAGATCGATATTAATGATTTTAATAATCGCCCTTTATCAGGGAAATATCTTTTAGGTTTTTACAGCCAGCGTCATGAACTTTATCAGAAAAAGTCAGAAAGACAAGATAATAATTTAACAGAGGAGGCAACAACTCATGAATAATGTATTAGACCATAAAATTGATTTTGCTGTCGTTGTAACGGTACACAAGGCTAATCCAAACGGGGATCCACTTAATGGAAACAGACCACGTCAAAACTATGACGGTCTTGGCGAAATATCTGATGTTGCTATCAAACGAAAGATCCGCAATAGGTTAATGGATATGGGGGAATGTGTATTTGTACAATCAGATGACCGAAAACTGGATGAATATGAAAGTCTGAAATCAAGAGCAGAATCTAATGAAGAATTGAAGAAAATACTAAGTTCAAAAGAAAATAACGGAGATGATTTTGCAAGGATGTTTTCTTCTTTGTGATCAATCATGTGAACCTTTTTTTGATCTGACTTCCCATTTCTGTTACATCTTCCTGCCGCTTGCGCCATCGAATCTAAGCCTGCTAGAGATCGAATAACACTATCAAAATCTACATCAACACCCGCTTCAATCAACTGTGTACTCAAACAAACCACTTGTTCTTTATTACCAAGGTGCTCTCTTACTTGTGATAATATTTCATTCCGGTGGGCAGCACACATTGAGGTACTCAAATGATAAACAGGTATATCCAGTTGATCTTTCAGCAGTTGATATAGGTTGCGTACTACTGACTTGGTATTGAGTATAACCAGCAGACTTCTTTCATCTTCCATAATTCTTTCTGCTAATCCAGCCAATTCTTCATTTCCTATAGCATTATTTGTCGCTTCATCTACCATTTCTACTCTTTTAAACGCTCTTGTAACTTTATCAAGCCCCCTTACAATCTCTGAATCCTTCTCGATGTCTAATTGATTTTCAACATAATCAAGTGCCGGCTGAGTAGCAGTACAAAGCAGCATGCTGGAACGCCCATGATTTTTTAGAAAATTCAAGGAAAAATTAAATAACGAAACACAATGGGAGGGCACTTTTTGAACTTCATCA
Source organism: Salibacterium aidingense DSM 18341 (assembly GCF_000429685.1). Classification (GTDB taxonomy): domain Bacteria; phylum Bacillota; class Bacilli; order Bacillales; family Marinococcaceae; genus Salibacterium; species Salibacterium aidingense. The sequence continues at coordinate 2,904 of NZ_AUCI01000026.1, forward strand.
AATATAATGACGGAATTAGCTAAATTATGAAGCCTTCTGGCGTTTGATGATCCTTTTGCGTAAAAAGCATTTAAGTATTGAACCATTGTTGTAAAGACAATAGGAATATCCCAATTATCTTTAGCAAGCTTTAATTTTTGACGTGTGTTTATTTGTCCGTCTTCCGCTTCATCATCCTGCTCGTCATCTATTATGTTAGAATGATGCTCTAATACGTTAGCGTCATCCTTTAATATATTTCTTACTTCTTGGGCATTCTGCTCAATAATGGTAGTAAATGGAACAACATAGATAATCCGCTGCTTCCTGTGCACCATAGCATGTTTTAATGCATACCTTAGACCTGCGAGAGTTTTTCCTCCACCAGTGGGGATAGACAACGTGTAAATGCCTGATTCCTTTTCTGCAAATTGTTCACATTCCTCAGACATTTGTGCTCTTAAAATATTTATATTATTTCCAGCCTCGGGTTGTTGGCTAAACTCGTTAAGTTTCTCGTTCAACTTGGAGTAAAAGGAGCTCATTATCTCTCTATTATCTTTCAATGACTCGCCAATTAAATTCTCTTCAAATTCCCTGGTATTCGTTCTATCAGCATCTACCAGTGCACTAAAAACATACTTATTTAAAAAGGTTGCAATTTCACCTAAGTTCGTGATTTCAGTTTGACTTATGATATCTTTCACTTCATTGGCAGCATTCTTGATGTATTGTGAAAATTTTTCTTCATCCATCACATTCTCAAAAAATGCACTCTTACTATCCTCGAATTCATTAAGTTCTTTTTCTGATACTCTTCTTAAGAAAGGAGATTCCACTTCCGGAGTCAAATAATCGTGTAGAAAAGAATGATGTGAGATAACAGCATTACTAACTATTTCTGCCACTAATCCCTCATATTCATCATTAGGTCTACAATTATGTATTCTCTCAAATAACATCCTCCCGCCTGCCGATGAATGATCAACACTTCCCCGTTTTGGAGGATTCTCTGGGTGATTGATCGCTTCTCGTAAATAAATTTGAAATTCTTCAGTATATTTTCCAACATCGTGCAATAATCCCGCTAATCCACAAAGATGCTTTAACCCAACTTTTTCACCATAAACTTCTGCCAGTTTCTGAACTCCCAACAGATGTTCTTCAACTAACTGAAATTGTCCATCCGATTCTCGAACATGAGCTACATGATCTATTGATTTCATTATTAACTTCCCCTTATTTCATAACTAACTGTAAGTTAATATACAAGCTTGTCATAATTTATCAATTTATAGTATATATTCTATAAGATCATATTATTTCCCTTCTTTTTATAAAACTTTTTAACTAGTTCCATTTTTTAATATAATATTTATAGAACGAAAGAACCATTATAAAAAGTTAATTCTCTAAAAATAAAGAGTCCGATTTTTATCGGACTCTGTTAGATATTATGGAATAATCAACCCATACCCGGGATACAACACATCCGGGGAGAAGCTGCTTCGTCCCTGGTTCGCCTGGATGGTACGCTGAACCGGGGTCCCTGTCTGGCGGCTGATGCTGTTGAGAGAGTCTCTTGTATTGACAGCATAAATTCGGGACGGGATTTCAAGCAGTTCAAATTCCTCTATAGCATCGGGGTTATTCAACTGAGGATTGGCTTCGACCAGACGCTTCGTGGACACAGCGAAGCTTTGAGCGATCGATTGTATCGTGTCTCCCGGCTGTACCACATAATAGACGTGGGCACGCGGGCTGTATGGATACGGAATGATAAGCCGGTCCTTCGGGTATATCATACCAGGGTCGGTAAACGGCGGATAGACAGCGTTCATTACGGAAACCGCCGGGACGTTGCTGCCAAACCGGTTGGCAATGCTGTAGAGCGTATCCTCGGGCTGGACACTGTAGACAAAATATGTTCCCTGCTCCAGGATAGGCATGTCATTTCCTCCTTTGCTATAAATGCCTAGTTTCAGCATAGGCGGCAAAGGCTCGACCCGTGACAGAAAAAATAAAAAAACCTGCTGGAATTTCCTATCTTCCAGCAGGCTATTTCTCGAATTCAATTTTACCGGGCCTGGTCTACGTTATCCCGGCGATTGGGAGGAAAAACCTTTCCAGAACGGCTGAATCCACCGCTTCCAGCTCCTTAATTCAGCTGATAGACGACGTCGACTTCCTGTATCACTTCCACCTGGCCGGCTTCAATAGAAGTTCCGTCATTGCCTGCACTGTCAGCTGCTTCTTCCTGCGCATACTCCCGGGACGGAAGATCCATCTGAGTGCCGCTTTCTGCTATCTGAAGGACATCTCCGCTGGATTTACCGGCACTTTCCGCCATCGCTTCTGCCTTCGCTGCCGTGTTTTCGATTGCCTGCTGCAGCGCCTGTTGTTCTGCTTTAGACTCATCCTCTAACGTAAACCGGGTCTGCTGAATTTGATTGGCGCCGGCTGCTGCGGCATCGTCGAGGAGTTCTCCCACCTTTTCCATATCACTGTATTCCACAGAAAGAATATGCCGCGCCCGGAACTGCTCTTCTCCTTCCTGACTATGATCCGTATGAACCCCGAAACTGGCCGTTTCAATATTTTCATCTGGAATATCGTAAGCGCTTAATTGTTCACGGACAGCGTTCATCCGTTCACTGACTTGGTTCTGTGCCGCATCCGCGGAAGTATCCGTAGCCTCCACTCCCAGGCGGAGCTGCGCCAGGTCCGGTTCCACACTTACATTTCCTGTCCCTTTCACAACCAATGTTCCTTCCTGCATGGTCGACTGCGCCTCCGCAAAATCTGCTTCTTCGACAGAAGTCCCCCCCAACACGGCAGAATAAAGAAAGCCTCCTGCCACCAGGGCTGCAGTCACTCCCAACGCCTGATACAATCGTTTTTTCACCATGACATCATACCTCCTTTTTTATTAAAACCTGATGGTTCTTCCTGGTGTCTTCCTCTACCTTCTACCCTTAAAGTCGAGATGATTGCAATAATGTTACAAAAATATCTTAATTTTTCAAACATATTTAAAGACGCATCCTGAAAGAAGCGTCTTCTTGGGCTCATCCCCGAATGGCCTGGGCAAGGATAAGAAATATCAATTTCCAGAAAGAACCATAAATAGGCCGCCGATGATAAAAGTGAAAAAAACGACTTCTCCTGCATCTACCAGACCTTGAGGGACAGCCAGCATAAAATCAACCATTCCTGTGGGATCAGATTCGACTCTCAGGTAAGAATCTGGATCAATGGCTGTTCTACCATACGGACCAGACACTTTCTCAAACGTTCCAGCCGGCACGAAATACGTGGCAATAGCTGCTATCGCACTAAATATAAATAAAATGACATAAAGTATGAGAGATCTGGAACTTCTTTTGTCTATTATTTTCAGATGACAAGCAAATACCTTCCTTTTTTACGTATTCTAACTGCCTCTATATACTTGGTAGCCCCACGGAGAAATAAGAAGAGGAATATGGTAGTGTTCGTGCGGTTCGGCAATTCCAAAGCGGACGGCTACTTTTCCAAGAAAAGGTGGTTCCGTGGTGCCAGCCTCTTTTTCTCCAAAATACGTCCCGATGTGAAAGAGCAGCTCGTATTCTCCGGTCTCGATGTTGGCTGACGAAATAAGCGGTTCTGCCACACGGCCATTCTCATTTGTTCTGGTTTCTGTGATTTTTTCAAGCTGCCCGCTGTTCATCTGGAAAAGTTCAATACGCACCCCGGGAGCCGGACAGCCGTGCGTCAAATCTAATATATGGGTCGTTAGGCCACTCATCTTTATCGTGCCTCCTTACAAATCATCCCGTGTGACGGACAAACGTTGAAAGCCAAAGGGAAGACGCGGTTCCGTATATACTTTTCCTTCCCTTCCTTTAATTTCTTCCACGACGGTATCCCAGGTGCGGTTCTGGGATTCAAACGTTACTTCTGTGAGCTGGGGGAAACGTTCGAGCACACGCCGTCCAATGCTGTAGATAAGACTCTGAATTGAGGGGGAAGCCACTTCCTCAAAGACGGTACTCGCAATATCACGGACCTGTTCCGCCGCCACATATCGGGAGGGATTTTCTCCAAACGCATCTTCCAGGTTTTCATACTTCCAGCCCATATTTAAATATACAAACAAAGGGCGGTTGCTGTCTTCGGGAAGCGTTGTGTATTCATCACGGATGAAGCCGACAAACGAGTTATTCTTCACTTTAACAAGTTGAACATCCCGGGCTTCACTGTACTGCCGGGAGATAGTAAGGCCCTCTTTCTCCCTTATCATTTCAATAAAGGCACAGGTTCGTTCATTTCTCGACCGGTTAAACACCAGCTCACTTGGATTTCCCCCGGACACTGCCGCGTCAAATGGCAGTTCTTCGGCTGTCATCTGGATCCATTCAATATGCGGGTAGTGCTCCAAAAAAGCCTTCGACACGTATTGAATGAAACCTTCTGCCGTTTTACCGGAAAATAACCCTAGATGCCGCTGAATAAAATTCTTCATGGAATCGGTCGCCACCACCGCACTGTTATCTCCTTCCGTAAACGAAGGGAGGAAAGCCTCCCCGCCAAGCTCGACAGTGACGTGCAGTCCGAATACCGTATTATCTTTTCCTGCAAAGGTCGATTCCGGAATCTGCATCACCCCGGTCAGTGGTTCCATAAAGGTCCGGTAGGCAAAAACATTTCCTTTCCCATAAGACATCGTTCTACTCATACTATCCGCTCCTTATTGGGTGATCGTATCTTCCAGCCGGAATTGGGCAATCTGATAGATTTCGTTCATGGCGGTCTGAAATTCTTCGTCGCGTTCGTTGCCAAGCCTTACCTGCAGGGATTCATACACGGCACGTTTTGTTTTTCCTTTGACCGCCAGAATAAACGGGAATCCAAACTTCTGGACATACGCTTCATTCAGCCTGACAAACTGCTCAAATTCCTCGTCAGAAAGCTGGTTTAAACCGGCCCCTTTTTGTTCTTTCGTAGAAGTGAAACTCATTTTATCTTTGGCTCCCAATTGGGGATGCTGCCGGATCAGCTCAAGTTTAACCCCTGTCTCTGCTGTTTCCACGATGTCTACCATCGTCCGGTGCAAAGACGCTGTGGAATCAAAAGGGTGGTAGTCCCATGCATTTTCTGCAACCCACGGGGAATGTTCAAAAATACTTCCCAGCGTTTTGGTGAACGCTTCCTGGGTCATTTCATTTAATTCCTTTATCGTTACCATGTGCTGCCCCCTCTGCAGATCGTATGTTATTTTAGTTAACGTATAGCGTTACCTTAAGGAATATACTAGCGGGGATAAGAAAAACTTGTCATTATTTAATTTATCCAAAACAAGCCTCTTTTCTTGGTTATCATAACCATTATGATAGTTGAAAAGAGGACTGAATCCGCAGAGCCAGCCGCAGACGCAGCGTTGTATCCGGATCCTTCAAATTCTGGCCGAGCAGTTCTTCAATTTTTTCCAATCGATAAATGACCGTATTGCGGTGCACATACAGCCGTTTTGCTGTCTCGGAGATGTGACAGTGTGTTTCCAGGTAGATCGACAAAGTATGAAGCAGGCTCTGATCGCTGTAAGAAGCATCCGATAAAGCCTGCAGGGTATACGAGCAGAATTTTTGCAGATCGTCCGATGGTATAATACGAAAAAGCTCCGAAATATCTTTCGTCTGATAAGCCTGTATGAAAGACGTACTTCCTGATAAATAACCGGACTGCAGTGCATTCACTGCTTCCGTATAAGCTTCCTTCACTTCCAGAAACTGCCGGCTGATATTGCTGATGCCAAACGAGATCGTCCGCTGAAATTGATTCCACACGCTCGCCTGCATGTCTTCCAGCGCTTCTTCAATCCCATCATACATATCCCCGGACACATCCTCGATTTCGAGTAAAATAAAGCACATGTTTCCTTTAATGAAAAAATGGACCGGGAACGGAAAAACCTCCAGTTCTCCTTCCAAAAATTCATAGACACGGTCCGCTTCCATCTGATGCCGGGCAAAACTGAGGCTTACTTCCTCCTCATCCAATTTGCCGGCCGCCCCGATATATTTTTGATTTTTCTGCAGGTCAAATTCCTTCGCCCGGTTAATGACCTCTTCATTGGACGAAAAACTTCCCTCTACCACATTTATAAAAAAATCATTCCTGGCCCGGCGGGCGTATTGCTTCAGTGCATTTTCCTTCATTAATTCAAACGCAATCACATTGGCCGCCTGTTCCACTGTTAAAATCACACCGCTGTTCGATATCGGAACATCGCCGACAACCACAAGGGTTCCGCATGTCACCTGATGCGTATAAATAGGAAAGACGGTGACAACCTGCGGGTTTTCTTCTCGGGTCAGGGTAAAACAAGTATACGAAGTTTTTGGCAGAAACAGCTTATAACTGCTTTTATGCAGGACCTCCATATCCTTGAGGATGTCTATATTAGGATGCGAGGAACATATCAGATTCGAATGCTGATCAAGCAGCAGACATTGGTATTCCACCATGGAAGCCACACGCTGCAGCAGAGTTTTCAGCCCTTTTCCACTCATGATGTGATGCGTGAACATGCGGTGAGCTTCCAGTGCATTTTTCAGTTCATTTGTCCTCATGTTTAAAATCGAACGAAGAGTTTGATTGACAATAGTTCCGAGCCGGAGATCTGCCGGAAGTTCAATGAGGGGCAGAGACACTTTATCAGCGAGATCTATCGCTTCTTCAGGAATCCGGCTTAAAAAACGTTTTGTTTTGATTCCAAGGCCGGAACATCTCTGTTCCGCCATCCTTTCTATGACATTCAGAAGCAGAGACGTGTCATCCTTAAAATGATAAGCGGTTGTCACAAGCAATTCATCTTTCTTTAAAAAATCCACAATATCAGGGGCATCCATCATATTGATGTGCTGGACTTCCCGCTTTTTCCCATCCACTCCTGCAGCCAACACAGCATCCTCAAACACCTGCAATTGTAAAATATCCTCCAGGTTCAAGAGGATCCCTCCTTTTATTTAGTCAGAGTAAACAAAAACTATTAAAAAAAATGACATTTCTGCTAATGATTTAGTGTTATATTACCAGTAAAATCTAGAACACAAAGAGATATTGTGAAGAAAGTTTACATAAAACAGAAGGAGGACCCCCATGAGCACGGATTCAAGCTTATCTTTTTTACCAGACAATCAGGTGCTGCCCCTGATTGACTGGTTGTTCACCTTCGGCCGCACCAAAGAGAAGGGGACCACCCGCTTGCTGTACTCGGACAGCTGGCTCAAGGCGCAGCATGCGATATATGATAAATTGAAAAGCAGCGGTCTCTCTCCCTTCTTCGATGACGTTGGCAATTTGTATGGAAGAGTAGAAGGAACGGAAGCGGACGACGCGGCTATTGTTACAGGCTCCCATATTGATTCCGTCGTTAATGGAGGAAAATATGATGGAACCTATGGAATTACCGCAAGCCTGCTTGCCGTTCATCATCTTCTAAACGAGTACGGACCGCCTAAAAAGAGGATAGATGTGGTCTCTTTATGCGAAGAAGAAGGCAGCCGATTTCCCCTTACCTTTTGGGGGTCGGGCAATATCACCGGAAAATACACTGAAATAAACACAGATGAACTCCTGGATAAGGAAGGAATGTCTCTAACAGAGGCTATGCACCGGGCCGGCTTTGGAAAAGGGGTGTATCCTTCCCCGCAAAGAAACGATATCGAAAGTTTCATCGAGCTTCACATTGAACAGGGACATGTGCTGGAGAAAAGCGGAAGCTCTCTCGGTATTGTGGAAAGTATTGTCGGACAGAGAAGGTACAATATTTACGTCAACGGAGAAAGCAATCATGCCGGGACCACGCCGATGAGTTTCCGCAGGGATGCCATGCATACGGCGTCAGGACTGATACAATGGCTGACCGCAAAAGCCAGAGAGATAGACCCCCACCTGGTTGCTACCGTTGGAAAAATAGAAGCAAGGCCAAACACCCCAAATGTTATTGCGGGAGAAGTCATGTTTTCCCTTGATATCCGTCATCACCGGACGGAAGTGCTTGATGCATATTGTTCGCACATGTTTGAACATTTTCACGAAATCTCAGTTCGTACAGGGGTCTCTATTTCACCTTCGCAGTGGACAGATGCGGCCCCTGTTAATATGGATCCTTATATCACAAAAACAGCCTTCGACCTCAGCAGACATCATCATCTGCCGGCCCAATACATGATCAGCGGCGCCGGCCATGATGCCCAAATGTTCGGAACATATTGCGCTGCCTCTTTAATTTTTGTTCCCAGTCACAACGGCGTCAGTCATGCCCCGCAAGAATACACCGACAAGAAGGATCTTGAAAACGGGATACACATGTTAACTGAATTACTTTATAAACTGGCCTACTAGAAGGAGGAAACAGAATGAATGCTGATCCGCCGCTTTTGGCGAAACGAACAATTATGACACCAGGTCCGGCCGAAGCAGATCCGCGGGTGCTGCGGGCCATAAGCGCCCCTATCCTCGGCCAGTTTGATCCTTCTTTTACAGCTATGATGAATGACGTCATGGCCTCCCTCCGCAAAATATTCCGAACTGCTAACCACTGGGCTTTTCCGATTGACGGCACCTCCCGCTCTGGCCTCGAAGCCGTGTTATGCAGCCTGACTCAACCAGGGGATAAAGTATTCCTTCCGATTTTCGGCCGGTTCGGGCAGCTGTTCATGGAAATAGCGGAACGGTATGGGGCGGAAATTTTTACCCTGGAATGTGAATGGGGACATATTTTTGACCCACAGGATATCATCGAGGAAATGAAGAAAATCCGGCCGAAAATTGTGGCTGTCGTACACGGGGAAACGTCCACAGGCTGTATACAGCCCTTAAAGGATATTGGAAAGGCCTGCCGGGAAATGGACAGTTTATTTGTTGTAGACGCGGTGGCTACTATTGCCGGTACGGAAGTAAATGTGGATGACTGGTACATCGATGCTGCCATTGGAGGAACCCAAAAATGCCTTTCCGTTCCTTCAGGGATGGCACCTATTACCTATAATGAAAGAGTAGAAAAAGTGGTGATGGCACGAAAAAAGGTAGAACGGGGCATCGCGACCGCTGATGATCAGAAGACGGAAGGAAACCAGCCTCCGATCATAAGCAACTACTTCGATTTAAGCCAGCTTCAGGACTACTGGAGCCCGCGCCGCCTAAACCATCACACCGAGGCGACTTCCATGCTTTATGCGCTTCATGAAGGATTAAAGGTGGTACTTGAAGAAGGATTAGAAGAAAGGTATTCCCGTCACCGCTTCCATGAACAGGCCCTCCTCACCGGTTTGAAGGCAATGGGACTTTCTTTATATGTCGAGCATGAAGCAAAGCTGCCGATGGTAACCTGTGTAAAAATCCCAGAGCACGTGGACGGAGAAGCCGTGCGCCGCCTGATGCTGCAACAGTTCGGCGTTGAGATCGCAAGCTCCTTCGGCCCGCTGCAGGGAAAAATCTGGCGTATTGGCACGATGGGCTACAGCTGCCGTAGAGAGAATGTCTTGTTCGTCCTGGCTGCCCTTGAAGCCAGTCTCTCTTATTACGGTGCAGCTATTTCATCTGGAAAAGCGGTACAGACAGCTCTGCAATTTTACCAGAAGGAAGAGATGAGGAAAGAAGGGGTTTAGTCATGAAAGATCAATTGGAAACGTATCCTTATGCTTCAAAGCGAACGGCGCCTGCCGGTATGAAAGGCATGGTTACCACCTCTCAGCCACTCGCCTCTCAGGCCGGTCTCGATATGTTAAAAAAAGGAGGCAATGCGATCGATGCCGCCATCGCAACAGCAGCCTGTCTGACTGTGGTAGAGCCCTGCTCGAATGGAATCGGCGGGGATGCCTTCGCACTTGTATGGACAAAGCATTCTTTGTACGGTTTGAACGCCAGCGGCCCGGCGCCGAACAGCCTCTCAGCGGAAGAAGTAAAAAAGCAGGGGCACAAGAAAATGCCGGAACGCGGATTTCTGCCTGTGACCATCCCCGGCGCCCCAAGTGCATGGGTTTCGCTGTCCGAACGTTTTGGGCGTCTCCCTTTTCATGAACTGCTGGAACCGGCCATATCCTATGCCAGAGAAGGATTTCCACTTTCCCCGGTTACAGCCAGGAACTGGCGGAGAGCCATCCAGCATCTTCAATCCACCCTTTCCGGGGTAGAATACGAGTTTCTATTTGAAACGTTTGCGCCCAATGGCACCATTCCTGCTGCCGGAGAAATGTGGAAATCCGAAGCTTTTGCCGACACGTTGGAACAGATCGCCTCCTCTAAAGGAGAAGCTTTTTACCAAGGAACGCTTGCGGAACAGATTGATGCTTTTTCACGAAAATACGGAGGCTTCCTCCGAAAAGAAGACCTCGCCCGTTATACGCCGGAGTGGGTGACCCCTGTATCTGTTCCTTATAAAGGATATGACATTTGGGAAATCCCGCCCAACGGCCAGGGGATGGTTGCCTTGATGGCTCTTAATCTATTAAAAACAACCACATTCTTCGAAAAAGAACAAACAGAGACCTATCACCAGCAGATTGAAGCAATGAAACTCGCCTTTGCGGACGGAGAGAAATATATCACGGATCCAAGGGACATGATCGTTAAAACAGAGGAATTACTGTCGGAGACCTATGCGGCAAACCGCCGGGAGCACATCGGCCCGGAAGCCATGGTGCCGGAAGCCGGGGAACCGCAGCACAGCGGCACCGTCTACCTCGCCGCCGCTGATGGCGAAGGCAATATGGTCTCCTTTATTCAAAGCAATTTCTACAATTTTGGCTCCGGCCTGCTTGTTCCGGAGACCGGGATCCTGCTCCAAAACCGCGGTAATAGTTTTTCTTTGGATACACAGCATACTAACTTCCTGCAGCCGAACAAAAAAACGTATCACACCATCATTCCAGGATTTATTACAAAAGAAGACCAGCCAATTGGACCCCTTGGGGTGATGGGATTCTATATGCAGCCGCAGGGCCATGTGCAAGTGGGGATGAATATGATCGACTTCCATCTTAACCCCCAGTCTGCCCTTGATGCACCGCGCTGGCAGTGGATGGGCGGAAAAACGGTACGCCTGGAGCGCTCTGTGCCTTCCCATATTGTAGAAGGGCTGACACGAAAAGGACATGATATTGAAATCTCGGCTGATTCCAATGAAATGGGCAGAGGCCAGGTGATTTGGAGAGATCCAGACTCCCATGTGCTTTATGGTGGAACCGAACCACGTACCGACGGTTCTACAGCTGTCTGGTAACAATGCTCCGTCGTCTTTGATGGAATCTATAAGACTTTCGATTTATTGCAGAAAGCATGGTGAAACAATGAAGGAATATGATACTCTCATTAAAAACGGATACGTCGTACTGCCGGACCGTGTACAGAAATTAGATATCGGGATCCGGGATGGTTGTATTGCAGCGATCGGGGAAGGGCTGCATGGCCCAGCCTCCTTAGAATATAATGCAGAAAACCGTTATATTTTTCCAGGAGGCATTGATGTGCATGTTCACTTTAATGAACCAGGGCGGGAAGACTGGGAAGGATTCTCCACCGGCTCTGCCATGATGGCAGCCGGCGGAATGACCACATATTTTGACATGCCGCTGAACGGCATTCCCTCCACCGTCTCGCTTTCGGCACTTCACGAAAAAACACAAATTGCAGGACAGAAATCCATCGTTGATTTTGGTTTATGGGGAGGGCTGGTACCGGGTAATGAAGAAGAGCTGGCCGGGTTTGCAGACGGAGTTATAGGCTTTAAAGCCTTTATGTCACCTTCCGGGAACCCCCAATTTGAACGGGCGGATGATCAAACACTGCTGCAGGGGATGAAGCAGATTGCAAAGCTCGGCAGCCTCCTCGCCCTCCATGCAGAAAGCGCCCCCATGATAAAACATATGCAGGCAGAACAGACAGGGACAGACGCTGACGCCTACGCCGGTTCGAGGCCGATAGAGGCAGAGACCGAAGCCGTGCAGCGGGCGATTAATTTTGCCAAACTCACCGGGTGCCCGCTTCATTTTGTCCATATCAGCAACGCGGAAACCATTGATACGATTGAAGAGGCAAAACAGGACGGAATGGATATTACAGTTGAGACATGTGCCCATTACCTGCTTTTCAACCACAGCTCGCTGCAGACCCAAGGCGCGGCAGCCAAATGTGCCCCGCCTCTCCGTCCAGAAAAAGAAAGGCAGCAGCTGGTGCAGTACTTATTGGACGGAAAGATCGATATAGTGTCTTCTGATCATTCTCCCTGTCCGCCGGAGCTGAAAGACACAACAAATATGTTTACGGCATGGGGCGGTATCAACGGAGGACAGTTTACTCTGATGGCTTTAATTGAAACAGCACTCCGCTATCAGATACCGCTTTCCAGGGTGGCAGCCTGGGTTTCCTCCAATCCGGCCGCACGTTTTCAGCTGGACAAAACAAAAGGGGAGGCCGCTGTCGGAAAAGCAGCTGACCTGGTCGTCGTAGATCTTGAGACGTCCCACACTATTACGGCTCAGGATCTTTATACGAAACATCAGCAGAGCTTATATATAGATCATACGTTCCCCTGTCGTATTATTCAAACATTTTATCAGGGAGAGGTAGTTTATCATCATCAAACCGGTGTAACAAACCACCCGTCAAGCATCTGAATGAATGAGAAGAGGTGACACCATGGATTGGACACTGCAGAAAAACTTATTTCTTGGTTTTTTCCGGGCTGGGATTTTCGGTTACGGCGGAGGCCCGGCTTCGATTCCACTGGTTCATAAAGAGGTCGTCGAAGGAAACGACTGGATGACTGATGAAGAATTTTATGACATTCTCGCGATTGGCAATACGCTGCCCGGTCCTATCATGACAAAAATGGCCGGCTATATCGGGTACCGCGTCGGCGGGACTACCGGGCTGTTCAGTGCCTTGACCGCCTCTGTTCTTCCCACGGTCATTCTTATGATTCTCCTTATTGGGTTTCTATTAACATTTCGTTCCTCCCCTATTGTAGAAGGGATGACTAATGCAATTGCTCCGGTGGTCGGCGTTATGATGCTGACCCTCACATATAACACGTTAAAAAGTACAAAAACACGCTCCACCTGGCCTTTTGTCATTATACTTACGCTTGTCAGCATTGTGGTGCTGGAACTATTGAACATTCATCCTGCATTTCTTATAGCCAGTCTGCTTATTATTGGATGTATGTATTGGAAAAAGCCGGCCGGTGCCTCATAGATTTCCATTATTGGAGGGTTCAGCATGATATACTGGGAGATTTTTATGGCATTTTTCATACCGGGAATTGTCGGATACGGCGGAGGCCCGGCTTCGATTCCATTAATCGAGCATGAAGTGGTGGATCGGTACGGCATGGTGACCACAGAACAGTTCGGAGAGATTCTTGCGCTTGGCAACACCCTTCCCGGCCCGATTGCCACAAAAATGGCCGGCTATATCGGCTATGAAGCGGCCGGGATCCCCGGAGCCGGGATCGCCCTTTTTGCGACGGTTGCCCCGTCCCTTTTGGCGATGGTTTTTCTTTTAGGGCTTTTATACAAATTCAAAGATTCTCCACGTGTCAAAAAAATGACGTTGTACATCCGCCCCGCCGTAGCAGTGCTTCTCGGCGCTCTGGCCTATCAGTTCTTCCAGAGCGGCGCCGCTAATGCAGGAGCTCTGCATACGGTAATTTTAGGCGTCGGCAGCTTTTTTCTATTTGAACGAAGCAGGATCCACCCGGCTTTTGTCATTCTCCTCGCACTGCTGTACGGTATTATTTTTTTATCTTAACTCTTTGTAAACTTGTGCTTGTACAAAAACGGGAACAGGGAGGATTTCGTTTTTTCTTCTTGTATTCTTCAAAAGCATATGGTGAACAGTGCTTCTCCTTTTCCTTTTGCTAATGGAAGCTAACACCGATTTGGAGGACAGAAATAGCTTACATTTGGTGGGTAATGTCCTCCCACGGCTCCCCGTTCCAGAATCATTCATGAAGAGCGACCCCTTTCTGCGGCTGAAACTTTCGCGGGAATCAGGGGCCGGCTGTTTTTCTTTTCTGCTGCAGCCAGGTCAGCCAGTCCCCGCTCGTTATATGCTCCCCGAGTCCGATCGGTTGATTCCAGAAGTACGTGTAGGCCTCCACTTCGCTGCCGGTTTCGTCTATGACTGTCACTGTCTCTCTAATATAGTCACTGTCGGCTGGATTTCCTTCCTCGTAGCCCTCCAGCCTATCCAATGCTCGCAGCACTTTCTCATACCTGTCCTCTTTTATGTACATCACCTCGCCCTGAATCACGGTATTTCCTTCCTTCACAAGACATGGAAACCGCTCATGATCTGCGGCATAAAGCCGTCCTGTCATCGTACCGCTTCTTTCCTGTTTGGTGAGCCCCTCCAGTACGCGCTTATAGTTATGGAGTCCATTCCGTAGGGTTCCGTATACGAATACTGGCCGTTTCAAGACACCCGCCTCCTTTTTCTTTAGTTTGATGAAACAAATCGAGCACCCGTCTGCGGACGGATGCCCGATTTTTTAATAGGAGAATAAATCGAGAATTTTTTTGTTTCTTCTTTTCTTAGACTTCCTGTTCTTCCGGCACCTGCAGCCCCAGGCCTTCCGCAACACGGCGGCCGTAATCCGGATCTGCTTTATAGAAATGCTTGATCTGGCGGAGTTTGATCTCATCCTTCTTCACGGCTTTCAAATCACCGACAATGGCTTCAATCAAGCGGTCTTTCTCATCATCCGCCATTAAACGGTAGAGGTCGCCGGCCTGCGTATAATGATCTTCACTGTCGTAATTCACGCTGTCTGCCTGGCCTTCGACTTCGAACGGATCAATTCTGCCGCGGTCGGTTTCGGACGGGCCGTCAAAGCTGTTAGGCTCGTAGTTCACCGATCCGCCGCCATTGCCGTCCGTTCTCATAAAGCCGTCCCGCTGATAGTTGTTCGCACCACTTACCGGGCGGTTGACCGGAATCTGCTCGTGGTTGGCTCCAACGCGGTAACGATGGGCATCAGAATAAGCGAACAGACGGCCCTGCAGCATTTTGTCCGGGGAAGCTTCAATGCCCGGCACAAAGTGTCCCGGAGAAAACGCAGCCTGCTCTACTTCTGCGAAATAATTTTCCGGGTTCTTGTTCAATACCATCCGTCCTACTTCAATACGTGGATACTCGTCTTTCGGCACGGTCTTGGTTACGTCAAAGATATCCCACTTATGGTGCTTGTAGTCTTCATACGGAATGATCTGGACATAAAGCTTCCAAGACGGGAAGTCGCCGTCTTCAATCGCATTGAAGAGATCTTCTGTATGGTAGTCCGGATTTTCCCCGGCAATCTTGTCAAATGTCGCCTGATCCAAAGATTTTACACCCTGTTCACTGATAAAGTGATATTTCACCCAGAACGCTTCCCCGTCTTCATTCACCCATTTAAAGGTGTGACTGCCGTAGCCGTTCATATGGCGGTAGGTTGCCGGAAGACCACGATCCCCATGCAGATAAGTAACCTGATGCAGAGATTCTGGAGAAAGAGACCAGAAGTCCCACACCATGTTTGGATCTTTCAGGTGTGTTCTCGGATCACGCTTCTGCGTATGAATAAAGTCCGGGAATTTAATAGCATCGCGGATAAAAAAGATCGGTGTATTGTTTCCTACCAGGTCATAGTTTCCTTCTTCTGTGTAGAATTTCACTGCGAAACCACGGGGGTCACGCACCGTGTCCGCTGAACCTGCTTCCCCAGCAACAGTAGAGAAACGGATAAACATCGGCGTTGTTTTGCCGGCTTCGCTGAGGAAATCAGCTTTTGTGTATTTGGAAATTTCATCGTTGGTTACTTCAAAATAGCCGTGTGCCCCGGCACCTTTGGCATGAACCACCCGTTCCGGAATACGTTCACGGTTAAAGTGGGCAAGTTTTTCCAAGAGATGAACATCCTGAATAACTGTCGGTCCCCTTGATCCTGCTGTAATGGAATGCTGGTTGTCACCAACCGGTTGACCTGAGCCCGTGGTAAGATTTCTTCGGTTATCTTCGCTCATCCATGATCACCTCGTTAATATTTTCTACAAATCTATAATAACACTTATTAATGAAAAATCAATACTAAATTATAATAATTTTAATTAGTGTACTATTATTCATCACAAAGCCTCCGATGAGCTTTGTATAACCTACTTTACCAAATGAATAGGGCTATGGAAAACATTCTGCTTGTTTATCACCTACGTCGGAAAAGGAACAATAAGGCGGGAACGAGAGGGAAAAATAGAGAAGATTGTCATCAATTACGAGATAGAATTGATAATAACTATACTATAAGGCGAAGTTGAAGACACGAAGAGTACCTTACGGACATCTGTTCCGTTAAATGGCCAAATCAGGGGGCTGCGACAGCTTTTTCGGACATCTGTTCCGCTATTCGGGCCGTGGCCTGCTTTTTTTACACGGAAAAGGGGGAATAAAGGAATAAATGTCCGAACCTCTTTCCAAAATGCGATAAATGGAAGAAATAACGGAATAAATGTCCTCCCGCTCCAATAAAAAAGGGGGCTGTCTTTTGAGACAACCCCGAGCGCCTGACCTATACAGGCTGTAAAAACTTTGGATCTCTTTTTTACTTGTTTACGGCTTCTTTCAACCCTTTTCCGGGCTTAAACGCAGGAACTTTGCTTGCTGGGATTTTCATGGTTTCCCCTGTTTGCGGATTGCGTCCTTCACGTTCTGCCCGTTCCCGGATTTCGAAGTTGCCAAAACCGATCAATTGGACTTTGTCTCCGGACTTCAAAGAATTTTCGATAGCCTCCAGGGTGGCGTTCACCGCTGCTTCTGTGTCCTTCTTGCTTAATTCTGCTTTTTCTGATACCTGGTTAATGAGATCTGTTTTGTTCATAAAAACCCTCCTAAATTCTTTCTATCTACTATTCTTTCAACACTAGACAGAATTATACCTGTCTTTTGCTGAAATTTTTTATCTTTTATTCATTTCGCTTGGGACAGGACCCTGCCGATCCCCGCAATCCAGCTTATCTATCTGCTTGATATCTTCCTCTTCTAGTTCAAAATCAAACACGTTAAAGTTTTCTTCAATGCGGGACGGTGTCACCGACTTAGGGATCACAATAGATTGATTCTGAAGATGCCAGCGGAGCACCACCTGGGCAGGAGTTTTGCCGTGTTTTTCGGCAAGATTCCTTACTGCTTCATCTTCGAGGACTGTTTTTCCCTGCATCAGCGGACTCCATGCTTCCACGTAAATGTTGTGATCGCGGCAGAATTTTTTCATTTTGGTCTGGGCAAAGTATGGATGGCATTCGACCTGGTTGACCGCCGGCTTCACGTCACACTCGTCCATCAGACGCTGAAGGTGTTCTTCCTCAAAATTGCAGACCCCGATCGCTTTTATTTTGCCGTCGTTATATAATTTCTCCATCGCTTTATAAGTATCGACATAGTCATCAAATTCTGGTGTCGGCCAGTGAATAAGATATAAGTCTAGATAGTCAAGCCCGAGTTTCTCCATACTCGTTTCAAAAGCCCGCAGGGTGTTGTCATAGCCTTGATCTCCATTCCACACTTTCGTGGTAATAAAAAGTTCTTCGCGGGGAATGCCGCTTTCCGTAATAGCCTGCCCCACCCCTTCTTCGTTCTTATAGGCGGCAGCTGTGTCGATCGATCGATAACCGGTCTCCAGCGCTTTTTTTACAGCTGGAACGACTTCATCTTCGCCTACCTGCCATACTCCAAAACCAAGCTGCGGCATCGTTAGTCCATTATTTAATGTAACATATTCCATTTTCCTTCCACCCTTTCCGGTATTTGACTTGCCTCACAAAGTATAGCACAGAGAATGATGAGATGCTTTGAGTTTGCTCAGACGTTCCTTTTTCTCATTGTTCTCCCTGAATTAATTGAAGCTTCCATTTCTCTATATAGTTTGTCAGGATCTCGGGATGTTCCGCCTTCGCCGTACATGCAATATGACCGTCCGGACGAATAAGGTATAATACATTTTCTTTTAACCCCTTTTTATACGCTGCTCTGCTCCAGGTAAATTCATGAACTGGGAACGGGAGAAATTTTATGACAGCCGGCGCCGCCTTTCCATATACATGAACCTGCCAATCCATGGAAGCCAATGGAGCGTGGTTATCTTCCGTTTCCCCGGCCACCCATGGGAGACGCTGACCGCTTCGTACTTTGCCGGCCTTTCCTTCACTCATTCTGCTGCTTTCATAACTCACTTTCACCTGAGAAATGGTGTTAAATATGGTCTGCCGTCTGCCGTGCTGCTGAAGGAATAATGGCAGAACCGACGGAACCGTTTTACGAAGAAGAGTACCAATCCCTTCTCCCAAATCGCCCAACGGAAACACAGCATTCCTTCGGTTGTGCTGCCGAATATGACCAGTATTCACTTTCATCCCGTTTTTTATTACGTCCTCCGCTATTCCAAGCTGCCGGCAGTACTCTAACGATCTAGCCTGAACAGCAATAGCTCGTGAGGAAGAACCTGGCCCTGATTCTTTATCAATGATACGGAATGGAATGTTATATTGGGCCAGACACAATGCAAGCACTAATCCTGTCGGTCCTGCTCCTACAAAAAGAATCCGGGGCCTCATAGTTCTTTCTCTACACCCTTTTCCTTTTGTCTCTTTTAAAAAACATAGAACCATGTAGAAATGGCGGACGGCCCTATCATTCTTCCACCCTATCCATGTTCAGATTCTTTTTTTCTTCCATCATTCGTATCGTTCTCATGGCAAACCCCATCGTTATGTACGCTAAACTGCTGCCCGAAAAAAACAAAAGCAGCGCCGGAAACTGGATGGTCAGAAAATAAATGATGACAGCGGCTGCGATAATAGAGATAACTCCTACAGGAGAAGAGATTCCAATTAAAAAGGCCTGTTTGAAATATTGGAGAAGCCGTAATTTATAATGAGCAAGAACCGGAAATACAAATAATGACGTTATCAGGTAAACGAGAAAGAGGCTGCCGGACGCAGACAGGAGCAGCATCGATACCACTCCATCCAGGCTGGAGAAAAATTGAAAATCAACATAAAAAACATAAGCCATCGCTGCTAAGATCAGACCCATCCCGTTAGACTTTAAAAATTCGGCCCGAAATTCCCGCCAGAATGTTTGAAAAACAGGGATATCCAGTTCTTTCATTGTCCACTTCCGTACGACAGCAAACATGGCAGCAGTGGCCGGAAAAAGCCCAAATACTACCAGCCCGGCTATGGTTAACAACACCCACAATAGGTTGACGTAGGCGAGACGGGTGATCCATTCCATTAAGGTATTTAACCCACCCATGATTCCTCCTCTATTCACACTTCCATCCCCCTTTTCCACACAATTTCATGAACCCTTGTCTCCTCTTCCTTCCAAGACCGGCTTCGACACTCTGTCCTGCCGCTCTTTTTTCCATTTTTTCGTATAGATGGCTCCATTCTTTTATTCTCCGGCCGCCTGAAGTTTTTTCCTCAACCATTTGTACGCCTCCTTCCCATTCACTTCATGCTCTCCTTCGAATAAATCCCAGACGATTTCACTCTCCGCATGGAACTGCCTGTAGATACCGCGGAGATACTCTACCGCTTCCGCGGCCCCTTTCATGGGAAATATCGGATCATGGCGTCCTGATTCGATGAACAAAGGGCGCGGCGCGATAAGACCTATATATTCCGGAAGTTCAGCCGCAGCCGGCATGCCGGGCACAACATTGTCCAGGCAATGCTCCTCCGCTAAAATACTGGCTTGATATGTGTTGGTAAAACCTGATAAGACAACGGCTTTTATTCGTTCATCCAAGGCCGCAGTGTAAGCCGCGGTCATTCCGCCTCCGGAAAATCCCATGATGCCCATACGACGGTTTTCCACATCTGAGAAGGAAGCCATTTTGTCGAGCCATTGTCTGGCTTCAAAAACACGTAGACCGGCTAGTGTTTTACCTGCTGCAAGCAGACAAACGGCCATCCTATAACAGGAATGGGGGCGGTTAAATTTTTTGTCTTCATCCAATCTTCTGTCCCCAATACCGATCATCTCCGGTGCAAATACTTTGAATCCTTGTTCTACCAGCCGTTTTGCAAATTGTTGATGAATGCCGTCATTTCCGGTGTCTTCCTGACCGTCCTCCGTTAATCCCACAATTTCCCTGCTTCCATACCCATGTCCGTGAAGGGCAAGAACAACAGCGTGTTTTTTTCTCCCATTTTTAGGAGTAAGAACATACACCGGTGCTGATAATCCCTGTGTCGTATGGAAAACATATCGTTCCCGCCGGTAACCTGAAACGTCTTCCGACTCTATAACATAGGGCGGGGAGACGTCTTCCTTGTTCTGAAAATCTCCAAGCAGTTCCAATAATGTGGTTTTGTCCATTTTCTTTCCTGGACAATAGGAAAGCGTTTTCTTATGAAGTGTTTGAAAATACTCTTCTGTTTTATAATTCATGATACTTCATTTCCTCCAGCCATGTACGCAGGGCTGCCGCATCTTCTAAAAATTGATTTTTATCATCATTTTGGACAAATTCAAGCATGAAGTACCGCTTCTCCTCTGTGTCTGAAAGGAGAGATAAGTAATGCTTCCAGTCCTTTTCCCCAGCAAGGAGGGGCCAGCGCTCTGTCACTATCCAAAAGAATACATGGACATGCTTAAGCCATGGCTTGATTTCTTTTATATCAGCCAGTCTGTTTTCAAGGTCCTGTCCTACCGCCGGCTGCCAGTATAGTTTTAGATTGGGATGGCTCGTTTCTTCCATTAATTTTCTCGCGCTTTCTCTTGTGTCCGTGAGAGTACCGCCGTGGTATTCAAAATGTACCTCTACTCCCTTTTCCTGTGCCAGGGAAGCGATCCGAACTGCATCATCAACGACCCGTTGCCGGTAGGAAGCATCCGCGTGGCGGGATTCTTTTTCCCCCGCCCATACACGAATGGAAGGAGCGTTTAAAGCCAGTGCTGTTTCCAGAATAGTTTCAAAGGAGTAATCGTGGCTGGCTGCTCCTGTCCGGTAATAAGACCCATAAGACGACACCTCCAATCCGGACGCTTCTGTTTTTTTAGCAGTGGCCGCCGCTTGGGCAGGATTGCCCGGCGGAACATGAACATCCCCGGCCCATTCAATACCGTCCAGTTCTGCCTGAACTGCCAGGTTAATAATAGTCGCTATAGACTCCTGTCGAAATGTGACCGAACAAACTCCTGTTTTCAACATGCAGCCTCACCTCTTTTTGCCTGAAATGAAAGAATCTTTCGCCTCTACTTCTTATTTTAACGGTTTCTTCCTGATTTTTCTTACTATTTTAAGAACTAATCTTACAAAAACCTCAAAAATGTATTAAAAATGGTCCCCTTTATAGGAACCATTGTAAGACATTTCTTCCTGCATGAACCCGCAGGGTCGGTCAACCCCCCGCGAATCGATAGGCCCTTGCTGTTTTCACCGCCAGCAGAATAATACCGGTACCTAAGGTAATAACAGCAGACATGCTGTAAATAAATCGATTCGTCGGATGGCCAACCAACGTGCTCACTGTATCCATCACAAGCGGGGACATGAACTGGCCGAGATACATGAAGCTTTGAACGACAGCCATGGCTGTCATCACCTGGAGTCCAGAAGATACTGCCGCTACTCCGTTATAGATGGAGGGAATCAGCGTACCAGCTCCCAGTCCCATGATAAAAACGCCGACAGCAATGGGAATAGCGTGGCTGGTAAAACCAATTAACGAAAAACCCGCTCCCATCAACGTAACCTGAACTGGCACCGTGAATGACTGCAAAAGATGCTTGACTTTTGCTAATAACAGCCCTCCGGCCAAACCGCCCAGCGTCATAACAGCAATAATGAGGCCGGAAAGGGAAGCACCGGCGATGTCATTTTCCTGTAAATAAATGGCCATATTGGTCGGAATTGAATAGAAAAGCACAAACACAGAAAACATAGCGGCAGCCAGCCCGATAATACGTTTATCCAGCCCCCCGGTTGTTCCTGATTGCTCCGCCCCGGCGGGAGTGCGGCGGGGCAGAAATAATACTACCAAAACGAAAACAAGCACAGCTAACGCGTAAACGAAAAAAGTAAAACGCCAGCTTAATGCGGCCAATGCCCCCGCCAGGACCATCGAAATCATCCCGCCGAGTTGATTGGAAGCACTCACTTTCCCCATCATAGAGGTCCGCTCCCGGCCTTCGTAAAAATCAGAAACCAAGCTGGTGGAAATAGGCATAATAAGTCCCACAGAAATGCCTAAAACAGCTCTCGTACACAGAAGCATCCATATATTAGAAGCCAGTCCGCCTCCTATACCGCCAATCATATATAGTATCAGACCCGGAATCAGGATGGCCTTTTTCGAAAATCTCCTGGTCAGCCAGCTGGATATGAAAGTAAACGGAATAATAAAAATGGCATGCAGGGTATTTACCAGTTTTACAAGCGTCTGTCCGGCGTCTGGAAACGCACCTGTAATCTCTCCAAGGGCCGGGGAGATCGCGGCACCTGCCATGACTGTAATTAAAGAGATAGATAGAATAGCCAGTTTTTGTGCCATGAACATCCTTCTTTCCAACTTTCGTTGTAACATGATAAGGATAAAGGAAAAGCAGGGACATATACAAATTATCTGCTTTTTACGCAACAGATGCCCTTCCTTTTTTAACAGTACTGCATATAGATGTATAGTCAGCATAGGCTGAACTTCACGAAAGGAGCGATATATATGGGATATGGAGGCGGCAGTTTTGCGTTAATTGTCGTATTGTTTATTTTGATTGTTATCGTCGGAGCATCCTGGGGTTACGGCGGCGATGACAAAGGAGGATTTGGTTTCTTTTAAGAGAAACGTGAAAAAAAGCCTCTTCCAGGGAAATCCTGTGGAAGAGGCTTTTTTTATTATATATTTAATTTAGACATTTGATTTTCCGGATAGCGGGAGCCGGCTGCCACGCCGTGCGGTGCAATGTCTTCTATCGCCTTCAGATCTGTATCTGTCAATGAAACCTCCAGAGCGCCGGCATTTTCTTCTAAATAGCGGCGTCGTTTTGTGCCTGGGATGGGGATAACACCCTGCTCGAGCAGCCAGGCCAGAGCCAGCTGAGAAGGTTTGCAGCCTTTTTCCTCTGCCAGGTTTTCTATATGGCGGACCAAATCGAGATTTTTTTGAAAGTTTTCCCCCTGAAAGCGGGGAGAGAACCGGCGGTAATCATCCTCAGCCAAATCGCTGAACCGCTTAATCTGCCCTGTCAAAAATCCACGTCCCAGGGGACTGTAGGCCACAAATTCTATGCCCAGCTCCCGGCAGACAGGGAGAATTTCATCCTCAACATCTCTGCTCCAAAGGGAATATTCCGTCTGCAGTGCCGTGATGGGATGCGTATGATTGGCTTTGCGGATCGTTTCCACTCCTGCTTCGGATAAGCCTAAGTATCGAACCTTTCCTTCTTGGACCAGGTCAGACATTGCTCCTACCGTTTCCTCAATCGGAACATCCGGATCAACCCGGTGCTGATAATATAAGTCGATATGGTCTACGCCGAGTCGTTTCAGACTGGCTTCACACGCCTCTTTCACATACTCCGGACGGCCGTTGATCCCGACAAACGAGCCGCTTTCATCAAACTGATTACCAAACTTGGTAGCAAGGACCACCTCATGGCGCCGCTCTTTTATTGCTTCTCCCACCAGTTTTTCATTTGTTCTCGGCCCGTACATGTCAGCGGTATCCAGAAAATTAATACCTAAATCCAGCGCATGATGAATGGTTTTTCTGGATTCTTCGTCATCCTGACCGCTGTAAAAAGCAGACATTCCCATACAGCCTAATCCCAGCAAGGAAACTTCCAGTTCATTTTGACCAAGTCTGCGTGTTTTCAAAAGGCGCCCTCCTTTGTAAAATAATACCTGTTCCTTTTCCCGTTATGGAGAGAACGTAAACCAGTTACGGAGAAGTGTTCCGTTGAAGTTCTGCGATGGGGACTCCCGGATCCCACTGCAAATGAGAATAATCCTGGAACCTTTCCCAGTCACCTCCCCATTCAAATCCAATCGCTTTGGCAATATCTGCTGCTTCCTGCCAGTCCGGGGTTCCATTGTCGTTGCCGTCATACTCAGTATTCCACGTTATTTCGCCATTGTCTTTTTTTATGGCAAAATCAACCGCCAGTCCGTAATTATGATAGGATTCGCCGCCTTTGACATGGGTTACGATGTTCCCGGCTTCGCTTCGTCCCTGGGCATAAAGATCATTCTGGCGTTCCACGGAACGATAGCCTGCCGTAATGACAACATGAATCCCCTGTTCTTTCGTCTGCTCTATAAATTCTTGTTTCATTTCCTCTACCTCGGGGTGCAGGCTTGTCCTTTCCGCCATTTTTTCTATTTGCTCTTCCTGTTCTTTCTGCCAAAATAGAAATAGAATAATAGAAAACGCAGCTAATAAGGTGGCATCCCAACCTGTATGAAGTTTCATGGTTATAGATTCCCTTCTCCTGATGTTACCGGCAAAGGTATAGGATTCAGGCGGGGATGTCAATGGAAAAGCCTGAACGCTGCCCGCGGACATTCCAAAAAGTCAGCTTGCCAGCTGCACTGCAGGCAGAAATCATCTCGCTATGATAAAACCGGATTTTATAGGAGGAGCAGCCTGCGGACATCTGTTCCGCTAAATGCGAAAATCAGAGGCCCCCGGCCGTTTTTTCGGACATTTGTTCCGCTAATCGGGGGCTGAACGGCTTTTTTTACACGGAAATGGAGAAATAACGTACCAAATGTCCGTTTGCCCCTTCCAAATGGGCAAAATCGACAAAATAACGGAATAAAAGTCCGCTTCTGGCACACGGCATTTTGAATCCAGCTTCTCACGACTCCCCCGCTGTGCCTTAGCTCCGCGGTCGTGTGCCCCCATTATTGCTGCATTTTTCCCGCTTCCATGGCCTGGGTCGTTACATGAACGACATAAGACATCGTTCGTTCTTCTGCCTCTTCTGGTGTCACATGCCTGCGGTTGTTTAATAAGGTGGTCATCATCCCCCGCCAGATCATTAGTGTCACATCGGCGATCATGTTTACATTTTCGGAGGACAGCAGCCCTTCTTCGACCGCTCCCTGCAAATAGAGATTGCTTCTTTTTTCCAGGTTATGCTCCATAATAAACGGTACAATTTCTTCAGGAACTCCGACCAATTCACTGCTGAACTGCTCGTAATACTCCTGCAGCAGTTCACTCGGTACCGCTCCCAGGTTATTAATAAACACAGCGGCGAAGGTATGAGGATTTTGAAAGGAGTGTTTCGCAAAACAGCGCCAGGCGTGAAGCCACGTTTCCACGGTATTGTTCCCCTTTTTCATATAGGAAGGAAGTTCCTGAACATATCCCTGTGTAAATCTTATTGAAGCAAAAAATATCAAATGGGATAGTTCCCCAAAGTAATTGTAGGCGGTGGAACTGGTAAAACCTGCCCGTTCTGCTACTTTGCGTATCGTTACCTGTTCCATGCCTTCTTCTTCTATTAATGCAGCGGTTGCGTCAATAAAATAGTGCCACATGCGGCTGCGTTGAATTTCTTTTCTTGTATTGGACATCGGCTTCCCTACTTTCTGTCCTCCCTGTTCCTTCCATTATATCGAAAAGAATTACTCTTTTACAGGCTCCTCCCTTTCCCTCAGCCATTTAATTAAAGAAACAGCTAGAAGAATGTACATGATTAATACAGGGACAGACACGAGGACAGAAGAAGTCTGTACTACGTTGAGACCTCCTACTATAGTAAGAGAAATAGCGAGAGCTGAGAGTACAACTCCCCACAATAGACGTTGCCAGCGTGCTGGTTCTTCCCCTTTTTGCAGGTCCGTCGTGGCAATCCCTGCAATAATATAGGTAGCAGAGTCAAGAGAAGTCGCCAAAAAGACAAAGCCCAGCACCGTGAAAAAGATCATCACAACCGTTGACAGCGGAAGAGACTTTAACACTTCGACAATGACCTGTGGTTCACTTTCTGCGAGCACCGAAGTCAGAGCACCACTATTGGAGAGCTCAAAATCAATCGCATACCCGCCGAAGACGGCAAAATATAAAAAGCTTCCCAGGGACCCCCACAGCAGTATATTCGTCACCATTTCACGGATGGTCCGGCCTTTTGATATCCGGGCGACAAACAGGCCTATAAATGGAGCCGTTGCCGCAAACCAGGCCCAGTAAAATACAGTCCACGCCTGCGGAAAGCCGCCTTCATTAATAGGATCTGTATATAAGCTCATCCGCATGAAATTATTTAGCATTAAACCAAGACTGTCTGTAAAATAAGTTAAAATAAATAACGTCGGCCCCGTGATCAGCACAAATACTGCAAGAACAAGGGCGATATAAATATTCCAATCACTGAGTTTACGGATCCCTTTATACAACCCTAAATAGGCACTGGAGCTGAAAATTATGGTCCAAATAACAATAATGACAATACTAAGCGGAAGCGTAGGTTCGATTCCGAGCAGTTCTGCACTGACATTGGCCACCATCGGAACGCCCAGACCAAGAGAAGTAGACAATCCCCCTATCATGCTCCAGATGACAAGGATATCAATCACTTTCCCGTGCCAGCCGTCCGCATATTTCCCAAGAATTCCCCGGCATGCTGCGCTGATTTTTAACGAGGGATCCTTTCTCACGAAAAATGAATAAGCAATCACTACAGCAGGCAGGGCATATAACGCCCACGCTGATATGCCCCAGTGGAACAACCCATAGGCCACTGCCCATTCGGCTGCTTCTGCGCTTTCTCCCTCGATGCCAAAGGGAGGTCCGGTATAGTAATAGAGCGGTTCTACGATTGACCAGAACATAATACTGGTCCCCATGCTGGCACAAAAGAGCATGCCTCCCCAGCTGAACCTTGAAAATTCCGGTTTATCCTCTGGATCACCCATCTTCACCCTGGCAAACCTGCCGAAGACGAGCCATAACAAAAGGATAAACAATCCCATCGTTAAAAACTCAAAAGCCCAGTCCAGACGAAATGTTAAATCTGTTAAGATTCCAGTCAGCACCGGTTCTGCGCTGCTTTGAAAAATAACTAACGTTATAGTTATCGCTATCGTAAGTATCATAGCCGGCCAAAAAATAGAATGATCCATTTTACTATGTTTCATAATACCTCCTTATTCTTCTATCAGCATGTCTTCATACGAACGTGGATAGTGGGTAATACTTCTGGAACCATCGGCTGTAACAATAACTGTATCGGAATGGCGGAAGCCTCCGACACCCGGCACATAAATTCCGGGTTCTATCGTATATACCATCCCTTCTTCGAGTACCAGTTCATTATCAAACCGCAGATACGGTTCTTCATGTTCTGACAGCCCCAGGCCGTGGCCGATCCGATGGTCGATATATTCTTCGTAACCTGCTTCCTTGATTACCTGATATGCGGCGAGGTCCACGTCACATGCCCTTACCCCGGGTTTGACAGCCTCCATTCCCGCCTTTTGGGCGTCAATCGCAAGTTTTAACAATGTCTTCTGTTCTTCGGTTGCTTTCCCTTTAAATAAAAACGTTCGTTCATTTTCTGCACGGTACCCGTTAATCCAGACCTGGCGGCTGTGTACCACCGGATCTCCGCTCTCAAAAGTGCGGGTGCTGGAATAAAGATGCGGCATGGCGCTGCGCCTCACCCCGGAGCATGTCCAATTCTCGTACCCCACGACTACTTCCGGATATGCTTCGGAGGCAGCCTTCAGTAAAGCCTGATCCCCGTATGAATCAAATTCCAGCTCGCTCATTCCAAGGCTCAAATGCTGAAAGGACGCTTCAAGAGCAACATCAGATAACCGTCCTGCTTCCTCCAGCCACTTTATCTCTTCTTCCTCTTTTATGCTGCGGAGTTCTATCAGATCTCTGCCGATATCGACCGCTTCGTACCCTTGTTTACGTATATTTTGATAGACATAGGCCGGCAGGATCTCACATTCCACCCCTACTTTTGTGCCAGCCGGCAGTTCCCGGAGCAGACGCATAAATGGCGTTAAGAAAGAAGTATCATTCGTGCCCCTGTTGTATCTTTCATGGTATACATGAAAATGCGTAGTATGGGCGTTTTCCTCTGCGTGCAGATCTTCAAGCTCCGGGATGATATAGGCGGTGGTTTCTGGATAAATCCAGTAAACAATCGGCCGGGAATACGATATCGCCTTAAATCCGCTCAAATAGTATTGATTATCCGGATCCCACAGTACCACAGCCTCTATTTGTTTTTCTTCCATCCGTTTTCGAAAGGCCTTCAGACGCGTGTTGATATTCTCTGTTGGAATACTCATACTTTCCCTCCATTAACTTGATAATTTTATGAACACGTTCATATAAAAATCATGATAACAGTAATCAGGCAGAAAATACAACTATTTTTCAGAAAATTTAGCGTATTTAAGAGATAAACTGGGATAAGAGGTGTTATTTTCTGCACGATGCACTCAACACCGTTTCATCACCATAAAAGAAGCGTGAGTCCTAATAAAAAGACTCACGCTTCTTTTATTTTTTGTTTGGATGTTTTGGAACATGCTCAAAAATTTCGCCGCTTTCAAAAAACTCAATTAAACGTTGAATCCAGTCATAATAATCGATCCATTCATAAATCTCTTCAAGCAGGGCATTTAATTCTACTTCCGTTTGTTCATCTACTTCTTCATTGACCCGGAGCTTTTCCAATCTGGATTTCAGTGTCTGCTCAAAGTGGCGGCTTTTGTGAATCGCCTTTCTCCAGTTAGAGGTGAAAAGCGAAATAAAGGTCTGATAGTAGTCCTGTTCCACCTGGTACAAGTCTTTCCGTACGCCGGCCTGGAAAACCCGCTCCGCTATATTTAGATCCATCATATCCCGGACCACCTGGCTCATCCGGGTTTTGCTCATGCCGGTATGTTCTGAAAGTTGATCAAGTGTCATTGGCTCTCCATTCATATATATAATGCCAAGCACTCTTCCTACCGTTGTGGAAACCCCAAAAGAATGCATATTATCTGCAATTTTTTCGATAAATTGACGCCGTACTTGTTCCATTTCTTCTGATCGCTTGTCCGCCATTGGCAATCCTCCCGTTCGAACTCTCTTTCAAAACTTTACCATAGGACAGCCGCAAAACCAAATGCATGCAGAACAGGATCATATTTGTTTATTAAGGCAGGGAATCGGTCCTGGGAAGGAGGAAATAAAAGGTACTGCCTTCGCCTTCTGTACTATTCACTCTCATCTTTCCCTCGTGGGCACGGACTATTTCAGTGGATATGGCCAGTCCGAGTCCCACTCCTTCCTCTGCCTTTTCCTTTACTGCATTCCCTTTAAAAAAACGTTCAAACACATTGGGAAGTTCTTCTTCCTTAATACCTGCTCCATCGTCTTGCACAGCAATGGAAATCCAGGACTTGCCGCTGTCGTCCTTTTCTTCCACGACCAGCGTAATGTTTCCTCCTGCTTCTGTAAATTTTTTTGCATTAAACAAGAGGTTGGATACCACCTGTTCGATACGAATGGGATCAATAGAAACGGCATATCCAGCATCAGAAACCGGAAGACGATCCTCAAATCTAAATGTAATATGCTTCCGTTCTATTTCCTCTTTATACACCAAATATAATTCATGGGTGAATTCACGTATATCTTTTTCCGTAAAATGATATTGTATTCCGTCCGATTCTAATTTCGCCAACTCTCTCAGATCGTCGATAATCTGCTTTAAAAAAAGTGTTTTGTCATAGACAAGCTGAAAATACTTAGGCTGATTCCGATCAACGACTCCATCCAGCATCCCCTTCATATATCCTTGAATAGAAGTCAACGGGGTGTTCAGTTCATGGGAAATGTTGGACATTAGCTCCCGTCTGGCTTTATACGATTGTTCCAGGTCTTTATTCGCCTCGGATAATTTCTTCGTTCGTTTTTTTACTTTTTCCTCTAATGTCTGGTTCACCTTTTCAAGCCGTTCAGACAATTGCTCGGAATCATTCAGAGCTTTGGTAAATACATTAGATAAAATAAACGATTGGGCGAATAAATAAAAAAACATGCCTATCGAGACCGTTTCGCCTGTATTTACCACATGATTATAATGAAGCACATCATTAACCACAAAAGCGAGCAGAATTGTCATTGCGGCTACATGAGCGCGGGCGCCTCTTCGCTGGTTCCGCATGGCAGTAATAAGCACATAAATAAGATAGCTGATGGCCAATACAGAACTGCCCTGCAGTACAAGCATCCCTTCGGTGTAAACTCTGGCCGGTGTTACCAAAATAAAGAGAAAAATCATGGCAAATAGAAATAAAAACCCATTTCTGATCCGTCTGTCCGAATCCTCTTTATATTGGGCGTGGATGAATAAAAGAAAAAAAGTAATCGCTGCGCAGGCGCTCCAGTATTCTATTTTCAGCCCCAGTTCCCAAGGGACAGCCGGGAAGAAACGCTGAATCAATACTTCTCCCAAAAACAGGGTACGCATAGCCACCGCAAGACAAATTCCGCTGAAATAAAGCGGGGAGCGCTCTTTTGGACGAAGCAGAAATATCCCGATGTGATAGAGTGCCATCACGAGCAGGCTGACAACAAGAAATACCTCGGCGGCTACATTTTTATCTCTCATCTTCTGAATTCCGTCGGCACTTCCTATATAAAAGGAGTCCCACCAACCTGATTTCCTTTGGTAATATTCCGATACATGAAGGACAAGATCAACGGCCTCCTCTTCCGGTTCAAAATAGACCATCCGGGGATGATGATCGGGTTCCATTACTTCCCTGGCGGTTCCCGGGCTGCCATTTTCGGCTATGATTTTTTCATCTGCCCATAACGTATAAGCCGTTGCCACCTCTGGAATGTACAATCCCGCTACGCTTTCTTTTATTGTTTCGGGAAGGAGCAGCTGCAGATGGTACGTTGCGTAGCCCTCATTGGGCAGAGGTTTCCCGACGGCTATTTTTTCATCCCAGCTTCCCGGCGTGTTCACATAAACAGAGGAAGACGACGCTGCTGGAAAGGAAGACGGCTCTATAAACTGCTTCCAGTAAAATTCCCATTCTCCGTCGAGCGTATATACCTGCTCCTCTTCAAAATCATGATTATGCAGCTGAAGCACGCCCTCCGCAGCTTTCCCCTGCTCTGCAGCAGTCCCGCCGCCGCAGCCAGACAGTCCCCCCAAACAAAAAAAGATGAGGAAAAACAAATAGATGATTTTTTTCATCCGATATCCGCCCCATTAAAAAATAAAAATGTTACGTCTATGTATCATGGCGTGGACCTTCGTTCTTATATAGGAGCAGTATATCATACAAACGACCTATACTGGTCTGTTTTTTTAGTATCGGTCCAGCACCTTTTATGGACTACTAATAAAAATGAGGGGGAGGAGACCCGTTCCGGAGAAGCTGACTGCTTTGCAGCACATACGCTGCAGACAGATCCGCTGGTTCCGTTTAATAAACAGTCCGTACAGAATAGCCACCCGGTGTACCGAGTTGGCGGGAGACATGCGGGGAAAGTGGAGGACAGCAGCGCAGAATTATCTTGTTCTAGTGGCCGCCATTGTGGGAGGGAGGACACTACGCTTTCCTTTTTTGCTTTGGGTGACCGCCAAAAGCATTTGGAAGCCGGTACTACTTCTTCCTTCTTTCCTATTGGGGGCAAAACTAAGGTTGAGAGGACTAAATCCTTCAAACCGTTGCTTCGTGTCCTCCACCAATGCCGCCGGCCCGGGGGCCTTTGGTTATCCAGGGGTAGGAAAATCTAAAATGAAAGAAAGGCTGCCTTTTTAAGGACAGCCCTTCTTTCGTTTTATTCAATAAATCCATTTTCCTGTAAAAAGTCTTGAGCGACATCTGCTACATTCTCTTCTTCAATGTCCACCCGATAGTTTAATTCACGCATCGTTTCGTCGTCCAGCTCCTCAGCCAACGGCTGCAGAATTTCTTCAATTTCCGGGTATTCATCATATGTTTCCTGCGTCATGGAGACTGCCGCATTGTAAGACGGGAAGAATTGCTGATCGTCTTCCAGACTGATTAAATCATATTCATCAATTTGCGGATCCGTGGCAAACCCTACAGAAGCCTGCACTTCATCATTATTTAAGGCTTCGTACGTAAGCCCGATGGTCATCTCTTCTTTATTCTCGGAACCAAATTCAAATCCGTAGGTTTCTTCGACTCCGGGAAGTCCATCAGGACGATTGCCAAATTCAGCATCTGTAGCAATCGTGATCTCTCCCGGATTCTCATTCACATAGTCCGCTAAATCACTAAGTGAAGCTATTCCCAGTTCCTGTGCCTGCTCTTCTCTCATGACCACGGTATACGTATTGTTGATGTCCGAAAGATTCGACCAGACGAGATCATTTTCTTCTGCGTCAATTTCTTGCACCTTTTCGTATGCTTCTTCAGGGCTTGCCGCGGGTTCTTCCTCCATGTAGGTAATTAACGCTGTTCCTGTGTAGTCCCAGGACAAATCTACCTGTCGATTCACGAGGGCCTCTCTTAACGCGGTACTGCCCATGTTATTATTTTCTTCTACTTCAAAGTCATTGGCCTCGAGCATCTGGACGGTCATTTGGGAAAGAAGAAACTGTTCCGTGAAATTTTTCGCTCCAACGGTTACCGATTTTCCTCCCCCTCCGCAGGCCGCCATAGCTGCTGATAAAACAATGGTTAATAAGAGCAGAGTCACTTTTTTCATTTTTATAAATTCCCCCTATTTTCTATTTAATTTTGTCTGCTTGCCTCCTGGGCCAGCTGAAGTCCTTTTGGTACAAGTATTCTTTGCAGGGCACGGAATAGAAAATCCACAAGGACGGCCAGCAATGTAACTGGAATAGCACCGGAAAGCAGATACGTATTATCAAACAGCTGTATCCCGGTGAAAATCCATACACCAAATCCGCCGCCCCCGATTAAATACGCCAATGCCGCGGTGCCTATGTTAATAATAATCGCTGTCCGAATTCCGGCAAGTATAGATGCCGCAGCGTTCGGAAGCTCTATTTTGAATAAAATTTGAGCTGGAGTGAATCCCATCCCCCTCGCAGAATCTATAACCCCCCGATTCACCGAATCAATACCGGCAATTGTATTCTGCAGGATAGGAAGCAGCGAGTAGATATAAAGGGCGACGATGGCAGCCTGAAGTCCAATTCCAAGGAACCCCATCGCGATGGCCAGCACCGCGATGCTAGGAATCGTCTGGCCCAGATTTGCAACATTGACCGCCAGCCACTCGGACTTCCGCAGGCTTTTGCGGGTTACAATAATACCAAGCGGGACCGACGTAAGGATGGCAAGTCCTGCCGATACACCGACAAGTGTTAAATGCTGGGATAACAAATCAAAAAATTGATCGGGCTGTTCTGTTATGCGGTAGAACATATTATTGGCAAACGCCCAAATAAAAAATACCAGAACAGCAAGATAGCTGATAACCTTCACGGTGAGAGCAATGGCTTTGTTTATCCCCAAAGCAGGCACCTCCTTTCGTCAGCTGGATTTTTGACGGAGCTCAAGCTGTAGAAATTTTTCAATTAATTCAAGGGTGACGCTCCCTTTTTCTTTTCCGCTGTCATCCGTTATTACAATATTGTCTGCCTCTTGATTCAGAAGCATGGAAATGGCATTCCGAAGAGAGGTGTTTTCCTCAATCGTCTTGGTTTCTTTTCCATTCCTCTTAACTGGAGCTAAGTCAACTTCCTTTTCAAGATCTTTAATATCATACAGGCTCATGCTTTTCAGAACACGATCCTGCCCCACGAACTCCGAAACAAAGTCGTTTTTTGGTTTATTCAGCAAGATAGCCGGTTTATCATACTGCATGACCCGTCCTTCTCGTAATAATGCTATCTTATCGCCCATCTTCACGGCTTCATCGATATCATGACTGACAAACAATATCGTCTTCTTTAACTCTTTTTGAATTTGGAGAAACTCTTCCTGCAGCTTATTTCGAATAATCGGATCCAGTGCTCCAAACGGCTCGTCCATTAACATCAGCGGAGGATCAGCCGCGAGCGCCCGGGCCACACCAATACGCTGCTGCTGTCCGCCGGACAATTCGTGAGGATATCTTTTTTTAAATTCATCCGGATTCAATCCAATTAAATCCATCAAGTAGTTATAACGATCGGTTTTTCTTTTTCTATCCCATCCTAATAAATTAGGTACCACTACGACATTATCTTCAATGGTCATATTGGGGAACAACCCATTACTTTGGATGACATAACCAATATTTCGGCGCATCTCTATTGTTTTCATATCCCCTACATTTTTACCGTCTATCAAAATGCTTCCTCCGGTTATTGTTTCCAGCTGATTCACCATGCGGAGAAGTGTCGTCTTTCCGCAGCCGGAAGGACCGATGAGGATCACTATATTTCCATCCTCCACTTCCAGGGACACGTCATCGATGGCTTTCACACCCTGTTCGTATTCCTTTGTCACGTCCTCAAACGTTATCATCTTTCTTTTTCACCTCAATTTCGGATACCTTTAGGAGTGATTTTGTTTTGTATCGCCCTTAAAATAAAGTCTGCTATGATAGCAAGAATGGATACAGAAACGGCTCCCGCCAAAACTAAATTATTATTGTTCCTGCTGATTCCCTGGTCTATTAAAACACCAAGGCCGCCGGAACCAATAAAAGCTGCGATTGCTCCGATGCCTATATTTAATACGGTGGCTGTACGAACTCCGGCCATTATCAATGGAAGGCCATTTGGAATTTCCACCCGGAGAAGCCGCTGATATGTCGTCATTCCAATGCCTTTTGCAGCATCTCTGATATTAGGATCAATATTCTTAATGGCTACATACGTATTTCGAACGATTGGAAGCTGCGAATAAAGAATTAACGCTATCACCGCGGGCAAAAAACCGATCCCCTGATTAATGATAGAAAGCACGGGGATCATAATACCAAATAACGCAATACTTGGAATTGTCATAATAATGGAGGTTATCTGCAGAACCGTATCAGCCAGTGCTTCATTTGTCGTTAAGTAAATTCCAAGCGGAACACCGATTAAAACCGCTATTATAATCGCAGTTCCAACAAGCTGGATATGTTCAAACGTTAGGGATAACACTTCATCATAATTCCGGAACATATAATTCACAAACCCGCTAACAATCATGCCTACCCCTCTTTCCACTTCATATATCAAGCAAAAAACCTGTTTTGGCAAGGGTTCGCCATTGTAATACTGGTATTTATATTAGCAAACCCTTCCCTAATATTCAAATTTCGACAATGTTCTTTTAGTAAAATTAGCAATATTTATTACAAATGAAAGCGCTTCAATATGCTGATATCTCGTCTAAGCCCTTTTTCTCATACAATTTATGCTGAATCGACGACAAAACCATACTTTCGATACGGTAGGAAGTTTCCAATAATACGCAATCATTGATTTTCAAAAGATTTTTAACATTTATGCCCTTATCTATTGACTGCTGCTGTATTAATCTATAAGCGCGTACAACTTGTAAGCGCTTAAAAGGAGGTGCCGCGCGTTTACAGTAAGCCAGAGAATAATAGAAAGGGTGGAACGATGTCAAAAAAAGGTCGTGTGCTGTTCTCTTTTGTGTTGATTTTGTCTGTGATTGTTCCGGTTTCTGAAGGGAACGCGGAAGAACGGAAGCAGGAACCAACGCAGCCCGTTCAGCTTGAAAACCTGGACCGCGGCTTAATTGCTGCTTCAACGCCGGAAGGAAATTTCCTAAGCTGGAGATTATTGGCCGATGAAGTAACGGGACATACCGATAAGGGGTTAACCGGAACCACCTTCCACGTTTACCGGAATCATAACAAAATTGCAGAAGTAGAAGAAAGTACAAATTACCTGGATGAAAACGGAGGAGAAGAGTCCAACTATTATGTCAGAGCTGTTGAAGATGGGAAGGAAGGCGAAGCCAGTGATAAAGTCTCGCCATGGGAAGAAAATTACTATGATTTACCATTGCAAAAGCCAGAAGATGGGGTAACGCCAGCGGGAGAATCGTATACGTACCATGCCAATGATATGAGTGTAGGGGATGTTACCGGAGATGGGCAGTATGAATTCGTGGTTAAATGGGACCCCGATAACTCTAAAGATGTGTCCCAGAACGGGTATACCGGTAACACCTATTTGGACACGTATACGTATGAGGGGGAACTACTCTATCGAATAGACCTTGGTGTAAATATCCGCTCCGGTGCCCATTACACCCAATTTCTTGTCAGGGATTTCGACCACAGCGGCAAAGCCGAACTTATGTTCAAGACGGCCCCCGGCACAAAAGTTATAACGTACGATGAGAATGGGGAAGTTACTTCGGAGGAATACATTACAATGCCTGAAGAGGATAAAGAAGCCGGCTACAGCCACTCCGATGATTATCGAATGAGCAGTGACGACTACTACAATCACATCGTAGAGATGTTTATGGACTGGCATGAGCATGAAGAAGTAGTGAATGGCAGCTGGCCGGAAACCCTGGAAGAAAGTTTCGGCCTCGAGCCGCGTTACGATTATCCGCTCTCTAGAGAAGATGCAGAGAGCCTCGCAGATTACTTTATGGATGAATACGCTCCGGAACGCAGTGAGCGCAATACCCTCCGGGAGCTGGAAGGTTTTATTCTAAATGGTCCCGAATATCTCACAGTATTCAACGGGGAAACCGGCGAAGAGCTGGAGACCATTGATTATAAACCGGGACGGCATGATGACGGTTTAATGTGGGGGGATTACGCGATGAGCCGGATCGAACCCGGCAACCGGGTCGACCGTTTCCTGGCCGGCACCGCTTACCTTGATGGACAAAAGCCATATGCTGTTTTTGCCCGCGGCTATTACACAAGGTCCACCCTTGTTTCCTACAGCTGGGATGGGAATCATTTGGAGGAGCATTGGTATGTGGACAGCGGGTGGACCCCGATGGACAATCCATTTAACGACAGTCCGCACGGTACACCGGGAACCAACGAGGAATTCAGCTCTATCACAACGCAGGGGAATCATTCGTTCAGCACCGCGGATGTCGATGGGGACGGGGCTCATGAAATTATTTACGGGTCCGCAACCATTGATGATGACGGCTCGCTTCTTTACGGTTCCTTTGACACTCTTCCGGAAGAAAGCGCGGACCCCGGGGCAGAAGCACGGCTTGGCCACGGGGATGCCATGCACGTCACTGATATCGATCCGGACCGGGAGGGACAGGAAATTTTCACCGTCCATGAAGGCGGTACTTATGCTCCCTATGGATATTCCCTCCGAGATGCGGAAACCGGAGAAATCCTTTATGGAGAATATACCGGAGAAGACACAGGCCGCGGCATGATAGGAGATGTAGTTCCTGAACAGGAGGGTATGGAAACGTGGGCGGAAGGCTTATGGACCGCAGATGGAGAAAAAATCAGCGATGACATGCCCGGCACCAACATGAACATTAAATGGTCGGCTGACTTGACCACCCAGATTATTGATGGGGCGGTAGATGAAACTCCTGTCATTACCGATTGGAAGGAAGGCACTCTGCTCACAGCAGAAGGGACAAGAACCAATAATCATACAAAAGGCAATCCCGGATTGGTCGCTGATGTATTCGGAGACTGGCGCGAAGAGATGCTGGTCCGGACTGAAGACAGTTCTGCCATCCGCATGTATATGAATACGGAAGTGACAGATCACAAGCTCTACACACTCATGCACGATCCACAGTACAGATCCGGAATTTCCTGGCAGAACTCCGGGTATAACCAGCCTTCTTATCCAAGCTTCTATTTCGCTTCGGACATGGACTGGGAAGACGTTCCTGTTCCTGACATGAAACGTTCACCTTCCCTGGACCGCCTTCACGATACTCTCGAAGCATATATAGAAAACGGGGAGGTCACCGGGCCATTATCACACCAGCTTACCCATTCCCTCCGACAGGCGGCTCACCATCATGACAAAGATGCGATGAAACAAGCCCGTCACTTTATGGAGAAATTTTTAATGCATCTAGAACGGACCCATCAAGAGCGTCACCTATCCGAAGAAGCTGAAAAAGACTTAGAAAGACAGGGCGAACAAATTTTAGAAACATGGAAGAATTAAAAAAACCGGGGCTGTGCAGGCAGCCCCGGTTTTTTATGTTTAATATGGTGTGACTCGGTACTTGGGATAATCAGCTTGAAGCTGCCTGTTCTTCTTCCTGATAATTCGCCGCTTTTTCTTCTTTTCTCGGGCGGAGTAAGAAGGATAATAACAGGGCAACCAACGCTAGAATAGTGCTTCCCATAAAGGCCCATTGATATCCATTTAATTGGGCAAGAAGCATCGTTTCTGTTTCTGCTCCTCCCTCCGGCAAACCGTTGAGGGAGGCATCAGCACTGTACCGGGCCGCCCCGATACCTACAAACGTAACGAGCATGGCAGTACCAAGGGAAGCAGAAATCTGCTGCATCGTATTCATCATGGCCGAGCCGTGGGAATACCACTTGGCCGGCAGTTGATTTAAGGCTGATGTCACGACCGGCATCATCGCAAAGGACAGGCCGAACATACGAATCGCGTAAATCGTAGTCAGATAAAGAAACGATGTTTCCAGCGTAATGTTCGTAAATAAAAACGTCGTTACCGTAACAATTGAGAGACCGGAGATGGCCAGCCACTTTGCCCCGAATTTATCGAATAAGTGACCTGTAATCGGGGACATGATCCCAATCACAATCGCCCCGGGGAGAAGCATTAATCCAGACTCAAGCGGGGAGAATCCTATAACGTTCTGCATATATAATGGGAGCAGTGTCTCTGCCCCGATCATGGAAACAAGAACTGCCATCGTAATTAAAATGGAAATCGTAAATATTGGAAACTGAAAAATCCGGAATTCAAGCATCGGCACCCGTAGTTTTAACTGTCGACGTATGAAAAAGAACAGAATGATGATACCGCCGATAATGCTTATTAATACCGGACCGCTCCATCCTCCTTCCGCTACGGTACTAAATCCATACAATATCCCTCCAAAACCAAAGGACGATAGAATAATAGAGGGTATATCTATTTTAGGTTTTGTCAGCTTGGTTACATTCCGAATGCATAGAAATGCCAGGGTAATCGTGACTGCAACAATAGGAAGCACCGTGTAAAAGAGGGCTCTCCATTCAAAGTGTTCCAGCAGCCATCCCGACAGGGTGGGACCGATAGCCGGGGCAAAGGATATAACCACCCCTGCCAGCCCCATCGCAAGGCCCCGCCGTTCTACTGGTACGATGGCAAGCAGAACTGTCATCAAAAGCGGCAGCATGATCCCAGAACCTGCCGCCTGCACGATACGTGCTAATACAAGAACCGAAAAAGTCGGTGCCAGGGAGGCAATCAGGGTCCCTGTACCAAATAAACCAATGGCACTTAAAAATAACCCTCGTGTCGTGAACCTTTCAATTAAAAACGCCGAGATGGGAATCATAATACCGTTTGTTAACAGAAAGACAGTCGTTAACCATTGAACGGTACTCTCATCCAGCGCAAACACATCCATTATCGTAGGCAGTGCTGTGGCCAACAGGGTTTCGTTGATAATACCCATGAATGCCCCCGCCATCAACGCCGCAATCATAAGCCCCTTCTGCAATGGCGGAAGCTGCCATGAATCATTTGTTAAGGTGTTCATAGATGAGACGTCTCTCCTTTCCATTCCTTCCATATCTCTTTCACATTTTCTATTTTCTCTGATAAATAAGGGCTTCTTTGCAAATAACCGAGCAGCGCCTCCATTAAAAATTCACGAGGGAAGTCCTGCTGCAGCTCTTCCAACGCCATTTCAATGGTTTGTTTGTCCTTTTGTCTATTCGTATCAGAAGATTGGCTGTTCACCTCCGGCAGCAGCAGCTGGAGCTGTACCTTCATCCCTTCC
Organism: Salibacterium aidingense DSM 18341; assembly: GCF_000429685.1. Lineage (GTDB taxonomy): Bacteria > Bacillota > Bacilli > Bacillales > Marinococcaceae > Salibacterium > Salibacterium aidingense. The sequence goes on from NZ_AUCI01000026.1 coordinate 42,826, forward strand.
CTGCCGGTAAAAGCGGATACCGAAGCATCTTTATCCGTTTGAAGAATCGGCTGAATCTGCCCGCTCCGCTGTACTAAAGCATGAAGCGTTTCAAATATAAAGCGTGCCAATTTTTCCAGGGGGAGCGGTTCATTCCTGCCCATCATCAGCATCAGGTATTCCTTCAGCACCCCTTCCAATACCGCAGTTAAATCTTGAATGATTGGATCAGCCGCTGGCCCGAAAGCTTCTTCTAACGATCGTTTATGCCAGCTTCTCAAAACTTCCTGAAATTCTTTAATTTTCTTATTCACTTCACTGTCTTCCGTCGACATAAACTCTGTGAACAAAATTTTAAAAAAGGACCGGTACTCCACTGATTTTTCCAGTTCCAGCCGTATTTTTGATATCAATTGTTCGTACGGGGACCTGTCTTTTCCGGTGTTATATAATTCCGCTTCTCCCAGGAGAGTGTTTTGATGCTTTTCCAGTAAAGCAAGCATCATACTTTCCTTGGAAGCGAAATGCTTATAAAAGGCGCCTTTTGAAATACCACACGCCTCCGTTATTTGTTGTATAGACGTAAAATGATAGCCTTTTTCAGAAAACAAATCAATAGCTATATCCATCATTTCCGCTTTCTTGTCCGTCACCAATTCACCCCGCTTTGACCAATCAGTCACAAAAAGTAATTAATGAGTCACAACGTATATCATAGACCTTCCCTTTTTCATCGTCAACCTATCTGCTTAACCTTTATAATTCCTTCATAAAAATTAAAAATCCAGCCTTTCAAATGCTCTACTTTTTTATCGAGCCTTGCATTTGAACAGTCGATGATGTAAAATTCGACATATGTCGAATTATAAAATTGAAATAAACGATATTGTGCCGTTCAGTGACATGTTTAAGGCTTTATCCAACCCTCATCGGCTTCAGATTTTTCTATATCTGGCTAACCATTGCTTTCCCGGAGAATTAAGTACAGAGGAGGAAATGCGTACAAGTGTCGGCGAACTGGGAGAGGGGCTTGGTATTGCGCCTTCTACGGTCTCCCATCATCTGAAAGAACTGCGTCAGGCCGGACTGATCCGGATGGAACGCAGCGGGAAAAATATTGAATGCTGGGTGGAGCCTGAAACGTTGGATCACCTTGTTCATTTTTTTCAACATGCGAAAGGGCAGAAATAAATTTTTTACCTTTCATTTCGAATATTTTCGAATAGTAGAATTGAGGAGGAGTATCTATGTGGAGTACTGTGATGAACGGAATCGTTCTTGGATTTGTGGCTTCTCCAACCTGTCCCAGTAATGGGGAAGAAATAAAACAAGGGACCCGCTGGGGCTTTTTATTTGCCCTTGCTGTCGGCTTGGGAGCTGTGGTTGGGGATGCCATTATTCTTATAGCAGTTCTGCTTGGCTTCATGCCATTGATTGAAGCTTATCCCGTGCTGCATTCTATCTTATGGCTGATGGGCGGACTTGTCCTCTTATATGTAAGCTGGGGGATTTTTACTGAAATCCGCCATGTCGAAGGGGTATCAGCGATGGCCAGTACTACGGAAACGGAGAAATCGTATTTTTGGAAGGCATTTGGAATTGGCACCGCCATTACCACCTTTAATCCGTTTACCATTGTATGGTGGATCGGCTTATTGTCTCCCATGCTGGCTGGTTCCAACAATATTTCTTTATTTTCTGCCGCTGTCCTGGCCGGCTCCCTGGCGTGGTTTGTCCTTTTGGCTCTGCTTCTGCATGCCGGAAGATCCTTTCTAAATAAAAAAATGCGGCAGCTGATCATAGGGACAAGCGGCTGCGTCGTATTCGGCTACAGTCTCTATTTTCTCTGGCAGTTTATTGTAAATTTGATTTAAAAGGATAGCGCTAGGTTCCAGGCGGAGACAGGCACGCCCCTTGCGGACATATATTCCGTTAATTGACAAAATTTGGGTCACGTCAATAATTTTGTGTAAGATGGCAGGGACCCTTTATGAACACTAGAATTATTTCTTTTATTCCTCCCACCTTCCCCTAGGGGAAGGTGGGAGGAATTTTTCATTTTAGCTCGTGGTTCCATATTTTTCCCAAAACTTTTGTTGAAGCTCTGCCTTCTTCTTCGCAAAGCCGTGAGCCGTTTGTTGTTTGTTCTCATTAAACCGAATGCATTGGAGATAAATCATTTTCTCCACCGCCCGTTCGGTAGGGAAGGTGACACTCTTTTTGCTTCGGCGTTTGATTTCCGACATGAAGC
>NZ_AUCI01000027.1 GCF_000429685.1 Salibacterium aidingense DSM 18341
CCGACCTGTTTCCCGACCGTATCCGAGCCCGTAAAAGTAATACCTCCGACATCCGGATGGTCTGCCAGTCCCTGGCCGATTACCGAACCCGAGCCCGGCACAAAGTTCAGGACACCGGCCGGAAACCCTGCTTCTGCCAGACACTCCACCACTTTTGCCGCCGTCACCGCTGCTTCGCTCGCCGGCTTCAGCACGACGGTGTTGCCATAGGCTAAAGCAGGCGCCATTTTCCATACCGGAATCGCAACCGGAAAGTTCCAGGGGGTGATAACACCGACCACCCCAAGGGGAGCTCGGGTCGTAAACATCAGGGCGTCTTTATCCGTGGAGGGGATCACATCTCCGACTTTGCGCATGCCTTCGCCGGCATAATACCGCAGAATCGCTACGCCGCGCATCGTTTCTCCTTTTGCTTCAGGAAATGTCTTTCCCATTTCTTTTGTCATCGTTTCCGCTACCTCATCGGCTCGCGCTTCCAGGGCATCCGCTGCTTTGAACAAATAATTCCCGCGGGCGGGGGCGCCGATTTTTTTCCATTCTGTTTTTGCCTTATCGGCAGCTGCAACCGCGTTATCAAGATCTTCTTTTTCCGATTTCTGGACTTCTCCGACTGTTTCGCTGGCATCTGCCGGGTTGCTGCTTGTGATCGTCTCTTTGGAGGCTGCTGCTTTCCATTCTCCATTAATAAAGTTTAAAAATGCTGTCATCATGTATCCTTCCTTTCCTATAATATGTTTTACAGTGCTTTCACTGGATTCCGCAGCACACCTATGCCCGGAATTTCAATCTCCATTACATCTCCGTCCTTCAGGGTGAAATCGTTGGGCGGAACGACACACGTTCCGGTAAGTAACACCGTGCCGTCAAACATGTCATTGTCTTTTTTTAAGTAATCAATCAACTCCTCCAGCTTTCGTTTCAGCTGGTTTACATAGGCGTCTCCTTCAAACACTTTTTCTTTCCCGCGGAATATCCGGCAGATGATTTGAAACGCGTACGGATCAGCCACCGTGTCCGCCAGCCTGACCGACGGCCCGATCGAACAGGACCGTTTCCACACTTTCGCCTGCGGCAGATACAATGGATTTTCTCCTTCGATATCCCGGGAACTCAAATCGTTTCCAATCGTAAAGCCGAGAAGTTCCGCTCTGCTGTTTAACACAAGTCCCAGTTCCGGCTCCGGAATCTGCCAGTCCGAATCCGACCGGAGATACATTGTCTGCTCCGGGGCAGCGACTCTGGCCCCGGTCGCTTTGAAAAAAAGTTCGGGCCTCGGGGCATCATACACCTTATCGTAAAAGGTTTCAGCCGCCGGCCGTCCGTCTGAAGCCTCGTAATTTCGGGCTTCCCTGCTTTTCTGATAGGTGACCCCGGCCGCCCACACCTCTGATATCTCAATCGGTACAAGCAGAGCAAGAGCATCGAAGTTTTCCGACAGCGGCGCTGCCTCCGCTGTGATTTCTTGTATCATCTCTGCCGGCTGCCTGCCTTCAACAGCTGCTCTGTCTATTAATTCAGCCCAGCTCTCAGCGCCGAGATCATAAACGGTCTGATCCTCCATCACCACCGCCATCTCAGCTTCATTATTATTTGTTTTTCTTTTAATAATCTTCATCCGGTCCCTCCTTATTGTTTTATATTTAAAAACATAGTTCTACTAAATGGATATTTTTTATTAGTTTTATATTATAAAACTATGTTTTATATAATTGACAAAAAATAAAAACCCTTTTATGATTAACTTATATTTTATAAGATAACGGTTTCAAAATCAACCTGTATCTTTTCATGGTTTCATAGTAAGGAGGGTTAATTTTTTATGCATGATTCACTAGAGAGTTTAATGACAGCTGCCAAAGAAGATATATATGATGTTAAAACAAAAGCAAAAGGACCGGAGGGGGCCCTGCCGTTAAATGCCGAAATGCTGAAACATTCCCCCAGCGGCAACTTATTCGGGTTGAGCCAGAATGTCGGCATGGGCTGGGAACCGGGAAAATTAAACGGGAAACAGGTGCTGCTGTTAAGCACGCAGGGCGGCATCCGTGATAACGATGGGACCCCGACCGCACTGGGTTATCATACCGGACACTGGGAAGTTGGCTTATTAATGGAAGAAGCAGCGAATGAAATCAGCCATTACGGCGGTATTCCTTTTGCCGGCTATGTCAGTGATCCGTGTGACGGGCGCTCCCAGGGCACAACCGGCATGTTCGATTCGTTCCCGTACCGGAATGATGCAGCCGTTGTCTACCGGCGTTTGATCCGTTCGCTCCCCACCCGTAAAGCGGTGATGGGCGTCGCGACCTGTGACAAAGGGCTTCCTGCAATGATGATCGCCCTTGCCTCCATGCATGATCTTCCGACTGTGATCGTTCCGGGCGGGGTGACCCTGCCACCGGAACGGGGCGAAGATGCCGGAAAAGTCCAGACCATCGGCGCTCGTTTTTCCAACGATGAACTCTCCCTGCAGGAAGCCGCCGAGCTTGGCTGTGCTGCCTGTGCAACTCCGGGCGGCGGCTGTCAGTTCCTCGGCACCGCTGCCACCTCCCAGGTTGTCGGAGAAGCGATGGGTTTTTCCGTCCCCCATTCCGCGCTTGCTCCTTCGGGACAGGACATCTGGAAAGAAATGGCCCGGCAGTCCGCACGTGCCGCGATGAAAATGGAACAGGATGAGGTAACAACCAAAGATATTCTCACCGACAGCTCCATCCACAATGCCATGGTGATGCACGCCGCCTTCGGTGGATCAACCAACCTTCTCCTCCATATTCCAGCCATCGCTCACGCCGCCGGGCTGCAAGTGCCGGCCGTGGAAGACTGGAACCGGATCAACCGCGCCGTACCGCGTCTTGTCAGCGTGCTGCCCAATGGCCCTGTTCATCATCCTACCGTCCAGGTCTATCTCGCAGGCGGAGTTCCGGAAGTGATGCTTCGCATCCGCCACCTGAACCTGCTCGATGAAAACGCCCAAACCGTCACCGGTCACACGATCGGCGAGATGCTCAACTGGTGGGAAGCATCCGAACGGCGGCAGCTCTTAAAACAGCAATTGTGGGAAAAAGACGGAATCGATGCAGATGATATTATTATGACACCCGAAAAGGCGGAAAAACGCGGCCTGACCTCCACCGTTACCTTCCCATCCGGCAACCTGGCACCAGAAGGCGCAGTCATTAAATCTACTTCTATCGACCCGTCTGTGCTGGACGAAGAAGGTATCTATCATAAACGCGGAAAAGTAAAAGTATATACGAGCGAACCATCTGCGATTGCTGCGATTAAAGAAGGAAGCATTGTGAAAGGGGACATTATGGTTGTCGCCGGCTCTGGTCCAATGGGCACCGGCATGGAGGAAACGTATCAGCTCACCTCCGCCCTGAAGCATTTATCCTACGGAAAACATGTGACCCTTCTCACCGATGCCCGCTTTTCCGGCGTTTCCACCGGCGCCTGTTTCGGCCATATCGGACCGGAGGGTCTCGCCGGAGGGCCGATCGGAAAACTGCGTGACGGCGATATGGTCGATATTTACGTCGATACACGTAAACTCGAAGGCCATCTGCATTTTGTGGGAAACACAGATAAGGAACTGTCTGCCGGCGAAGGAGCCGCAGAATTGAACCAGCGCACGCCTCATCCCGGGCTGCAGCCGCACGACGAACTCCCGGATGACACGAGGTTATGGGCGGCGCTGCAGGAAGTAAGCGGCGGCATCTGGGGAGGCAGTGTATACGATACCGACAAGATTCTCGAAGTTATCGAAGCCGGCAAAAAAGCACTAGCTTCAAGATAAAACCAGATGCCGCGGACATTCATTCCGTTAATAGGTGGGATAACAGCCTTGCGGAGGGTTTTTCGGACATCTGTTCCGTTAATCAAGTCACAGCTTGCTTGTTTTGAGCTGAGAAAAGGTAGTAACGTAGCAGATGTCCGCTTCCCCTTCAAAACAAGGGGTATTTGAGAAAATAGAGGAACAGATGTCTACCTTTGCCATCAATGAGAAGAATGTACTTCCCTTTTCCTTTCGAGAAAGGGAACCGACGGCTTAGCTGCTTTTTTCCTCCAATTATATTATTAATATTTTCCAGATTGCTTGTACAGTATAAACGTTTTCTGGCTCATTTTTCTCCATGCTGAAGCCCTTGTTTCATTCGCTCCACCCAAGCCTTTAGCAAGTAATAATATGTTTCTATATTGGCATGGATTTTTTCAGCGACCTCTTCGTTGTAGGTCTGAACGGTAAGATTTCAGTCGTTGACCATATTCAAAGCAGGAATTGTCTCTTCCTCGTTGAATAGATTCACTTCCCGGCTGCTTCGGATAACACCCTTTGGCGATCCAATATCCAATCCTTCCCTATCGTATAAATACTGCTTAGCTGTTTTCCAGCAAGCTTCGAAAGTAAATTCAAAACGTTGAATAGCGCCATCTCGTTCAACTTCAGATGGATTATTAAGTCCGGCGAGCTGCCGCAGTGAAGACAGAGCCTTCTCAGCTGACTCTAATCGGTGATGCAGTTTTTCCATAAAACCCCCTCCTCTTTCACCTTTTTCACAAGCTCAGGATTCGCATACCTTACATCTATCACATCTACCTTATAAGGAATGATGGATTCTTCTATTTCTTCCAAAAGCTTATTCCATATAATTGGATCCAACGCCTTTTTTGGTTCAATTGCAATATCGATATCTGAACTTTTCTTTTCTTCCTCCCTTGCCCATGAACCAAATAAATAAACACATACCTTTTCTGAGGACAGTTGATCAATAACTAAATCCTTTAATTTAGAGAGGATTTCACTTCGAAAACTTAAAGGCTCCTGCATGAAATGGCTCCTCCTCTTTTTCTTAATTATATCTTAAGGTCTATACGGATTTTCTCGCAGCTTTTTTAAAAATTCTTATCCTTATACAGCTTTAGAAAACGCACAAACCTGCATCCTATTTTACAAAGAATTAAGTTAATGATTGCTTTGCTGTAGCAATGTGTCATAAAATCAGGTTAAAATTAACAGTAAGTTACAATGTAGTGGAGATGTAATAGATGTATACTTGGCGAAGTTACAGCGGACTCTTTTTAGTGGTTCTGTATGTCTGTCACTGGTTTTACAAAAGTATAGTACAAGGAAGGTTTGAGGCTATCGACCTTCTCGTCATGACTGGGCTTCCTATCCTGCTATTAGTATTGAGCATTCTCATGCTGACGGAACCACGGGAGAAAAACGAAATAGCCATCTTATCACTGCTAATGATTTGTGTCATGTTCACCAAATTCGGTCAACTGCTAGCTTACCTCGAATTTACTATCTACTAAAGGTTTATGAAGCGAATCAGTTGATATTATAATAACACTCGAAACAGGACATTATGATGAATCCATAAAGCCTTGTAATTAGACGTATCCCTTATCTGCTTTTTTCCGTAGAAAGCCATGCGGCGAGTCCGATCATTGCCGCCCCTGTTACACGGTCCAAGGATTGCTTCACAGCACCGCTCAGGCCAATATGCCGCAACCTTCCGCCAATAAAAGCATATCCCGCCGCACATACCGATTCAATCGCAATATATGCTGCGCCGACAATGAGAATCTGTCCGCCCGCGCCGTTTGCCGAAGCAGGAATAAACTGGGGAAGAAAGACTGTGAACAGGAGCAGGGCTTTCGGATTGGCAGCAGCCACCATAAACTCCTGTCTGGCAAGTAGCAAGGCCTCTTCAGAATGATGTTCTTCTGTATCCTGATCTTCTCCTGCCTCTTCTTCATATACCCGTCGGCTTGATAGAATAGTCCGCACGCCAAGCCAGGCTAAATATAAAACACCCACCCATTTAATGACTGAAAATAATACAGTCGAGGTCTACAGTACCGCACTCAACCCCAATGCCACCGCAGCGATCATAAGCGTAAACGCCGTAAACCGTCCGCCTGCCGCAATAATTGCCGTTTTGGCTCCCTTTCGCAAACCATTCCGCAGGGACAGTATTTGATTAGCTCCCGGGATAGATGCCATAACGAATGCCGCCGGAAGAAACGCAGACCAGTAAATGCCAGTCTGGTCTCCTGCCCACAATACAGCGGGTATTAGCATAAGCAGGAACGCAAGCAGTACAGTAAGTGATGCAAGCACTAGTCTCCTGTTCATGAAATTCATCTCCTATTCAAAAGAAATTATGATTTTACCAATACGATTTCTATCCTCCAATAACTGAAAACCCTTGTCTGCAGCACTTAAAGACAGTTCCTTTCCAATAAGTACACGGAGTTCTTCCTTTTGAAGCAGTTCCATTATTTTCTCCGCACTGCCGTATAATGAGCGAGGACACTCTTTTTGCCGTTGTCCTGAGCTGTAGCCAATGATGGATTTGGAAACGGGATGAAGATCTGTAGAACACACCTGTCCGGGCTTTCCGGAAGCGTGGCCATACGTTATCACTTTTCCAAATGGCGCTGCACATTTTATACTTTGTTCAAAAACAGCGCCTCCAATGGAATCAAAAATAACATCGGCTCCTGTATTATGCGTTACTTTCAAAACCTCTGCTTCCACATCTTTTTTTTTATAAAAAACAGCATGGTCCACTTCATGTTCTTGCATTATTTTTATTTTGTCCGTACTGCCCGCTGTCCCTATAACAGTGGCCCCTTCTCTCTTGAGGAGTTGGATGAGTATTAACCCGACACTGCTGGCAGCAGCGTGGATAAGAGCAGTCTGTCCTTTCTGTATATCAGCTATTTTATAAACGAGTTCATACGCTGTAATACCTATACTAAGAGAAGCTGCAGCCAGAGCATACGAAATGCCTTCGGGAATGGGGTATACTAAATCCTTGTGTACTCCGGCGTATTCAGCCAGGGCCCCGCCGCTTGGAAAACCCGCTACTCTATCCCCCACTCTAATATTATCTACATCTGCTCCAATGTCCGTAACAATCCCAGCACAATCAAATCCAGGAATGAAATGCCGGCCTTCAACGGCATGGTATTCCCCTTTTACAGCAAGCAGATCGGCATAATTTAAGCTTGCGGCCTGGACGTTTATGAACACTTCATTCTTTTGCAGCTCCGGGATAGGGATATCCTTTAAAACAACATATTGATTTTTATCGCGTTTATACTGACTTAGAGCAGCTTTCATGTTTCCTCCTGTATTGGTACGCCGTTGTTCTAATGAAAGTATAACAAATATATAAATAAGGCAAACTCTTAGGCTGAGTGAAACCGAATCAAACGAAAGGAAATCACCCTTGGTAGAATAAAACAAATACCAGGATGATTCCATTTTTCCATTTCTTAAAATACCCGGAGTTACAAAGGTATTCCAATGTTTGACCTCTGCATCGTCTTCCCTTACCTTTTCGCTCTCGGCCATCTTGAGGGATCGACATGCTGGATCATGGTATGACATACCGTTTCCCACTGCGTTTCTGATAACAGACAAATCTCGGTCTGCTGATCGATGCCTAATGCTTTCACCAGATGCTTGAGCTGCGGCGGGGTGAACACACCTTTTAACGCTGCGCCCACCGGCCAGCGCGGATGTTTCAGCGCATATTCCGCCAGTCCCGAAAACGCCTTATGCGACTTCATGGGAATGCCGCACTGCTCTCTCCGTCGGATGGCAAGGATGGCAGAATCAACGTTGGGAGGCGGGCCGAAGTGCTCGCGGGACACTTTTTTCACAAAGCTTAATTCAAACCACATCCGCCATTTTAGAACTCTGGGGTCAGAAATACTTGCTGCGGTGAAACGCTTGGCCGCTCCTTTTTCCATCACGATGACGCCTTTTTGACAAGACAGCCCCGGGTTCCAGAGCAGTTTGTTCATAATCGGCGTAGTGATGGCGTAAGGAATGCTTGCCACCACACTGAATGATTGCTTTGGCAGAAAGAATTTTAAAAAATCCTGCCGGTAAATCGAAATATTAGAGTAACCTGCCGCTTTACGGCGGAGAGCTTCCACAAAACGTCCATCATATTCGACAGCCAACACTCTGCCGGAGCGCTCGGCAGCTGGAAACGTTAACGCTCCTTTTCCGGCGCCGATATCCAGAACCAGGTCCTCTGTTTTGAGATCCGCTTGTTTCATGATGTCGTGAATGGTTTTTCGATGGTGAAGCAAATGCTGCCCGGAAAAATTCGGGCCTTCTACGCATTTCCGTACCTTTCGGTGTCGTTTATTTTGTTTTCTCATCGTTATCCTCCCATTTTGCTTCCATTAAAAAAACACAGAAGCTCTGCCTGTGTTTTTAAGCAAATGGAAAGGAATATCCTAAAAGGAACAAACCTGTCCCTCCCTTTCAAAAAAGGACATTCGTTTGCATTGTATTTTTGGCCATAAAAAAGAGAGCGCAATTCGCCGCTCCCTTTACATATATAAAGGTTACCCCGGAATAAGGCAGACCAATCCCATTTCCTCTGCGCACACAGGCAGAGTCTTTGACACTATTTAATTAGCTGGTCAAAGGTTGGATTCGAAGTCTGGCTGATTGCATCCGGTAACCCCTCCGTTCCTTAATTTCAACTAGAGTATACCATGTCTCTCTTTTGAACACAACATAATCTGGAAATGGACATCAGGATTTTGATTTCATTGCTTTCACTATTTTCAGTCCCTGTGTGCCGACCAGTTGATTGTATCGCTCGGAGTCAACTGCAACAAGTTCTACTTTTCCTTTCCCGTCAAAATAAAGGCCCCAGCCAAATTTTTTGGGAAGTGCAGAAGCACGCATACAGGCATGGCTTTTCTTATCATACTCCATTTTGGCGGAAGCTCTTTTCTCTTCTGGAATATTCTTGTGGCGCATATGAGCTTCAAATTGAAATTCTTCCTGCGTCCATTTTTTTGGATGCTCTTTCAACAGTTCGTACTCCACTTCTGCCAGGGTAGGTTTTTGACGTCTGGAGGACGGAATCACCGCTTTTTGGACAGGGCTGTCTTCAGCGATCACAATGAAAGTATTATAATAATTCATCTGAACCTCCTTATTTTTCTTTCACTTTTTATCAAACAACGCCATTGCTGCAGCAATAGCGATAGCAGAATCTATTCATTCCGATCCCTATCGATGTCTCTCCGGGTCCTGTTGAATAAATAAAGAGACCACTAAACTAATCAGCAGAAAACAGGCCAACACTTCAAATGTAAGAATATAACTCCCGGTATGGAGAAGTGTTACTGCCGTCATCGGTCCGATCGAAGCTCCGATAAATAAAATAAAAACATAGACCGATACCGCCGTGCCGCGTTCGCTTCCTCCCAGGCTGCCGACTAGGGAAATCAAGGTCGGGACTGTCAGGGCAATACCAGCCGCGAAAACAACACTCATTACAACCATGAACGGTAAAAAGGACGATATCCCCGAGAGCGCCAGCCCAAAGGCGGCGAACGCAAGGCCGGCCCGAAGGACACGGATCATCCCAAAGCGGGTGGTGATTTTTCCTGTAAATGGTGCAATCAGCATCCCGATGATGCCGGCAGCGCGGATAGAGAGAATATCACGTTCCCCAAGCCCAAACACGTCTTCCACGAAACTCCCAAGAGCTGTATACATCCCTACAAAGGAAAGCAGCAATGTCAAGCCAATAAAATAACAACACAGCAGCGATCGTTTCGTCAGAACAAACCGATACTTTTTCAGAATGCTGTCCCAGTTCACTTTCCCCGGCTGGCGGTTCCCTCCAGGCAGGAAAAAAAGGGTGGCAAGCGTCGTCAGCAGATACAATCCGCTCATCGAATAGAAAACAGACGGCCAGCCGGCATATTGGTTGAGAAAACTGCTGTAAATCTGACCAATGATACCTGCCATTAAAAATGCCGAGCTGATAAAACCAATCGTTGTCACCCGTTTTTGCGGCGGGAACATCTCTACCGCATATGTAATGGTTATTGGGGCAGCCGCTGCGGCGAAAGCTCCCTGAATGCTTCTCAAAAAAATCAAACTGATTAAATGATTGGAAAATCCAAGGAGCAGGGTCGTGATCGTCATTCCAACACAGCCGAATACCATCATCTGTTTCCGTCCGTACTGATCGGATAATGGACCCCAAAACAAACATCCAACCGCATAAAATAACGAAAATGCAGTCCCTGTCCAGGCTGCCTGAACGGTGGTCGTTTCAAAAGAGGCAGCAAATTCAGAAACGAGTGGAATCGTAACATACACACTGCAGACTACAACCAGTCCGCACCAAAATAAGAGCACTGTCATCAGTGGTTCGTTTTGCTTCTCTGAGCTTTCAATGTATTCTTCCGCCGCCTGTGTCAAGCAAAACATCCCCTTTTCCTAAAGTATAGAACATTGGTTTTAGTTTATCTGATATTATTATAGTATGAATTGTTCCTGTTTTGGCCTTTTTGTCATGTTTTATTCTATTCACATAAGCAGGTGAAATCGATGATAGAATTAGAAACGTTGTATAAAGCCTCTCGACCGCATGTGTTCTCGATCGCTTACCGAATGCTGGGCTCCATCACGGAGGCAGAGGATGTGGTTCAAGAATTATTCCTGCATCTCCATGAATCGGATACGGAGAACATTCGTGACATGAAGGCCTACCTTACTAAAATGACAACAAACCGCTGCCTCAATGTGCTAAAGTCAGCTAGAAAGCGCAGAGAAGTTTATCCTGGCCCGTGGCTTCCGGAACCACAGGTTTCGCCGGCAGACCAGCCATTGGAGAAAACGTTAAAAACAGAATCCATTTCTTATGCTTTTCTTGTATTACTAGAACAGCTGTCCCCCGTGGAAAGAACGGTATTCGTGCTCAGAGAAGCCCTTGGCTATAACTATATCGAAACAGCTGAAATCTTGAATAAAACCGAGGTAAATTGCCGGAAGATTTATAGCCGGGCGAAACGAAAAATACAAAACGAGTCTGTTTACCCAGAGAATACCGTACAAACAACGCTCCTTGCTGATACTTTTTTGAAAGCCGCAGCCACGGGAGATTTTGAAGAGTTTATCAAAATGCTTGCCGAAGATATTGTGCTTTATTCCGATGGAGGCGGCAATGTCAACTCCGCCATCAATCCTATTTTCTCTAAAAAACGGGTCACTGCTTTTCTGCAGGGAATATCAGCCAAAGGAAGTTTCACAGGGAAACTGTATCCGGTCCTCGTTAATGGAGAGACAGGAATCCTGCAGGAACAAGACGGCCATCCTGTCAAAATTATCTGCTTCAGATGGGATACCAAGCAGAGAAACATACAGAACATATACTTCATTGTCAATCCTGATAAACTGCCAGCCTTACAATAAAAAAATTTTTTCCGGGTCTGTCACAAATTCCTCCTCTGTTTTGTCTTTATAGGTGAACGTCATTTATTATGAAGGAGGAGTTTCTCATGGAGCCACGATTAAACTATGCAAAGACAAACCCCGGGATACTGAAGCTGATGATGCAGGTCGAGGAGTACAAAACCACCACTGAGTTTGATCAGAAACTGATGGAATTGATTAAAATCCGAGCCTCTCAGATCAATGGCTGCGCCTTTTGCCTCGATATGCACACAAAGGACGCGAGAGCGATCGGCGAGACCGAGCAAAGAATTTACTGCCTGAATGCCTGGCGGGAGTCCCCTTTTTACAGTGAACCGGAAAGAGCAGCATTAGCATTAACGGAAGCCGTCACGTTCATATCAGAAAACGGGGTACCGGATGACCTTTACGAGCAAGTACTTCAGCATTACAGTGAAACGCAATATATGGACCTCGTGTTTCTCATTATAACGATCAACAGCTGGAATCGTCTGGCAATTTCCACCACCAGCGTTCCTGGAGACTATCAGCCGCAGTCTTCAAAATAAGGCCATAAGTTGTCTCTTGTGCAGGGGGCATTTCTCTATTTAAGGTTCTCCGTGCTGTGGCTATGTTGTATACAATTGGCAATGTCCGCCGTCTGCCCGCATGGGTACAGTCTTGAACCTATTTTTCCTTTTACAGCAATGCTTCCGGAAGTTTGTGCCTTATTTAATCAAACGTTTGTTTAACTTCATCCATTGATAATAACTTCCGCAGATTTCGGTTTCGACATCATTTCCTGGGAAATACAGAAATTTGTCAAAACCAATATCCAGGTGCCCCCGCCTGTCAACATTGGGTTCTACCAGAGTCATGCTTCTCTTTAGACTCGTTGAGGGACTTTTTTCAATTTGTTTCTCTAGTTCATTATGAGGCAGGGTAACATTGAAAAATAGGGGCTGGGCAAAACCATCACTAGACAAAAAGACAAAAAAATTTCCGAACGATTCTACTTTGTTCGGAAATTTTTTGTGTCTTTCTGCAATGACATTATTTTATAGCTGCCTAATTCTTGTGGAATGACTGCTGGAATGGAAGGTTTCTTCCTGTCCGTTGTTTACTTTTATTGCTTTTTCCCCTTCAGTGGGAAAATAGACGGTTACATTCTCATAGGGCAAAGAGTAAGACCCGCTTGTTGTAACTTCCAATTCGATGCTGTCAGCGTTTGTCTTCATTTTTAAATCAATAATCGTAGATTCGCCCTGTTTGTAATGGTTGGAGACCCCATCATCTTCATAGTGGCTGAAGCGAGTTTCTCCATTTTTCTGTAACGGAAAACAAAGGTAGCCGCGCTGCTCTTTCTTTTGCATTTTATCTTCTTTCGTATCTATCGGGATAATAGAGCCGGCCTGTGCAAACAACGGTACCCTGTCCATCGGAGCTTCTGTGGTGATCGTCTGCCCTCCGCTGTAGTATACACCTGTATGCCAGTCATACCAGCCTTTCTCATTATCGGGAAGATAGACCTCAATCTTTTCTTTTCCTTTTTCAACCACCGGAGCCACAAGCACCTGTTCTCCCAGCATAAACTGATACGATTCTTCAAATGTATTTTCGTCATGAGCGAAGGAATAAAACATCGGCCGTATCATCGGCTTGTAATAGTCATGAGCGTCTTTCATGAGCTGGTATAAATAAGGGATAATCGTTTCGCGAAAATCCATGAGACGTTTGATTGGTTCTATATACTCGGGATACATCCACGGGACATTGACGGAACCATCGTCGTTCCAGGAATGAATCGTGAATCTTGGATGAACGATTCCGTTCTGAATCCAGCGTATAAACAGTTCTGGTTCCGGGGCTCCTCCTGCAAACCCGCCGACGTCATGGCCGAAGTTATATACGCCGGACAAACTCAGGCCGATGCCGGTGAGTACATTATATTTCAGCGTTTTCCAGCTCGTATAATTGTCGCCCGACCAGGTCTGGGCGTAGCGCTGCAGTCCGGGCCCGCCTGACCTTGTGATCGCATACGGCCGGGCTGAAGGATCAAATTCTTTCTGCGCATCCAGTGACGTTTTCGTCATAAGAAGAGACAATACCGGCCGCGCATCCTTCATCCTTAATTCGTTCCCAAACCCGTGCAGCTTCGCCTCTTGGTCCCATATTTCAAATTCATTATTATCGTTCCAGGTGGAATCAATCCCATACGATAATAACTGCTCTTTCACTTTCTCCTTCCACCATTGGACCGCTTCGGGATTCGTGAAGTCGATGTAGGCTCCGAGGTCATCCCAGAACTGGACCAGTTCTTCTTCCGTTCCCGTCCGGTTTTTCACAAAATATCCTTTTTCCTTCAATTCAGCGTACAAAGGATGGTCCTGCAGCAGGCACGGTTTAATGTTGGCACACAGGTTTACTCCATGCTCTTTGTAATGCGCGGTAAAACGCTTAGGGTCAGGAAACTTGGATGTATTCCAGTTAAAAACATAACGTTTGCCTTCGATCGACGTATAACCGGAGGACAACTGAAAAGAATGGCATGGAATTTCATAGTCTTCACAGTCTTGAATAAATTGGTTCATCTGCCTCTGTGCGTCCGGCGCATCGGTGTACGTCATCGTCGATCCGGAATACCCCAGGCTCCATTTCGGGAAAAGCGCTGTCTTACCCGTTAACCAGGAATACGTTTCAACGACCTCCGCGGCGTCCTGCCCGCTGATCAAATAGTAATCCAGCGGACCCGATGCACCATGATAGTAACGATAAAAACCGTGATAGTTATCCAGTTCCTTCCCCATGTCAAAGACGCTCGTCGACAAATTATCATAAAACATCCCGTACCACTGCCTGTCTTTTGTCCTCGTCATGAAAAAGGGAATATGCTTATACAGCGGATCGGTTAAATAAGGATCATACCCCATCGGATCCATATTCTGCATACGGTACCGATGACCATGTCTGTTTAACGGTCCGGCCTTTTCTCCGAGGCCGAAAAACATTTCTTCCCGGCTGCGCTTCATGTAGTGAAAAAGACCGCTTCCAAGGGTCCCGTCCAGGTTATAGCTTTGTGTATCCCTGTCTCTTGCTATTTCTAACCAATCTCCGTTTTGCTTTTCATACCAGATGAACTGCAGGGCGTCCATCCTAATATATAGCTTTAATCTGGAAGTAAAGAGTTCATACTCCAGCTCATTTATTTTATTGATAGAATAGGCGGGACACGTAAACGGAGAAAGGTCCAGCCGGCTCCGCCCCTCATAGGGCACATCTTCCATGCCGGGGGCAATCGTCCATGTCGGCAGGTGTCCTTCTGTCATGTCCTTTATATATATACGAAATATATTTTCTTCTAAAATCCATATTCGAATTTCTGTATCTTCTGCTTCATTTATCAGACGAAGGGAAGAAGTATCTCCGGATATCCACCGGAAACGATAAGCATCCATGTTCATGGGGTCTTACTCCTTTACAATAAATTCAACAATTGAGGTAAAAACAGGCTGATCTGAGGAATATAGACAACCAGCAGCAGAGCGATAATTAGCGCTGCAAAAAATTTCACCAAGGTAGGAATAACTTCCTCTATGGTAACTTTTCCGACACTGCTTCCTATAAATAAGGCGCTTCCTACCGGCGGTGTCATAATCCCGATCGCCAGGTTGAATATCAGAATGATACCGAAGTGTACCGGATCTACCCCCATCTGTGTCGCAATTGGCAGAAAGATCGGTGTGAAGATCAGCACAGCCGGTGTAATATCCATAAACGTTCCAATGATCAGGAGGATGACCATCATCATAAACAGTACAATGATCTTATTCTCCGAAATGCTTAGCATAGCGTTACTGATTTCTGCCGGGATGCCGGTAATTGTCATAGCCCAGGACATTACTGAAGATGCCCCGACCAAAAACAGGACAATTCCTGTCATCGTGACAGATTCCGTTAGTATTTTCGGAATATCCTTCCAGCTGAGGGATCGGTAAATAAGGGCAAGCAGAGAGGCATAGATAACAGCTACTGCTGCACCTTCTGTTGCTGTAAAAACTCCTGCGACAATCCCTCCAATAACAATGACAATCAGCAATAAACTTGGAATAGCATCCAGAATTACTTTGATCTTTTCTTTAAACGGAATCGGCTCTGATACTGGATACTGTTCTCTCTTCGCGATAATATAGGCAACGATCATGATGGAAAGTCCCATTAGAATGCCCGGAAGGTATCCTGCGATAAATAAAGCCGAAATAGAGGTCCCGCCGCTCACAAGCGAATAGATAATCAGCGCTCCGCTGGGAGGGATCAAAAAACCGGTAGGCGAAGAAGCGATGTTGACCGCTGCGGAATAACTCCGTTTATAGCCCTCCTTAGCCTGGAGCGGAGACATAACACTTCCGATGGCTGCAGCTGCAGCCACGGCCGATCCTGAAATCGACCCAAACAACATATTTCCTACCACATTGGTATGAGCAAGCGACCCCGGCAGCCGCCCTGCTATCAATTTTGCCAGATTAATCAGGCGGATCGCGATCCCGCCGTTATTCATGATACTGCCGGCTAATATAAAGAAGATCACCGCCAGCAGGGCAAAACTATTGATGCCGCCGACCATGTTCTGGGCCGCTGTAAATAAAATAATATCAAGCGGAACAGCAATCAATGCCGCTGCCAGGGATGCAATTCCTATACTAACGGAAATAGGCACGCCAATGCCTAATAATAGAAAAAACGTTGCAAATAACACAATTGCGGCTTGAAACGCCATGCTTCCTTCACCTACTCTCTAATGACTTCTCCTTCTGTTTGAGCATTCTGCTCCCGGTTTTCGAGCTCATTTTTCCGTTCACTCATATTGACGAGCTGAAAAAAGATGATGAGACATCCCGATATGGGCAGGATCATATATACCCATCCCATGGGAATATTAAGAATAGGTGTTGACTGTCCCATCGTTGAATTGGATAAATCCCAGCCTCCAAGGATAAGAACGGCTATACAGAAGGCTATTACTAAACCGTCGATGAGCCATTGCAAGGCTAAAGCTTTTTTATCTTTCCATTTATTTTTCAGAAACACAATCGCTAAATGCTCATTCACGCTAAACGCATACGCTGCTCCCAAGAGAGCCACCCATATCAAAAGAAACTTAAGAAGCTCTTCCGTATATACGCTGGGGTCTCCCAGCACATAGCGGGTAAACACCTGCCAGAATGCCCCCGCCACCATAATGACAGTTAGTATGGAAGCAACAATCATTACAATTCTGCTGATGAAGGTTTTTATTTTATTCAGCATAAATGCCCTCCTTCTCCTGATTATCCCCGTCCCGCTTCAAATCATTGGCAGCACTTTTGGAGCCTGTTCCAGGGTAAAAATGTCCTTTTTGTTTCCATCCACGCTTGCCTTTGTCAAAATAAGCAAAGTGCCACACATGTTCTCCTATCAGCGATCCTAAAGTATCAAATGTTGCATAAGAGTCTTGTAAAAATTCGATTTGAAATTTTTTCAGAGAACATGACAGGAGGATAATTATGCATCCTGGAGGCCGCGTCCGCCCCGGCGTCTGTTTGTTATTGGATATAGCATGACTCATCCCTTCTCTGGTTTAAGAATGAGAATTCATTGCCTCAGCTGTAAAACCGAGAGCAATGAATTCTGAAAAAAGGACTAACGCAAAGATTCAAATTCATCAAGCAGGTCCGCAATCGCTTCGTCTTCCCGGTACTCTTCAATCATCGGTTCGACAGCTTCGCGGAAAGGCTCTTTATCTACTTCATAAAATTCTACGCCCATTTCTTCTGCTTCCGTTTTTGCATCTTCCACTGCTTCCGCCCAAAGTTCTTTCTGGGTTTCTGTCGATTCTTCCGCAGCCGTCTTTATAATTTCCTGCTGGTTTTCCGACAAGCTGTTCCACGTATCTGCACTCATCACTGCAATATCAGGAATGCGGGTATGCTGATCATATGAAAACGCTTTGGCTACCTCCCCGTGGTTCCCGGTTGTTAATGCTGTGGGATTGCTTTCTGCCCCGTCAATAACACCCTGCTGCAGACCGGTATAAATGTCACCGTACGGCATAGGCGTCGGAGAACCACCCATAGCTTCTACCATTTCAATCTGGGTTTCACTATCCATTACACGAATTTTCTTGCCTTCCAGATCACTTGGCTCTTCGATCGGTGTGTCCTTCGTATAAAAACTGCGTGCCCCGGAATCATAGTAAGTCAAACCGACAAATCCTTCTTCTTCTGTACTTTCATACAGTTCCTGAACGGCATCGGATTCCATGCTTTCAAAGAAATGGTCTTCGTCTTCAAACACGTAAGGAAGGCTAAACACAGAATATTCGGAAGCAAAGTTTTCCAATGCTCCTGCCGAAACCTTAGTCATATCAATTCCGCCGTTTTGCACCTGCTCCAGCACTTCATTTTCTGAACCCAGGGTTCCGTTTGGAAAGATTTCCACCGACAAATTTCCATCCGAGTTTTCTTCCACCCGTTCTTTAAAGTCTACCAGCCCCTGATGTACTGGATGGTCTTCCCCCAGATTATGGGCAAGCCTCAAGTCGTGGGACTCCTCTTCCTGTGATGTGCTGTCCCCATCTGAAGAACCGCCGTTATCTCCCGATGATTGTTCCTCTCCGTTTCCGCATGCCGCACCAAACAATAACAAACTTCCTATTCCTATTGCTTTCAAATACTTTTTCATAGTTACTCTCTCCTTTTATGATTGAAATCCTTTTCAAAAGATGTACTTTATAGCTTTACACCCCGGAATATGCCGAAAATCCACCATCAATTGGGACGACAATACCGTTGACAAAACCGGAGGACTGTTGATCCACGAGCCAAAGCAGCGTTCCGATGAGTTCCTCCGGCTTTCCGAAACGTTCCATCGGAGTCTGGGATAAAATCTTATTGGCGCGGGCGCTGAATTCTCCGTTTTCATCAAATAATAAGTCCCTGTTCTGCTCGGTCTGGAAGAATCCCGGCGCCATCGCGTTCACCCGGACCCCGGTTTTCGAAAAATGAACGGCCAGCCATTGCGTGAAATTGCTGATCGCTGACTTAGCACCACTGTAGGCCGGGATTTTCGTTAACGGACGGACGGCATTCATTGAGGAAATGTTGATAATCGAAGCATCCACTTCCTTTACCATCTCTTGGGAAAATACCTGTGTCGGTATTAAAGTACCCAGATAATTCAATTGAAATAATTCTTCCACCGCTTCCGGCTCCAGATCAAAGAATGTCTGATTGTGCTCATCCTGCAGATCTTCCAATGAAAATCGTTCACTGGTAGTGGTGGCTTTGGGATGATTGCCGCCAGCTCCATTGATTAAAATTTGACATGGACCAAATCTTTCTTTGACTTCCTGATGAACCTCTTCCAATGCCTTCTTATCCAATACATCCACGCTGTATCCGAGGCATTCCCCCCCTTGCTGTGTAATGCGTGACGTCACGCTATCCACCTTTTCCTTATTTCGGGCAAGGACGACAACCCTGGCGCCGGCGGCTGCCAGCGCTTCACTAAACACGGAGCCCAACACCCCGCTGCCGCCTGTCACAACTGCTGTCTTATTTTTTAAATTTATGTGAAAAGGTAGCTGCATTCTTCATTCTCCTGTCTTTTCTTCTAGTGTATCGATGATCCCATTCAAATACGCAGCCCCCAGGGCTCTATCGTATAACCCGTACCCCGGCCGGCCGGTTTCTCCCCAGATCATCCGGCCATGGTCCGGCCGGATTGGCCCGGAAAAACCAACATCATGCAATTTTTGCAGTATAGCCGTCAGATCAAGAGAACCGTCTTTGATAGAATGAGAAGTTTCCTGAAATGAGCGTGATCCGATCCATTTCACATTCCGGGCATGGACAAAATGGATACGCCCTTTTGCTGCCTCGATAATACCGTTCAAATCATTTTCCGGGTTAGCCCCGTAGGAGCCGGTACAGAACGTGACTCCGTTATTCGGACTGTCTACCCTGCGAAGCATATACTTCACATTTTCTTTGTTGGTGACCACCCGTGGCAGTCCAAAGATCGGCCAGGGTGGATCATCTGGGTGGATCGCCAGCAAAACGTCTTCCTCTTCGGCGACTGGAATAACCTGTTCTAAAAAGTAAATCAGGTTTTCCATCAGCTGCTCTTCTGACATAGATTGATAGGCATCCATTATTTTCCTTAAATCTTCGCTCTGGTAGGAAAGATCCCAGCCGGGCAGTGTCAGTTCTCCGCTCAGCGGATCGAGCTGCCGCACCGTCTCTTCGTCGTATTTTAATGAATTCGAGCCGTCCGGCAGCTCTGCCTCAAGTTCTGAACGTGTCCAGTCAAAGACAGGCATGAAATTATAGCAGATGGTGCGGATTCCTGCCCTAGAAAGATTCCGGATGGTTTCTTTATAGTTTTCTATCCACTTATCGCGGGAGGCCGCGCCCATTTTTACTTCTTCATGAACGGGAACGCTTTCAATGACATTTAGTTTTAAGCCTTGTTGAGCGATGGTTTGTTTTAACCGCTCTATCCGTTCAAGCGGCCAGACTTCCCCGGCCGGGATGTCATACACCGCGGAAACGATACCCGTCATTCCCGGAATCTGCCGGATATCTTCCAGCGTTACCGGATCGTCCTCTCCATACCAGCGGAAACTCATTTCCATCTGTTTCCCCTCCATCTCTATGAAAGTTTGAAATAACGTTTGGCATTGTAATAGCAGATATCCTGCACGTATTGTTGGAGAAGCTCCATATCTTTCGGTGCTCTGCCGCGGTCCACCCAGCTGCCGAGCAGGCTGCATAAAATTCTTCGGAAGTACTCGTGCCGGGAAAAGGATAAAAAGCTTCTCGAATCCGTCAGCATCCCGATGAAATTACTGATCAGCCCCGTATTCGCAAGAATTTTCATCTGATTTTCCATTCCGTCGATGTGGTCGTTGAACCACCAGGCCGTGCCGAACTGGATTTTCCCGGGAACTTCATCGTTTTGATAATTTCCTGCTGCTGTGGCGAGAATATAATTATCGCGGGCATCCAGGCTGTACAGCACCGTTTTCGGCAGGGCGTCCTTTGCCTCTAATGTATCGAGAAAATGGGAAAGCGGTCTGGCGAGCAGATCGTCTCCAATGGAGTCAAAACCGCTGTCCGGGCCGAGTTTTTCAAACATTTTCGTATTATTGTTCCGCAGCGCACCGATATGGAGCTGCATGACCCAGCCTTTTGCTGCATACATCTCTGCCAGACTCAACAGAGTGTAGGTTTTATACTGTTCGATTTCCTTGGCCGTTAAGTCTTTTCCGTCTCTCCACTTTTGAAACACTGTTTCTGCATCTGTTTTTAACGCAGGTTCATAAAACATGGCGGTGATCCCATGATCTGAACTGCGGCAGCCAAGGGAATCGAAGTATTCCACCCGCTTTGAGAGGGCTGTCAGCAGATCTTCATACTTTTCAATAGGAATGCCGGCTGCCTCTTCCAGATCCTTCAGCCATCCTGTGAAACCGTCTTTTTCAATCTGAATTCCTTTATCCGGACGGAATGACGGGGACACTGCCACCTCGAATCCTTCATTATGGAGCTGTTTATGCGAAGCCAAGTCATCCGCCGGATCATCGGTAGTGCCGACAAACGCGACATTGTCTCTTTTCAACAGCGAACGTACAGAAAAGTCGGAGTGCTGCAGCTTCTCATTAGCCTGTTTCCATATTTCCGGGGCCGTATTATCATCCAGGAGTTCGTCTATTCCGAAATAGCGCTGCAGCTCCAAATGCGTCCAGTGATACAATGGATTGCCGAGAAGCTTTGGAACGGTTCTCGCCCACGCTTCAAATTTCTCATAGTTGCTTTTATTTCCCGTAATAAATGATTCATGAATGCCGTTCGCTCTCATCGCCCGCCATTTATAATGATCTCCGGCAAGCCAGATTTCAGAGATATCGCTATAATTTTTGTCTTCCAGAATTTCTTCCGGTGGTAAATGGTTGTGATAATCAATAATCGGCATTTGTTTCGCAAAGTTGTGATAAAGCTCTTTCGCCGTGTCTCCTTCGAGCAGAAAGTCTTCAGAAATAAACGTTTTCATTAATACGGATACCTCCCGTAAGTAAAAATCCAGCTTCTCATAATTTATTTGTTTACTAAACAAATTATTAATTATATACTATATGTAAGCGTTACATTTTTCAAGATGTTTTTTTTAATTTTTTATACCAAAGTCCTACTACCATTTTTTGTTATACTGGGTTGGACAAGGAGGGAAACGATTGTGGATACGGGGGATGCAAGTTATATTAAACAACTGAACCGCAGGATTTTAATCGAAGAGATTATAAAAAATATATCGTTATCTAGAAGTGATTTATCCCGGAACACTGGGTTAAATAAAGCTACGATTTCTGTGCAGGTGAATGAATTAATCAATGAAAATATTGTTGTAGAAAAAACGGAAGGAGAGTCCGTTACACGCGGACGCAAACCCATCCTGCTGGAGATTAACGGCAGAGCCGGGTATAGTATAGGAATCGACATCGACGAATTAAGTATTCATCTGGCTTTCTGCGATTTAAAAGGAAATCTGTTTCATAAACAGAGCATTCCATTGGAAACAGCGGATTTTGATGAGGTCCTCCATCAGTTATTACATCATCTCTCCTCTGCTGTCTCCCATTTTAATGAACAATACCATCCCATCGGCCTGATTGGGATCGGGGTTGGAATTCACGGAATTGTCAGCAACACCAATGAAATTATTTATACTCCAAAACAGCAGTGGTCCCACCTGCACGTGGAAAATAAGTTAAAAGAAACGTTTGATACACCCGTGTATGTCGATAATAATGCCAATCTTTGTGTATTTGCCGAACAAGTCTACTATGAACATATCCCGGATTTGTTCTGTATTACGCTCTATTCCGGGATCGGCCTCGGCATTATTAATAATCATGACATCTACCGCGGGTACCATGGGTTTGCCGGAGAAATCGGCCATATGATCGTGGAGCCGGAAGGCCTCCCCTGCCCCTGCGGCAACAAAGGCTGCTGGGAATTGTACGCCTCTGAAAACATATTAAAAAAGAAACTAAATGGCAGATATCCCGGTTTATCCGCTCAGGAAAGCATCGAACGGCTATTAGCATCCACAGAAGAGGATGAGTTACTGGACCAGTATTTAGACTATTTTGCGATTGGCCTGAACAACATTATTAACATCTTCAACCCCGAAAAAATTATTTTGAACGGCGCCATCATCAACGGCCACACTCATTTTATTGATAAACTGGAGGAGAAGTTAACCTCTAAGTTCAATAATTATCTTCAAATCCGTGCTTCCTGTCTTGGAGATGATGCCTGCGCCCTCGGCGGTGCCGCCGTAGCGCTGAAAAACTTTTTCGGGGTGAACATACTCAATCACGTCAACTACCATTATTTCAAATCTGACCTGCTGGAAGTATAGGTCTCTTAAGGAATTACTTTATCTATGGTTTATTCTTGTTATTCCATCACCAGCATATCATTATCATCAAATTCCCAGTCCGGCCCGTACGCGACTTCCCAGTAAAATCCGTCCGGGTCGGTAAAGTATCCGCTGTACCCTCCCCAGCTCTGGGTCACCGGTTGGCTGACAATCGTGGCGCCGGCCGCCTCCGCCTGTTTCATCATGACGTCCACTTCCTCTTTGGAGCGAACGTTGTGCGCCAGTGTAAAACGGGGAAAGCCGCCTGATACGTTTGAAGCCGGCGCACCAATTTCTTTTTGAAGCTCTGATAAAGGAAAAAGTTCCAATTTTGTCCCGTCATTGTTAAAAAAGACAATGACCGGCTTTTCTCCCTCGACTGAGGTTTTAAAGCCAAGTCCATCCCTGTAAAATTTCAAGGATTTTGAAATATCCTTTACTGCCAGACAAATAAGGTGAATACTGTTCATTCTTCCAACTCCTTTGCTTATGCTATAGATTTTATTCGACAAAACGATCCACTTCCCTTGTACGAAAAACATATAAAAACCAGTTTCGGTTTAACCGAAACTGGCTGCCATACTCATTTGGAATTAACCTTTGGACTCCAATACGTTGTCAATCACCCCATACTTTTTTGCTTCTTCGGCATTCATGAAGTGGTCCCGTTCCGTATCTTCGGCCACTTTTTCATAAGGCTGATTTGTACGTGCTGCAATATATTCATTGATTCTTTTTTTATTTTGCAAAATTCGTTTCGCATGAATGTCCATGTCTGTCGCCTGCCCCTGCATACCGCCGCTCGGCTGGTGAATCATAATTTCAGCATTAGGAAGGGCCATTCTCTTATTATTCGCTCCACCCATGAGTAACACAGCGCCGAAGGAAGCAGCAAAGCCGGTGCAGATCGTCTGGACATCCGGCTTGATATGATTCATTGTATCGAGAATGGAAAAACCGGCCGTAACGGAACCTCCGGGGCAGTTAATATACATCGAAATATCTTTATTCGGATCCTGCGATGCCAAAAATAACAGCTGAGCCGACACACTGTTGGCCATCGTATCTTCTATCTCTGTGCCTACAAACACAATCCGATCCTTTAACAGACGGGAATAAATATCATAGGTTCTCTCTCCAAGATTTGTTTGTTCCACTACATAAGGAATGACTACGCTCATTGTATCTCTCCTTCTTAGGCGGCTAACCTGAGTTCTGAAGATTTTACCAGCGACCTGCGAGAATAAAGGGTATAAACCGAAGCCTCTTCGGTTAAAAGGCCGGCGATCGTTTGAATATCGCCATCCTGAAGAGCATTTGCATAGAGACTCACGCGCAGAGCTTCTTCGTTTTTCAGGTTTTCCTTTTCCGCAGCCCCGGCTCTCACTTTTGTCCGAACCGTGTGCCTCGCCCGGAATAAATTAGATTTCACTGCCCCTGTACTTAGTTTTGTAAGCATGGCGATTTCTTTTAAACTGCAGCAGCATACTTCTGCCAGCAAAAAAACAACCTGTTGGTTTAGAGAAAGCTTCTTCACCAAGGGACGCAGTAAGTCTTCCAGATCTACATTGCTTTCGTGAAAAATGCTGCCGCTTATTTCGCCTGCGTTGTCAACACTTACAGTGGGAACCTGTTTTTTTCGTTTCTTATCAATCCATGTATTTTTAGCGATGATGGAAAAATAACTCTTTGTTAATTCGGCCTGCTGCTGTTTTCTCCAGCTCCGGAACGCTTTCTCCCAGGTGGTCTGCAGTAAGTCTTCGGCGTCATGTTTGTTTTTCGCCAAATACATACAGGTTTTCCAAGTGGAAGGTAAATAGTGCTCCCATGTCTGCTGAAATTCGTCGCTCACAAAGACCCTCCTTTCCACATGCATATATTCATCCCTATGAACGAAAAAATCATAGAAAAAGATACGGGTATTATGAAATCATTTTAAGGTAAAAAAAAGCCCGCTGCGAAAACTGCTTATTTCACAACAGGCTGCATTATCTTCTATTCACGCCATTCCCACTGCTCTTTGAGAACTTCTGCACGCGGACCGATGCCTTCTTCCATTTCCACAGGATATTCGCGGTGCCATTCCATAAAGGTGCCGTCCCGTTCCAAAATAGTGATCCTATAGGTTTGGCCTTCCTCCTTTTCAAAACGGATCTCATATTCCCCGAAATCCGGATGGTCGTTTTCATTCACTACTTCCAGATTAACCTCATCCAGTTCTGCGTAATCATGAACTTCCTGTACGACATCTTCCAGCGTAACCCCTTCTTCTTTTCCATAGGAAGGATAAATAAACCGCCATACCGGTTCTTCTGTCGGTTCCGTCTCTTCGCTGAAAGCGGCGGAGACAAGCACACCGTCTGCAGCCCCGGAAGACGTATTCTCCACTTCAAAATGTTCCGGTATATACGTTGTGAATGGCATGCCGGGTTCATCCATCAGCTTGAAAGTGTCCTCTTCCTCCATGCCTTCTACTTCAATCGTAAAATCCCGGCTTATTGGACGGGAGCTGCCTTCTTCTGGTTCAAACGCATCCCATGGCACGGTGAATGAAGGAATACCGGCCGCATAGGGTCCGATTTCATAGGGCTGAAAATAGACGGCTGGACCTTCTTCTGTCACATAAAACTGATCTGTCTCCGGATCAATGCCTTCAAATCCGACAATCAAATCAAAATTTGTTCCTTCATCCGGCACGCCTGATCTTACTCTCTCATTAATAATCGATTCATAATCCACATCATCAGAAAATAGGTCCTGCAATTCTACTTTATCCCCTGTGTCCGGGTTAAACGTATAGGCAGTATCATGACTCATCCCATGGGCTCCGCCGGTAAACTCGTATTGTTCAAACACGATACTCAAGTAGTCGCCGCTGTTCTGCTCCACCCGGTAGGTTTCCTGATACTCATAAGCATCCGCCAGGTCTTCGTTTGGCTCTTCCCCGGCAAGCTCCATCACCTTTTCCTGCTCTGCTGCAGACTGGCGGGCGTGTTCCTGAAAAACCTTATTTATGTTCTCCTGACTTGACGCTTTAAGTCCAGTAACTTTTGGATAATAAATATTCTCTGTTTCCTTCTGTGGAAGAATGGCATAGTCCGCACGGAACGACTCCTCCTCCGCTCTAGTTAGAAATACACCAAACTGCGAGCGGGTTACTTCTTCCGAGGGATGGAACGTTAAATCCTCGTATCCCGTCGTTAACCGATGCGCTCCAAGCAGACTGATTTCCTTATAGGCCCAATAGTCCACAGGGACATCCTTATAATCTGCTGTTTCTTCTCCGTCCAGCTCATAAGCCCTGGTTAAAATAGCGGCCATTTGCGCACGCGTCAGAGAATCATTCGGGTGAAACGCTTCTCCCTCGGAAAAAAATCCGGCTTCTACCGCCGCGGCAATTGCCGGGTAGGCGCTGTCTCCTTCCTCCACATCGTCAAAAGACACCGGCGCAGGATCTTCTGTATCCAAATTGTGAACCCGCGCCAGCGTCCGAGCTGCCTGGGAACGAGTGATGTCCTCATTAACTCCGAAGGTTCCATCTTCATAACCTGTTATCATTTCGTGGTCCGCTAAGTATCCTATTTCTTCTTCTGCCCAAAACCCCTGCGAAACGTCCGAAAAGGAAGCTGCCGCAGCGGCGGACGGCTGAGAAATAAACACCGCGGCCAAAGCTGCTGCGGCAATCCCCAGATATTTTTTCATTATGACCCCATCCTTTATTTATAAGTCTTTGTTTCTATTTTACATGATAATCCATTGTAACGTGGAGACATTTCATTATTTTTTCCATCATCAAGTTCTTAGCGGAAGCATGATGCCTCCCCTTCCCTTTCTAATAGGAAATGAATTTTTTCTTATTAAATCTTTACCAATAGAAAGACTTTTCCAACAAAAATCTGACATTATTGCCTTGGCTTTTACAGCTGCAGGGATCAGCTGGTTTCCAATGTTTATCTCCTTAAAGTATTAATCCGCGCCAGCCGTCCTGCGCTTTTTTGTGGCAGACGATTGAATCCGTTATGCCATTCATTAACTTGATTGGATGCATCATCCTTGCTTTCGTGATTTTATATTGTTGGAATAAAAAGAAAAGATAAAGTAAACCTTTTTTCAATGGGTTTCTCGTGTATAAGGCAGCTTACTGCTGGAGGATCTCTTTAGCTATCCGTCTATAAGACTCCTCCCGTTCTTCCGGAGAAAGAATGGTGGAAATGATCATGATTTCATCGGTTCCATAATTTGTTTGACAGGCGATCAGCTGTTCTTTTATTTCCGCAGGATTTCCGACCATCATGTGTTGTCTCATTTCCGCCATTCTCTTTTTTTCTTCTTGTGTCAAAGGAGAAGTGTCTTCTTTTCGAATCGACCACTTGCATGATTCATACGCGATATTTTCCGCTTGTTCTGAAGTTTGGGCACAAACAGCTGAAACTGCGACAATCACTCTGGATTCCTCTCCCAGCTTT
Source organism: Salibacterium aidingense DSM 18341 (assembly GCF_000429685.1). GTDB lineage: Bacteria > Bacillota > Bacilli > Bacillales > Marinococcaceae > Salibacterium > Salibacterium aidingense. The sequence continues at coordinate 27,163 of NZ_AUCI01000027.1, forward strand.
CTCGGGATAAAATGATCACGGTACTGCTGTACTATCCCAGCTCCGTCCTTGTCACTCATAAATTGGGCAAAAGCATACGCCGTCCCGCATTCAGCGGCAAGCATTGCACTTTTTCTACTGGTTCCAAGCATCCAGGGAGCCGGTGCCGCCTCCGGTACGGGAGACGCAGACAACGGGGCATGTTCATTGGGAGACGGATACTTATCATCTATAAACTGGAGCAGTTCTCTGGTCAACTCCGGCATCTTCCCTGCATTTTGTAAAAAGTTATCCGATAGCGCATTGGCTGCCTCTGCCGAGCCGCCCGGCGCCCGGCCGATGCCGAGATCGATGCGGCCGGGAAACAATGTAGCAAGCATATTATGTATCTCTGCCACTTTATACGGTTTATAATATGGAAGCAGGACGGCGCCTGTGCCAAGACGGATGGTACTGGTATGGGCTCCAATATAGGGCAGCGTCACTTCCGGAACGGAACCCGCAATTCCATCGAGGTCATGATGTTCTGTCATCCAAAAACGGGTATACCCCAGGTTTTCTGCCAGCCGGGCCAACTCCACCGACTGATTCAGAGCATCCCCCGGCGTCTGGCCGGAAGGGACCGGGGATGGATCAAGAATACTTAATTTCACAATCAGCTTCCTTTCCTTATTCCAACATGATATCAGTTATATCTTGCGGCACTGCGAAGTAATATGCTGGATCAAAACCTTCAGACGTCGCGGCGCCCCATCCTGCTAATCCAAAGTCGACACCGGCTGCCCGGGCGCACTGGCGGTCATAGATCGAGTCTCCAATGTATACTGCTTCTTGCGGTACGGCATGCAACGCTTTCAGACAAGCAAATAACGGTTCGGGATGGGGTTTATGTTTTTCTGTATCATCGGCACAGATCATGTAGTGAAAATAGTCGTTCAGCCCGTATGGCTCAAATTCATCCCTCAGCTCCTGCCTCGTCTTCGAGGTAACAATGGCTGTTTTTTCTGCTTTAGCTGACGCTTCTTTCACTACCTCTTTCATTCCTGGAAACAAGATAACATGGTGAGCATAAGCTTTTGCCCGTTGGGACCAGGCCTCATGAACCCGCTCCGCGTCTATTATGCCAAGTCTCTGCAGGGCTTCTTCTCCCGGTATGCCAAGAGCAAACCGCAAGTTATCTTTTTTATACTCCATTCCCTTCTGTTCGAAAAGAGTCTCCTGTAACGACTGAAGAATCGCTGCCTCCGTATCAATAATCGTACCGTCCACATCAAAAATGATACAATTGTACACAACATTTTCCTCCTCCTGCCGTTTTTTATCATTGTATCCGAATAGTAAAGATGTGGGAATACATTCTTTTATTGAAATAATTATGCCAATGCTGCAGAAATGATATGATAAATGAGGATAGAAGAAGAGGATAGTATGTGGGAAGAGGAGGAAGAGCGTTGAAAAACAGAAAAGCGGAAAAAATTCTAGTTATCTGCGGTATCATCCTTTTTATCATTGGTGCCGGATTTGTTTTTCTATTCGGAACCGTGATTACCAATACTGATTTTGAAACCTTTTTGAACCAAGCGGTACAGAAGGAAACGGGCCAGGACATCCCCGCTGAAGAGTTTGAAGGTTTTTTTGAACAGGCTCAGTCTATCAATTACGGTCTTCATACCGGCTTGATGCTCTTGATTGCTGCCGTTGGTGTGGTCGCATTGTTCACCCGAAACAGCAGCCTATTGTCCGGTATTTTCCTGCTGGCCGGTGCCGGGACCACCGTTATTATCTTCTGGTGGATGATGCTGCCGTTTCTCCCCGCCCTGCTTTATTTCATCGCCGGTTTGATGTTTTTATTGAGAAAACCACAGGCGGCTTGAGGCCATTCCCTCCCCCGCTTTTTAAAATAGTGGTCTCCACCTTTATATGGAGACCACTATTTTCATTTTTTCTTTTTGCCGCCACCTCCAAACAGAAATGGAAGCCACGAACCGGTTTTATTCTTTCTCTAGTGTCTTCTAAACTTAAATAAAGGACACTGCAGGAAAGAATTTCACCCGCAATGTCCTCCATTCTGCATGCTTTCTATTTCCGATAGTACAAATACATTGTCAGCGGCGCGAAGATGGCAACAAGCACCGCCGATACGAGCAGGACCCACCCAACATCCGCCATTGCTGCAGAGCCTTCCATAAACCCACGAACTGCTACGACAAGCATCGAAACGGGATTTATCTCCACAATCGGCTGAAGCCAGCCCGGCATCGTTTGCGGATCAACAAATACGTTACTGATGAATGTTAAAGGAAACAGCACCATCATGCTGGCTCCCATCAATGATTTTTCAGAGCGCATGATGATACCCAGCGTCGTCCAGATCCAGGACAAGCTGAACGAGAAAACAAGTAAAATGGCCACTCCCAGAAGGACGCCGATCACTCCGCCTTCAGGCCGGAACCCGAGAATCAGCCCAAGCGTAATCATGATCGCAGAAGCGGCAGTGTACCGTACTAAATCAACCAGCAGAGCACCCACCAGGACAGAAGGACGCCAGATCGGGAGGGTACGGAAACGGTCGAATACGCCTTTCGTTATATCGTTATTCAATTCAACTCCCGTATACATGGTGATCATAACGACAGTCAATACCAATACTCCGGGCAGGACGAACTGAAGGTATTCAGCTGTAGAACCCGCAATCGCCCCGCCGAACATATACGTGAACATCAACAGAAAGATAATAGGAAAAGCCGTGATATCAAATAACTGTTCGGGAACATATTTGATTTTCAGCAGACTCCTTCCCCCAAATGTCAAGGACGCTGAAACAGGACTTGCTTTTGGCGGACGTTCCCGCGAGGCTAAAGCTGACTGCAAGGCTTCTCTCTGATCTACAGGTTCCATGTTTTTACTCATCCCTGTGCCTCCGTTTCCTCATTTTCTGTTGTTTCCGCGGCCTCCGCTGTTCTTCCGGTCAACGTCAAAAATACTTCATCCAGACTGGGCTGGCCCAGGGAGAAATCAGAAACGGCAATTCCTTCGCGTTCCAATTCTCCTATCGCATGAGCCGCTCGATTTACATCATTGACCCACGTGGAGAGAGCCGATGGATCGGAAGCCAACTCCACAACGGTACCAAGCTTTCTTCCTAATACCTGTTTAGCCAGCTCCCTTGTCTCCGGATGAAACAAACGAACGTGAAGTTTTCCGGAACCCACCGATGATTTCAATTCTCCGCTTGTTCCCTCTGCAATCACTTTTCCCTGATCGATGACCGCGATTCGGTCCGCAAGCTGATCCGCTTCCTCCAAATACTGTGTTGTCAGTAAAACGGTGGTCCCAGCATCTACAAGCATCCGGACTATATCCCACACTTGATTACGGCTTCGAGGATCCAGCCCTGTTGTTGGTTCATCCAAAAACAGGACATCTGGCGTGACGACGATACTGGCGGCAATATCAAGACGACGCTGCATCCCGCCGGAATAGGTCTTCACCTGTTTTTTGGCCGCTTCCCCCAGCCCGAACGCATAAAGCAGTTCTTTGGCACGTTTTTTAGCTTCCGGCTTCGTATATCCCATCAACCGGCCGAGCATCACCAGATTTTCCATACCGGACAAGTCTTTATCCACGGATGCGAACTGACCGGTCATGCTGATCCTGGCCCGCACCTGATCCGCCTCCTCCACGATATCATGCCCAAACACCCTGGCCCGGCCTGCACTTGGCTGAAGCAGCGTCGCAAGCATCCGGATCGTAGTTGTTTTCCCAGCACCATTTGGGCCGAGCACTCCATAAACTGTTCCTTTAGGGACCGTCAGATCTGCCCCGTCCACCGCCCGGGTCTCCCCAAATGTCTTTACTAAACCTTCCGCTTCAATGGCATACGTTTGCTGTTCCATGTCTTTTCCCCCATTCTCTCGCTTCACTGATATAAGGTGTACGCAGGCCGCCGCTGTCAGAAAGAAACATATATCTTCATATTATCAGATTCGAGACAAAAAACTTCTTTTCTATTGCGTTTTTTGAAAAACTTAACGAAAAGCAGGTGCCCTCTCATCAAAATCCAGCTGCTGTTTCTTCGGCCTGACGGAGCCCCTCTTCAATAATGACCTGCTTCGTCTCCGGAAATTGATGATGTCCCTCTATAATGACCGGGGAAATATTAGTAATCCCAAAAAAATTCAGCTGATTTCGAACAAAATTGACGGCCATTTCGTAACGGTCGTCTTCTTCATAAACGCCGCCTCTTGCATTTAATAATACCGCTTTTTTATCAGACAACAATCCCACCTGCCCTTCTTCGGTATATTTGAAAGTTTTACCGGGATGATGCATGAAATCAAAGTACGAATGAAGAACAGCGGGAACGGTTAAATTCCACAGTGGAAAAGCGATCACTATTTTGTCCGCCGCTGTAAATTGTTTCAAATGCCGGACAACAATGTCACGGACTCTCTGTTCCTGTTCTGTCAACTCCTGTTGACGAGCTGATTTGGCATTGCTTTTAATCATAACAGAACCCAAATAGGGCAGCTCTTCTTCATACAAATCGACCTCTTCCACCATATCTTCAGGATGGGTTTGCCGATATTTTCTTAAAAAAGTGTAGTAAAGTTTCATACTCACCGATTCTTCTTCTGAACGGTCACTGGCTTTCACAAATAAAATACGGGCCATTTTTATTCCCTCCATGATGTTTTTATTTACAATGTTCATTTTATATAATTGTTAAATTATTACATCCTTCAACGGATGGAAAAAGGCGTAAAAAAAAGGTCTTACCCTAAACTAAGACCTTGTTCTACGACCTTGGTATGAATGGTTAATCGAACCAATTGTTTTTTATGGCGAAAAGCGCAGCCTGCGTACGATCCTGTACCTCCATTTTACCGAGAATGTTGGTCACATGCGTTTTTACCGTTTTTTCTGAAATATAAAGCGCCGCGGCAATCTCCTTATTACTGAGTCCTAACGTTATTTGTTCCAGTACGTTCTGTTCACGCGGTGTCAGAATGGAGAAATTTTTCCCTGCTTCCTCTTCCGTCGATACGTGAGAAATCAGTTGATTGGTCACCTGAGGATGCAGCGTGCGGGTTCCATCCATTGCTGCTTTTATCGTCTCTGCCAGTACTTCCGGTTCCACATCCTTCAATTGATATCCAATCGCTCCAGCTTTCAATGCAGGAACGACAGATTCCCGATCTGAAAAGCTGGTAAGGATAATTACTTTTACCTCAGGAGCAATTTGTTTGATTTTATGTGTCGCTTCAATCCCATCCATTCCGGGCATGACCACATCCATCAGCACCACGTCTGGGTTGAGCGTCTGGACTTTCTCTAATGCTTCTTCTCCGTCCTGGGCCTGGTCTACGATTTCTATATCCGGCTGGGTTTGAAGAAAAAAGCGCAGCCCCTTCAGCACAACAAGGTGATCATCGACAACGAGTACTTTAATTCTCATATGTACCACCACTTTCATAAGGGATTACTACTGTGATGATGGTGCCGCTTCCTGCCTCACTGCGAATGTCCACTCGACCGTTTAGTTCAGATGCTCTTTCTTTCATACTAGCCATCCCGAGGGAATTGAATGGGTTCACCTTCTCTGGAACAAAACCTCGTCCCCGATCCATAATGATCATTTTTATCTCTTTTTCTTTCTTTTCAATCCGCAGCCAGGCCCGATTTGTGTCCGCATGTTTACTAATATTATTCAACGCTTCCTGTCCAATTTGACAAAAAACTTTTTCTATTGTTTTCGGAAGAGAAGGCGTTTCTTTCATTTGCATGGTTAAGCGTATGTCGAGTTGTTCTGCATATTCTGTTACCGTTCTTAAAAGACCCCGGGCTTCTCCATATGGCCGCAGCTGCCATATAAGCGTCCGCATTTCGGTCAAAGCATTCTGGGCAAGGGTACCGATGTCTTCAGCGGCCTCCCAGGTCTGGGAATTGTTCTCCTTTGCCAGCATTTCTTTGAGTCCCCGGGACATCAACGAAAGGGAGAATAATTTTTGATTGACTGAATCATGGAGATCCCGGGCCAGGCGGTTCCGTTCTTCCGCTAAAAGCAGACCCTGCCACTCTTCATAGAGGCGTATTTTTTCCATAACTAATGAAATATGGTCCGCCAGCACCTCCAGAATATCAAGCTCCACGCTGTTAAAATCCTCGTTATCTCTTCCTATAAATAGCATCCCTATCCTATAGTATTCTTCATGAATATCACGAACTTTTAACGGCAGCCCTGCAGAGTAAGGAGATTGTTTCATAAAGGATAAAATGGGGTCATTCCCTTCATTAAAACAGATACATTGTTCCTCTGCGGATCTCGTGAGTAACGCTTTTACCATTTCTTCATCCTCCAAAGAGAGCGGCTTGTCCATCAAATGGGGGCTGCCTCTATGATAGGAAGAACGCAGTCTTAATCCATTTTCCTGTTTTAATATAACTGCCGATTCGGGCCAGCCAAAGTGTACACTGATTTGTTCCACAATGGAAGTCAGCAGTTTGTCCCAATCCGTGACCTTCCATATATAGCGGGTTACTTCATTGGCGCTTGTATAATAATCCACGATATAACGGGACATATGATCCACGGCCTGTTTTTCTTTCTGTTCATACAATCTGGTCCGTTCTACAGCGGTGCCAATCTGTAACGCAATCGATTCCAGAAGGGCGAGTTCCTCTTCATTGAAATGTTCCTTGCCTGGTGATCCCACATTTAGTACGCCCAGCCGCTCGCCGCGAACCGTAATCGGAACAGTGGCATGGTGGGTTAAATTATGGGTATCCCCTTCAGCGTATTTCACCGCATTATGAAGCCTTTCACATTCAATAATATTGACCGCCTGGCTCAACTGTCCACTCCAGTACAGACCCAGGCAGTAACAGACACTTTCCCGCATCGGGGCTTTATTATCCCTGGCAAGAGCCGGCGGGAGGTTATGGTCGGCTATATGTTCATACTCCGGCTCATCCTCCGCCAGAAAAATCCATCCCGCCTCTAATTGGGTCAGCTCCAGGAGTTTTTCCAAAGTGCTCTGCAGCATCTCCTTCATACTATCACTTTCGTTTAATGTTTCCGCAATCGTTTTGAGAATCAAAAGCTCCTCATAATGCTGGTCGTTTTCCGCAGCCATCTGTTTTTCCTCCTGTATGTTGGAGATTTTACTCTTTACTTCTTCCCGATAGCCAATCGATAATCCTGTTTCCAGTTTAGAAATTTGACTTTCCGTTAAGATGCCGCTATACTTAATCGTGGTCCTTATCCCTACTGTAAGGACGGATACAATCATCCACTTTTTTAACCCTCTCGTCATTCATTTCGACATGCTGGATACCCAAACTGATGAATGAAGAACAATACAGAGAATATAGTTTTAGAGCAATTCACACTGGAGCGGTCTCGGAGCCGCAAGGACGAAAGAGCAGGAAGGGCTTTTGTTGTTTTATGAATCACTACTTTATTTGATGGGAAGCCGGCAGATGCTGTATTTGCCGGCTTTTTAAAATTTGGTTTCATTTTTTGCTGCTTCGCTGTAAAAAGACAGCCACCTCTGTTAAATGAGATGGCTGTCTTTTTATTTCGCGATATCGAGGGGCTGTTTCCTATTGTAAATAAAAGAGTGGTGCCACATTATAAACACGAGCACAGCCCATAGTCTGCGGGAGTAGTCCTGTTTTCCACGGGCATGTTCATCCAGCTGGCGCAGTATTTCTTTTTTATGGAACAGGTGATTGACCGGGCTTTCTTTTATCGTTCGGAGTGCCCAATCGTACAGCTCATGCCGGAGCCAGTGCCGGATCGGAACGGGAAAACCAAGCTTCGGGTTATAAAGGACAGAGTCCGGAACAATGCCGCGCATGGCTTCCCGCAGTACCCGCTTCGTCGTGGATCTCGTCACATTTCTTGCAGCGTTCAATCGAGATGCAGCCTGGAACACCTGTTGATCCAGAAACGGCACTCGCAGCTCCAGGGAATGGGCCATCGTCATCCGATCGGCTTTCACCAGAATATCGCCGCGGAGCCAGGTGAGAAGATCCATGTACTGCATTTTCTGGACCTCGGAATACGAGGCTGCCTGACGGTATATAGGTGCTGTTATTTCTTCAAAGGAATGGATCTCCTTTGTATCCGTAAGGAGCCGAGCCTTCTCGGCTTCCGAATACAGGCTGGCATTTCCGATAAAACGTTTCTCCAGCGGCGTGGTCCCTCGCTCCATAAAGCTTTTTCCTTTCATTCCCTGCGGCAGTCTGGAGGCAGCATATTTCAAGATGGATTGAGCCCAGCCCGGCAGTCCGGATACAGCCTGGAGCGCCTGGGGCTCCTGATAAATCCGATACCCGCCGAAAAGCTCATCCGCCCCCTCTCCGGACAAAACCACTTTCACATGCTTCCTGGCTTCTCTGGCTACAAAATAGAGGGGAATGGCTGCCGGATCGGCAACCGGATCGTCCATATGCCAGATCAACGCAGGGAGCTCCCGTATAACTTCTTCCGGTGTGATGAGACAACTGACATGCTCAACCCCCAGCTGCTCCGCCGTCGCCTGCGCTTCCTCCATTTCACTGTACCCTTCGCGTTCAAAACCGACCGTAAATGTTTTAATACCGGGATGGACTTCTTTTGCCAGGGCTGCAATCGCTGACGAATCCACGCCGCCGGATAAAAAAGCTCCCACCGGCACGTCACTCTGCATGTGCAGATGGACCGCCTCTCTCAGCGCCGTCCGAACAGCATCCTTTTCCTGCTTTTCTGAGGAGGGGACAGGCTGAAAGGAAGGCTTCCAATAGGTTTCTATTTCTAATGGAGCCTCTGGTTTCTTTCGGAAATAACAGCCTGGTTCGAGTTTTTGAATGCCGGCAGACATCGTATACGGCTCCGGGACGTACTGAAAATTTAAGTAGTAATGCGACCCTTTCCCCTGAACCCTATTATTTTCTTTAGCCGGGAACAGACTTTTCTTTTCCGACGCGCAGTACAAACCGTCCTCCGCCTCCCAATAATAAAACGGCTTTATGCCAAAAGCGTCCCGTGCCCCGTAAAGCGTTCCAGCCCTTTTGTCCCATATTAATAAACTGAACATTCCCCGCAGTTCTACAAAGGCAGATTCTTTTTTCATATGGAACAGGGCGGCAATGACTTCCGTATCTGAATGAGTTTGAAAGGTACAACCCTGCTCTTTTAGTTCCCGGCGAAGCTCTTTATAATTATAAATCTCCCCGTTAAACACAATCCAATACCTATCATTTTCAAAAGATAAAGGCTGGCAGCCGCCATCTATATCTATAATGCTTAAACGGCGGAAGCCAAATCGTATGTATTCATCCATGTAATAGCCAATATCATCAGGACCACGGTGCTCTATGATCTCCGTCATACGCTCGATCTGTATTTTTTCCCGCGCCTCCACCGGCTCTCTCTTATCCTTTATGTATCCTACAAAACCACACATAACTGCCTTCCTCCTTCATTTATATAGAATTCCTGTCTCTGTTGTTTCTATGTATGGAACGACACAATGTCGCAGAAGGTAACATCCTTTTTTTACCAAAAAAAGATAGACTGTCTTTTGGTTAAGAAGACAGTCTATCCTTTTTCAGTAATAGATCATGGTTGATATATTATAGATTTTCGAAAAACAAACGGATGACATCAGCGCCGCCGATCATTGTCCCGAGGGTGCTGCCGACATTAGCCAGCACTACGATGAGCAGAATGCGGGTGACTTTGTTCCCCCAGAACCCTTTCGCACTGTGTACATCATCGGACAGGGTTTCAAAATCCTGCACATTTGGACGGCGGAGGTACGCCTGAACGATTCCGGCAAACCAGCCTGCTGCGATCACTGGATTCAATGAAGTCAGCGGTGCAGCGACAAAAGCCGTAAGCACAGTAAGAGGATGCCCTAATGCAACAGCTGCTCCCAGGGCGGAAAAAGACCCGTTCCACAACAGCCAGCTGATTGTCTGCTGCAGACCCGCCGAAGGATTGGCATAAAAGGTGTAAGCAATCACTGCCACGATCAGGATTGGAATGGTCCAGGCGATAACCTTGGGAGCCACGCTGACCGGGCGGTGCAGCAATGCCGGCAGATTCTGCTTTTGATAGATTTCCTTTTTGATCCCCGGCACGTGGGCAGCTCCAAGTACTGCCACGACTTTATCTCCCGGCGCTTCTTTAATTTTGTGGGATAAATATTGATCCCGTTCATCAATTAACGGTGTTTTTAAGCGCGGGAAATTTTCGGTAAGATCATCAAGCATGGAATTCAACATATCCTGCGATTTCATTTTTTCCAGCTCTTCTTCGGAAATACTCTCTTTATTAAAGATACTGAAGACAATCATCATCAACAGCTTCGCTTTCCCCCAAAACCCTACCTGATGCCATATTCGTGAAAACGTCACCTGAATATCGCGGTCCGCGAGCACAAGCTCGGCTCCTGTGTCTTGGGCGGATTCCATCCCCTGCATCATTTCCTGTCCGGATTTAATGCCAAACTGTTGGGCTGTCCGCTTTTGGAACGAGGAGATCGCCAGGTTCATCAACAAAAGGGAGGCTTTCTTTTCCTTGATCACCTTAAAAATGTCCATGTTTTTCCATCTATCTCGTTCCGTCATCGATTGATATCGCTGTTCGTCCAACTCGATACAAACCGAATCCGGCTTTTCTTCTTCAATGACTTCCTTCACCTGCTCGGCACTCTGCCTGGATACGTGTGCCGTTCCAATCAAAACAATTTCCTTATCATTCACGTGAAGCCTTGTAATATTTTCTTTTTCTGACGCCATAATGTACCTGCCTTATAGAAAATTGATATGTAAAGTTTATCATATTTTAAGGGAAGAGAGTCTGCCATAATTTCTGAAAGAAATATGGCGGAGGAGAAATTCCCCTTTTCTTCATTTTTTTCTATTCGGAATTCCATTAAAATGAACATAGAAAGAAATACATAACGATAGGAGCATGCTGTAAATGTATCGGAATCTGGCTGAATGCGTGAAGGATCTAGAGAATAACGGCCATTTGGCACGTATCACGGAAGAAGTGGACCCTTATCTGGAAATGGCTGCGATTCACCTGAATGTTCACGAAGCAGGCGGACCGGCTTTATTATTCGAAAATGTGAAAGGATCGGATTATCCAGCCCTTTCCAACCTTTTCGGAACAGTAGAACGGAGCCGCTTTATCTTTCGCCGCACATGGGGCAAGGTGCAGAATGTGGTATCTCTTCGAAATGATCCGATGAAAGCACTGAAACACCCTTTTCAAAATATGAGCAGCGGAGTGGCAGCGGCGAATGCGCTTCCTGCCAAAAAGAAAAAAGCACCCGGATTTCAGGAAATACAGCTTTCTAGCCTCCCGTTTATCCAGCACTGGCCGGAGGACGGCGGCTCTTTCATTACCCTCCCCCAGGTTTACACCGAAGATCCAGAGAAGCCGGGCATTATGAATTCGAATCTGGGCATGTACCGGATTCAGCTGGATGGCAATGAGTATAGAGTAAATGAAGAAGCCGGGCTTCACTATCAAATCCACCGCGGTATCGGAATTCATCAGGAAAAAGCCACAAAACGCGGGGAACCGCTGAAAGTCAGTATCTTCATCGGCGGCCCGCCGGCACATACACTAGCCGCTGTCATGCCACTGCCGGAAGGGCTCAGTGAGATGACATTCGCGGGTCTTTTAGCCGGCCGCCGCTTCCGTTACAGCTACATCGATGGCTTCTGCATTAGTCATGACGCCGATTTTGTCATTACAGGAGAAGTATATCCGGGCGAAACGAAGCCAGAAGGGCCTTTTGGAGACCACCTCGGCTATTACAGCTTGACGCACGAATTTCCAGTCCTCCATATTCATAAGGTATGGGCGAAACAGGATGGGATTTTACCATTCACGGTAGTTGGCCGGCCGCCGCAGGAAGACACCTCTTTTGGCTCAATCATCCATGAAATGACCGGAGACGCGGTGAAACAGGAAATCCCCGGCGTCAAAGAAGTCCATGCCGTCGATGCCGCCGGGGTCCACCCCCTTTTGTTTGCGATCGGCAGTGAACGATATATTCCGTTCCAGGAAGTACAAAAACCAACCGAACTTCTTACGATTGCGAACCGGATTCTGGGCACCGGCCAGCTGAGCCTGGCAAAATATCTTTTTATTACGGCAGAACAGGAACGGGAGCTCGACACCCATCAGGAAGTCGACTTTTTAACCTACATTCTCGAACGGATTGACCTGCACCGCGATCTACATTTTCAAACGAAAACAACGATCGATACACTTGATTATTCCGGAGAGGCTTTGAACCGGGGCAGCAAAGTGATCATTGCCGCCTACGGAGACAAAATCCGGGAATTATGCAGCGAAACGCCTTCCGTGCTCGATCAAGCTGAAGGTTTTACCCGGCCGGCGCTGATGATGCCCGGGGCTGCAGTTGTGGAAGGACCTGCCTTCACTGATGAAAAAACAGCCGGGCAGGAATGTCAGACTCTTGCTGATACAATCCAGGCAGACGGCGGACTTTCCTCCTGCCCGATGATCATTGTCTGTGACGACAGGGATTTCTTCACGGCGTCCCTGCGTAATTTTCTCTGGGCCGTGTTCACCCGCAGCAACCCCTCGCACGACATCCATGGCGTAAACAGCTTTTACGACAACAAACACTGGGGCTGCGACAACATGATCATCGACGCTCGTATCAAACCGCATCACGCCCCGCCCTTGGTTTCTGATCCGGAAGTCGAGAAAAATATTCAAAGGCTCTTTGAGAAAGGCGGCAGTTTGAGTGGAATAAAAGGAATCCAATAAATACCATTCATTACTGATATATGAAGGTGGAGGACATTATTTTTTAATGAATAAAAATAGTGTCCTCCATTTCCATTTGGAAGACACTATTTTTCTCAACTGCCATTCTATTGTTCTCCAAACTCCCTTGGAGGACAGTAAAAGTATTTTTCACTGATTAGCGGCTTCATATAAATCACTTATTTCTCCGCTTCTTTCGCTAACAGGAGGCAGCCGGTGATGGCGGCATTGTCTTCAAGACCCGGTGCTGTAATAGAGGTCTCAAGATCGGGAGTTTCCACGTAGTCGTTTAGCAGAATGGAAAACTGTTCGCGGATGAAAGGAAAAAGCTGGGACTGCTTCATGACCCCGCCCCCAAGAATGAAGGTTTCCGGACGCAGGATCAGGGTATAATTCACGAGCGCCTGTGCCAGATAATACGCTTCCATCTCCCAGATTTTCTCCTCTGAAGCGAGATCCTGGGCTTTTTTGTTATATCGTTTTTCAATCGCTGGTCCCGAGGCCATCCCTTCCAGACAGTTTTTATGATACGGGCATGCGCCTTCGTAATGATCATCCGGATGCTGCCGCACAAGAATGTGCCCCATTTCTGGATGGCCGAAACCTTCCAGGACTTTCCCGTCCACGACAGCACCGCCGCCGATACCGGTTCCGACTGTCAAGTAAACACAGCTCCCCGCGTTCTGGGCTCCGCCTTTGCGGAACTCCCCGTAGGCCGCAGCGTTCACATCCGTCGTCCACGACATGGGGATATTATAGGTCTTTTTCATCGTGCCGAGAAAATCAAAATACCCCCAGCCCCGCTTAGGAGTACTGGTAATGTAACCATATGTATCCGACTCCCTGTTTACGTCGATCGGCCCAAAAGAACCAATGCCAATAGCTTTCAAATCATATGGATCGAAAAAATCAAACACTTGCTTCAGCGTTTCTTCCGGGGAGGTGGTTGGAATGCTGGTTCGATCTTCGATTTTAACTCCGTCCCGGCTGACAGCACACACAAATTTCGTGCCTCCTGCTTCAATCGCTCCATAGTACATACGTATCCTCCTTGCTGCAGTCTTCTGTATCCTCTGCCTGGAACTTATATACCTTAAATCTACCATACCTCCCTTATAATAAACAGTTAATGGGTTGCATTTCATCTCTAAGTTGGTCAACGATGAACAAGGCCCCCCTGCTAAGAAGCGGCCTGCTTCCGCAAAACTTTCAAAAAAGCACAACATACGGTAATGCGCCTTTGAAGAACAAAGCAAGAATGGCTGTCTTACATTTTTTAACTAATGCCTCTTTTAAAATGAGGCTTATAATTCCTTTGTCATAAAAACACTATTTGGATCCTCCGAGTAGTCCGAAAACGGTTTACAATATTGAAACCCAAAGCTTTCGTACAATTTTCTAGCCGGTTCGAAAGCATCCATGGATCCCGTTTCCAGATTCAATCGTCGGTAACCACGCCCTTTAGCTTCTTCAATGATGTGTTGAAGAACTCGTTTTGCTACACCTTTCCTTAGATGGGTGGAAGATGTCCGCATGGACTTGATTTCGCCATGCCGGCTGTCCAGCTGTTGAAGTGCCCCGCAGCCAACTAATTCATTACCTTCCCACGCACTCCAGAAGGTAATCTCTGGTTTTCGCAACGCCTCCAGGTCAAGGGCATGTTTACTTTCCGGCGGGGAATACAGTCTCATACTCTGAATATGTTCCCTTAGCAGTTCTGCTACTTCGGAGCCCGTTAAATCATCTGTTTTAATAATTATAACAATTTCCTCCTTGCCTGTACTACCTATCGACTGCCCTTTGCTAGAGTTTGTCCTCAGTACAAAAAAACGAGTATGCTTCCTCCCTTCTATAACTATCTATTTCGATCACTTCAGCATATTTCCTTCTTTCTATTCTCAAAGAAAATGGGCGATTGTCGAATCATTAGCACTTGGCTGTTTAAATGCGGCAGCTTAACCTTTTCTTCTTCCCCGCTTTCCAAATCATACCGAAACAGTTCAAAAACTTCCGTCTGATCGGATTTTCGGCTTCGTTTTACGTAATACAGCCAGGCATCATCATCCCCTAGCTGTGTCTCCTGCACCGCTTCATTAATATGAAGACGGTCTCCCTCCTCTTTGGCCCCGCGGTCATACCATACGAAGTCATATTCAAAGGTTCCGCCTTCTCCCCAGTTCATAATCGTCTGATACAGCAGGCGGTTTTCATCTACTGCCGCCACTTCACTAATGGGTATGTCCTTTGCTTCATCGGATACGACAGCCATCTCCTCCGGCTGATTGATCTCCATTTCATAAATCCGTTCCGTAGCTTCAAACATCGAATCCGGGGTCGCATTTTCAAAGTCGTCGGCGAGAATCATGAGCATTTTTTCTCCATCCTCGGAAATTTGTAACGAACCTGGAGAATATGTGTCAAACGAACGTATTTCTTCAAAAGAGCCGTCCGGCCGCAGAGTATATAACCCCGAAGAATAGGGGATAAACCCTTCTTCCGGTTTTTCATCAGTATGGAGATGAATGCCGTTGACAATCCAGCGTTTCCGGGCTGGATCGTTCACAAGATCGGTGATGACACCGCGTACCTGCAGCACGGTTTCCGGCTCTCCTCCCTCTACAGACACGGTCCGTACATCACTGTATTCCAGCTGAAATTCCTGCTCCCCTTCCGGAGCATCCGGGTAGCCGGTCGTTTCCACAAACGCCAGTTCATCTTCTCCGTTAAAAACAGGGGCCCATATTTCCTTCGAATCGTCTGCTATGTATACTTGTCTGCTTCCACCTTCTCCTACAGCCACGTGTAACGTCTGAATGCCGTCTGATTCTGTGACATAAGCAAGCGTCCCATCCGCTCCGACACTATATTCCCCGGTGAACGAAGGCGAGGCTTCTTCACTAGATTTCACCATCTGACCTGCCGCCGCCAACCCCCCTGTTACAAACGCGATCACTCCAAATACTATCAACAACCCTTTTTTATTCATCCAACCGCCTCCCTTTCATTAAAATATCGAAAAAAGCAGGGGCCAAAAGATCGAGAGCAGAACAAGCACTGATAATCCAAGACTTCCCAGTGCAAGTTTAGGTTTGCGTGCCACATAAAAAATCTGGGCTGTATACAGGAGCAGCCAAAGGAAAATCGGTATCACGACGTTTAATAATATAGCGGGAGGGGCTCAAAACCCCATGGCGATCAAATAAATGTATCCCTCGCCAAGACCGGCGGCCAATCCCAGCGTGATATTCACCACATGAATGATACGCCGCGCGGTTTTATGTTCCTTCGGCCGTTCATACGTCAAGACGGTCCGGTACATTAGATAGATATTCAACCCTATCATCAACAGATACGCCGGTTGCCAGCCGCCGTAAAAAGACGTCATATTCAGCAGCAGCAATAAGAGATTTAGCAGCAGCGCCAGCGCAAGCCAAATCTTCCGGTTCACGGCAAACGCACGATTCAGCGCAAAAAACAACACCGCCGAATGGCCGGCAGTGCCGGAAAGTATAGGCAGCAAAGCCGTTTGTTCCTGAACGAGCACAGCGGTATACTTCCCAAATGTAAACAAAAAGCCGAGTAATGCCAGCAGAAGCAGCAGTTCCCGCCGGTACGGAAACATTGCCTGCTGCAGCCCATCGCCGATCTTCGCTTCCCTGCCGAAAAGTTTCATCGCTTCCTCCTCTGCTTCCTTTTCCGTTTTTCCTTTTTGCCTTTCCTCCTCCCGGCGCATCATAACGTGGGAAAGCATCTCTTCATAAAGGTCCTCCCTTTCCGACTTACTGCAGTCCGTCTGCTCAACAATCCGCTTCACATAGTTTTCGAGTTTATGTGTCATACGCTCCACCGGTCTTGTTCATAAGATCATTCAAAGAAGCCCAGTCTCTGCGTTTACGCTCCAGCTCTTTGGCGCCATCCTCCGTTATCGTATAATATTTTCGCCGCGCTCCTTCCGGGGCACTCCAGTACGCTTCCACCCAGCCTTTGCGCTCCATCCGTTTCAGCGCTGGATACAAAGTCCCTTCGCTCATATGATACGCCTCATCACTTAGCTCTTTCAGTTTTTTTGTCATTTCATAGCCGTACAAATCACGGTTTGCAATCAGGGAAAGCAGGATTAAATCGATATTTCCCTTCATCATCTCTTTGTCCATTGGTCTTCCTTCCTCATTTCTGGAATATAGTTACAGTATAATTTTTTATACATCGTATTACAAGGGTAATTTCATGAAAAAACAGTCTGGGACAAAACATTATCAAGGACAAAAAATCCGAACGATTTTTTCCATAAATCGTTCGGATTTTTGTGTATTGTTCTATCGCTGCGTCAAAA
>NZ_AUCI01000028.1 GCF_000429685.1 Salibacterium aidingense DSM 18341
GTGGACAGGAACCAGCCTGGATAAAATGGATGTGACGAATCCGTCGACCGGCGAAACGGTAGCTGCGGTGCCGTTTGCCGGACAGAAGGAGGCGGAAGCAGCTGTTGATGCGGCGGCGGAAGCCTTCCCGGCCTGGGCGGCCAAAACGGCGAATGAACGAGCAGCCCGGTTGAAAAAATGGCACGAGTTGATCGAAGCCAACCGGGAAGCCATGGCCTCGTTGATGACGAGTGAACAGGGCAAGCCTTATAAGGAGGCTTATGGGGAAGTCGGCTACGCCAACAGCTTCATCGAATGGTATGCCGAAGAAGCCAGACGGATCTACGGCGATACGATTCCGGCTTCGGCCCCGGATAAGCGGATTGTTGTCCAGAAACAGCCGGTTGGCGTGACGGCTGTGATTACCCCGTGGAATTTTCCGGCGGCGATGATTACCCGGAAAGTCGGACCGGCGCTGGCCGCCGGCTGCACGGTCGTCATCAAACCGGCGGAAGACACGCCGCTGACCGCGTTGATGCTGGCGGAACTGGCGGAGGAGGCCGGCATTCCGGCCGGTGTGGTCAATGTTGTAACCGGCGATGCCCCCGCGATCGGCCAAACCTGGCTCGACGATAAACGGGTTCGCAAGCTCACCTTCACCGGCTCCACCCCGGTCGGGAAAAAACTGATGGAAGGATCAGCGCAGACGATGAAAAAAGTCTCGCTCGAACTCGGCGGCCACGCTCCGTTCATCGTGATGGACGATGCGGATCTGGAACAGGCGGTGGAAGGCGCGATCCAATCCAAATTCCGTAACGCCGGCCAGACGTGTGTCTGTGCCAACCGGATTTACGTGCAGGAAAGTCTTGCAGAAGCGTTTGAAGAAACATTCACCGCCGCTGTGCAGAAGCTGCAGGCCGGAGACGGCTTTGAAACGGGCGTTGACGTCGGCCCGCTCATCAATGAAGCGGCCCTGGAAAAAGTCGAAGCCCATGTCGCCGACGCGAAAGAAAAAGGAGCCCGGATTTTGAGCGGCGGCTCGCGGGTGGAAGGAAAACCCGGATTTTATGAGCCAACTGTCATCGCCGGAGCAGACGAAACCATGCTTTGTATGCAGGAGGAAACCTTCGGGCCGGTTGCGCCGATTGCCACGTTCCGGGACGAAGACGAAGCGGTGCGGCTGGCGAATAACACCGATTTCGGACTCGCTGCCTACGCCTTTACCCGTGACCTTTCCCGGGCCATGCGGCTGAGCGAAGCGCTGGAATACGGAATTGTCGGCATCAACGACGGCCTGCCGTCGGTTCCGCAGGCGCCGTTTGGCGGCATGAAAGAAAGCGGCCTCGGCCGGGAAGGCGGGTACTACGGTTTAGAGGAATTTCTGGAAGTGAAGTACACGTCGTTTAAGATATAATTAAAATCTCCCGGTGCTCCGGGAGATTTTAATGTAATAAGGATTTAGCTGCTGAAAGTAAGCAGACATTGTCTAAATTCTATATTTTATTATATTGAACGATCCATTCATAAATGACGTCTACAGCAGGACCAATATCTTCCCACCGGGAGACCTCCTCTTTATTGTGGCTTTTCCCATTGATACTGGGAACAAACACCATCACGGCGGGGGCAAGTTGATTCATATGCATCGCATCATGCCCGGCACCGCTTGTCACTGTTTGGTAAGCATAATCATTATTCCGGCAGATCTGCTCCAGCTCTTTGACAAATGGTGGATGAAAAGAAACAGGTGCCATGTAAGATAATGATTCATGATCCCATGAACATCCTTCTAATGTAATGATGTCATTTATCCGTTTCAAACATTCTTCCTGACGTTTTAGCAGTACATTATTATCCGGGTGACGAATATCCAGGGAAAATTTTGATCCACCGGGGATGACATTGATCGTATCCGGTATGGTTTGAATCTTTCCAAAAGTGACTAGCGTGCCGTCATTTAAATGATTTACCCAATCATGAATAGAAAGCATGGCGCGCATGGCTGCAATACCAGCATCTTTGCGGTAAGACATTGGGGAAGGACCGGCGTGATCTGCCTCTCCATAAACACTGATGGTCTGCCAGGACAATCCTTGTATACCGTCCACTATCCCGATATGGGCTCCTTTTTCTTCGAGGACCGGGCCTTGTTCAATATGAAGCTCCAGAAAAGCTTCTAAATCTGTAATGCGGTATTTTTCCTTTCCCTGAAAGCCTATCCGTTGCAGTTCTTGTTCGATTGTGTCACCATTTTCATCATGAAGGTGATACATTTTTTCTTTAGGATAAATACTGCTGAGAACCCCGCTGGCAGTCATTGGAATCGGAAATCTGGCTCCTTCTTCATTTGTGAAATTGACAACTCCCACAGGAAAGCGGTGGGAAATTTGATTCTCTTTTAAAGTTTCGATCACTTCGAGACCGGTTAATACACCGAGAACACCGTCGAAAGCACCGCCGTCAGGAACGGAGTCTAGATGGGAACCGATTAGAATAGGTTTCAAAGAGTCATCTACTCCCGGTTTAACCCCATATATATTTCCCAGGTCGTCCCATTGTAATTCCAAATCCAGCTCTTTTAACCACGCAAGAAACAGATCTCTGGCTTCTTTATCTGTATCCGTTAAGGCAAGACGGTTGATACCTCCACCGTGACTTCTGCCAATTTTATTTAACTGCTGAAATCTACGTTTCATTCTGTCTACATTAATGTTCATAGTTATTAGGACCTACCTTTTTGTTTTGTCAGGAACAAGACCGCACCAGGAAGAAATGAAGTCTGCGTAAACTTTAGTGACTTTTTTAACACTATCAAGATCGACCCATTCATCGGGACCATGCATATTTCCTCCAACCGGGCCGTAACAGGTAGCAGGAATGTCATAATATAGATTGAAGAAACGAAGATCAGTTGTGCAGGTTAATGCATTTCTTCCAGGAGAAGTACTTGTGATTTTTTCGTGACTGGCATCCAGCGTCTGGAATAATGGCGATTGATCATCGATCGATACACCCGCGGCATGAAAGCCGAAAAAGGTGATATCCGGCGGTGTGGTGGAAAGCCACGGGTCTTTCTGTGAAGCTTCCATCAACCAGTTTTCCACTTCTTTCTTGATATCTTCGGGATCTTCTCCCGGATAAAAACCGATCCGCACTTCCATAGAAGCCGTTGATGGTACATTGGACGGCCAGTCCCCTCCCTTAATCGTGCCGATATTCACATTCAGCGGATGATCATGATGGGAAAAATCCGGATGTTTCGGTTTTTCATTGATAAAGGTTTCATACTGTTTTAAGGCATCCATCATGACATATAACTTTTCAATCGCATTAACCGCTTCACTGGCACGCTCGGTATGAGCTCCTGCCCCTTTGACGGTGACCCGCATCCACAGCACGCCCAGCTGGGAGCGGGTGGCTTTTAGTCCAAAAGGTTCGGGAATAAGTGCTCCATCAGCGGTCCATCCTTTTTCCAGTGCGGCAAGAGCACCGTTTCCCGTACATTCCTCTTCAATCACAGTCTGCAGATAAAAATCAGCTGCAGGGAGGTAGCCTGCCGCGCGGATGGCTTTATAGGCGAAAACCATGGCGGCCAGCCCGGATTTCATATCCTGAAGGCCGCGTCCGTATACTTTCCCGTCGATACGCTGGGCGCCCCAGGGATCCACAGACCATAAAGACAGGGGTTCCGGGCTCACAACATCCACATGACTCTGAAAAATAAGACTCCTGCCCGTTTTTTCTGCGGCGGTGGGAGAGGATGCAACCACAACAGAGCGTCCGTCATAGCTCCATTCCGGCACCGAAAATCCCGGGTGGGTGGATAATTCTTTTATATCAGGGGTAAATTGATCCACTTCGAGATCCAGTTCTTCAGAAAAATAAGAAGCGAGATAATGCTGCAGGGCCTGTTCGTTCCCGAGCGTGCTCGGGAAACGGCCGATATGCTGCAGGAACTGTACTTCCTCCTCCCACATGTTCTCTATTTCTGTTATGACCTGACTCGTTATTTCTGATGAATTCATCGTTGTCTATTCTCCTTTGTATTAAAGTCCTAATCGTATGAAGAAATAACCCCAGATAAGTGCTGCAACAAAGATAAAGGACACAGAAATCACCATCGTCTGTTTATACTGTTTTTTCAGCTTGGAAAGTCCGTTCTTTTCGGCAGTGATTTCCTGAATGGTTTTATCAGCGATGCTTGTGTTTTTCATCGTATGAAAGTACTCCATTTCATACTCATTGGGACGGGTGCTGAATCCGATGATGAGCAGTGCGGCAACGCCGACAGCGAACGAGATCATGAGCGAATCGATCTGTTCCGGAAGCGGTATAACTCCCCTTCGTGACAGTTCATCAATCAGAATAAAAGCACCTGTGCCGATCAGCATGCTTCCTACCGCTGCTTTGCTGTTCATCCGTTTCCATTCCAGCCCTCCGACTACCGTAGGGAGCCAGCCTACACCAAAGACAGCTCCGGCATAAATGGAAATCCAGTAAATGGCGGATGGTCTCATGATTGCGATAATACATACGACGGCTGCAACTAGAATTTGTGCGTAACGGCCGAGGCAGAGGCTCTGTTTTTCGTCCATTTTCTTCTCATTCAAATGCTCATACAGGTCCCGGGCAAGGGCGAAACCTACAAGGACAAACAGGGTTGAAGCTGTGGACATGATGGAAGCCATCAATCCGGCAAGCCCGATGCCGCCGAGGAAAGAAGGGACATGCTCTAAAAATCCGATAATCATGACATTGTCTGTGTTTTCGATTCCGGGCTGCAGCACTCTCATGCTCCCGGCAGCGATAAACACGATCACTTGCATGAAAGGAGCAAGGAATACACCAATGACGGCGGATTTCAAAATGACAAAATCGTTTCTGGCCGGAAATACCCGTGAAACAAGGGCCGGGGTACATGAGAAAAACAGGATCCAGACAAGAAACTGGGAAATGGACCAGCCGATCGGACGCTGCTCTGTCCCGCCAATACTCCAGTAATAAGGAAGCTGCTCTCCTAATGCTTTCATGTTTTCAAACCCTGCCTGTCCAATTAAGTAAGGCGCAATAATGCAGGAAATGGCAAGCATCGTGAACAGCATAATCGTATCCGTGATGACGACTCCGTACATACCTCCAAGAGCGCAGAAAACAAGCAGAGCAACAGTAAACAGAACGATCATCCAAGGAAAAGCGATGCCGGTTACCTGGCTCAATACCAGACCTGCCCCGATAAGTTGAATGACACCGTATCCAAGAAGACCTATAATCATAATGATTAATGCAATAATGCTTACTTTCTTATTGTTGAACCGTTTTTCGAAAAAATCAGGCATTGTATGGCAGCCGAGAGCTTTCATTTTTCTTCCGATATAAATAACGGCAAGCAGTGTACCTATCCATGCTCCGAAGGAACCGAGAGTGGCAATGACAAGCGGCCCCTCCGCATAGGACTGTCCTGATATTCCGAGCAGTGTAACCGCACTTAGATACGTTGCCGCCAACGTACCAACGATAAGAACGGTCGTGCCTTTCTCCCCCATTACGTAAAAATCAGCTTTACTTTTGACAAATCTGGCAACGACTCCGCCTGTGATGACATATATCGCTAACACAATAAAAAATATAGTCGAGGTCACGGCTTTTTCCTCCTTCAAAGGTTATTTGTTTTCTTCTTGTTGTTCTTTTTCCATTTTTCTGATAACA
Organism: Salibacterium aidingense DSM 18341; assembly: GCF_000429685.1. Classification (GTDB taxonomy): domain Bacteria; phylum Bacillota; class Bacilli; order Bacillales; family Marinococcaceae; genus Salibacterium; species Salibacterium aidingense. Next base: position 5,686 of record NZ_AUCI01000028.1, read on the forward strand.
GGAAGGTATTTTTTACGCAGAATCCAAATGACAACAGCGGAAGACAACAGGGTAGTTAAAAAAGCATTGAAAAATAAAATGAAAACATCGATATTCATTGGATTGATTCACCTCCTTTTTCGATAAGTGTTATCAGCGTACATTGCAAATACTATGCCAAATACTATATTTACATGGAACCGGCAAATCAGTCATTGACCAGGCAGGATCTCATCAAGTAAGATCAACATAATCGGAAGTTGAACCGTTACTGATTCGATTGAACCAAAAATAATTCAAAATAATGAAGGGTTAAGCGGCATGAACCAATATTCATTCAATAAACGGGAATAGGAGTCCTTATATTGAGTATGAAACAGATATTACATCAGGATTCTGTCAAAAAAATATTAAACGTACTGAATGATGGATTATATTTTTCTGATGGAACAGGGAACACCATTTGGCTGAATGATGCCAGCGAAAAAATTCTCGGCACGTCCCGGCACGAGCTGATAAGCCGCAATGTATATGATCTCGAACAGGAAGGTGTTATGACGCCGTCGATCACACGTATGGTTCTGGAAGCGGGGGGTTCGATCAATACGGTACAGACTTCATTAGGAAGCAGGCAGTACCTGGTAAGCGGCCATAAAATGGATATCGAAGGGGAACCGTTAATTATTGTACACTCCCGTGACATAACCAAAAATGTGAAAACATCCATGCAGCTGGAAGAAACGGAAAGTCTTCTGCGGAGGTACAGTCAGGAGATCCGTAATATTCAGGTTGCTAAGAAAGAACAGGACCGTCCCGACTTTTTAGGGAAAGGTCCGAGTTTTGTTAAGCTGCTCGATTTAATCGGCAAAGTTGCGGGAGTTCAGACGACCGTGTTGATTACGGGGGAGACAGGGGTGGGAAAAAACGCCGCAGCAGAACGGATACATGATTTGAGTGAACGCCATTCGGGATCATTTATGCAGGTGAACTGCGGAACAATTCCCGAATCATTAATTGAATCTGAATTGTTCGGTTATACGAAAGGAGCCTTCACTGGAGCATACAGCGGCGGAAAAACAGGTCTGGTAAAGCTGGCCGATAAAGGAACGCTGTTTCTGGATGAAATCGGGGAACTGCCGCTGCATGTTCAGCCGAAACTTCTAGAGCTGCTGCAGGATAAAACGTTTCTGCCGGTAGGGGAGACGTCCCGGCAGCGGGTGGATATACGGATTATTGCAGCCACCAATAAAAACCTGAAGAAGATGGTGGAAGAAGGGAAATTCAGAGAAGATCTATTTTACCGGCTCCATGTTTTACCGATCCATGTCCCCGCTTTAAGGGAACGGAGAGAAGATATTGTCCCCATTCTGCAGGCTTCTCTGGAACGGTTTAATGAAGAGCATCATACAAACCGCCACTTCTCTAATAAAGTTCTGGATATTTTGCAGAAGTATGAATGGCCGGGAAATATACGGGAGCTGGAAAATGTAGTGGAACGGATGGTGATTACCTCCGGCGGAGAGACGATTACCGTAGAGGATCTTCCAGAAGATGTTGTCCAAAACCGTTCCTCTTCCACTTTTATCACAGAAACGAAAAGCCTGCCGGAAACGCTGGCAGCGGTGGAAAAAGAAATGGTCGATAATGCCTATGAAAAGTACGGGTCGACGAGAAAAGCCGCCGAAGCACTGGGGATTACACAGTCTTCCTTTATGCGCCGGTGGAAAAAATATAGAGATCACAGCCCGGAAGACGAGCAGTAAGCACTGGAATGTTGTTAGGGGCATCCTTTTTACAGGAAGAACGTTTCGATTGTGTACATTAGCAGCCTGGAAATACAGCAATAGTGTCCGCAAGACATTGTCATGCGGACACTAAAGCATTGGAGCAAGGTGTTAGTGGATGCTTGCGGATGATCGTACCCATTATCCGCCCATGATAGAGTAATAGTGTTCCCAAAGATACTCTATACGTCCACTAAAAGCGGGATCCGACCATCTAGTGTCTGCATCCTTCCCCGGTTAAGAAATGTGAAATCCGATATTGCCGATCTGCGCAGCTTGATGGAGACGGTCAAATGCTTCTTCAAAGGAAGCAAGAGGAAATGATTTGTCCATGACTGGTTTAATATCATGTTTCTTAATAAATGCCAGCATCTCCTGCAGTTCTTCCGTGCTTCCCATCGTAGAACCGAGGAGGTTGTACTGCCCGTAAAAGAACGGACGGATATTCAATTCGACGGTGTCATCCGTGGAGGACCCGAAGGTGACCATCGTCCCGCCGCGTCGCAGCTGTGCCAGGGATTTATTAAAAGTAGCTCCGCCGATCGATTCGATCACGATGTCCATTTTTTCCCCGTTTAAGGCTTCTGTCCAGTCTTCATGGCTGTCGATCGCTTTTTCGGCGCCAAGCTCCAGGGCCTGTTTTCTCTTTTCTTCGGAGCGGGAGGTGACATAAACGGTGGCTCCTGCTGCCTTGGCGAACTGTAGGAGAAAGGTGGCCACTCCACCACCGATCCCCGGTATGAAAACTTTATCACCGGGGTGGACACGTGCTCGTGTAAATAAAACACGGTACGCTGTAAGAGCCGGCAGGGCGAGGACACCGGCTTCTTCCCAGCTCAACTGCTCCGGTTTCGGTTCCACATTGTCTGCTGAGATGACAATATATTCCGCGAAGGTGCCGTCCGTGGGAACTCCGAGAATATCAAACCCTTCCGGCGGGGCATCGCTGTTTTCTTTCCACCCCAGCCCGGGATTGACGATTACTTCGTCCCCTGTTGAGATCCTGGTAACGTTATCGCCAACGGCATCAATAATGCCGGCTCCGTCTGAACCGATAATGCAGGCTGGATCTTCGGGCTGGTGCCGGTGCAGGATGGATAAATCGCGGTGATTCATTCCTGTCGTTTTCAAACGTACCCGCACCTGCCCGGCTTCCGGCTCGGGGGTTTTGGTTTCTTGATAATGCAGACCTTCCATTCCAAGCTTCTTTTCATGTACCAATGCTTTCATCTTATCCCTCCAGTTTCTGCCGCTTATCAATTCTATGCTATCACATAATGGGGCAGGGAGACATTTTTCTGGTTGAAAAGCAGGATTTTTAATAAAGGATCTGGAAAACAAGAGACGGAGGTGAAAATGATGATTGATAGTGATCTAACAGGAAAAAAAGCATTAGTGACAGGAGGAGCCAGCGGAATCGGACGAGACGTTGCCCTCGGATTGGCAAAGGCCGGGGCGGACGTAGCCGTTCATTATGGCAGTAACACAACCGGCGCCGAAGAAGTGAAAGATAAAATTACGAATATGGGTCGTAAGTGTGTCACGATCCAGGCGGATATGTTGAAAACAGAAGAGATAGATGAGCTTTTTGCTGAAATGAATGAAAAATTTTCCAGAAGTCTGGATATATTGATCAACAATGCTGGAAATCTGGTGAAACGCAGTCCGATTGAAGAAATGAACGAAGAGCTGTGGCATCAGGTGATGGACTTGAATGTTACAAGTGCATTTCTAGTGTCGCAGCGGACGATTCCCATGATGAAAGAAAACGGCGGGAAGATGGTGAATATCACGTCGCTTGCGGCACAGAACGGCGGCGGCCCGGGAGCTTGCGCTTATGCTGCATCAAAAGGGGCATTGATGACTTTTACCAAAGGACTGGCGAAGGAACTTGCCCCCCATATTACCGTGAACAATGTATCACCTGGTTTTATCGGAGAAACAGCGTTTCATGATACGTTTACGTCTGACGAAGGGCGAAAAAATACGGTGAACAGCACACCGTTAAAACGGGAAGGCACTCCGAAAGATGTGTTCGGCGCCGTCTACTATCTCGTTTCCGAATACGGTGATTTTGTCACCGGTGAAACAATAGAAGTCAACGGCGGGGTGCTGATGAGATAATTTACGATACTCAACAATCTTTTATTACGTAGTGGAACGTTTTACATTGACTTATAGTCCGTCCGCTTAGCTGCTGAGGCGGGCTTTTTCTATATCCCTTCCCTGCACTTCCTTTCATTCCGCAGTTTGAGAAAAATTATATACAAAACTAGAAGGGAAGTGGAGGTTTTTGCAGGAAATGCCGATGGTATTATAGGAGCAATTCGTTGAAAGAAGGGATAGGAATGAAAAAATTAGCTGTGGGATTGTCATTTTTGTTTCTAAGTACAATTATTTATGGCTTTACATTAATCTCAGCATCGGTCTATTCGCACACTTTAGCAGGTGTGGATGGACAAGGATGGGATACTAATTATGGCGTTTTTGGGACCGCCTTGAGAGAAATAGGGGGAGCACCGGTAACATTATCCATTCTGTCAGGAATAATAGGACTGGTCTTTGTTGTTTTATCCTTAAAAAAGATAGAAGAATTATAAAGTCCAGGAAGAGGCTTTTATCGAAAAATATTTTATAAAAGGTCGGGAGAAGAGGGGGGACAGGGAGCTTGATCTCTGCTTTTTCTTTGTTTTCTCCATTTCTGTAAAATTATAAAAAGGTGTAAAAAAAGGGGATTAATGATGATAAAGAAATGCGCTCACTGGTCTTTTAGTTTATGTCTTTTTACTATTTTGCTGTTTTTTTATTCTATTGTTGACCCCAGCCTATCTGACTGGTCGGTGCTTCCCCCGGGCTGGGAGCTCCTTGTTTTTGCTGCCCTCTCCGTGGTTATGGGAGGGATAGGGTTTCAGAATACAAACTGGATGGCTGTATCAAGAAGCCTATTTACGATATTTGCCTCATTCTTTTTGACAGCGGCACTGACTTTTACTCTGCTGCTCCCGAATCAAATGTTGGGGGTGTCGGAATCCCCGAATGGCAGTCATGAGGTGAGTGTGTACCTGAGAAATGGGGGAGCCGCAACGTCTTATTTCGTCGTTGGGAAGCTGGAAGGACCGTTGTGGTTTTCGAAAACGATTTATTCCGAGAAAGGAACCGACAAAGCAAATGTTACCTGGGAAGACGACCATACGCTGTCGATTAACGGAGAAACGATTCAAATTGATTATTGATGAAGAGTAATCATCATCAAAAAGAATTTTACATCCTCGACACCCCCTGAAGAAACAACGCGAATAAGGTACTGAAAAGAGATAAGCTTCATATAAGGATGGCGGCATTGTATTATTTTTATACTCTATCCCTCCTGTAATAAATCCCCATCCACACAGCACAAACCAAATCGGTAAAAATATGATACTGCCGATGTCAGGGAACGTGGCATAGATGCCTGACCCGTACAGAACCCAATGGACCAAAAGCATGCCTATCAGAATGTACGTTATCAAGTATGGAGGGTGTCTGTCCTTTTGTTTCATGAAAAACAGGATAGTAAACACTGCGATCAGGAATATGCTTATAAATACGACAAAAGCTCCGGTCAAAGCCACAATTCTCCTCCTTTCCGTAACGATAGACGTTTTAACCAGGGAGGATGTTACGAGAACCTCTCAGTATGTCATTCAAACGGGAAAGGATAGCGGAGCTGCCACTGCTTCCTGACGTTATCCATAATCTCTATGACATCCATCGATAAGGACAGCGTATCTGCTTGCTCTCCGCTGGATACATAACGATTCATTGCGCTTACTTCATAGGTCAATCCTTTATCGGTGTCTCCGGTGGAAATCGTTTTGGTGGCGCCGTCAAGGTACTGTGCCACAGCCTGAGAGGCTCTCGGGAAATCATCGACGGTGATATAGCCTTTTTCAAAAGCAAGGACCCCGCGTTTCGGAAACTTGGCGCTGAAACTCAAGGATATTACCGCCATTTCTCCCTCTTTATTTTGCAGAATAATGCCGGACTGGTCATCCACGCCGGTGTTGTATTTTTTTACGGTTGTTTGAATGTCATTAGGCTGGCTGGATAAGAAGTAACGGGTGAAGGACAGAGCGTAGCTTCCGATATCGAACAGGGCCCCGCCGGCAAGGTCTTCGTTGAAAAAGCGGTTGCTTCCATCCTTTTCTTTCACACTTCCAAAGCTGACCTGAATCATGTGAAGCGGACCGAGTTCGCCGGAAGCGATGAATTCTTTTAACTTTTCGTAAAGCGGCATGTGATAAATGGTCATGGCTTCGGCAACGACAAGGTCCCTGTGCTGGGCAAGCTCTTTAATTTCCCGGAGCTGCCTGCTGTTGACGGTGATCGCTTTTTCACAGAGGACGTGTTTGCCGTGCTGCAGGCAGTCGATCATGTATTCATAATGATTGGAATGAGGGGTGGCGAGGTATACAATATCGACCTGTTCATCGGATAATAGCTCTTCATAGCTCCCATAGGCGTGTATTACTCCGTGGCGGGAGGCGAAATCCTCGGCTTTTTCAAGCTTACGTGAGGCGACCCCGTAAATACTTTCGTTTTCTTGCTGGATTGCTGCGGCAAACTTTTCAGCAATCGAACCTGGGCCTAAAATTCCCCAATTCATGATGATACGCCTCCTCGTACTTCCAAATTCTGAATAAAACCATGGACAGCACCAAGCAGATTTGCATGCTGACGGAACTCGCATACTGCAAGATCCGGGCGAATGGTACCCAGGGTCACGGTATCCAGCAGGTTATCCAATTTTTCATTGATTCGTTCTACTAAATTTTCCCTGGCGCTGATGCCGCCGCCGATTAAAATGACTTCCGGATCATAAATATACTGGAGGTTATAGAGTCCAATCGCGAGAAGACGATAAAACTCTTCGATTGCCTGCCTGCAGTCCGGATCGCCGCTGTCTGCCCGTTCAAAGACTTTTTCCCCGGACAGGGTGTGTGGCTCCACGTCTTTTTTTGCTGCTGCGTTTTTAACCAGCGCTTTCGTGGAAGCCAGGCGGCTCCAGACTGCGTCATTTCCGGAAACACTGTCATGCAGCAGCATATAGCCAAATTCTCCGCCGTGCAGGTTGGCCCCCTTATGAATTTTTCCGTCCTTGATGACCGCGCCGCCGATTCCGGTGCCGATGACAACGGTGAGAACATCCTGTCTGCCTTTGGCGGACCCTTTCCATAGTTCGGCGGAGCCCGCGCAATTGGCATCATTTTCTATGAACACAGGCATGCCGGTTTCTTCTTGGAGGAGCTGTTTCATGTTCGGGCCGTGTATGTAAGGAACGGCACTGGATCCATATATGATACCTTCCTCTGATACCGCTCCCGGAGAGCTGACGGCTACGCCGGCGGAGACGGAATGAGTATGCACAATAGCGGATATCCGCTGGATCAATGCATCCAGAGACTCGGGGGTCTTCATTTTGTCATGCTCCCGCAGGTCTCCGTTTTCTTTAACAATGCCGTATTTAATGAAAGAACCTCCGATATCAAACGCTGTATATTCTTTCATACCTTTCCCTCCGGTCTATCTATAGATCTCCTCATCTTCCGCTTCAAAGCGGCCGGTTTCTATTAAGCTTTTATACCAGTGTGCTGATTTTTTCAAGGCACGGTTCCTGTTATTTTCCAGATCGATTTCGACCAGCCCGTACCGGTTCTTAAAGGCATTCATAGGGGAAACGTTGTCTGTAAACGCCCACAGCATGTAGCCTTGGCAGTTGGAGCCTTCATGAATGGCCTGCAGGAGCCACTTTAAATGGCTGCTGATGAAATCAATACGGTAATCATCTTCTATTATACCTTCTTTGTTTTTAAATCGGGGTTCATTTTCCACGCCCATTCCGTTCTCCGCAATAAACCACTTAATATTGCCGTATTCTTCTTTCATCCGCATTCCCATATCATACATGATTGTAGGATAGATTTCCCAGCCGCGGTAAGGATTCATTTTCTTGCCGGGCAGGTCAAAGGTGTCAAAGTATCGTTCAGGATGAAACGGGATGTCTTCGTTCCAGGCGGAAGTGCGGGCTTTGACACGATTGGGGAAATACAGGTTCAATCCAACCGTATCCACGGTGTTTTCTCTGATCATGCTGCGCTCCTGTTTTGTTGACTCAAACATAATATCGTGTTTTTTCAGCAGGTCGAGCAGTTCCTCTGGATATTCTCCTTTGATGGAAGGATCAAGAAAGACGCGGTTGAAAAATAGATCATAGATGCGCGCGGCTTCCTGATCATGAGCTGCTGTAGAACGGGCATAGGTTACTTCTGGGTTTAAAATCACACCGATTTCCGCCCCTGTTTTTTCTTTTAAGCCCATCTCCTTGAACAGCTTGACAACATGGGCGGTGGCAAGCGCTTTGTGGTAGTTCCACTGCATCCATTTCTTTGTATTCTGTTCAAACGGGTAGCGGATCGCATCCAGATACATCCGGGTCTGCGGAACAATCGGTTCATTAAAGGTAAACCAGTGCTTCACCCGGTCTCCGAGTCGTTCCAATACTTTTTCCGTGTATTTTAGGAATAATTCAAGAACGTGCTTAGAAGCCCAGCCTCCGTACTGCTCGAATAAGACAGCGGGGACTTCGTAGTGTTCGAGACAGATCATCGGTTCGATGCCGGCCGCTTGCAGTTCATCAATCATATCACTGATATAGGCGGCGTATTCTTCATCCACCACCGCGTTTTCATAATCTGTCAGAAACCGGGACCAGTTGATGGACGTGCGGAAGTGAGTAAGGCCGATTTCTTTCATATACTCGATGTCTTCCTTGTAGCGGTTGCGGAAATTCGTGGCCACCGCCGGGCCGTACCCATCGTGCCAAACATGTTTATTATTTTTATACCAGAGATCAAGATAGGAATCCTGGTGCTCTTTCTTGCCGGACCAGCCCTCCGACTGCCAGGCCGACAATGCTGCTCCTATGATGAAGTTATCCGGCAGCTGCCATGTTTTTGTCTGCATGTGTATTCCTCCTCTTTATCCTTTTACAGCGCCCTGCGTCATTCCTTCCACAATCTGTTTTTCCATCACGAGATAAAAAATGATCGTGGGGATCAGCACAATCGTTAAGCCGGCCATCTGGGCGGGATAATTGGTAGTATAGGCTCCGGCAAAGTTGGCGAGTCCTAACGGCAGGGTCTGCAGGGCTTCGTCGCTTATTAAAACTAAAGCAAAAGCGAATTCATTCCAATTATTGATAAAATTGATTACAACGGCTGTGGCAATTGCGGGTTTAGTCATAGGAAGCATAATGGACCAAAAAATTCGGAATACGCCAGCTCCATCCATAATAGCAGATTCTTCAATTTCTTTTGGAAACGTACTCATAAAGCTTGTTAATAAGAATATAGTTATCGGGAGATTAAATGCCACGTAAGGGAAAATCAGCGCCCAGTAAGTATTAAGCATTCCGAGATTCTGCATGAGAATATACATTGGGACTAACGTAGAGTGAATGGGGATCAATAATCCCACCACGAGGAAACCGTATAAATATTTTTTTCCTTTAAAATCGAATCTTGATAAAAAGAATGCTGCCAGTCCCCCTGTAATTACTGCTATAAGGACCGCAGTTAAACCAATGAAAATACTGTTGAAGAAGAAAGTACCGATGTTTGCAGTGAACCAGGCTTCCCTGAAATTTGTGAAAATCCAGTCGATTGGCAGCCCAAACGGATTTAAGGAAAACTCTTGGCTGGATTTGAATGAATTCATTACCATCCAAATGATTGGATATCCATTTACGATAGAAAATAAAAGAAGTATAAGGTAAATTAGTGTTCTTCTACCCCTTTTTTTAATGCCCGGGATATTTATAGTTGTGGAGTGATCCATCTGCCTTTTTCTAGTCTGCATGATAAGTCCACCTTTCTATAACTGATAAACATGTCGATAACAACAATCCACTTTTTTAAAAGCTTAATCTTGTCTGATTCTTATAATTTTGGTGGTTATGAATACTAGAATCAGGCTGAATACAAAAATCAACACGGAGATAGTGCTGCCATACCCGTAGTTAAGGCCTGAAAATGTCTCGTGATACATGTAGGTGGCCATGACTTCTGTTGAATGGGCGGGGCCGCCGTTGGTCATAACGTAAATTAAATCAAATGTTTTTAGACTTCCGCTGATACAGAGCACAATGGAAACAAGAATAACGTTTTTGATTGCCGGCACGGTTATATAAAACGTTTTTTGTATTTCTGACGCACCATCTAATACTGCTGCTTCCAACATTTCCTTAGGAACCGTTTGTAAAGCAGATAAAAAGATTATAAAGTATAAACCTACGAACTGCCAAATTATAGTAATTAGAATAGCATACATGGCGGTCTCAGGATTGCCAAGCCAATTCCGGGCTAAGAAATCTAAATGGATTATTCCCAAGAAGTTATTGAGCATCCCGTCTTCGGAGTTATAAATCATTTTCCATGTTATGGAGATCACAACCGTTGAAATAACTACAGGTAAAAATCCAATAGTCCGGAAAAATTTGCCCCCACTCAGTTTTTGATTTAATAGAAGGGCTAAGGTAAGTCCTATCGATATTTGCCCTATTACAGAGGCCAGCACAACTAAAATATTATTTTTTACGGATCTCCAGAATGTCGAATCCTTAAAAGCCTCAATATAATTATTTAAGCCTATAAACTGCATGTCAGCGAAACCGTCCCATGACATAAAGGAATAATAAAATGATATGAAAATAGGGATAATGCTGAAAATCAAATAGATCAAAAGAGGAGGCAGCAGGCCGATTGCTATTTTCCAAGGACTATTTAATAAGTGCACGTAACCACTCCCATCATAGTAACCGTTTACATTTACTATTATAAAAGGGGCGGAAATCAGCAAGAATCTCCTTTTTTCAGATTATATCCATTTTTCTATGGAATGTGCTTCGTACTTAAACTTCTATAATGAGTAGGGGTGACCCCCATATTTTTTTTAAATACTTTGACAAAGTACTTATATTCTTTATAACCTACGTATTCAGCTATTTCGAAAACCTTATTCGAAGTATTCGCCAATAGTTCAGATGCTTTATTTATTCGCAGAGAATTAAGATATTCGGAAAAACTCAGGCCGGTTTCTTGTTTGAAAAGTAAACTAAAATAATTAGGAGTTATAAAATGCTCTTCTGCAACTTGTTGCGCTTTTATATCATGTTGGAAATTTTTATAGATATAGTGAACCGCATTTTCTATGATCCAGTTTGTTTTCTGTCGATGCAGATGTAACGTATCGCACAATTGATTTAAGTCTGAGAGTAATAACAATTTTAATGCTCTAAAGGTGTTATACGTTTTTAAGTCAACTTCTTTTTGAAGCTGAAAAGTTCTAGTAAAACTGTGCATTTTACTGGTTCGATCATGAATGTTATTCACTATAATAATTTCAAGCTCCCGGTTGAGCTGCAGAGTTTCTGTTAACGACAAATCTGTTTGAACTAGATAATCAAAATGTTCATTTAATAGTTCTTTGATGTGTTCTCGTTCATCGTTGAATACAGCTTTCTGTAATTCTTTTTTTATAGTATTTGTACTCGGGATTTCCGAGTTATTTGCTTCTTTATAGGAGGAAATGGTTTCCCTTTTTCCTCGATGTTGAGATAATGCCATGCTTGCTTCCTGAAACAACAAGGGGGTACCTTTGATAGCTGAACCAATGGAAGAAATACCATGTTGTAAAGGGAAGGGTTGTTTTTTATTCATTTCAAAACAAAAGTTTTGGAAGACAGACATGCTGATGTTTTCTTGAGCTTCGGTAAAGAAAACGGTAATAGCTTCATTTATATGATTAGACATAAAAGTACATTGAATATGTTCCTCTTCACATTTTTTATGAAGAAAGGATTTCCATTTATTTTTCCATAATAACTCGGGTTTTTGATTAGATGATGTATTACCTGAATAATCTGTCATCTCACTTACCAAAACACGATAAAAATATCTATTAGGCACTTCGGTTTTTTCTTTGAAATTACTTGGTATAGGAGAATTATAGATATAATAGTTTATCCACTCAGAAATAATTTGAAGTTTCTTATCTCCTTTTCTTTTTTCCTTCACCTTTTTTTGTTCTATTTTCTTTTTAATGGAAGCCACTAAATCAAGAAGTTCATCAATATCGACAGGTTTAAGCATATAATCGTTTACCCCCAGCCGGAGAGCCTGCCGTGCATATTCAAACTCGTCATATCCGCTGAACATTACAATTTCTATAGCAGGATATTCGTCAGACAAATATTCTGTAAGTGCCAATCCATCCATTTCAGGCATGTATACATCCGTTAAAACAATATCCACGTCACAGTTTTTTATAATATTCACGGCTTCGTTTCCATTATAAGCTGTTCCCACCACAGTGACTCCTATATCGTCCCATGAAATAGTAGAAGCCAGCCCGTCACATATCATTGCTTCGTCATCGACAATAAGCATCTTAATTTTATCCATTTTGTCCTTTCCTTTCTAAGAATAGATTCAGCTGTTTTTCCCCATAAACGAGAGGCAGATAAATTCTAATTAACGTACCAGTATGTTCCTTTGCTTCTAAACCAAAACAGGGCCCAAATGCATTCGTAATTCTTTCATTAATATTACGAAGAGCGAATCCCTCGTGTTTGCAATGATCAGATGAAAAAATAGAGTTAATACGATTACAATCTACTCCTTTTCCATTGTCGATCACATCAATAATGAGCTCTTCTTGATTAACTGCATAAGCGCGTATATATATGAAATTTTCCTTGCTGTGATTGGAAAAACCATGTTTGATACTGTTTTCCACGAGCGGCTGCAAAATGATTTTCATCATCAGTGTATGTTCCAACCCTGCTTCTTTTATTACTAAAAAGGAAAGTTTCCCTCCTAAGCGTCTTTTTTGAAGTTCGAGATAACTATGAACGTTTTTTAACTCTTCGTTGAGAGTGATCCACAGTTTTCCGTCACTTAAACTGATACGAAATATTCTGGATAAATCTTCGATACTCTTCCCCGTTTCTGCAGCATTTTCAAGCCGGGCAGACCAGCGGATCATATCTAATGTATTATATAAAAAGTGGGGATTGATTTGACTTTGTAATGCTTTCATTTCTGATTCTTTATTTCTTATTTCTAATTTGTATTTTGTATCTATAAGAAATTGAACTTGAGATACCATATTATTAAATCTGCTGCCAAGGTTACCTATTTCATCATTGGAACGTACTTTTACCCTGGCTTGAAAGTCTCCCTTTTCCACACGCTTTGTTTCTCTTATTAGTTCCATAATGGGTCTTAAGATCGTAATAAAAAACCCTATGATCGCAATTAAGGCTAAAGCAACAGTTGCTATGACAATACTTTTCATAATATTTCTAATTTCCGATAGTTCTTCTAGTACAAATTTTTCCTTCACTACAGAGACTAGATAAAAATCTTCTACCTTTTCCGATACGATGTGAGATTTCTCTCTATTGATGCTGTATTGAAAAATTGATTGATTCGATTGAGTAATTTTATCAGCGAATGACTTTTCAACAAAGGACCCGGTTTTTTCTTTTTTCTTATGGGATAAAATCAAACCGTTTTCTCTCATGATGAAGAACTCATGTTTTTCATCAATTGCTTCATTTCTAATGAAATTGTAGAGTTCCTTTTCATTTAGTCGAATTCTTACTTCACCAATGGATTCACTGGGATCGCGTGTGCTGTTGATAATACGAAAGAGGGATACAACGCGGGTCTTTTCCGGGGGCCACCCGCTTTCTATCTGGTAGGGATTGGTCCAAAGGATGCTTCCATTTAAATCTTCAGCTTGTTCCATCCACGTTTCTTCACTATTTTTTACTGTTTCTCCTTTATTTATGATCAATCCATTATTTCCCTTTACTGTTACGGAGTTGAAATAAGGTTTATTGGATAAGTGAAAAGTGAAAAATCCACGTAACGATTCATTTAGTTGATTTATTTCTCCCTGGCTGACCGTATCAGGTGTAAGTGTCATAAAACGGTAAAATTCATCGCTAAAAATAATATACTCCGATATGTCTTCAATATCTTGGATAACTCCATTAAAATTCGATGTCACTACATTCAAATTCCGATAGGAAGTATCGATTACCTGCTGTTGAAGTATTTTATTTGATTGATAGAAAAACATTGTACTTATTGAAGCGATGGGGAGCATGGTAAGAATAGATAAAATGATAATAGATTTCCATCTTAAACTCCAATTGTGTAATTTGAAATTTTCCAGCATGAATAATTTTCCTTTTTAATTATATAAAATAGTAATGAAGAAAACAGAGGGTGATCCAAATCGATCACTCTCTGTATAACTATGATATTCATCATAAACATATGGAACTTATTCGTCTACTAATAGAGAACTACTCTTCTATCTGAACCTCTGCTTGTATATTCTCTGCAACTTCCTCAGGGGTGGCTTCCCCGATAGTGATGGATTGTAAGCCGTTTTGAATCGTATCAATGATGCCTGTTGGTAATACTGCATCATAAACGGGGGCAGGGTCGGATGTTTGAGTAAGTTCGATCATTTCCAAACTCAACGGTTCAATATCATCTTCCGGAATTTTAATGTCTGAAGGCACGGGCCGGCCCAAAGATAAGAACCCCTTAAAGACATCTTCATCATACACTTCTTTTAGAAACATTTCCGCTGCTTCTCTTTTTTTATCTGACAAATCGCTGTTAATTGCGCTTACCGTTCCCATAGTGGTAGGTATACTGTTTGAATCACCAAGAGGTAGAGAAGCGATAGCAATGTTTTTATCTTCTGGTTTATTTTCAGAAATGGTGGATGCTGACCAATTTCCATCAATAACCATTGCCGAGTTTCCTTGTAAAAACTTATTAACCATCTGTTCATTATCTATTGTATTCAAATCTTCATTAAAGGCTTCTACTTCCACAAGTTCTTCAATAACCTCAAGTGCTTTAATGAATTCTGGGTCTGTGAATTTTTTCTCTCCGTTCATTACTTTTTCAAGAAAATCACTCCCTGTAAAACGATCAGCAATACCCGAGAGGTACACGGACTGTAACACCCAGGGAGCGGAATTACCAAGAGTAATTGGAGTGGTACCGGCTTCATTTAAGTCATTTATTAATGAGATGAATTCATCATAGGTTTCAGGAAATGTATCGTAGCCAGCCTTTTCCAGCATGTCTTCGTCGTAGTAAATAAATTGAGTTGGGTTAGTGTTAAGTGGAAGAGCATAAGTGCTGCCCTCCATTACGAATTCATCAAATGACTCTTCCGTTAAAAGGCCATTGTCGATCCAATGATCTTTGATGTTATCAATCGTTCCCGCACTGCCGCTTTTGACAATGTTGTCTAGTGCAGAAATAGGAGTAATCTGATACATATCAGGTAATTCACCGCCGGCTGCCTGCGTTGTGAGTCGAGTTGAATAATCATTATGAGAAACGCTGTCAATTTGTAAATTAATATCCGGATGCGATTCATCGAATTCTCTTACAGATTCCATAAATACCTCGTAATCAGGATTCCCTTCCTCAGAGGCAACAAAATATTCCAGATCAACAGTGCCATCTGTATTATTTTCGTCTTCTTCCTCGTTTGAAGTACTTGAATTTCCACAAGCTGTCAAACTTGCTGTAATAATACTTAGTAATAGGGTATTCCATATTACGTTTGGATTATTGTTTTTCATTATAAACCTCCTCTATGCCAAAAATGTTATCCAAGTTTAGTTGAATATACAAAAAAACCCCCTTCTTTAATAAAGTTAATTTTGAAATCGCTTCCAAAATTAATTTATCATAACAATAATCAGGAGGGGATACTATAAAATTCAGATAACACCTAATATTTTAATTTAATGAAAATAGGTTACTCCGCTGCTTTTTTCAATAATTCCTCCCGAAACTTTTCATAATACCGGTTCGCTTTTCCGTTCTGCCATCCTTTTTCATACCCCTGCCTATATGCAATATCGGCCTGAAGATCGCCTACATCGTGGGAAGCGTCAATGACATCGTGCAGCAGAGAAATATCAATGTGGCAGGCTTTTAATTCCTCGGCCAAAAGATGGAACTTCCGGGCATACGTCTCCCGTTTTTCCTGAAACATGATATGTTCATGAATGGGATACTTCATAGAAACCGTCCTTTCGTACCAAAACTTTGATTCTAGTATGGTCATGATTTTGATATTTATACGCAGGAAGCGTGCAAGCGTGTGGTTGGATGTAGCGAAACGGGGGAAAAATGATGTATGATAAGAAGAAAGATTAATGACTTGGAGTTTAGCTGATGAAAAAAACCATTTATGTTCATATAGGATTTCATAAAACAGCAACATCGTTTTTGCAGCGCTGCATCTATCCGAATATGCAAAGCGTCCGTTATGTAAAGTACGGCAAACTAAAACAGGAGCTTTACGATCTCAGGCTGAAAAAGCTGTCAGATGAGCATGTGAAACAAATCCGGGAAAAGGTTTTGAAGTTTTATAAAAAGAAACCGTTACTGATCTCCTATGAAGGGTTGTCGGGAAGCCCGTTTTCGCAAAAACGGTCGAAAAACAATATTCGGGTGCTGGAGGATATACGCCGGGTGTTTCCGGAAGAGGAGTTTGACGTCCACATTATTGTCGGTATCCGGGAGCAGGTGAATCTGCTGGCCTCATTGTATGTGCAGTATGTCCATCAGGGCGGGGTGAAAAAACCGGAGGATCACCTAAGGGATCTGGAGAATCAGGGGATCCTTGATCACTATCATTATGATTATTACCTGGGCAAAGTAGAAGAGCTGTTTGGGAGTGATCATTATCATCTCCTGATCTACGAGCAATTCAAAAGCGAGACAGACAAGCATATGCTCGATCTTTTACGTTACATGGGAGAAGAAGAAATTCCCCCTTATGAAAATGAACAGGTCAACCGGAGCTATGGAACGATGCAGGTCGCCCTTGGGCGCCGGGTGAATTATTTATTTAAAACGCCGCTTCATCCGAAAGGACTCATCCCGGTCAATCCGTCTCCTATTAAAGGAAGGTTTTCTCCGAGAAAGGTGCTTCAGAGTAAATGGAGTTTCAAACTTCATTATAAGCGGTACCATCTCCCGGAAAAGCTGGAAGAGTATATAAAAGCCCAGTACGTGGAAAGCAATCGCAATCTGCAGAAGAAATATAACCTGGAGCTGCCTGATATTTATTTTTAAAAGGAAAGGAGCAGGGATATGAATCAAGTTATTCAGGCGGCACTGGACGCCGGTGCTGCCATTATGGATATTTATAAAAAGGATTTTGATGTTGAATATAAGGAAGATGATTCCCCGCTGACGATCGCGGATCAGAAAGCCCATCAGCTGATTGCGGATGTTTTGCGTGATGCGTTTCCGGATATACCTGTATTAAGCGAAGAAGGAAAACAGCTGCCCTTTCCTGAAAGGGCAGCGTGGAAGGACCTTTTTCTCGTGGACCCGCTGGACGGGACCAAGGAATTTATAAAGAAAAATGACGAATTCACCGTCAATATTGCGCTTGTGAAGCAGGGGGCTCCGGTTTTCGGAGTCATTTATGCGCCGGCCCTTGATCTTTTATATATAGGAGAGGTCGGCGAAGGATCGCTCAAAGTGGAGCAGGCCAGTGTTACGGCCAAAGAGATCAGGGAGGGGGAGAGTTGGTTTTCCCATGGGACCCGTCTGCCCGAACAGGAGCCGCAACAGAACAAAGCCCGGGTGGTGGCAAGCCGGTCCCACATGTCGGAGGAGACAGAGGCGTTCATCGAGAAGCTTAAGAAGGAGTATGACAGCGTCGATACGGTCTCTTCCGGGAGTTCCCTGAAGCTCTGTTTAATTGCGGAGGGGGCTGCTGATATCTATCCGCGGTTTGCCCCGACGATGGAGTGGGATACAGGAGCCGGACAGGCCATTATCGAAGCGGCCGGCGGTACTGTTCATACGACGGACTCTTCGAAAAATTTGACATATAACAAAGAAAATCTGCGTAATCCCTGGTTTGTAGCTGAATCTGTAAAATCATAAAACAAAGGAGCGTTTTATTAATGGAAGAGACACTGCAGTGGGGTATTATCGGAGGAGCGAGAATAGCTATCAGTGAATTTCTGCCTGCGTTACATAAAGCCTCGGAGGGGGAAATCCGTGCCATTGCAAGCAAATCCGGGTCAGCAGCAGACTTTGAAGATGTCCCTGTATTTTATCAGACATATGAAGAGCTGTTAGATGATGTCATGATAGATGCTGTATATATTGCTCTTCCAAACTCTCTTCATGCGGAATGGGCGTTAAAAGCGATGGAAAAAGGCAAGCATGTACTGTTGGAAAAACCGGCCGGCATTTCTTCTGAAGAAGTGAAGCAGATGAGGGAGGCGGCGGAACAGCATCATGTCATCCTGATGGAAGCCTTCATGCATCAGTTTCATAAACAGCATGACGTGGTAAAAAAAGTATTGCAGACGAATAAATTGGGAGACTGGAAGTTTTACAGAGCTCATTTTTCCTTTACCATTACCAATGAAAACAATATTCGCCTGAATAAGGAGCTGGGCGGAGGCGCATTGTATGATGTAGGCTGTTACGGCATCCATACCATGAATCAGCTTCTTGGCTGGAAACCGGAAAAAGTCACCACAAGAGGCAGAAACCATGACACCAGCGGCGTAGATGTCATGTCGATTGCGCTGTTTGAAGATGGCAGCGGCAGGTTAGGCGAAGTGGTGGCAGGTTTTGATCTACCGGCAGCGAACCGATATGAAATCATTTGTGAGAAAGGCTCCATTCAGGTCGAAGATGCCTATCGTCCTGATGCCTCAGCTAATGGCTGCGGTACGATTATTGTAAAAGACCGCTCGGGAGACATCGTATCTTCGATCAACGTAAAAGATGACGCCTATCGAAATGAGATTGAGCATTTTCAGGAATGTGTCCGGGAAGATAAACCGCCGCGCTACACGATGCGGGACGCCAAAGAAGTCAACACCCTTGTGGAATTTGCCTATCAGGCGTTGAGAACACAGAAAAAATCAAATATTCGATATTAAGAGGAGTAAGCCGGGCTGTATACCAGCCTGGCTCTTTTCATACTGTAAAATATGATATTCTAATAGAAGAAAAGGGAGAAGGAGTGGAGAGCCTATGAAATTTGATCTGCATACGCATCACTATCGCTGCGGCCACGCCAGGGGAGAAATGGAAGACTATATTCAGGCAGCACTGGCGCGGGGACTTGATGTCATTGGCATATCGGATCATTCCCCGTACTTTGGAAGGGAAGAAAACCATCCTTATCCGACATTGACAATGGCGAAAAGTGAGTTTGCTGAATATGTAAACGAAGTCAGACGACTGAAAGAAAAATACAGAGATAAAATTGAAGTACTGCTTGGCGTAGAATCTGATTACTTCGAAAAATCCGCCCAGACATACAAAAATGTCTATGATCACTACCCGATGGATTACATTATCGGTTCGGTTCATTTTGTTCACGGGGTTAATATCTTTGATAAAAACCGCTGGAATGGATTAAGTGAAAAAGAAATCCTTGATACCAAAGAAGAATATTACCGGTTGATTGAAAAATCAGCAAAAAGCGGCATGTTCCAAGTGCTTGGCCACATCGATGCGATTAAAGGGTATTTCCCTTCTATTTCCGATGTGAAAACGAATAAGGTGGATCATGCCTTACACGTAATAGCGGATCAGGAAGTAGCGATTGAAGTAAATACCTCCGGTAAAATGAAAGACTGCGGCGGCTGGTATCCTTCCGCAGACTTATTGGAACGAGCAAAGTATTATAACATCCCCATCACGCTCGGATCGGACAGCCATGACCCGGAACGGATCGGGGAGGATTTGGATCTTGTCCGGAGACATCTCAAGTCAATAGGTTACCAGGAATGGTATTTTTTCAGAAATAAAAAACCGGTGGCTGTTTCTCTGTGATTTAGTGATCATAACCAGTGGAAGACACCTTTTTTATTGACATTGCTGCATGACAAGCTCCCCTCTGTCCTCGATAATGAAACAAAGGGGGGATCGGGGGAAATGGGTGAATTCAACGCTTATATTGATAAGGACACAGTCAGAACTCCGCTGGGTAAGGGAGTTTTATCGGGGAGGACCTTTTCGATTAAAGATGTCATAGCAGTCGAAGGGGTTGCCAATGGAGCGGGAAATCCAGATTGGCTCCGTACAGCCCGGCCGGCTCTCGACGATGCACCAGTTGTCACAGCACTGCGGCGTCAAGGCGCGGAGCTGCAGGGAAGAACGATCACGGATGAGATGATGTACAGTTTAAACGGAGAAAATTATCATTACGGCACTCCTCAAAACCCCAAAGCACCGGATCGCATACCAGGCGGCTCTTCCAGTGGATCAGCCTCCGCAGTGGCGGGCGGGTGTGTTGATTTTGCGCTTGGCACTGATACGGGGGGTTCTGTGCGTATTCCCGCCGCTTACTGCGGTCTGTATGGATTTCGTCCAACCCACGGGGCATTGCCGATCGAAGGCGTCATTCCGCTGGCGAAAAGCTTTGATACGATCGGCTGGATGGCAGAAGAACCGAAGCTGATGAAAAAAATCGGGGACGCCTTACTCGATGATTTCCATGCGGGCCCCGGTCTACGGCGGGTGGTTATCCCGGAAGAACCCTGGGAACTGCTGGACCCGGAGCTGCAGTCCGTTTATTCCCCGCTTCTGTCCACTATTTCTAGTCAGGCGGAAACAGTGGAACAGAAAACATTGACGACCGGAGGACTGAAGGCGTGGGCGGAGACCTTCCGCACGATGCAGGCCATGGAAATCTGGCAGGAACACGGGGAGTGGATCCAACAGGAAAACCCGGGATTCGGTCCTGATATTGCCCAACGATTTTCGTGGGCAGCTACATTGGATCAAAACCGTTATTCGCAGTTAGTAAACCTCCGAGAACAAATACAAAGTTATCTTTCTTCTTTTTTGAAAAACGATACGATACTAGTACTTCCGACAACGCCTGGGCCGGCCCCAATACGAAATCAATCGCTGGAAGAAATGAATGACCGAAGAGCCAAAACGATGCAGCTTACTTCGATTGCAGGGCTTGGAGGACTTCCTCAACTTACGGTTCCTGTTTCAGGAGCGAAAGAGGCACCGGCAGGTATCTCTCTTATTGCGGGCAGGTTTCAAGATAAACATTTATTGAAATGGGGGGATACGTTTTAAAAAATTCTCTCCCTCCCTGTTGATCGAGTGATTGACAAAAGATCAATAGGGATTTATAGTATTATTAACTGATATATCAGATATCAAAGGAGGTGGAAATATGGATGCGGAACTCGAACAATTTTTGATGTCGCGCACGAATAATATTCAGTCCCTCCGGCAGATGGCGGTCGATACGATCCGGGAAGCGATTGTAATGGGCTATTATAAGCCGGGAGAGCCGATCCGGGAAAGGCAGATTGCCGAAAAAATGAATATCAGCACCACTCCGGTAAAGGAAGCATTCCGTACGCTCGAATATGAAGGGCTGGTGGAAACGGTGCCGAGGAAAGGAACGTTTGTTTCCAATATGGCGGACACCTCCATTGAAGAAATATTAATGCTTCGGGCGTCGGTGGAAGGGTTGTGTGCCAGGCTGGCAGCAGAAAAAATGACACCGGCAGATAAACAGAAGCTAAAACAACAGCTTGAACGTATGGATATTCTTCTGCAGGAACAGCGGGTGGAAGAGCTTGTGCAGGAAAATACAACCTTTCACCGGATGATTGTTACTTACGCTCAAAGCCCGATGATGGAGCAGACGTGGAATACCGTTTCTGCTTTTGACCGGGCCTTCCGCAAGCTGGCCCTGCAGCAGAATAAGGAACAGACGGAAGGGTTTGCCGAGCATTGGCGGGTGTTTGAAGCGGTGGAACAGAGTGATGGAGAAACAGCGGAATTGGAAATGAAGAGTCATATCCTGAGAACGCTTGATCATGTCATGAAGCAGGAACAGCGGAGGAGAGGAGAATAATATGGAGACGAAAACAGCAGCGGAAAAATTGAAAACGATTTCTGCTATTAATATTACGCCATTTCATCCAGATCATTCGATCGATTGGGAGGCGCTGAAGCGGAATGTCGATTATCTGCTCGATAAACATTTGGAAGTCATTGTGCCATGCGGCAACACAGGAGAATTTTATTCGTTGACCGTGGAAGAAGCAAAAGAAGAAAACAGAAAGGTAACAGAATGGGTATCCGGCCGTGCAACGGTCATAGCCGGTATTGGATATTCCGTAGATACAGCTGTAGAGATGGGGCTCGATGCTAAAGAAGCAGGAGCGGATGCCGTTTTGATTCACATGCCGATTCATCCTTATATGAACGAAGGCGGGACGGCAGCTTATTTTCGAAATATTATGGAAGCTATCGATATGCCGGCGGTGATTTATTTTAAAAACCCCGCATTAGGGGACGCAGTGTTGAAAGAATTGACACCGCTGCCGCAGCTGGCAGGTGTGAAATACGCGATTAATGATCTTCCGCGCTTTACCAAGATTGTAAGGGAAACGCCGGAAGAACACGGAGTTACCTGGGTGTGCGGAACAGCCGAAAAGTGGGCCCCGTATTTCTGGGCGGCCGGGGCAGAAGGATTTACCTCCGGTCTCGTAAACTTGTATCCGGAGATATCTTTTGAATTATTACAGGCACTGCGTCAGGGAAACTGGCAGCGGACCTGGGAACTGTGGCATACGATGGTTCCGTTTGAGGATTTGCGGGCAAGACACAACGCCGGCAACAATGTCGTTGTCATCAAAGAAGCGCTGCAAATGCTGGGATTCCCGGCCGGGCCGACCCGGGAGCCTGTGTCTGCGTTAAGTGCAGAAGAAAATCAGGAAGTGGCGGATCTGCTGGAAGATTGGCAGCTTAGCAAAGAGACATTTCTGAAAGTCTAATCATTCTACTGGGGAAAGGTTGTGCGTAAATGAAACTGACAGATGTATCTTTAACCGTCGTCGGAGTACCCAGGCATACTGGGTTCGTCAATAAACACATCATTGTCCGGCTGTATACGGATGAAGGAGTGACAGGGATAGGGGAAATGTCCGATTTTTCCCATCTTCCCCGTTACGCTCCGGATGTGAAAGACCTGGAAAAGGTGCTGGAGCAGATTCTGATCGGGAAAAACCCATTCGATCTGGCGTTAATTAATAAAGAGCTGCTAGATAACTTCCCGGAAGCGATGTATTACTACGAGAAGGGGAGCTTTATCCGTAACGGTGTGGACAACGCTCTCCATGACCTATGCGGAAAGTACCTCGGTGTATCTGTCGCGGAACTGCTCGGCGGCAAATACCATGATAAGTTCAAAGTGTGCTATCCGATTTTCCGTCATCGTTTTATGGAAGAAGTTGAAGAGAACGTGGAAGTCGTCCGGAAGCGTTTGGCGGAAGGATTCGATGTGTTCCGTTTGTATGCCGGAAAAAATGTAGAAGCAGATGCAGCCTTTTTGGCAGCGGTAGACAAAGAATTCGGTTCGAAAGTCACGATTAAATCGCTTGATTTCAGTCATCTGTTGGATTGGAAAGAAGCAGCAAGGGTGGTTAAAAGGTTGTCCCGTTATCATTTTGAGCTGGTAGAAAGCCCGGCCTATCCCAATGATTTTGAGGGTCTTCGTCATTTCCGCCATAAAATAGATCACCCTGTCAGTGAACACGTATGGAGTTTTCGTCAGCAGTTTGAAATGATAAAACAGGAATCTGTTGATATCTTTAATGTTTCGCCGATCTTTATCGGCGGCCTGTCAAGTGCAAAAAAAGCGATTGCGGCAGCTGACGTAGCCAAGAAAAGCTGCCTGCTCGGTACGACTCAGGAGCTTTCCATTGGTACAGCAGCAATGGCACATCTTGGAAGCACCATGACAAACCTTAATTATACGTCGGATCCGACCGGACCGGAGCTGTATATCGATGATGTGGTTACTGAAAAAATCAGCTACCAAAACGGCTATTTAATAACGCCGTCCCGGGATACTGCTGGTCTTGGAATCGAACTGGATGAAAAGAAAGTGGAGCAGTTTACACTTCCTGATTTGAGCTGGAACGATGTCACGGTCCACCAGTTGCAGGATCGTACCGCACAGACAAAATCCTAAGGAGGCCTTTCTATGAGTATTGTCACACAGCAAACTTATTCCAACTATATCAATGGAACATGGGAATCATCCGCCGGGGACACCAAAGCAAGCATTAACCCGGCACGTCCCGATGAAGTCGTGGGATATTACACCCTTTCCAGCGCGGATACGCTGAATAAAGCGGTGGAAGCAGGAATGGCGGCAAAAGATGCCTGGAGAAAAATGGCCGAGCCGGCAAGAGGAAACATTTTATTTAAAGCGGCCGATTTTCTGGAGGGCCGCCTGGAAGAAATCGCAGAAACGATGACAAGAGAAATGGGAAAAACATTTCCGGAGGCAAAGGGAGAAACGATGCGCGGCGTTCAGCTCCTGCGTTATTATGCCGGCGAAGGCATGAGAAAAAACGGCGATGTCATCCCCTCCACCGATCAGGAGGCATTGATGTTTACTACACGGACACCGCTTGGGGTAGTAGGCGTTATCACCCCCTGGAACTTCCCGGTAGCCATCCCCATTTGGAAAATCGCGCCGGCTCTCGTTTATGGCAATGCCGTTGTGTTCAAACCGGCACAGGAAGCGGTCATCACTGCAGCAAAAGTGATGGAATGCCTGGCGGAAGCAGGCTTTCCTGAAGGCGTGATTAATTTTGTCACAGGGACCGGTTCCGTGATAGGGCAGGGACTGGCCGAACACCCGCATGTTCACGGCATCACCTTTACCGGCTCAGAACAGGTGGGACGGGGCATCGGACAGACGGCGCTTTCCAGAGGCGCTAAATATCAACTCGAAATGGGCGGAAAAAACCCGGTCATTGTGACCGAAGATGCAGACCTTGATTTGGCCGTCAATGCAACCATCAGCGGCGGACTGAAGTCCACCGGCCAGAAATGTACAGCAACCAGCCGTGTGATCGTGCAAAGTACCGTTTATGATTCCTTTAAAGAGAAACTGCTTGAAAAAGTAAAGGATATCAAAGTCGGGGACGGCATGAAAGAGGACAGCTGGATGGGGCCGTGTGCCAGTGAGAGCCAGTTTCAGACCGTCTCCTCCTATATTGAAAAAGGGAAAGAAGAGGGAGCCGAACTTCTCTGCGGAGGAGAGACGGTCCCGGAGGAAAAAGGGTATTATATTACGCCGGCTGTCTTTGATAGAGTGAGCCCCGATATGACGATTGCCCGCGAAGAAATCTTCGGCCCGGTCCTCGCGTTAATGAAGGTAGAGACCGTAGAAGAAGCAATTGAACTGGCAAACGACACAGAATACGGACTCAGCGCTTCGATTTTCACCACCAGCATTCAGCACTTTCTATCGTTTCTCGACGATATCGAAGCCGGTCTCGTCCGTATCAACGCAGAAAGCGCAGGGGTCGAGCTGCAGGCTCCATTCGGCGGCATGAAAAACTCGAGTTCTCATTCGCGGGAGCAGGGCGAAGCCGCCAAGGAGTTTTTTACATCAATCAAGACGGTGTTTGTGAAATAAATCATACAACTATAAATCGAAAATCGGACAGATTATGCTATAATAAACCCAACCTTGCGTATAAGGTTGGGTTTTGATTTTCATTTTTAATTCTATCGAGTGAGGCTGATACGTTTTAATTATATGGATAATCGCAGATTTCTTCGTAGGCCTCCACAACTTTCTGCAGGGTGTTCTTTTTCGTACACGTGGTAAGATCATTTTGATTCATTATGGTTTGGGACAAGGATAAAAAACTGATGTGCGGGTTGGAAGAGGATAATAACAGCTCTACGTACGGTTTATCTTCGTTCAACATGATTCCTCCTTAGGGGTTCCAGAATTGACCATGTTATGGTTCAAATCTCCATTACAATTACATATTATCATGTAATATATTTGTAATAAATGCTAGAAAAGTTGTGATTATTGCAATAGAGAAGGACGAATGCTCCTATTTAACTGCTTATTTGGGTGGAGAAAATCGTAACAAAATGGGGGAAGGTCTTTAACCGGAAGAAAAGTAGAAGGGAAGGGAGGATTTCTTTTGATCGGGGAACGGATTGTCCGTTATCGAATGAAAAAGGACATGTCTATTCATGATTTGGCGGCACGTACAGATATATCGCTGACCTACTTACACGACATCGAACAGAATAGATGGCTGTACCCTTCCGTACAGTATGTGGAAAAAATTGCTGCAGCTCTGGATGTTCAGGTTCATGATATACTAGGTCCAAAAACGGAGAAAGAAGCAGCAGAAGAACTGGATGAAAAATGGCTGGAAGTAGTTAGAGAAGCCATGTCCTCCTATGTAAGCAAGGAGCAGTTCAAAGAATTTTTGGACGCCAAAAAAAGAGAAAAAGAAAGAAAACAGCAGGGGCTGGATTATTACTAGTTTACTGACTGCAGGGGCTGCCCTTTTGGACAGCCCCATTTTTTGATGCTTGGATGGAGAAAATAGAAAGGCAAGGGAAGAGGTATGAAACGTTGGTTAAATAATAGGAGGCCGATCCGGCTTCAGAGTTGGATTACCCTGCTCGTTTCTTTTGTCACGCTGGTTGCCCTGCTGGTTACAGGGGTGTTAATTGCAAGGGATACAGCAGAGCAGGCAAGAGAGGCTCAAAAGGAAAAAACAATGGATGTCGCTCATGCTGTGGCCTTCTCAGACATTGTCCGAAATGGACTGCAGGAGGAGTTCCAGGATGGAAAAATTCAAGCTTATACCAAACAGGTGCAGGATGAAACCGATGTTGCTTATATTGTTGTCATGAATATGGACCATATCCGTCAGTCCCATCCGGTGGAGGAACGAATTGGGCAGTATTTTGTAGGAAACGACGAAGACCGTGCATTTGAAGGAGAAAGCTACTCTTCTGTCGCTGAAGGTACCCTTGGGGAATCCCTGCGTTCTTTTGTACCCATTACCAACGAGGAGGGCAGGCAGATCGGGGTGGTGTCTGTCGGTATTTTATTGGATAACATTGAGAGTGTTATGATGGATCGACAGAAGATCGTTTATCTTGGCTCCGGAGCAGGAATGCTGATTGGTGTCCTGGGAGCATTGTGGCTGGCGCGGCGTATCAAATACACAATGCATGGATTGGAACCCCGTGAGATTGGGCAGCTGCTCCAGGAAAGAGAAGCCATGCTTGCCTCTGTCCGGGAAGGTATTATTGCGATTAATGATAAGGGGTATATTATTATTGTCAATGATGCGGCCAGAGCATTATTTCAACGAGCGGGTATTAGGAAGGATCCGATGGGCGAACGGGTCGATGTCTTTTTTCCGGAGTCCCGTTTGAGAGAGATCTTATCTCATCAACATGCTGAATACGACCAGGAAATGAATCTGAACGACCTTTCTATTATCGTAAATCGAATGCCGGTGGCTTTAGAGGAAAAGGTCGTCGGTGCCATTGCTACTTTCCGGGAAAAAACGGAACTGACCACTCTTCTCGAACAGCTTACCGGGGCAAGACACTATGCAGAGCGGCTGCGGGCTCAAACTCATGAATTCATGAACAAGCTTCATGTGATATCAGCCATGGTTCACACCGAATCATACCAGGAGTTGGAGGAGTATATTTCTCAGATCTCCACGGCCTATCAACGGGATACTGGGTCTGTTTCTAAGTTGGTGAAAGACCCGGTTCTAGCAGGGTATCTGCTGAACAAATTCAATACGTTTCAGGAGCAGGACATTGAGATCGAGCTGGAAGGGGGATCTCCGCTTCCTGTACTTCGAAAGACGGAACAAATGGACGGGCTGATCACGGTTATTGGAAATCTGATGGATAATGCCATGGAAGCAGTGCAGAACCAGGCACGCAGACATATAAAAATAACCATCCATTACATGGACGACGTTCTCTATTTTGCGATTCGCGATAATGGCAGAGGCATGACAGAGGAGGAAATGGAGAATATATATCAATCAGGTATATCTGCGAAAGGAAGGAACCGGGGGTATGGCATGGAGCTTACCCGAAAAGCTTTGCAGGAAATGAACGGGGATATCGAAATATTTTCTGAAAAAGGAACAGGCACAAGAATAGAAGTGACCGTTCCCTATGAAGGGGACCACGTATGATACAAACATTAATTGTGGAAGATGACCCGATGGTTGCGAAATTTAACCGATTATATCTCGAAAAAGTAGAGGGGTTTAAAGCGGCAGCTGCCGTGGAAAATGTGGAAGAAGCATGGAAGTACCTAAACGGCCGTGACATTGATCTGATTTTACTGGATATTTATATGGTAAAGAAAACAGGGATGGAAATGCTGAAAGATCTGCGTAAAACCGGAAGTCCGGTGGATGTGATTGTTATCACTGCCGCTGATGATAAGGAAACGGTACAGGACGCTCTCCGATATGGGGCGGTAGATTACTTAATTAAACCTTTTCATTTTGAAAGGTTCCAGGAAGCGTTGAGGCGCTATCGTTATCAACAGGATATCATCAAAAAGGAAGAGCCGGTGACGCAGAAAGATCTGGATCCCTTTTTTCAACACCAGCCGGCTCTTCAAAGCAAGGAAACGGATCTTCCCAAGGGCCTTACCCCGCTGACCTTCTCCCGTATCGCGGAGGTGGTGGAGAGCTTTCATGAGGAGGCTTTTTCTGCCGGTGATGTGGCCGAACATACTGGAATCTCCCAAGTTTCTGTACGAAAATACCTTCATTACTTAGTAGATCAGGATGTGCTTGGTATGGATGTTATTTTCCAGGCAACCGGAAGGCCCTTGCATCAATTCCGGCTCAAACCCGGGAAGCTCGAAATGGTGCAGCGTTTTCAAGCGAAGTAGTTCCATTTTTGCTTTTTTTACTTTAAAAAGGGTTGGAATATTTAACAAAGGTATACTTTCGAAGCAGACACATGTATATTCGATAATCAGTAAGCGTTTACAATGAAAGAGTGAGGAGGAATGGACGTGGCGAAAGGAACGATTACTTCTGTGTGGAGAAGTCTGTGGTCATCCCATACGAAAACGAAAAAATTGTTGACGTTTTCTCAGATCAGGGAGGCAGCAAATGCTTCTTCCGCCGGGAGCAGCAAAGGAAATTCAGCAGTTGGCAGCGGTCCCGGAGGCCCGGGCGGCAACGGAAAATCAGGCGGTGGCTCAGGGGACGGAGAGGATAACCCAGCCTACACCCGTGCCCAATTGGTGGGGCTTATTCTTGGGCCGTTGTTATTTGTTCTTGCCATGCTTTTTTTTCAGCCAGATGACTTAAGTGCCGCGGCTCAAACCGTATTAGCCGCCACGCTGTGGATTGCAACATGGTGGATTACCGAAGCTATTCCGATCCCGGCGACCTCCCTTTTACCGATAATCTTACTGCCGTTATTCGGAGCGGTGGATGTGGATACGGTGGTCTCCTCTTATGGAAATGATATTATATTCTTGTTCCTGGGCGGCTTTTTTATAGCCACGGCGATGGAAAAATGGAATCTTCATAAACGTATCGCATTAAATATTATAGACTTCATAGGAACAAGCACCAATCGTATTATTCTGGGATTCATGGTTGCCACAAGCTTCTTATCGATGTGGGTGTCGAATACAGCATCTACGATGATGATGATTCCGATTGGAATGGCGATTGTTTATCAGGTGACAGAAGCACTGAAAGAAGAAGAGGGAAATAAGGACCTGAAAAAATTTGAAAAAGCGATTATTTTCGGGATCGGCTATGCCGGCACCATCGGCGGTCTCGGCACGTTGATCGGCACGCCGCCAAACAGTCTGCTGGCGGGAACGGTCGAGGAACTTTATGGGGTGGAAATATCTTTTGCCGGCTGGATGGCGTTTGCGGTTCCTGTGGTGGCCATTCTGCTGGTGAGTGCCTGGGTTTATCTCACTAAAATCATTTATCCCATCAACATGAAACAGCTGCCCGGCGGACGGGAATTAATAAAACAGGAAAAAACAGCCCTCGGCCACATTGGCCCGGAGGAAAAAGCGGTGCTGGCCGTCTTTGTATTCGCAGCGTTCATGTGGATTACAAGAACATTTATATGGGAGGATATCGTAAGTCTGCCGGAAATTAGCGATGGGATGATTGCCATCACGGCAACGCTATTACTATTCTCTATTCCATCCGCCCACAAGGAAGAAACAAAAGTACTCGAATGGAAAGATTCCAAAAATATTCCATGGGGTATTTTGTTGTTATTCGGCGGAGGTCTGGCGATTGCTTCCGGTTTTGAAAATACTGGTCTTTCTAATTGGATGGCCGAGCAGTTAACGGTTCTGGAAGGAATGAATTTTGTCCTGATCGTGTTTGTATCCACGGCGCTTGTGCTGTTTTTAACCGAAATTACATCAAACACGGCAACGGGAACCATGATTCTACCTGTTGTGGCGTCTCTTGCCATTGCATTGAATATACATCCCTATGCTTTGATGGTTCCGTGTGCGATGGCAGCAAATTGTGCCTTCATGCTTCCGGTGGGAACGCCGCCGAACGCCATTATTTTTGGAACAGGAAAATTGAAAATCATTCAAATGGTTCAAAATGGATTTTGGCTGAATGTGCTGGCTATTATTCTTATTGTCGTGGCTGTCAATCTCTACCTGCCGGCGGTGTGGAGTATAGATCTGCAGAATATCCCATCACAGTTCCAATAACCCGGCTGAAAAATTTTAAAAAAAATATTGTTGTTGACATCAAGCTGACATAAGGTTCTTTTAAAGTAATAAATGTGATCGGCAGAGAGCCGATCCAATAGATAATCTTCAGGAGGGAAGCGAGGTGCTATGGAATAAAAAAGGAAACTATTTACTGGCGTCTGTATTATCCATTAGTATGATCGGTGCAGTGCCAGGCATTGCAGCTGCAGAAAATAGTCCCGTAGATAACGTAGTCACCAAAGAGGAAGCTCCTCAGGGAGACGCCAGCTTTTCTCAACATCAAGCCAGCCAGCCGTCTGCCTATAAAAGCAGACGAGCCATGAAAACCGAGGAACTGGAACAGTATGCTGCAGAACTTGGTATTGACACAGAAGACAAGAATATTTATGAAATTTCCCAGGAAGTCAAAGAAGTCGCAGTAAAACAACGAGCAAAAGAATTAGGAATAAGCACACTGGGAAAGAACCTCAGTACCCTGACAGAAGAAGTCAGAGAAGCTGTTCTAACGGAAAGAGCAGCGGAACTCGGCATTGACACCCGCGACAAAGAATTGTCGGAAATCGTGGACGCCGTAAGTGAAGCGGAATTAAAAGCCGAAAGCAAAGAACTGGGCATTGACCCTGAAGGAAAAGAAGTCCCCCAACTAATCATGGAAGTGAAAGAAAAACAAGCATTACAAGCAGCGGAAGAACTTGGTATAGAGACCAAGGGAAAAAGCATACGACAAATTTCCGATGAAATCGTAAACGAACATGAGGAAGAAGCTAGAGACATGAACTTCTTTCCCTCAGCAACCCATGATGCTGACCCCTTGCATGCATGGATATAATAACATGCGGGTTGTCCCCCCAGCAGCCCGCCTTGCTATCTGCAAGCAGCAACAAGTGAACACAGCGATAAAAGCAGCTAACTTTTTTCATTGACCCCCTTTTTAAATATGGAAATCCCTGATGATGTATCGGGGATTTCCTTTTGTATACATAGCTTTATTACCTGTATATCTTATATAATGATGACAAGGAGTGACCTGAGATGCAGAGAATACTGATCATTGAAGATGAGCCGGCTATCAGTAAAGTGCTTCAGGCTTATTTTCAAAAAGAAGGTTATGAAGTAAAAGCTGTATTACACGGGGATGAAGCGCTGCCTGCTTTTCGGGAGTTTAAACCGGAGCTTGCGATTGTAGACGTGATGCTCCCCGGCCGGGACGGGTGGAGCATACTCGAAACAATCCGGGAAGAATCTGCCGTTCCTGTTATTATGCTTACGGCCCTCGGAGACGTAGATTACCGCCTCAAAGGCCTCGATGGCGGGGCCGATGATTATATAAGTAAACCCTTTGATTCAAGCGAAGTGGTAGCACGGGCGAAAGCCGTTCTGCGGCGGTCGGGGCAGGTGCTGCAGGAAGAGGAAGTCAATCATTATGGCAGTTTAACCATCAATCAAAAAGCACACACGGTAAAACTGAATGGAGCGGATGTTCCGCTGACCCCACGGGATTTATCCCTGCTTCTTTTTTTGGCAAGACACCCGAATCAGACCTTTGACCGGGAACAGCTGATTGAGAGGGTTTGGGGGATCGATTATGAAGGAAGTGACCGGGCCGTGGACTTATCGATCAAGCGCATCCGCAAGTCCCTGCAAAATTGGCCGGAGTCGGAGGGGGAAATAAAGACGCTGCGTGGATTGGGGTATCAATTCTGTGTTTATGAATAAATCAGACAAGAAAATCTCACTGCTTCGTTATTGGACGACGCGCTATTTAATGACACTTGTCATTGGACTTATTGTAGTAGGTATTGTATCGGTGTTTTGGCTGAGACAGACAAACCTTGAACATCGACTGGATATGACCAAATATCTGGGACAGGAAATAGCGGACCGTTTTGTCGAGGAACAATCAGGAGAAACCGTTCCTCAGGAGGGGATTTTTGATTATATCCAACAGCGGCAGAATATTTTAGATACGGAACTGGATCCTATTATATATATTGTGGACCGTAACGGCCGGATTCTATCCAACCCATTTGAAAGGAACCCTTTTACGTTTGAAATCTTTCCCGTAAGTATTCTGGAAAATGAAAACAATGTCCAGCGCCTGCGGCTGGAAAGCGGCGAGGAGTCCTATCTGGTAAAAACACCGATTATGGCGGAGGATGTCATTGTCGGCTGGGTGGTCGTGATTCAGTCAGCCAACCAGCTTACGCAAATGAACGAAGAATTCCGGCTTCTCGCGATTATGCTGGTTTCTTTGGCACTCATCGGCTGGGCCGTTATTTACGTTTTGTCGCGAAAACTCTCAAGGCCTATCCAGGATGTAGCTACGGCCGCCAAACATGTTCAGGAACAGGATTATGACTTTACCCTGCCGGCCAACATAAAAGAACAGGAAGTGCATGAACTCGTTCATTCCTTCCGGGAAATGTCCGGGCGCCTGCAGGAGCTCGAAAAACTTCGCTCGGAGCTTTTGGCCGGAGTGACGCATGAATTAAAAACCCCCGTTACTTCGATGACGGGGCTGATTCAGGCCGTAAGGGACGACGTCGTAAGTGGAGAAGAAGCGAAAGAATTTCTTGATGTATCCTTAAACGAAGCCAATCGAATGAAAACGATGGTAGCGGATTTATTAGAATTTAATTCGTTTGCTGCCTACTCGGTGCCGATTTCTAAAGAAGAACATGATATTAATACCCTGCTGAAGGAAATTATCCACCAGTGGGAGGTAGCTAACGATGAGGAAACACTGCAGTTATCCCTGCATCTGCTGGAGGACGCTGTCTATGTCAGCGTAGACTCTTTACGGCTCCAACAAATTATCGTCAATCTTTTAAATAACGCAAAGCAGGCCTTAAAAGGGGAAGGAAACATGGATGCCGTCCTCTATCACAAAGATCCATCCACGATAGGAATAGATATTATAGACAACGGGCCGGGGATAGCCGAAGAAGAAAAACATCTTATATTCGAACGCTTCTTCCGGGGAGAAAATAAAAAGTATGACACCCACGGCCTGGGACTGGGACTTCCTTTCAGCAAAATGATTGCCCGCAGTATGGAGGGCGATCTGGTGCTTGCAGAAAGCGCTCCGGGAAGAACTGTCTTCACCCTTGAGCTGCCAAAGCATCAAGAGTGAAGACGTCCCAGGGTTCAGAGTTGGAGCAGCTGGTTGGTCAATTCATATACGACCAGTTTTTGATAACCGCTGTCCTTCCCATACCTCGCATGAATCCCTTCATACGCAGCCTTTTTGGCTTCTTCGGCCTGGGGATCGTCCGGCGCATAGTTCTGCCGCTTAAATTCGGTCATTGGTTCCTGGATGTATGCAGGACGAGGTCCCCATGTGAACAGGACATCTCCCCCTGGATTTGTGACAATTACTTTCGGTACGGAACGGCCGCCCATAGTTAAAAAATGTCCCATTAAATCATCGTGCTTCTCCATGATAAATAGCTCAACAGGAATATCCGCCTCCTTCATAACCTCAAGCACCGGTCCGAGGCTGCGGTGAACGTCCCCGCACCAGTCACCGGCAAGAACCGCACAGCGAAGGCTGGTGTTGTCTTTCAAGGGAGCAAGGGCTTCCCGATCATGGTCGTCCCAGGTGAATAGTTCGTGCCATTGATCAAGTGTGGCGCGATAGCGATGATTCATGCTTTCCATAAATTCCTGCGGCGTCACGCCGTGTCCAAGCTTTTCTTTTATATTGGCCGATGTTATCATTTTATCCCTCCTCTATTGGAGTTTATCATGAAAGAAAAAAATTAGAAAAAATGTCGTTCTGACATTGGGCTGACATATAAATCTCATAAGATGAAATTGTAAGGATAGAAGACATATTACACACTATCCTGTCCCCCTTCTTATAAGGAGACAAACAAGCATAAAGGACCCTTCTTCTGGTGAACATGATAATTCCTCCTTTTAACAGCTGATCAGGCAGAGGTCAGCTATCGACTGATTTTCGCCATGAAGTAAATGCAAGCCCAAATGTCTCCTTATAATCATAAATCCCCGATGGCAGCGATCGGGGATTTATTTTTGTTTTATCCAGGAATGATACCGGGAAGATTTATTAGGAAAGGGGAGGCAAAGATAGATGAGTGAAAAAAGGACCACGGAAAACTATGTGGATATCTCACTCGGACGTTATGAGTTCTTTGTTCAGAAAAAATATACCATCCTTCATACCCTCAATGATTTTCTGCTTGGACTGTGGTTTTTCATTGGAAGCTTCTTCTTTTTTTCAGAACCGTTAAAGAGCATTGGAATTTGGCTGTTTGTCATCGGAAGTTTTCAGCTTATGGTCCGCCCGGCCATACGGCTGGTTCATGATTTTCATTTGCAAAAACACATCGAAAAACAGCACAAAAATGATGATTGATAAACGGGGGAAACGGGTAAGAGATAAGGTGGATGGAAAAGAACAAGGGAGGGAGTAAAAGTATGTATGATGTGATTGTTGTTGGCGGCGGCCCTGCCGGAGCAAGTGCAGCTATTTTTACAGCAAAAGCCGGAAAGAAAACGCTGGTTCTTGATAACGAGCAAAGTATGACAAAAGCAGCCTGGGTGGAAAACCATTACGGAGCGCCGGCAGTAGAAGGTCCGGAATTATTAAAAACCGGCCGGGAGCAGGCGGAAAACTTCGGGGCCGAATTTGTGAATACCCAAGTAAACCGTGTGGAGAAAGTGGATAATCAACGGGTGAATGTAGAAACAGAGGACGGAGAATATGAAGCGGCTCATGTGATTCTCACCATCGGCGGCAATACCAAACTTGCCGAAACATCCGGCATTAAAACAACAGAAGGCACCGAGCCACGCATAAAATCGATCATTGATGTCGATGACAAAGGAAAAACAAGCGTAGTAGGAGTCTGGGCAGCTGGAACCGCTGCCGGCGTCAGTGTTCATACCATCATAACGTCCGGGGATGGAGCAAAAACAGCGATTAACGTACTTACAGAAATGAATGGAGAACGCTACGTAGACCATGATGTGTTAAAATCCAAATAAACAGGCAGCGAGTCTGGGACAAAACATTATCATGGACAAAAAATCCGAACGATTTTTTCCATAAATCGTTCGGATTTTTGTGTATTGTTCTATCGCTGCGTCAAAATAGGTCGCTTTCCGCGGGCACGGCTCGAGCCTCCTCGGAAGAAAGCCACTTCCTGCGGGGTCTCGAGACTCGTGCTTTTCCCGCAGGAGTCGACCTATTTTGACTCCGCTGAATGGACGTTCTTGTTATATAAACCC
>NZ_AUCI01000029.1 GCF_000429685.1 Salibacterium aidingense DSM 18341
AAAATCGCCAGTTCTTCTTCTTTATCCGCCAGTTCCTTTTCTTTGGCTTTCAACTGGCGTTCCAGGTCTTTGACGTGTTGGTGGTCGACAACCGGTTCGTCGTCAAATTCGCGGTATTGCTTCATCCATTCATACAACGCGCTTCGAGGAATCTGTAAGTCCTCGGCAATGTCGGTGATGTTTTTCTGTTGTTTGTGCTGCTGGACATAACGGACCGTGTCCTTTTTAAAAGCTTCGCTGTACTGTTGACGCTGTTCACCCATGGGGGAACCCTCCTTGTTGGTTTTATCATGCCATGTCCATGAAGAAGGTGTCCACTTTTTATTCTAAATTTATTTGTTCCGTTATTGCCTTAATCGTAAAAAAGGCGCTCTGATGCCCGGATAGCGGAATAGATGTCCGAAAAAGCCGCCGAAAGCCCCTGTTTCTGCCATGTAACGGAACAGATGTCCACAAGGGTACTGCCTGTAGTACACGATTGAACATCTGGCGGAGACCCTTCCTTTTTTTGCTACGGTTGAATCCACCTTTTGAGCCGGTCGAAGAATTTTTCCTCCTGTTCGGGGAGCTCGTCT
Source organism: Salibacterium aidingense DSM 18341 (assembly GCF_000429685.1). Classification (GTDB taxonomy): domain Bacteria; phylum Bacillota; class Bacilli; order Bacillales; family Marinococcaceae; genus Salibacterium; species Salibacterium aidingense. The sequence continues at coordinate 576 of NZ_AUCI01000029.1, forward strand.
TCTTTTTGGTTTTCCGGGCTGCCGGCCCCGGAGGATTCTTCTTTTTCTATTTCCTCGGTGCAGGAACGCTGCGGCTGGGTTCCTGTTTCAAAAGCAACAGTGCGGGAGGCGCCGCATTCTTCTGAAGCAAGAAGTCCGGTTTCTGGATCTATGTCCACTTTGACGATATTATCCGGCGGAGAAAACGCTAATTTTAATTCATCCTCTAACCCTTCCTCCATAAACTGGGCCCAAATTCTCTTCGAAATCTGCCCTTCCTGCGAATGATTCATCTCTCTGTTATCATCGTAGCCGACCCATACAGAGGTGACAAGCTGCGGGGAAAAACCGACCATCCAGCTGTCAAAGTCCGTTGATCCGCTTTTGCCGGCAAGCGGCCGGTCGATTAAATGAGCAACAGAGCGGCCGGTGACGGAGGTATAACTGTCCATGGACACATCAAAAACTCCCTGCATCATATCGGTGACGACATACGTTTTTTGAGGGTCAAACACCTGTTTCGTTTCGGGCTCGGTATCTAACAGTACATTCCCTTCGGCATCGACTATCTTCTGGATGAACCGGGGTTCTGCTTTTTTGCCGCCATTGGCAAAGGGAAGATAACCGGCAGCAAGATCCATTACTTTTACGTTTTGGGTGCCGAGGGCCAGGGAGGGAATAGGGGAAAGCTCTGCCGTTATACCGGCTTGTTTCGTTGTTTCCACGAGCGCCTCCGGTCCCAGGTATAAATGGGTTTTTACTGCAAAAATATTGTCTGATACCGCTAATGCTTCATACATTGGAATAAAGTCATCGGCGTATATTTCTCCATAATTACCAGGGGCGTATACATTGTTATTTTCTCCAACTTTAAATTCCGTGGGTTGACTGCGGAATGAAGTAAGAGGGGTGAACCCATCCTCCAGGGCGGCATAGTATAAAAATGGTTTTAACGCAGAACCTGGAGAGCGCGAGGCGTTTATTACTCTGTTAAATGTACTTTCTTCGTAGCTCTTTCCACCCACTAAGGCACGAACGTCTCCACTTTGTGGATCCATGGCAACAAGCGCACTCTGCAGCTCCGAATCCTTAGGAATTTCCAGTCGCACCCATTTTTCCGCCTTTTTCTGCAGCTCCGGGTCCATGGTTGTATATATCCGCAGCCCTCCCTTTTCCAATAATTGTGGATCGATATCGTATTTCCTTTCCAGCAGTTGTTCTATATAATCCTGAAAGTAAGGACCAGTTCTGTCATCCGCCAATTGCCCCGGCGGCTGGAGAGAGAGCTCAGCGTTTTCCGCCTGTTCTCTTTCTTGCGTTGTAATCATTCCTGTGTCTTCCATGGAGGCCAGCACAAGCTTTTGTCTTTCCTTGGCCCGTTCCGGATAAGAGAAGGGAGAATAATAAGCAGGGCCTTTTGGTACCCCGGCCAGGAGAGAGGCTTCTGCTAAAGACAAAGAGTCAACCGATTTATTAAAATAAAGACGTGAAGCGGCTTCAATGCCATAGGCACCGTGACCGAAATAGATAGTATTTAAATATCCTTCCAGTATCTCTTCTTTTTCGTAATGCACTTCCAGCCGGAGAGCATAAAATGCTTCCTCCAGCTTCCGGGACCATGTTTTTTCATGAGTTAAAAACAAATTCCGGGCATATTGCTGCGTAATGGTGCTGGCTCCCTGTGATTTAGATAATGTTTTAATGTTGGTTGCGACCGCGGAAGCGATACGGGAAAGGTCAAAACCATTATGTTCATAAAACTCCCTGTCTTCAATGGCAATGGCAGCCTGGACAAGATAGGGAGACATGTTTTCAAGATCCTCCCAATACCGCTGCTGTCCATTATGGTGTTCCCCAATGACGGAATGATCTGCACCATAAAACACGGTGGACTGTTCCACCTGGATAGGAGGCGGCTTGAGCAGAAACGCGAAGCAAATGGCCGCAAGCATTCCGCTTATTCCCAGTATCCCGAGCAACAGCATGCTTCTGAAAAACAGCCGTATGATTCCTGGTTTCCGCCGGTCGCTCCGGCGCACCGCTGTGTTCATTTTTTCCCCTCCTGCCTTAAAACGTGTTTTTATCCATTTTGGGTTATTTTTTTCTCTTTTAAACTTAAATCATCGTTCTGCCCCTCATAAGTTCTAATTTTTGGTGTATACTGGAAAGAGAAATGATGATAAAGGAGTAGTATAATATGGCGCAATGTATCGCTCACCGCGGATGGTCCGGCCAAGCACCGGAAAATACATTAGCCGCTTTTGAGCGGGCCTGGTCTTCTCCAATAGTAGATGGCATCGAACTGGATGTTCATCTTTCCAGGGATAAAGTTCCGATTGTCATTCATGATCAAACGGTAGATCGAACGACAAATGGACACGGCCTGGTTAAAAGCTATACGGTCAATGAATTGAAAGAACTCGATGCCGGATCCTGGTATAAAAGCAGCTTCGCCGGGGAAACCATTCCGACATTGGAAGAAGTGCTGCGGGAGATGGATGGGAGCACGTCTTTGACGATAGAACTCAAACAAAGAAGAAACATCTACCCGGGGCTGGAGGAAAAAGTAAGCCATCTGCTGCGAAAATATGATATGGCCGAAAAAACATTGGTAGGTTCTTTTGATCATGTCGCTGTCCAGAAAATAAAACAGATGGATCCTGCGCTTCATACGGGTTTAATAGTAATGAGCAGCCCCCTCCTTGTTCTGGAGCAGATGTTGACGGCAGATGCCGATCATCTTATGATCTATCATGAAATGCTGACACAGGAATTAGTAGAGAGGATACATAACCAGGGCGGCCGGGTGAACGCCTGGACAGTAGACAAAACAGCAGCCGTCCAGCGGCTGTATGAGCTGTCACCGGAGCTGCTTATTACGTCCAATCATCCGGATATCGTCTGGGAAGCTGTAGAACAAGGAAATAACGACAAAACAGACGTTTAGCACAGGCCAGGTCTAAATTAAGGTTCTTTTTCTGCCCGTTTTTTAAAGGTCTTAGCGGTGAAAAAAAGTAAGGAAATGCTGGGAGAAACATTTTCTATAGATTGTAATCTTTCTATTTTCAGGATCAAAAAACCGCGCTATCGGCTGTGTGCCATTTACCAATAGCGCGGTTTTATTTGCTTTATTTAGCTTTACGAACCTTAATCCCTCCAGCTATAACGTCCCATAATAAACCAAATATCAAAAGAATCAGCATCCAAAATGTAAGTTGTTCCCAGATCAGACGAATGGTCTCATAACTTTCGCTGCCCTTTATTACAAAACCATGCTGTACAAGCTCGTTCATGAAATTCGGATTCCAGAATAGAGCGTCTGTCATGATGAAAAGGACTAGTACAATGGAAAATAGATTAACAGCAGCAGTGAACCCGACCAATGAATACGTCCACTTTTCATAGAAAAACTTTAAACATTCCTTCACAATACCAAACCCAAAAACAATGAGAATAACCACCAGGAACGAACCGTATGTGTCTTCGTTTAAAAATGAAACAATACCGGCAAACCTATCTTCACGAAAGATCCAGATGCCAAAATAATCATTTGAAAACGCTAGTATCACAATAACCAGCACGTAAAATACAATCCCTGCAATTGGTTCCCTTCTTTTAATCTGTCTTTTCGGGTCGGGAACCGGCGGCAGATTTGATGGCTTCCATTCCTTATCTTGCTGCAGTTTTTCCAACGCCCCGTTACCGAAATATTCTGCCAGGGCAAATCCTAAGGTGATCCAGCCAAAGACCATGGGAAGGATAGTAAAAAAGGAAACGAGGTAGTTGACAAAATAATCAACAATGTTAATTGGATTTAAAATCACCTGGATAATGAAAACAGCAGAAAATGCTGCAACCGTCGAGATCAAACTAATCTTTAGAACCATCGTATACAAATCGTACAGTTCCGGGCCGATGACATACTTTTTTGTGCCTCTGTATTTCCGTGCTAAATTCTTTGGAGGACCAAGTTCCAACAATACGTCTTCCACATCTTCTTCTGTAACATCCCTGTCTTGGACACGCTCATAGACCATATCTTCTATCAAGCTGCGAAGTTCGTCTGCAACATCTTTTCTTTGCGCGTCCGGCAGTCTTCTGGTGACCGCATAAACGTACCGGTCAATCGTTTTCATCTTCTCCGCCTCTTTTCATCATTAGATTATCCATACTTGCGACAATGTTTAGCCACTCGACTCGCACCAAATCTAACACTTCTTTTCCAGTATTACTTAATACGTAATATTTCCTCGGTCGTGCCTCATTCGTATCCCAATTGCTTTCCAAAAGACCTTGTTTTTCCAGTCTTCTCAGCAGCGGATATAAGGTCCCCGCTTCCACCTGAATTCCTTTCTTTTTTAATGTTGTGATAAGGGAGTACCCATATCGAGGCTCATAAAGCTGACTCAGAGCTCCAATTGTAATGGTCCCCCGCCTCAGTTCCTGCATCAATTTGTCTATATGATCATGTGCATCGCTCATAGCATCAACTCCTGAATTTATTATACTATATGACACACACTATTGTAAGTGATAAATTATTATTTATGTAACTTTATATTATGACTCAAATAGTAAGATGCTTGATGAGTCTTTTATTTTGGCGGGAAAACAACGTCACTCATTGCAATGCGGAATAAGGCGGATAATACAAGAGGATAGTGTGAACCAGCTGATGGTTTCCATTGACTTGAAAGAGGAAGACGGGATAAAATTGGTTTGAACATAAGTTTATAATTAAAACAAATGTTTAGGGAGGTGAGGGGCGTGACAAATGAGGACCGAGAACCCTTGACAGGGAACGAACAAAGAATTTTACAGCTTATAAAAAAAGACCCATATGTCTCCCAGCAGGAGTTGGCAGAGGTGATGGGGCTGTCCCGGCCTTCGGTGGCTAACATCATTTCCGGTCTGGTACGAAAAAATTTTATTTTGGGTAAGGCGTATATTTTAAACGAATCTGAACCGATTGTATGTATTGGCGGGGCTAATATTGACCGTAAGTATTACGTGAAAGATTCACTTCAATGGAGTACATCCAATCCGGTAACGTCCACAGACAGTGTAGGAGGTGTCGCTCGGAACATTGCAGAAAACCTGGGCCGTCTCGATATGGAGACGATCCTGCTCACTGCTGGAGGAACAGATGCCGCCTGGACTCATATCAAGGAATCTTCGTCTTTATACATGAATGTGAGTTATGCTGCATTAATTCCCGAGATGACGACTGGCTCTTATTCAGCAATACTGGATGCGGACGGTGAAATGATTTTTGCTCTGGCGGATATGGATGTGTATGAAGCAATCACCCCGCAGTACATTTTGAAACATGACCGGCTGCTCAGCCGGGCAAAATGTGTAGCTGCGGATTTAAATTGTCCGAAAGAAACACTTCAATTACTGTGCCATAAAGCCAATCAATATAATCTGCCATTAATGCTGGTTACCGTTTCAGCCCCTAAGATGACCCATCTTCCTGAAGATTTAAACGATGTAACCTGGTTGATTACAAATCGGGAAGAATCCGAAGCTTCTCTCGACAGAAAGATTACGGATAATGAAGAATGGAGAAAGGCAGTAACGCGATGGTTGGAAAAGGGTGTATCCAATGCTGTCATTACCGATGGAGGAAAGGGTGCCATGATTGGAAATGAAGAAGCAGGAATCTACCACGTCCCAGCCGTTCCTATGGAGAACGCTGTCGATGTTACAGGAGCCGGGGATGCTTTTTGTTCTGCTGTCCTTTATGCATGGCTTGAAGGAAAAGATTTACCCGCAATTGCCAAGGCTGGTATGATAAATGCCGCTGAGACCCTTACTTCTGCTTATACCGTTAGAGAGAATTTATCAGCAGCCCAGTTAAAAAAGGAAATGGAGGAAAGATCTTGAATAAATATATTAGATTATCAGAAGAAGTTCAACGAGCGAAAGAGGAGGGAAAACCGGTCGTAGCCCTGGAATCCACGATCATTTCCCACGGGATGCCGTATCCGCAAAATGTCACCACCGCCCGGGAAGTTGAACAGATCATCCGCGACGGCGGAGCGGTTCCGGCAACCATCGCCATATTAGAGGGAGAAATTAAAATAGGACTTTCCCGGGAAGAACTAGAAATACTGGGCCGTGCTGAAAATACGGCAAAGGCCTCTAGAAAAGACTTGCCGTATTTGATGGCAACGAAACAAAATGGAGCTACAACGGTGGCAGCGACGATGATTTGTGCAGCCATGGCCGATATTCCTGTTTTTGTAACCGGAGGAATCGGCGGAGTACACCGGGGCGCCGAATATTCGATGGACATCTCAGCAGATCTAGAAGAGCTTGCCCATACGAACGTGGCGGTAATATGTTCCGGAGCAAAATCCATTCTAGATCTTGGATTAACGATGGAATACCTGGAAACGAAAGGTGTCCCGGTGATGGGCTATCAAACGGATAGGCTGCCGGCCTTTTTCACACAATCCAGTGAATTTCCTGTTCACTTTAGAGTGGATGATGCAGCCACCGCAGCAGCCACGCTGAAGGGCAAATGGGAAATGGGAATGAACGGCGGAGCGGTGATAGCGAATCCAATTCCGAAAGCGTATGCGATGAAAGAAGAAACGATCGCTGCCGTCATTGATGAAGCTGTCAGAGAAACAGAAGAACAGGGGGTCACCGGAAAAGAGGTTACGCCGTTTCTGTTACAGAGGATAAATGAAGCCACGGGCGGGCAGAGCCTGGAAGCAAATATTGCCTTAGTAAAACACAACGCAGCGGTTGGAGCCGAAATTGCTGCAACCTTGAATCAAAAACGATAAAAATAAGAGAGGACCATTTCATCATCAGCTGTGAAATGGTCCTTCTTTCGCTTGATTATGCTGCTTTCGATTTTTTTGCCTTACTTTGTTTTCGTTCGTCGCGGACGGTTTTGAAGAAGGAGCCTCCCATTAGCAGCACTACGACGGAAAAGGGCAGGGCGGCAATAATCAGTGTATTCTGAAGGCCCTGGGTTCCGCCGAAATACATGACGACAGCTGCCACAAGTGAAAGCGCCACGCCCCATGAAATTTTTACGATACCGGCAGGGTCGATAGAGCCGTTGCTGGAAAGCATGCCAAGAACGAACGTGGCTGAGTCAGCAGAAGTGATAAAGAACACAGCGATGACGACAATGGTCACAAGGGACATGAGAAATCCTAATGGGTATTCCTGAAGTACAGCAAAGGTCGCCGTTTCCATTGGATACTGGGAGATTTCTGCAATACCGTTTTGTTCCAGATTCAACGCGGACACGCCGAATACTGTGAAGAAAATAAAGCATACAAGGGACGGTACAAACAGCACGCCGAGCATGAATTCCTTGATAGAACGCCCCTTAGAGATACGGGCGATAAAGATCCCGACAAACGGGGACCAGGAAATCCACCAGGCCCAGTAAAAGATCGTCCATGCATCGATCCAATCCCGCGTTCCTTCATCGAGCGGGGCACTGCGGAAGCTCATATTGAAGAAATTGGAAATATAATTTCCGGTCGTACTTGTAAACATGTCTAAAATATACAATGTGGGCCCGACGATGAACAGGGCGATCAGTAAGATAAAAGCCAGCCACATGTTTAAATTACTTAAGTATTTAATTCCTTTGCTGATTCCTGACCAGGCGGAAATAATAAACAATACGGTGGCAATAACGAGCACAATCACCTGTACAAAAAACGTATTCGGTGTGTTAAATAAAAAGGCAAGTCCTTCGTTGATTTGAGCCGTACCAAACCCAAGGGTGGATGCAACCCCGACAACAGTAGCGAACACAGCGAGGGAATCGATCAATGTCCCGGGCAAGCCGCGCATGCTTTTTTCCCCAAAAAGCGGTACAAGGGTAGCGCTGATAAGACCAGGATAGCCTCGATGGAACTTGAAATAGGCCAGGGTTAACGCCACTACAGCATAAACAGCCCAGGCATGAATACCCCAATGAAAGAAGGCATACTGCAGGGAGTCCTGTATGGCCTGGTCCGTGCCAGCTTCTGCCTCCGGAGCATTGATGAAGGCATGGGAAATAGGTTCAGCGGTCGTCCAGAATACCATTGCCATTCCCATACCGGCAGTAAACAACATAGCAAACCAGGTAGGCAGATTGAATTCGGGTTTTGTATCTTCCTCCCCTAATTTAATTCTTCCGTATGGAGAGAAAATTAAATATACACAGAATCCAAGCATAAATACGACAATAATTAAGTAATACCAGCCAAAACCAGTGGAAAACGTTGATGTCAGAGTGTTCGTCACTGACTCCAGCTGATCAGGCGAAGATGCCCCCCAAATAACAAGGATGGCACAAATTGCAATCGAAATCCAAAATACTAACGTTACATTCTTCACATTTTCACCTCTTACTTCTGCTTAAAAATAAACTCTTTTAGTATTTTCTAATTTAACTTAAAACTCCATTCTTAAATGAAAAATAGAAAACCCCTGCTATGCTTTCAATAGTTTATATCGTAATAATATCTCATGAAATTTTCAACACCGGTAGGCCGGGAAAAACTGAAGGAAGAACGCTCTAATGCGCGTCTGAAGGGATATTTAATAGTTTAAAAAAATTAAATTTTTTCTTTATAAATTGAACACCGATGTTGAAATTTGGAATAATGTGTTAAAATCAGAGATGAGTTTTTGTAGTGGAAAGGGGAAAGATATGTTTTTGGATAGGTCTCCTTATGAAAAATCAGAGCAGGAGAAAGAATGGAAAAAGAAAGGCATACAGGACAGGCCGCCAATGACCGGGAAAGGCAATAAAAAAAGGAAGTCGGGCGTGCCGGCTTCCTAGTTTAAATCGATTCTGTAACCGGATGAATCCTCCAAAGAATCTCTTGTTTTTGGTATTTTTAAGGTGAGTAGTCCATTGCTGAAATTACCGTCAATGTTTTCTTCATTCACATCACCTACATAAAAGCTTCGTTGGAATGAGCCGTACGAACGCTCTTTTCGAATATAATTATTATTCTCATCGTTCGTTTCTGTAGACTGCTCTTTCCTGCCTTCCAGCGTAATATAGCCATTTTTGTACTCTACGGTTACATCATCTTTGGAAAAACCAGGAAGTTCTGCTTCGACCAGATAATGATTGTTTTCATCTTTCACATCAACTTTCGGGTACTGCAATCCAAACGGCCGTTCAAACAAATCGGTAGTACTGTCTTTGTCAAATAGATTTGGCAGCCAGTTGAAAAAGTCACGGTTGCGTTTAGGGAATAAATCAGCCATATTAAACACCTCCAAAAGTTCATGATGTGTTGTTTTCATTTATACTATACCAAGCTGATTTGACTTTTAAACATCATTTTTACGATACTATATGAAAATTTAAGTCTGAACGTTTCACGTGAAACAAAATAAAAGAAATAAAGAACTTTTCGTATTTGCATTAGAGGAGCGCTATGCAGGACTTATGTTGACGCAGCGATAACAAGACGCAAAAATTTTCAAGCATAGAAGAAGAAATGTCATTAATCGCGCAACACAGGCTTTCCCTATTCTTTTTTAATTCAGCAGATTTCCTCATAACAATAATAATCTTTTATTCACTTTAGGGTATAACATCCGGCTTTTTGCACATATAAAAAATATCGCTTAAACTGAAAAGAAAGTCAATAAAGGGGGAGGAGCCATGGAAGAGCGGTATCAGGCAGCTGAAACAACGAAACTGGAAACGGCGGTCTTCGGACTGGGCTGATTCTGGGGACCGGATGCCCAGTTCGGGCAGCTGTCAGGTGTTTATCGGACTCGTGTCGGCTATACCGGCGGCACTACCTCTGAACCAACATATCGGAATATGGGGGATCATACGGAATCGATTCAAATTGTATTTGATCCGGAACAGATCAGCTATGAGGAATTGCTGCATAGGTTCTGGAACAGTCACAATCCCACGATAAAAAGCTTGTTCAGAGACCGCCAGTATATGTCTCTGTTGATATATCATGATGAAGTGCAGAGAGAGAAGGCGCTGGCTTCTAAGCAAAAACAAGAAGAAGCACTGGGAGTTTTGATAAAAACGGAAATGACCAAAGATGCTGAGTTTTACCCGGCCGAACATTACCATCAGAAATATTTTCTGCGACGCTATAAAAAAGCGGTGGAAGCGCTCTCCAGGCTGTATCCAACGGAGGAGGGGTTCCGTGATGCTGCTGTGACGGCAAGGCTGAATGGGTTTGTGCGGGGACGTTCCTCCATGCAAGAACTGAAGCAGGAAATACAAACCTGGGGATGGAGTACGGAAACCGAAAATCAAACCATCGAGGTATTGGACTCAATCCGCTGGTAGCGCATTTAGGGGCGCACTTTTAAATCACATGCTTTGCTTGCGCCCTTGTTTATCGATTCTCCCATATACCCAAAGAAATCAAGGCCAGCTGCATTTGCAGCTGGCCATTTTTTAGAAGATAAGAAATTGTCATGAAGAATAAAGATTGAAAAATTCCGGCAAACGTAAAGAAAATGTTTGTGAATAAAAAAAAAGAGGAAGAAGCTAAAATAGATACTTACTGATAGAGGGTTGTATCCACAGACCCTCTGGTTCTCTAATAAAAAAAGGAGGAAAACATAGTGAGTCAACACGTTTTATTTATTGGAGCCGGACAGGCGAACTTATCTGTATTAAAAAACTGGCAGAAAAACGCCCCAAAGAATGCGGAATGGACATTGATTTCTCCTTCGAGGTATCAATATTATACCGGGATGTTCTCTAGATTTATGGAAGGCCGCTGTGAGTTGGAAGATATCCGTATTGATTTGAAAGATTTCTGTCAAAAGCATGAAGGCCGTTTTATTGAGGAAAAAGTCACCGCGGTGGACAAAAACAGAAAGTTTGTTTTGACAGAAAACGGAAAATCTGTATCATATGATCTTCTCTCCGCCAACATTGGTTCCCAGCATGTCGACGGGTCGACCCCGGGTGTACGGGAGCATGCTTTGTTTTTGAAACCAAATGAAGAATTTCCAACTGTGGCGGCGAGTATGCAGCACACGGAATATCCAGTTATCGCCGGCGGAGGTATTACCGGAGTAGAGCTGGCCTTATCCCTGCAGGCATGGAGGCAGGCGAACCATAAGAAAACTCCGGTTACACTAATCACGGAGGAGTCCATTCTTCCGGAGGAAAAGAAAGAAGTTCGGGAGAAAATGCGGACGCTGCTGGATGAACGCGGGTTGCTTGTATATGAAAATACACCGGTAGAGAGTATAGATGCTGATGTGGTTTATGCAGGCAGCGAAGTGATTCCGTACGGGGAAGTGCTGTGGGCAGCAGGTCCTGAACCACCGCTGATCTTTGATTACGCTAATCTTCCCGTTGATGAAACCGGATTTTTACTTGTATCCTCTACGCTTCAGTCCATTCATGAGCCCTCGATATTCGGAAGCGGGGATGGCGTCACCATAGATGAATATCCAGACCTGCCCAAAAATGGAGTTATTGTTGTTCAGGAGGCAAAGGTGTTAGAAACGAATATTTATCGTAAACTTCAGGAGAAAAAATTAAAAGCCTTTAACCCCCCAAAAAAATACAGACAGATAGTAAATATCGGCCGCAAGCAGGGGCTTTATCTTCACGGCAGCCAGTACAATATCGGAAAAAGAGCGTGGAAAATAAAAAAACGGACGGATAAGAAATTTATGAAACAGTTTGAATGACATTAAAACAGCCCTGCAGGATCTCGTTATCCTGCAGGGCTGTTTTTATGCTCAGTTGAAATTATATTTTTAAGAATGCAGGTAAGGGGCCACAGCCTGGTAATGTTCCCGCACGCCAATACTGTTTCCAGTGACCACAACGACAGCCGGCCCTTCCGGCTGAACGGCGCCATCAAGAAGGGCACTGACTCCTACTGCAGCAGCTCCTTCCACGACAAAACGGTGGGTTTCATATAAAAATGCCATGCCCCGTGCAATCGATTCCTCCGAAAGACGTAGACGTTCATCCACATACCTGGTGATCATAGGCAGGGTATAGCGGTTATTGAGACCGATTCCGCCGAGAAGACTGTCGGCATACGTAGGATGTTCCGGCGATTCGACCGGTGTTCCGGCTTGAATACTGTCATCCATTGCTGCGCCTTTTTTTACGGACAGGCCGCTGATACGAATCGAAGGATCGGTTTCTTTTAAAGCCAGGCCCATTCCGGAAAGCAGTCCTCCGCCGGATAATCCGGCGAGTACGTTTTTCACTTCCGGCAGTTCTTCCAGTATTTCCAGGCCGATGGTGCCCTGACCGGCAATGATTTCCGGGTGGTCGAAGGGAGGTATGAGAATAAACCCTTTTTCCTGCTGTAATCTCCGGCAGACTTCTGCCGCTTCATCCTGACTTTCCCCTTCAATATGAAGTTCCGCTCCACTTGCCTGAAGGGCTTCTATTTTTGCCGGCGGCACGTATTCCGAGACACAGACCACGGCACGTAACCCAAGCTCCGCCGCTGCATAAGCCACAGCAAACCCATGATTGCCTGTAGAAAAGGTAATAACACCGCGGGCCCGTTCCTGGGGTTCCAAAGAAGCCATCATATTAGCAGCGCCCCGCAGTTTAAATGCACCGGTGGGCTGCATCTGTTCCAGCTTCAAATAGACCGGGACCCCTGTTTTTTCAGAAAGAACGGGAGAGGAGACTAACGGGGTTTTCGGAAGCAACTCCTGTAGTCGTTTCTTGGCAACCCATATGTCGCGGACTGTCATGGTCTTCATAAAACCCGCCCCTTTATTAAATATTTAGTCATGAATCCCTCTCTTCTTAGAATAAAGTGATTAATAAGCAAATGTCTATCATAATTTGACAGACGAACCTGGCAGAAGCAGCACGGAGTTTGTCGGAAAAAGGGGAGATGGAGGGTGCGGTCCTTAACATTATTTTCGAAAAACGAATACCTGGAACGTATCACTAAGGTGAAAAAAAAGATGGAGGAAAAAGGGCTGGATGTCCTTTTTATCAGTGACCCGGCCAATATCAATTATCTTACCGGCTATGATGGCTGGTCCTTTTATGTACCGCAGATGGTTATTCTTTTTTTAGAAGAAGACGAACCGTATTGGTTCGGAAGAGCACAGGACGTAAACGGGGCCCGGGCTACCTCCTGGCTGTCTCCATGCCGGCTGCTTTCTTATGATGATGAATATGTGCATTCCAGGATAAAGCATCCCATGGAAGTGCTGGCTTCGTGGATGAAACGATATAAAACGAAAGTGAAGCGGGCCGGGGTGGAGATGGAAGCCTATTATTTTTCTCCTCGTGCGCTGCAGCGGTTAGAAAGAAAATGTTCCTGGCTGCGCTTTAACGATGCACATTTGCTGGTAAACGAAGTACGTATGATAAAGTCCAATACGGAAATTATGTATATGAAAAAAGCTGGAAACATTGCAGAACTTGCCATGGAAGCGGGATACAATGCCGTACAGGAAGGAGCGCGGGTATGTGATGTAGCAGCTGCTATTTCTCAGGCGCAGATCAGCGGCACCGCAGAATTTGGGGGGGATTATCCTGCGATTGTTCCACTGCTTCCAGCCGGTGCTTTAACGTATGCGCCCCACATCAGCTGGACCGATGAAGCATTAAAAAGCGGAGATCCGGTTATTATAGAACTGGCAGGTTGTTACGGCCGTTATCATGCTCCTCTTGCCAGAACTGTTTCCGCAAACAAACCGAATGACATCATGACACGGTTAGCTGAAGCGGTTACAGAAGGGATCGAGACCGTGCTGGATCAAATCAAACCAGGACTAAGCTGTGAAGAAATTGAGCAGTTGTGGCAGGAAACGATTGCCCGCCGCGGGTATTGTAAGGATTCGCGCATTGGCTATTCCATCGGTGTCAATTACCCACCCGACTGGGGAGAACATACCGCTTCCCTTCGTCCCGGAGATAAAACCATTTTAGAACCTAATATGGCTTTTCACCTTATCCCGGGCATTTGGCTGGAAGATGTAGGAGTAGAAATCAGTGAAAGCTTTGTCGTAACCGAGGATGGCTGCGAACTGCTCTGCCGCTTTCCCCGTTAATAATAACCTGTCCTTCCGCTACACGCTTTATGCTTCCTATACGCATCTTTGCCTGTGTCTTTCTGCAATTACCAAAAAGTGTGCAGAAAATGTGAATCCGTATGAAGCATACTAAGGCTAAAAGGAGAAAGGAAGAGTCAGGTGAAAACAAACGATTTTTTTCAAAATATAAGAAAACAATTACTCGAACAGTTGAAAGAGCTCCCGGATTATGAGGAGCGGGATACGGAATTTGCTCAGGAAACCATAGGGGAGTTATCCAATTACGACAATCATCCCGCAGATCAGGCGACAGGGTTATATGAAAGAGAAAAAGACATGGCACTCGAACAACACTCTGACAGGGAAGCCATGCGGATTAAACAGGCCCTGCAGGCGATAGACGAGGGCACGTACGGAACCTGCGAAACGTGCGGGGAAGATATCCCGTATGAACGGCTGGAAGCTGAGCCCACTGCTCTTCAATGCATTCAGCATTCGTATGAAGAAACAGGCTGGGACGACCGGCCGGTGGAAGAAGAACGGCTGATTCCAGGAAAGGGCGGGTTTACGGAGACTGAGATGGAAGAAACAACACATGATCGTTTTGATGCAGAGGAAACCTGGGAACAAACCGCTTCCTATGGTACGTCGGATACCCCTCAGGATACGTATAATCCCGCGGAGGAATTCGAAGGTCTTTTCGGTAACAACCAGGATGAAACTGGGGCGGAAGAAATGCTGGACGGCTTTTCCATGACAGACAGCGAGGGCAATCCCATTGATTTTGATCATGATGTAGACTTTTCCAAGGTGTATCTGCGCAGGTAGAAAAAAACGGAGGTGGGGATATCCCCATCTCCGTTTTCTTAAAAAATAAAAAAGTATTTGATTTTTCGGGATTCTTATTGATTTTCACAGCCTTGTTTCAGCTGTATCTCCTGCTGGTAATTGGACAAATGCAGCGGCTTTCCAATGCACAGCTGAAGGGCTGGGTCTTCTCTCTGATTTTCGTTTCGTGTGCCGTGCCGGCGGACATTCCGTTATCGTCTTGATTTTTTCCATGTGGAAGGGAGAGTGACATGTGTTTTGTTATTTCCCTTTTCAGCGTAAAAGGTCCAGAGTCGGAGTACGGAACAAATGTCCGTGAAAACCGTCCCAGCTCCCTCATTCGGCCATTTAACGGAATATATGTCCCTACGCCAAGTCCGCTGTCTATCATCACCCCTTGGAACCTGACGAAAAGCATTTGCCTGAACCGGACAGCAGCCGTGGTGGAGGACACAAACCCCTGGAACGAAGCTCTTCGGATCCTCAACTTAGCTTTTGCCCCCATTAGCAAAGGGAGAAGAAAAAGGCTCGGCCTCCAAACGTTTTTCGGAGCCACGCAAAACAAAAACGGAAAGCGTAGTGTACTCCATCCACTGGATACCACGAAGGCAATATAACACTGCGCTGCTATCCGTCACTTCCCCTGCCTCTTTTCCGTCAGCATGGCAATCGGATGGCTCCCCTGTGCTGACAGCTTTGGAAAACACAGCAGAAAGCTTCAGCCTGCAGCAGGATATGCCTGCAAGAAAGGACTTAGCCTGGAACTGGGCGGGTTTCCGAGGTTAAGTTTTTCTTAATACCTGATTTCCCTTCTTACTGTATCCATTCGTTTACGAGGTCGCGGTTCTCTTCAATCCATGCCTCAGCGCCGGCTTCCGGGTCATCCATTTCATTAATGGTTGCCATCAGAGAGCCAAGTGAGTCATCATCAAACTGCCAATTGTTCATCCACGTGACAACTTCCTTATTTTCATCTTCAAAACCCTCTTTTGTAATATAAACAATATCATCGGCTTCGCCATACACGTTATCTGGATCCTCCAAATATTTCAGGTCATATTCAGAGAAAGCCCAGTGCGGGCTCCATAACGTCGTAACGATGGGCTCTTCATTTTGGTAGGCTTGATCCAATTCGGTCATCATTGCCTGTTCTGAAGAAGGCTGCAGTTCATAATCAAGCTCGTAATGCCCGATTACATCTTCCGTTAATTCCATAAGGCTTGCGCCTGGTTCGATGCCGACAATATTGCCGTCCAGTTCTTCTGTATGATTATTTAAATCATCGATACTGTTTACCTCCTCCATGTATGCCGGTACGGTTAAGCCAAGCTGTGTATTTTCATACCAAGGTTCTTGAATAGTGAAATCTTCTCCATACTTGTCAACATAACTTTTATCTGTATGAGGGATCCAAACCTCCATGCCGATATCTAATTCTCCATCCGCTACTCCTGAAAACAATGCCGCTTTTTCTAAATTAACCAATTCCACCTTATAGCCTTCTTCTTCCAATAAAATTTTCCACATGTTTGAAGATGCTACATTTTCCGCCCAGTTGTTATAACCAATTTTAATGGTGTCACTACCACCAGAGGATTCTATTTCATTGTTCTCTTCCTGTGCATTTTCTCCGCTGTTTTCATCATCTTCTTCTCCATTTTCCGGGTTTTCTCCGCCTCCGCAGGCAGAAAGCAAAAGCGCTCCTGTTAACATTGCGGTAATACCTGACGTAACGTTGATTTTCATTCATCAATTCCTCCTTTTACGCTTGTATTTTATCGAAGCAGCTCTTCTTCATATGGAAAGTGAGAAAGGGCTGCTGCTCCATCTTTTGTGATCAGCATCTGTTCTTCCAGCTTCACGCCTTCTGTTCCATTTTTGGCTCCAATATAACTTTCTATGCAAATGATCATATTTTCTACAAATTCTCCATCGTACCCTTTTTGTTCGAAGTCTTCCGCATGGGCAATGATCGGATATTCGCCCGTGAAACCGGATCCGTGGGCGTTGCAGAAATAACGATTTGCAAAAAATTCTTTCGGAATCTTCCAGCTTTTTTCGGCATATTCCCGAAAGCTCACTCCGGGCTTGAGCAGTGCTTTATTGGTCATAACCTGTTCATAGGCTGTTTGATATAAGCGTTTTTGTTCTTTGGTTGGTTTGTCTCCCACGACGAAGCTTCGGGAAATATCGCAATAATAACCGAAAGGGCCGCAGGTATCCGTATCGAAACTCAGCATGTCTCCTTTCTGAATGGTCCGGTCACTGCATTCCTGGAACCATGGATTGGTACGCCGGCCGGAGCTGAGAAGCCTGGTTTCAATATAATCTCCTCCCATGGCAATATTTGACTGATGCAGGATAGACCATAATTCATTTTCAGTCATACCGGGTTTTGCTGCTTCATACATGTTTCGTATGCCTATTTCTGAAGCTTTGATTGATATTTTAACTGCTTCAATTTCATCTTCGGATTTTACTGCCTTTGCATGCTCTACTGGGCGCTGGGCATCGACTGTTTCCAGGCCGTATCTGCGTAAAGCGAGATGTCCGGAGACCGGGAGCTGATCAACGGCGAGTTTTTTTTCTCCTCCTGCATATTGCTTCATTAATGCTGTAATTTCAGCAGCAAAATGACCTGCGTCCCGGTTCAGGTTATCTCCTGCTGCAGCATAAGACAACATATACGCAGGCCTGATTTCATCCACTGTTTCTACTCCTTCAAACAAGTGTTCACAGTTATCGAAATCAAATAAAATCACCGGTCCTTCTACCGGTATAAATACATACCGTCCTGGATTACGACGTATGTATACCTCCATGTTCCGGGTCCCTGTAGCATAACGAATATTCATGGCATCAAATAAAAGACAGGCCGGATATCCGTTTTCCCGCAGCTGTTCTTTAATGCGGTGCAGCCGGTACTGACGCATCCTTGCAATATTAATTTGTGATTTTTCATATTGCAGCTGTGTCACTCCCGGGGTGTGTTGATCTGTAAACAATATGTTCACCTCCTGCTGAATTTTTGTTTGGTATTAGAATTCTTGTATGGTTTTAAACTTAACATAACAAGTTTTAAATTAATAGGGATAAGTTAAAATGTTTTTTAAGATTTTTGGGTTTGCCATATTCCGATTATGAACCATGCCCTTTCTTTTTCCTGCCGCGGTATTTTTTGATAAGATAGAAAAATAGGGACAGCAGGGAAGGAGAAGTTTGATGGAAGATCAAAACAAAGAGACAGGACGAATTCCTTTATACCGGCAGATTAAGCAGTTAATTATTCATAATATCCAGACAAAGCATTGGAAACCCGGTGATTTCATTCCTTCCGAATCCAAATTGCTTGATGAATTTAATGTAAGCCGCACTACTTTAAGACAGGCTATAAACTCATTGGTACAAGAAGGAGTGCTTGAAAGCAGGCAGGGGAAGGGAACCCAGGTGAAAATTCACCCGCCGGGCAAATTGGGGGAGCATTCTACTATTATGTTCCAGGAAGAAGGAGACCAGTTTTACTCCAGAATTCTGCGTATGGAATTTTCGTTTACCTTTTTTCAGGCTCAAAAACATTTAAACGTCCCCGAGAATGAAAAAGTTTTCCTGTTTGAACGGGTAAGAATGGCAGATGGTGATCCGATCGCGATTCTCCAGTTTTACACCCCGCAGCATATAGGAGAGCTGCTGATTAAAAGCGATCTTCATGAACATGAACCTTATGCTGTGATAGAAGAAAATAATGGGATTCTTAAACAGGCCACAGACTGGGTCTCTGCTGTTAATGCAACTCCACATGAAGCGGATCTTCTGGGTATCCGGGGCGGGGAGTCTTTAGTAAGCATCTCCCGTTTAAGTTACGGCATCGATGAAAAGCCGGTTGAATTTTCCCGGACGATTTACCGGGCCGACCGTTTCAGCTACCGAGTGGAACTCGCCCACAATTAAACAACAAATTATTGATTCTCTTGACAGTTTGGGAGGAATCGAATGCCTATCTATCGTTATTGGAGAAGGATTCGTCTATAGGTGACGTTATAACACCGTCCCGAATATGGTAAAGACCTGGCTCGATGGTGTTAATATTGCTTTGCGGATCGAGGCAGCTTTGCATCTCGGGTGTCATTTCTAACACCATAAGATAGCCGGAACGGTTGAGATCTTCGCGTAAAGTCTGTTCTTCCTCTTCGGACGTACACATCGTGTGAATGTAAGTATTTGCCGTCATGCGTTCATAACGCATGACATGTCGTAAAAATCCTCTATCGGATTCGCCGATAGCGTGAATGAGGGTCAGCCGCGTATTCCCGGAGATATTCTCCTGCTGGCGCAGCTCAGTCAACATGGAAGCAGCAGGGGGCCTGGAAGATGCTGCTGTATTTTCCTGGTTGAAAAATCCCTGGGCCCCGCCTGCAAACGGCAGCAATACACTGATTCCAATAAGTACGGGTGCTGCCTTCTTTAGAACCCTCGATAAGGCAGGATGCTCGTTTTCCATCCATTCTTTTAATAGAAAGACCATCACGACCCCGAGGAAGAAAATGACGGCGGACGATTGATATCGGTCAAATCCTGCCAGGTATTCGGCCTCCACTTCTGGCATTAAGTATAAGTAAAGGAGATATAAAAGGCCCGTATATAAGAAATAAAATATATTCATAAAAACCGCGGCACTCAGAAGAGAGGCCGGCCATTGTTTAGAAAAGCTTCTTACGGCTGTAATCGTGAGAATAGCAAAAATATCGATCCATATGATCCCTTGAAATAAGGGGGAAGACAGATCAAAAGACGCGTGAAAAATCATAGGCAGCAAGTTTTCAATAAATTCCGGAGATTTATTAATATCCGTGAGTGTATCCCTTGTTATGGCAAATTTACTATCCTCGTATTCCGAAGTATAAGCTTTCGCGATATAACGGGACCATAACAGATTCACAAATAACGGGACCAGCAGTGTACATATTCCTGCCCGGCCGGCGGAGGCAAGTTTCTCTGTCCATGAGTGATCTTTGCGCAGGTATCGGAAAAACAAGCCTATAATCCAAAGGATGCTGAAAGCCAAAAAGATTTTGCCGCTGTCTTTGAGAAGGACAAGCGTTGATAGTATCGGCAGCAGCAGAAACGCCATTTGTCCCCAATTGTCTCGATAATACCAGGCGGTGACAAAAACGGCTGCTGAAATATACCCAAGCAGCGGATCTACCAGCAATGTATAAATACTTGTGCTGTTTACCAATAACAATACCGCTGGAATAAATAAAAAAGCGGCAGCATGGACCGGTTTTTTCCAGGAACAGAAGATAAACAGGGGAGCAAGGGCCCCTGCAATAAAAATCCCCTGGGCGATGAGGGCCATACTTTCGGAAAAACCGGTGATGGAGACGATGTAATACACGAACAATGCGGCTCCCGGCGGATAGGTGGTATAGGTAATAATGCTCGATTCATCAGGAAGGCTGTTCGATTGCACCAGTTCTTTTACAATCAGCCCCCAATGGCTGAAATTGTCATAATGGAGAAAGACTGCTTCTTTTAATAAAACAGTGAAAAAAACACTGGCCGCGATAAAAAATATCAATCCAGGACTTAGGAGAGCAGATGCCTGCCATTTCTTCTGGGTGTATTGGGACACGCTGTAAACAAACAACAGAAGGCCCCCGGCAAATAGAACATAAACCGTTTCTGCCAGCACATTCAACAGTCCTCCGAGAAAAAGGACAAGGATCGTGCTCGTGAAAAGAAAGAGGGGAAGGACCGCCGGGGCGATACGATATTTTACATATACACTTATCGCGTATCCTGAAAAGGATAAAAATAAGAGCGCCAGCAGGAGCAGGACGTTAATAATCACTCACCTCTTCTCCGACATACGATGTTTCATTTTTGAATACCCATGTACGCTGGATATAAAAACTGAGTAAAAACAACAGGGAGTCCACGCCGATTTTAATCGGTACTTCATGGCCCCCTAGTGTGTGATAAAGCATGTACACCCCGCCGGCGGACGCCCCCATCTGCAGGGCAGCCAGGGTGTAGTATTTCATCAGGGTCCGTGCTGGATACTGATAGGACCGGAAAACGACATTCCGATTCATGAGATAGTTAAATAAAGACGATAACACCCTGGCGAAAATGGTGGCTGCAATGATAAACCCCATCGGCATCAGCGCTTTAAACAGGGTGGAAAATAAAGCAAATAAGCCCACATCCACGACAAAAGAAGCCAGCGACGAAAACAGGAATCGAAGAAAGACATAATATATTTTTATCGAATCCAGAAGAGGATGGAAGTGGGAAGATTCATTGTCGTCGATATAAATGGTATCAACCGTTACTTCCGCGATCGACCGTTTATACGTTTTGCAGGCCAGAATCATTTTCATTTCAAATTCGTACCGCTCTCCGCTGACCTGCAGCAATTCTTCGGTAAACGTGCGGGGGATCCCGCGGAGGCCTGTCTGGGTATCCGTAATTTTCATGCCGGCAGCGGCTTTGACTACCATCTTTGTCATGACATTTCCGAAACGGCTGCGCAGGGGGATGTCCTCTTCAGAAAAATCCCGGACACCCAGTATTAACTTATCAGGCTGGCGGATTAGTTCCTCCGCTGTTTTTTTTATGTCTTCCGGCCTGTGCTGACCATCCGCATCTGCTGTTACAACGCCGAGCCCTTTTGGGTGATGCCTGCTGTAATAGGCAAAAGCGGTTTTCAGTGCTTTTCCTTTTCCGCTGTTTTCCGCATGCCGAAGCACGCTGCACGATGGCATGCGGGCCAGGGTCTCAAATACAGGGGCGGAAGCTTCGCCGCTCCCATCGTCTACAATAATGATGTTTTCAAACGATTCCCGGCTCAACTCCCGAGCGATATAAATTAATTGATGATCCGGGTTGTAGGCCGGGATCACGACCGAGATGTGCTCATATCTATCTGCCATAGGACGCTCACCTTTCATTAACCTTTGCGTATTGAGAATCAGGCTTGATAAGCAAAACACCCATGACCTGCACAGAACATGAGTGTTAAAGGATTTTCCGTCTTGTAATGAAAGCATTCCCTTGTTTTTGTCTATTTACACGTTTCCCTCTTAATGATAACGGATGGAAACGGGTGCGGTTACGAGTGCAGCTCAATATTAACTAAATCTTTAAAATGTAAATATTGAACGCCGTCTTTCGTCTGCAGATGAAACTGCTGCTGTTCATGATTAATGTAATGGCAGGTGCCGATGATCTCATAAAAGAACCCCTCCTTCCAATAGGTAAAACGAAGCAGGTGATGGCGGCGCATAGCATCTCCGAGAAGCCATTCCAGTTCTTCCCAGCGCTGAGGATCCAGCTCCGGCTTTTTTACCCTTTCCTGCTTTTCCTGATGTTTCAGCCATTGTTCCCGGTGTTCGGGCAGGATCATTCGGGAAGATTCCCAGCGCATGTTTGATCCTGGTGTGAGTTTATTTCCTTTCATCGGTCATCCCTCCTGGTATTATTGTATGGGAACGTTTGTTCTTTTAAAACCTTTAATATTTTCCAATTGATAGGACAGGAAGTAAATTACTATTAGTAACCGCGAAAAGTGTATTATAATAAAAGAAAGAAAAAGGATCGGAGGTGTCGGCATGGCTGCCATGGAATTGTGCCCGAAATTTGAAGAAGCGTTTCAACTTCTCGGGAAACGATGGGTCGGCATTATTATCCGGGTGTTGGAAGACGGACCGATGCGTTTTAATAAAATCGCTGAACAAATTCCGGAAATTAGTAAAAAAATGCTGACGGAACGCCTGAAAGAGCTGGAGGAAGAAGGAATGGTGCAGCGGGAAGTGTTCCCGGAAACCCCGGTGCGGATTATGTATTCCTTAACCAATAAAGGAGAAGCAATTACTCCGGCACTGACTGAAATACAAAAATGGGCGGATCACTGGGTCCATGTAAAAAGAGAAGAGAAATAAAGACAGGGACACATCTATCCCCTTCCTGCTGCAATAGAGAATGTGAAAACCTCATGTCATAAGAGGTTTTGGTTTTATCTGTTGACTTACTAAAAGTAACCTGATATATTTTAGTTACTAAATGGAAGGAGGTATCATTATGTCTTTATTCGTTAGTATAGGGCTGTTGTTAATCCGGCTCGTTATCGGAGTGAGTTTTGCTGCCCACGGGTCGCAGAAACTGTTCGGCTGGTTTGGCGGACACGGGTTGAAAGCAACCGGCGATTCTTTTGATTCAATGGGGATGAAGCCGGGTTATACGATGGCATTGCTGGCCGGACTGGCTGAGTTTGGAGGAGGCCTCCTGTTTGCGCTTGGTCTGCTGACGCCGGTAGCGGGGATTTTAATTGCGGTTACAATGCTTGTTGCAATTATAAAAGTACACGGCCCAAACGGATTTTGGGCAACACAGGGCGGCTACGAATATAATCTCATGCTTTTTGTTGTCGGAATTGGTGTGGCCTTTACCGGCGCAGGATTGTTTTCTCTTGATGCCGTTATTTTCTAACCAGAGAGAGGATGAAGGAGCATGCAGGATGTTTTGCCCCCGGAAACGATGATTGGGCGGGTCACTCTCATCGTGTCCGATTTAACAGCTTCCCTGCATTTTTATAGAGAAATGCTCGGATTTCACGTCTTGGAACAAACCTCCGGCACCGCGGTTTTGTCTGCTGATAACAAAAATGCGTTAATGGTGCTGGAGGAACGGACGGATGCGGTTCCAAAGCCGGCGGGAACATCGGGACTGTATCATGCTGCGATTTTGGTGCCGGACCGTCCGAGCCTGGGACTTACACTGCGTCGGCTGCTCGAAAGGGGGTATCCCCTGCAGGGAGCAGCGGATCACGATTTCAGTGAAGCCATTTATCTCGGTGATCCAGATGGAAATGGACTTGAAATATACAGAGACCGGGACCGGAGTCAATGGAAATACGACAAGAAGGGCTGGATACACGCTCCAACGGTTCCATTGGATGCAGACAGTGTACTGCGGGAAGCCGAAGGAAAAGAATGGACCGGTATGCCCTCCGGCACCGTAATTGGCCATATCCACCTGCAAGCAGGAGATTTAGAGAAAAGCCGAACGTATTATGTGAATGGCCTCGGCTTTGAACCGACCGTTTATATGGGCTCCCATGCGTTATTTGTGGCGGCCGGCGGCTACCATCATCATATCGGCCTCAATATTTGGGCCGGCAAAGATGCCCCGCCCCCGCCGGAGCATGCAGCAGGTTTAAAGGAATACACGGTACTTCTTCCAGATGTGCAGACACTCGCTAACGTGCGGCACCGCCTGGAACAGGAAGGAATTTCATATCAACAAGAGAAGGCATCTATTGTCAGTCGGGATCCCTCTGGAAACCAGGTGCGGCTTCTGTCACGCTGATTCCTTTCATTTCTTAACCAAACAACTTTCTGAAAAAGAAGTTGTTTGGTTTTTTTACATACCAAACTTAATTTTTGGCCCCCAAGAGCCAAAAATTCATAAGCGCCTCAACCGATTAAAAGAAATGAGTTTGAAAATTTACGTAAAAGTAGAAGCTTACTAGATCATACAGGGAGGGATCCATGGCATCTAAGTCCAAATAACGATCTCAATATAATATGAAGAATATATACAATCATGTTAGTCTGTTTATAGCTGGAAGGGGTACGAGACTTCTTATTATAGGAGCCAATAAATGTAAGTACAGAAGAACCAACGGTCGAGACAATGTCATACAAGCTGAAAAGAGGGGAATATCGATTGGCCAATGAGAAACAGACCTGTTCGTGTGGTGGAGTTTAAGGACTTAAGTAAAAGGCATCAAACAAATTCCCTATATCTCTTATTTGTCTGTAGCGATTCCTGAGCACATTTATCTTAACTTCATTGTGGGAACTGCTGGTATATCGATGGTTCTCACGTTATTTATATGCTGTATTGCTGCGGCATTCGTGTGAAATGCCGCTCATAGAAGGTCAGGAGGATAAGAGGCAATGCAAAGATGGTACAAAATTGATAATGCTGGAAAAATTTTTCATGCGGTTAAAAAAGCCACAAACTCATCTGTTTTTAGAGTATCCATGCTTTTACATGAAGAAGTCGAACACGAGAAATTGCAAGAGGCAGTAGATATTGTGTTAAAAAGATTCCCCACGTTGGCTGTAAGGCTGCACAAAGGTGTTTTCTGGGACTTTATGGAGGGTAACGAAAACAGGCTGGTCACCGAGCAAGAAACAGATTATCCCTGTCAACCTATCGATCCTTCCAGCAACAATGGGTATCTGATGAGGGTGCTTTATTACAAACGAAGAATTTCTGTTGAAATGTTTCATTCTCTGACCGATGGCTCAGGGGCGGTTGAATTTTTAAAATCGTTGGTTTATCAATATTTATCTCTTAAAGGAAAAAATGTCGAAGCAGAGGGCAAGGTAATGTTGCCCGGAGAATTGCCGAGTAGATATGAAACCGAGGATAGCTATGAAAAGCATTATAAAAAAATCGAGGGGAATAAAAAGAAGGGAGCCAGAGCTTTTCATATTGAAGGGACCCCTTTTGAGCACCCGGGAAACAATGTGATTCATGGCGTGTTAGATAGTACAGCAGTGAAGACAGCGGCGAAACAACACGGTACCACGATCACGGGATTTTTAACAACGATTTTGATTAACGCTATCTATTTAGAGGCGACTCGTTATGGAAATAACGAAGACCCGGTAAAGATTGCAATCCCGGTTAACTTGCGTCGATTATTTCCATCTAAAACCATACGAAATTTTTTTGGAATCGTTAATATTGGCATGTTTGTTTCGGAAAACATGCCTTTTCAAACGGTATTACAAGAAATCTCTACACAATTAAAACGAAAGACGGAAAAACAGCATTTGTACGAGCAAATTTACGATAACATGAAGCGGCAGAAAATGCTTTCGGCAAGATTTATCCCTGTATGGATCAAACATATTGCCATGCGTTATGGGTTTAAGCATTTAGGGGAGCAATTGAAAACAATGACGCTTTCCAATCTCGGTCACATCCAGTTGCCAACAGCCATGAACGAACAAGTGGATCGGATGGAACTTGTGATGTACCCGACAGACAACAGTCCAATCAATTGCGGCATCTGTTCGGTCAATGATCAATTAACGATTACGTTTTCACGATCCATTATCGAAACAGATATTATTAAAAGTTTTTTTCGTTACCTTACTCAAACCATTGGTCTAGAGGTTAAAGTGTATTCGAACAATTGGGGGATAAACGGTGAAACAATGTAAGGATTGTCAAGTTATGATCGAAGACAACAGCGTAAAATGTCCCTTATGCTTTAAATCCGTTGTTGAAAAAAGGTCAACTTCCGACTGCACTTTTTATCCCGTAGGCCATAGACCCGAAGCAATGGCTGCGGGACGTTTATTTCCAAACATTAATTTATTTGTATCCGTTTTGATTATCAGTACGTGTTTGCTAATCAATATACTGACGACCCCCAATCATTTGTGGTTTATATATGTAATCGCGCCGGTTCTTTATCTTTTGCTTTTGTTTAATCACACCTTGTTGTCAAAATCCCATGTAGGTTCCAAAATCATTCTGCAAGTCTTGGGGCTTTCCAGCCTGCTATTTTTTCTGGATTACAATACGGGTTTTGAACGGTGGTCTGTGAATATTGTGCATCCTTTTCTAGTTATTGGCGCAACGTTGCTCATTACAGTCATTATCATCGTACAAAGAATGAGGTGGCGGGACTATGTCGGCTATATCACCACAATGATCCTGTTGGGCTTCATGCCCCTTGCCCTATATTTAACCGGAATATCGAGTTCCCTATGGGCGAGCGCGGGGGCGGCTTTATACGCATTACTGACACTCATTGGTATGTTTTTGTTTTCTGATCAAAGTTTTAAAAATGATTTAAAACGACGATTTCACTTTTGAAGCAAAAGAACATAAATGCTCTATCCGAAAACTTATAAACAGTCCATATAAAATGATGCGCAGCAGAAGCAGGAATAAATGGCCGCGGTGACGAATGGTAAAGACAGAAGGAGCGCGGTACGTGATGCAGGTGTTTGATGCTCATTTTCATATTATTGACCCCGATTTTCCACTTCAGTCCAATCAGGGATATACCCCGCTGTTGTACCGCACGGAGGATTATCTGCAGGAAGCAGAGAAATACTCCATGACAGGAGGAGTGGTCGTTTCTGGTTCATTTCAGGGATATGACCAGTCCTATCTGATACATGCTCTCGAGAAGCTCGGCCCCGGATTCGTAGGTGTAACGCAGCTTCCCCCGTCTGTCACAGAAGAGAAAGTGCTGGAGCTTCATGAAAAAGGAGTCCGAGGCGTTCGTTTTAATATTAAAAGGGGCGGTCGGGAACAGCTTAGGCATATGGAAGAATTGGCCCGGAAGGTGCATCGCTGGACGGGGTGGCACGCCGAATTATATGTGGAAGCTTCCATGCTGGAAGAGTTAAAGCCCGTAATAAAGCGGCTCCCAGCTATTTCGGTGGACCATCTCGGATTAACAGCAGCAGGTTTCGAAACGCTGCTTGAATTAGCCGCAGAAGGGATGCGGGTGAAAGCCACTGGTTTTGGCCGCGTAGATCTGAATGTACCAGAAGCCCTTGCGCGGATTTATCAGGCTAATTCGGAAGCGCTTCTGTTTGGCACCGATCTTCCTTCCACCAGAGCACCACGGCCGTTTCAAGCGAGTGATATAGAGATTATAAAAGAAGTGCTGGGGGAAAAAGGGCAGAGAAACGTTCTTTATGAAAATGCGAAAAAATGGTACCGTATCGAACCTGACAAGGAATGATAGCTATGCCGATCATTTGTATAGAAGGTCCGCCGGCTGCCGGAAAAACCACGGCCGCCCTGGAGCTGGAAGACAGGTACGGGGCTTATGTCGTGCCGGAAACCCCTTTTCAGCAGGGGGAAAGCAGCTGGAATCAATGCGTGAATCAGGTAGAACGCTGGCGTCAGGCGCTTGAAAAATCAGGGCAGTATGCCGTCGTCGTGTTGGACGGAGATATTTTTGCCCCGCTGGTGTATGCTTCCTTGTGGAAGGATGCAGTGTCGCTGCAACAGTTAAATGAGCATTTTCAGTCAGTCTTTTTGGAACAGAAAATAGGACTGCCGGATCATTATGTTTATCTCTATGCTTCTCCTGCCACTCGTCAAAAAAGAATGGCCGGTGGGAGGGGAGTTCAAAGGGAAATACCGGCCGAAACCCATCACCGGTATTACACACGTTTTTTACAACGAATCCCGACAAGTATGCAGGAAATCCGGGCAGGACATGAAGAAACAGCAGCCCGTGAAATCATGAGAAAGCTTTCTCCCATCCCGGAGCACCGGTATGAGATCCAATCATTTCAGTGTATGCAGAACATTTTACGGCAAGTGTAATCGCAGTCCATAATGATATGATAAAATAAAACAATGATGCCATTTTTACATAAAGTGAAACTTCCATCAGGGGGGGATTTTTACCCCCTTGATGGATAGTTAAACCAATCGGGGAGTTAGTCGTCCGTTATCTCCCGCTTACGGAGTTGAAGCGGGAGTTTTACGGACGCTTAGCACCGGGATAAAGAAAGGACGATGGAGATGGGTGAACCAGATTTTAGAGCACGATCCCCATGGGCCGCGTTAAATGATGTGGAGAATGTATCCATTGCCCCGCTTAAAGAGAGCCGGGTGCAGTCCAACATAACCATTCCAGGAAGCAAAAGCTTCACTAACCGGGCGCTGATTATGGCAGCATTGGCTGAGGGGAAGTCTACCCTTTCCGGAATATTGAAAAGTGACGATTCGTATTGGTGCATCGATGCGCTGCAGAAACTTGGAGCGGCAGCGGAAGTGAGCGGAGACACGGTCGTAATGGAAGGGTGCGGCGGCAGCTGGCCGGCAGACAACGCTGATCTTTACATAGGAGCTGCAGGTACCATTGCCCGCTTTCTACCCGGAGCGCTGGCTGTGGGAGACCATGGCACCTTCACGGTGGAAGCCAGTACGCGTATGAGTGAACGGCCGGTCCAGCCCTTGATCGAAGCATTGCAGACCCTGGGGGCAGAGGTGGAATATCTGGAGAAAGAAGGGTTTTATCCTCTCCGTCTGCAGGCACGAGGACTAAAAGGCGGGAATGTTTCAATTTCCGGCAAAGTCTCAAGCCAATTCATCAGCGGACTGCTGCTTGCCGGTCCTTATGCAAAAGAGACCCTTCAGTTGACGATTCCGGATTATATTGTGCAGCACGCTTACGTGAAAATTACGATTGATTTGATGAAGCAATTCGGAGCAGATGTGGAATATAACGAAGATCTGACAGAAATGAAAGTTCCGGCGGGAGGATACACGGGGCAGAATATGGCCCTGGAGGCAGATGCCTCGACCGCCAGTTACTTCATGGCCCTAGCAGCGATTAATAACGGCCGGATCCGCATTAATAACTTGACGATGCAGACGAACCAGCCGGATATTTACATGGTGGATATATATGAAAAAATGGGCTGCACGGTCATTAAAGGGGAAGAATTTATTGAAATCCAGGGGGTTCCGCAGCTAAAAGGAGATTTTGAAATCAGCATGAAGGAAATGTCGGATCAGACTCTTACTCTTGCTGCTATCGCTCCCTTTGCAGACGGTCCGATTACCATCACTGATGTCGAACATATTCGTCATCATGAATCCGACCGTATTCACGCGGCGTGTACAGAACTCCGGAAAATGGGGATTAAAGTGCAGGAATTCTCCGACGGGCTGAAAGTGTATCCCGGCACTCCGGTCGGGGTGGAACTGCATTCCTACGATGATCACCGCGTCGCCATGGCCTTATCTCTGATCGGAACAAAAGTACCTGGTGTCTCTATTGAAGATCCCGGCTGCGTTTCTAAAACCTGCCCCACCTTTTATGATTTACTCGCGCAGCTCGGTGTGGCTGTTTCGTATAAAAGGAAAAAAGCGTAATCAACAGGATACTGCCA
The DNA here is from genome assembly GCF_000429685.1 of Salibacterium aidingense DSM 18341. Taxonomy (GTDB): domain Bacteria; phylum Bacillota; class Bacilli; order Bacillales; family Marinococcaceae; genus Salibacterium; species Salibacterium aidingense. The sequence continues at coordinate 30,350 of NZ_AUCI01000029.1, forward strand.
GTGTAAACAGCCCCGGGAACTTGGAATGAGGGTCTGAAGCGTTATCATTGAAAATTTGCCTATCGAATATAATAAAGGCAGAGACATCGACGTGCCTCTGCTTGAGAAAGAAGTGAACAATCCCTCCATGAGGATAGTTAAAGAATAGTCTAAAGAAAACCCATCCTTCATTAGAGTGGCCGCTCTAAAGGATGGGTTTTCACTTTCTATGGCCAGACACGAGAACAAGCAGTACGGTCAGCACGACCATCAGGATCTTGAAGCTGAAAATGGAGAATTGGACATAATGCCCGCATTCAAAAAGATGGCATAACTTTAGAGAACTTTTCTTTCGTCAGCTCTACGATTTTTGATCATCTTCTGGTTTCGTTACATTCGTTACTCCGATAAACGCTTCTCCGCCTTCTCCCTTTATGTCAGAAGATATTTTTTGAAGGTGATTTTCCCGACGAGTTGCCAAAGCTGCTTTAGCCCCTTTACTTGCTAATAGTTTGACCGTTGCTTCGCCAATACCTGAAGAAGCACCTGTGATAATAACGACTTCAACCTGTTCCTTCATTGATTGAATTTACAATAAACAGGGGGGCTGCACTTTGGTGCATCAAGAAAGTGTCTGGTTAGAAATTACCGAAACGGCTTCCTGCGGCTACGCCTTTGGGAGATATGCGTTCAATCTCTGCCAGATCATCAGCTGTTAGCGTCACTTGCAGCGCGCCAAAGTTTTCCTGCACACGTTCCAATCGTTTCGTTCCTGGAATCGGAACGATCTGCTCACCTTGACCCAGGAGCCAGGCCAGACTCAGTTGGGCGGGGGTGCAGCCTTTCTGTGCGGCCATTTTCACGATCAAGGAGACGACCTCAACATTCTTGACGAAGTTCTCGCCTTGGAACCTCGGGAAATGGCGTCGATAGTCATCTTCCGGCAAATCCTCAAATTTCTTGATCTGACCGGTCAGGAAGCCACGTCCAAGAGGGCTGTAAGGGACTAAGCCGATATCCAGCTCCTTTAGAGCCAGGAGGACTTCATCCTCCACTTCCCTGCTCCATAGGGAATACTCGGTTTCGACTGCGGTAATCGGATGCACCGCATGCGCTCTTCGGATGATATCGGCTGGCGCCTCCGACAACCCAATATATCGGATTTTCCCTTGCTTGACGAGATCGGCTAACGTTTCGACCGTTTCTTCGATGGGGGTATCAGGATCGGGTCGATGTTGGTAATAGAGGTCAATATAATCCAGTCCCAGGCTATAGAGGCTGGCATCAACGGATTTCTTGATGTAGGCAGGGTCTCCTTTCGGACCTTGACCGTGCGTAATGCCAAATTTGGTGGCTATAACGGCCTCGTCGCGTCGGCCTTTTAGCGCTCGCCCAACTAATTTCTCATTTCCACCGAACTTCCCGAGCGAGAACTCACCGTATAGATCAGCCGTATCAAACATCGTCACACCCAAATCCAATGCCCCCCGGATCGTGCGCACAGATTCGTCGTTATCAGGCATCATCATCGTTCCGAGGCCGATGGCCGACACTTCTAACCCCTCGTTACCCAATTTTCTTCTCTGCAACATAAAGCTTCCCTCACTTCAACAAATCTATCTTCTGATTTTGATACACCCTTATTCTAAACGGTCCTGAATGAGGGAGCCACACTTCGTTTTTACTGGTAAAAAAATTACCTGTCAGCATTTTTTTCATCTGTTATCGGCGTGTAGATACATATGTGAAGTTCAGGGCTGTCGGACAGATTCACCAATGAATTGATGTCAAAAGTAACGGTTTTATTGACGCCGGGGCGCTGTAGAGTAATACGTTTTACTTTTTTGAGTTGTACATCGTAGGCCTTCCACATCCGATCAAATTCCACACTGTTCATGCGAAGATGCTTCACCGTATCCTCAAACCAGGGATCGTCTCGGTGTTTGTCATAATATGTCCTGAAGACGGCAACCGAATAACTTGCAAACTCTTCTATATTCACGATGCGACGGCGCATTTCCATATTTTCAAATAACAACCGAATAAAATAACGGTCTTCAACAGGAATGGAAGGAAAGTCAGCTACCCTTTCTTTGGCTGCTTCGTTCCAAGCGAGAACTTCCGTCCTCTCATTGGTAATATAAGAAGGGTAATCTACTTGATCGATAACCATCTGCATTTGGGGATCTACTGCCATCGGGACTGGATGAGGCGTATTAGACGAGTGTGGATTCCATAACTGAAATAAATGACTCTTCTCCTCCGGTGATAATTGGAGCGCTTTGGCGATGCTATCGATCACATCCCTGGAAGCGGTATATTCCCTTCCTTGTTCCAGCCAGGTATAGTAAGTGACACTTACATCTGCCAGTATGGCGACTTCCTCACGCCGCAGTCCGGGCGTCTTCCGTTGCCCGTTGGAGAAGCTAAGCCCCACATCCTTGGGTGAAAGACGTTCTCTGCGTGATTTGAGAAACGATCCCATCGTTTTTGCTTTGCTGTTACTAACAGTCATAAGACGATCATCACCTCCATGATTGCAATGAAGATATCCAATTGAAAACAAATCAATTCTCGTGATTCGGAACATGGTTTATTATAGGTAGCGGCAATTACTAAGGTTTTTATCTATTTAAGTGTAGCATACCCTAATATAAAGGATAATACCTTTCTCTCTTACTCCACTAAGGGATAATCTCTTGTCAATGCAAAAGAAATAATCGACTTCAAGGACGTCGCTCAAATGGTTTATTACTTTTAATTGAAACCGCCATTCACGCGCAGTGTCTGTCCCGTGATCCAACCGGATTGTTCACGAACCAGCAGTTCCACAGCATCGGCGATATCTTCGGGTTCCCCCAATCGTTGAAAAGCATTCATTTTGGACAAATTTGCAATCATCTCTTCGGATTTGCCTCTTGTGAACAGTTCAGTATTCACGGGACCCGGTGCAATGCAGTTGATTGTAATTCCACTGGGTGCAAACTCTTTGGCCAATTGCCGGGTAATTTGCTCCACAGCTCCTTTCGTTGCGGCATAGACACTGTATGCTGGGAACATGCCGCCCAATACGGAAGTGGAAACGTTCAAGATCCTGCCCCCTAGCTCCATATGATTCATTGCCTGCTGACAAGCGAAATAGGTGCCCTTTACATTCATGGCAAAATGCCGGTCAAAATCCTCTTCCGTCACATCCTTTATCATTTTGTTTTCCATAATGCCCACATTGTTGATCAAGATGTCGACCCGTCCCATCTGTTCAACGGTTTCCGCAAACAGCCTTTCCAACGCGCCGATGTTGCCAATGTCTGCCTGCACGGCAATGGCGTTTCCACCGGCGTTTACGATCGAATTGACCGTTTCTTTAGCCTTCTCCCGACTTGCCGAATAATTGACGACCACGTTGGCGCCACACGCAGCCAATCTTATGGCAATGGACTGGCCGATCCCTCTTGAGGCTCCGGTTACGATTGCGACTTTCCCTTGCAAATCCATGTTTTATCCACCCTTCCTACTCAAATTGCTGTATGACCTGCAAGTTCATTGTAGGGGGTATGCTTTGCGACCCGGTAGATCAATCATGGATGATCATTGCCTGATCCTCTTCCATTTGATAAGATAACTTTCACATACTGGCGACATTTGAATTTGAAAGGAGTAATGAAATGGAACAAGGGAAAGTACAGGGTCATCAGAAAGAACTGGCCGATCAGGTTGAACGTTTCACCCGTTTTGACGCCACGCATGATACCGACATTCCTTTTCTACAAATGATGCGTGCGTCTCGAAATTCCGCTCCTATGCATTCAGTCTATTCTTCTTCCCTTTGCTTTGTGGCGCAAGGCGCTAAAATGGCGATGTTGGGCAAAGAAAACTATCATTACGATCCGACCTCCTTTCTAGTCACTTCTGTGCATCTGCCCATCGCCAGCAAAATTATCGAAGCTTCGCCGGAAAGGCCGTTTCTGGGGGTTAAAATATATTTTAGTGCGGATGACATACTGGACATTATAAAAGAGTCGAATTCCTCCTGGGGGAAAGGCGGGGAATCAGAAAGGGGCATATTTATCGGTCAATCGACCTCTTTGTTGTACGATGCGATCATGAGGCTTGTTCGACTTCTGGATGCGCCTGATGAGATTCCGGTTCTTGCCCCGCTCATCAAAAGGGAAATTATTTACCGCGTCCTGCAGGACGAAAAAGGCGACTGGATCAAGACGATTTTCAACAGCGGCAGCCATGCGCATTCGATCTCCAAAGTTATTCAGCTGATCAAGCGGGACTATGACAAGCCGCTTCGTATTGACCGGTTGGTGAGAGAAGCCAATCTAAGCGCGTCTGCTCTTCATAAGCATTTTAAAAAAATCACCTCCATGAGTCCGCTGCAGTATCAAAAAAGGATTCGGCTGCAGGAGGCGCGTAGTCTATTAATCTCCGAATCGCTGGAAGCCATTGATGCGGGGTTTCGGGTCGGCTATGAGAGCCCCTCCCAATTCAATCGGGAATATGCCAGAATGTTCGGACTCCCGCCCATAAAGGATGCCAAACAAATGCGGGAAGTCTCGATCCCTTCGACACTTTGATTTTTTTGCTCTAGAACACGATCGCGTCTCACATGATCGGTATAATAGATTCTAGATGCAACGGAGTACCCTTTAAGGATGGGGTTTATAAAACCACATTTTGTTTTGTTGCCCTCTTTGAAGGCCGTTTGCATCGCTAATGAGGCAGGGGCAGTTCACCGCTGCCCCTTAAGGATAAATGTTTTTAAGGCTTCCACAGACTATTCCCAAGGGATATCTATACCCGTCTGTCCCCGCTGTGCCAAGATTTCAAACGAATTTCCTCGTCATTTTGCCATGTAACCCTGTCACGGAGAGGAAGGCGGTGGTTAGTAAAAAACCGGCAGCCAGCTGCCATGGGCTTCGATAAGATCATCACAGAGAGAAATGATGTCATCGATAGAAAGCTCTGCGGCGGTATGAGGGTCGAGCATAGCTGCCTGATAAAGGTGTTCTTTTTTTCTACTTACGGCAGCTTCTACGGTAAGCAGCTGTGTGTTTATATTGGTACGGTTCAACGCAGCAAGTTGTTCAGGCAGGGCCCCGACAGCAGTTGGTCTTACCCCGTTTCCATCTACAAGACAAGGGACCTCTACGCAGGCCTTTTCCGGAAGATTGCTGATTAACCCACCCGTATTCATCACGTTACCCCCAATGCGAAACGGTGTATCCGTCTCCATCGCTTCTATCATACCGGCGGCATACTCATCGGTACGCTCATGGGTAACCGTCTGCTCCTGTACCAGCTGACTTCGCACCGCTTTCCAGTTATTAATTTGTTCCACGCAGCGGCGAGGGTATTCATCCAGTGGGATATTATAACGGTCAATTAACTCCGGATACTGGCTTTTGATGAAGTAAGGGTGGTATTCCGCATTGTGTTCGGATGATTCTGTCACGTAGTATCCAAAGCGCTGCATGAGTTCAAAACGGACCATGTCCTGATGGGGATGCTGTTGTTTTTCAGCAGCTCTCTGCTTAATCTCGGGGTAGAGATCTTCGCCATTTTGATGAATCTCCAGCAGCCAGGCCATATGGTTAATGCCGGCGATGGTAGACTGTACGTTTTCTGTGGATAGGCCGAGAGAATCCAGGAGTTCTGGTACACAGCTCTGGACACTGTGACATAAACCAACCGTTTTCACCCCGCCTTCTTCCTTCATAATTTTTGTCAACGCTGCCATTGGGTTCGTATAATTGAAAAACCATGCGTCGGGGCAGACTTCCTGCATGTCGTTGGCGATATCAAGAAGAACAGGAGCGGTCCGCAGGGTACGGAAGATGCCGCCGATGCCGGCCGTATCTCCAATCGTCTGGCGCAGGCCGTACTTCTTCGGAATCTCAAAGTCTGTTATTGTGCAGGGTTCATAGCCGCCGACCTGGATGGCATTAATGACATATTTAGATCCCCGGAGTGCTTCTTTTCGATCTCTGTAAGGGGCAATATGAACACGGCTGTTGGTGGTATGTTTCAGCTTATTCAGCAGGGTTTCTGAATCTTTTAAACGTTGTTCATCGATATCAAACAGAGCAAATTCAAAATGCTGCAGAGCAGGAATGAACATGCAGTCGCCCAGGATATTTTTCGCAAATACCGTACTTCCCGCCCCAATAAACGTTATCTTATCCATTTCTGTTACCTCCCCATAGAATAAATTTGCTTTGTATAATTTTATAGTAATGAATGATGAAAAGGGATACAATGGTAATATCATGCGTATGGAGGGTAAAAAATTGCTTATTGATGAAAACAGATTTGGGACATACGGCATTCGGTTTCATGACACAAGCAAAAAAGACACCGCCAATATCTGGTCCATTGGGTTAGAAAAGCAGACCTCCACCACCTATGACTGGGATGGAAGAAATCGAAAGGAGGAGGATGTATATGTGTTTCAATATACGTTATCCGGAAAGGGTGTAATAGAAGCCGAAGGACGCTTATTTGTGTTAAAGCCGGGGGATGGTTTTTTTGTACACATCCCGGGAGATCACCGCTATTATTTACCTGAATATGCCGAAGGGCCATGGATCTTTATTTATATCACCCTGTTTGGCACAGAAGCCGCCGCCTGCTGGCATGCTATTTACGAACAGGCGGGAATGATCGTTTCCATTCCTAAAGAAAAAACGGTCATACAGAAGCTATTTCATTTGTATGAACAAGTACAAAGGGAAGAAATGACAGATATGTATACAGCTTCGGCCAGAGCCTATGAATTTTTGATGGAATGCCGGCGGTATATTTATGATATGGATGCTCCGAGAGCAGAGCTTCCCCCTGCTATTTTACGAGCATTGGATTACATGGCATCCCATTATTATGAAACGATGGGGCTGGAAGACTGTGCCCAAGCAGCTGGTTTAAGTAAATATCATTTTAACCGGAAATTCAGGGAGTACACCGGCCTTACTCCTTCCCAGTATATAACAAAACAGCGGATTGAAAGGGCAGTGGAATTGCTGCACAGTACTTCGTTTTCCGTGAAAGAAATTGCCGCAAAAGTCGGTTATGCGGATGCAAACTATTTTCATAAAGTATTTCGAAAATATGTAGGCACGTCTCCCGTGGAATTGAGGAAAGGAGAAATCATTCCGCCGATGGACCGTTTATTTATTCATTGACGGAGGTTTTTAAAAAAGCTGGGTGGAGGGTTTCAGAGTTCATCATCGGCAGCAAGGATAGGTACACTTACATCAAAGGCTTCGGGAGATTTAATCCCCATTCCCGTATTCACACAAACCACGGTATCCTCAGGATGAAGCCATGCTTCTTCCCGAAGACGGCGAACACCGGCAAAAGCAGCGGCACCTTCAGGAGAAATAAATGTTCCTTCTTTGCGGGTAATCCATCGTTGTTCTGCCAGAAGATCGTGCTCACAAACCGCAACAGCACATCCCTTTGTCTCATAAATCGCATTTAATACAAGAAAGTCACCGATCGAAGCGGGAACGTTAATATCAAAGGCAGCCGTGTAGGATTCCGGGTGGTTGTCTGCAGTTGTCTGGTGTTTTTCATAGGCCTCCACAATCGGGGCGCAGCTTTCGGCTTGAACGGCAACGAGCCTGGGTATTTTTTCTGAATCCACCCACCCCAGCTCCATCAATTCCTGCATTGCTTTATATATTCCTATAAATTCTGCTCCTTCGCCGACAGGGCAGGCAATAACGTCGGGAAGCTTCCATTGGAGCTGTTCTGCCAGCTCCAGACCCATCGTCTTTTTTCCTTCAATACGGTAAGGCTCCTTGAAAGGAGAGGCATCGAACCACCCATATTTCTGAACCGCATGGCTGATGATCGTTCCGGCGTCGTGGATCAATCCATTAACAAGGTGAAGATCGGCCCCGGCAGCGGCACATTCCTTCCTGGAAATAATCGGAGCTTCCACCGGCATGACAATATGAGAAGTGATGGAAGCGCGGCTGCCATACAAAGACCAAGCAGCCCCCGCGTTGCCGTTGGCTGGCATAGCAATATCTGTTATCTTCCATTCTTTTGCTTTGGAAATACCGGCTGCAGCGCCGCGGGCTTTGGAAGAACCGGAAGGAAGCAGGCTTTCATCTTTCATGAATAAATGATCCACTCCATAATTTTTTCCGGTTTTGATCATTTCCACCAACGGGGTCATCCCTTCGCCTAATGAGACAATATCGTTTTCCTTTTTAACGGGCAGTAATTCATGATAACGCCAAAGCGAAGGAGGCCTTGCCATAACGGTTTCTTTCCGAAATTGAACCTTCAGGGCATCCATGTCATAGGCTGCCAGAAGGGGAGAGCCGCATTGGCATAGATGGGCCGGCTCTTTTGCGGAGTATTCCTGGCTGCAGGTAGGACAATACAGATGGGAAAGGTAGCTGAAAGCTTGAAACACTAAACATTCCCTTCTTTCTCTATCCAAAAAGGACATTAGGATTGGATATAATTCATAATGGTGCGCTGATTGAACGGCAGGCTTTCATAAGGAGCGTGTACACTAAAGGAGATCTCATCGTTTTCCAGATCAAATTGTTCGGCCCGTACTTGAATATTGCCGTTGCTGATATCGGTGACCGCAACATAAATATTTTCCCGCCCCGGATTCACTTCTATCCATTCAGGCATCTCATAATTACGCTTAATATACTGCAGCACTTGACTATTTGGGAGCTGGAGCCGTCCCAGACGTATCGATTCCTGCTGCAAAAGAAGGTCTCCATTTTCCTGGACTTCGGGTTCGAGCTGAACGGTGGCAGGAATTTGTTGATTAAAAGCCTGCACCGAACCTGAGAGTTCAACGGTGTTATTTAAATCTACGGAATAGGAAACCTTTTGACTTTGTGGCAGTTGACTAATGTACTGTTCGATTAACTGGTTCAAATTCTCCTTATCCGATTCAATCGTAAAAGCTACATCTTTTTCCTCGGTTTCGTTTGCGGAAGGAGAAATGGGGTCGGCCGGGGGGACATTGAGTACAAGGAAAAGCCACAAAATAACGCCCAAATTAATCGTTAATAGGGAGATAAACAACCATTTCCATAAAACTGCAGCTTTTATTTTTTTATTCATTCTGGCTCGCCTCGTCAGATTCCGTGTTATCCTGATACTGTTCTATTCCGGGTTCAATATAATCCAAGACCCGGTCCGCGATAGAAGCGTACCCTCGTTGGTTTGGATGGAAATTATCCTCCGAAAAATACCCTGTTCCTGCATACTGGAAAATGTCCTGTATGGGAATGAAGACGGCATTGTCCTGTTCGGCGGTGACGTCTCTGCCTATCGTATTCCAGTCTCCTACTATTTGGTTTAGTTCAGGAATATTAGAGAAGTACATATTAAAAGGATTATATATTCCCACGAGATAAATAGGCACCTCTTCATTTTGTGCTCTTATACGGTCAAATATTAATTCCAATCTTTCCTCGTAATTATCTTTTTCATCGGCAAAAGCTTCATAGGTCAAATCTGTCATATTGGCTCTAACGATTTTCATGATGTCATTAGCACCTACGGTAAGCAGAATCATATCTGCATCTTTTACAGAAGAGGAGATATTAGGTTTTTCCAGGCGTCTCAATATCTGATCGCTGCGGTTGCCCCGTTTTCCGTAATTTTTAATGGTTATAGAAGATTCTAATTCGCTCTTTTTCAAGGACTTTTCCAGAATTCCCACGTAGCCGCCATCTTTGGTGGAGTCCCCCACTCCCTGGGTCAACGAATCACCGATGGCTACAATATTCATATCTGATTCAATCAATATGTGCCGGGTTTCGTTGATGACAGACGCTACGGCTTCCTGTATATCATTGTCAAACGAGGTTTCCGCTTCTTCTTGGGCAGAAGAGGTTTTATTTTCCATAGAGGCCGGGTTATTTTCCTTACGGGACCCGTCTCGTTCCTCAGAGATATGGGATTGTATTTCCCCCGGGGGCTGTCCTGACAAGGAACTGCTGATGAGCCATGCGCCGGAGGGCATCATTAGTAAAAAAACAAGCCCGAGTAAGATAAGAGCCTTTTTTTTCATGTGGTATCACACCTAAAAATATTCATTCCTGCGGTTCAAAAAATAAACGGGAATCGCGTGATTTTGTTATATGAGAATATCATAATTTCGTCAGATTGAAAAACAGTAGAGATGAAAAGGGGATGTTTTCTTATTTCCAGTATATCAGGTAAAGGGCTCAGGTGGGAAAAGCTTTCCCTTTTTAAGAAAATAAAAAACGTCCATCTTTCAGGGGACGCTGAGTGTAAAACTGGAGGCTGAATACCTACAAAGGATGGAGCTTGAGCTTTTTCTTATCGTTTGGTGACAGGTTTTATTGGGATCGTTTCCGAGGGAAGTCAGGGAGACCGGCATGCCACGCTCAGCACAAAGCTCGCAGACTCCATTTTCTGCTGATATGCGGACGACGCCTCTCTTTCACTGAAGCGGGAGGACATTTATTCCGCTATTTCTTCCATTTTTCGTATTTTGGAGGGGGAATCGGACATTTATGCCGTTATTTTCCCTTTTCAATGTAAAAAAAGCAGGCCGGGGGCCGAATAGCGGAACATATGTCCGAAAAAGCTGCTTCAGTCGGTCACGTCAATAATTTTGTGTAAGATGGCAGGGACCCTTTATGAACACTAGAATTATTTCTTTTATTCCTCCCACCTTCCCCTAGGGGAAGGTGGGAGGAATTTTTCATTTTAGCTCGTGGTTCCATATTTTTCCCAAAACTTTTGTTGAAGCTCTGCCTTCTTCTTCGCAAAGCCGTGAGCCGTTTGTTGTTTGTTCTCATTAAACCGAATGCATTGGAGATAAATCATTTTCTCCACCGCCCGTTCGGTAGGGAAGGTGACACTCTTTTTGCTTCGGCGTTTGATTTCCGACATGAAGCGTTCTATCATGTTTGTACAATAAAGCTGCCGCTGCA
>NZ_AUCI01000030.1 GCF_000429685.1 Salibacterium aidingense DSM 18341
TTTCTTTGGCTTTCAACTGGCGTTCCAGGTCTTTGACGTGTTGGTGGTCGACAACCGGTTCGTCGTCAAATTCGCGGTATTGCTTCATCCATTCATACAACGCGCTTCGAGGAATCTGTAAGTCCTCGGCAATGTCGGTGATGTTTTTCTGTTGTTTGTGCTGCTGGACATAACGGACCGTGTCCTTTTTAAAAGCTTCGCTGTACTGTTGACGCTGTTCACCCATGGGGGAACCCTCCTTGTTGGTTTTATCATGCCATGTCCATGAAGAAGGTGTCCACTTTTTATTCTAAATTTAAGATGTCCGAAAGGGCGACGCCTAAAATATCCCGGCGTGACACCTCCCCGTGCACGGACGCTGCCTTCCACGTCATGGAGGGGTGAAAATTTATGAAAATCCATGAAAATAAAAGATTGAACCATCTCTGGAAGAGAAAATGAGAGATGATGAACGCTTACATCAACATTGGGAGCTGTCGATTTGTATGGTAAAATTCGTTTATTCATAACGGAGCTTTTGTAACAAGGCAAAAGTAAAGAACGAATTTTTTAATACAAAAGGAGACAGTAAACATTGAATACAGCGAAAATAAAACAGGAATGGCTGGGTAACGTCCGCGGCGATGTTCTAGCCGGAATGGTTGTGGCTCTGGCCTTAATACCCGAAGCCATCGCATTTTCCCTCGTCGCAGGTCTTGATCCAATGGTAGGCTTGTATGCATCCTTCAGTATTGCGGTAGTGATTGCCATCGTGGGAGGAAGACCCGGAATGATTTCAGCTGCCACGGGGGCCATGGCTTTATTGATGGTAACATTGGTTGCCGAACATGGGTTGGAGTATTTGCTCGCGGCAACGATTTTGACCGGCGTTATTCAAATAATATTCGGATGGAGTAAATTATCACGGATAATGAAGTTTGTTCCCCGTTCGGTAATGGTTGGATTCGTCAACGCCCTGGCCATCCTTATTTTTCTTTCCCAGGTGGAACACTTTGAAGGGGCCGGCTGGATGATGTATCTCCTTGCGGGAGCAACGCTTGCTATTATTTATTTATTTCCCAAAATAACGAAAGCTGTTCCTTCTACGCTGATTGCTATTATCGCCGTCACCGTGCTGGCCGTTTTTCTGGGAGCGGAAGTTCAAACAGTCGGGGATATGGGGGCACTGCCTGACACCCTTCCCGTATTTCTGATCCCGGAGATTCCTTTGAGTCTGGAGACCTTGAAGATTATTTTCCCGTATGCATTGGCTCTTTCTATCGTGGGGCTGTTGGAGTCCCTGCTGACCGCATCGATTGTAGATGACATGACGGACACAGAAAGTGATAAAGATAAAGAATCTCGCGGACAGGGGTATGCCAACGTGGTATCGGGATTTTTCGGCGGTATGGCCGGCTGCGCAATGATTGGCCAATCGGTGATTAATATGAAGTCCGGTGGAAACGGACGGTTATCTTCTCTTGTGGCAGGTCTCTTTTTAATGTTTTTGATTCTTGTGCTTGGAAATCTGGTTGTTCAGATTCCAATTGCGGCTCTGGCCGGAGTGATGATCATGGTTTCTATCAGCACCTTTGACTGGAATTCTATTAAAATGCTGCCAAAAGTCCCAAAAAGTGACTCTACGGTAATGGCTGCTACAGTGGTAACGGTGGTTGTCACCCATGATTTGTCGAAGGGCGTCCTCGCCGGAGTAGTGTTAAGTACCCTATTTTTTGCAGCTAAAATTTCAAAGGTAAAAGTGAAACAGGCCGGGGAAAGTACGGCGGCCCATATCGTCTATAAAGTGGAAGGCCAGCTGTTCTTTGCTTCCGTGACGGATTTCTCAAAAAGCTTTACGTTTGAAGAAAAAGCGGAAACCGTGGAGTTAGATCTCAGCCAGGCCCATTTGTGGGATGATTCCGCGGTGGAAGCGTTGGAGAAAGTAAAGGAAAAGTTCAGGCAGCGGGATATTCGAGTGATTCTGAGCGGAGTGAACAAAGAAAGTTCAAGATTAATGAGCCGGTTGGAAGGTCTATCTTCCGGCCATTAAGAAAGGCGCAAGCGCCCTGGACAGCCGCGACAGGTTCTACGAGCACAGGAGGTGCTTGTACCGCCATTCCGTACAGGACGTGCGCGGTTATAGGAGAAGTCCTTATGGAGGTTCGACTAAATGGGTCACGTCCAGTGACAACGTCGAACTGACCCACAACACGTGCGCCTCCGAGCGGCTGGGCGCTGAAGCTGGATCTTGAAAACTATCTATTAAAAAAGTGTGCCAAAGAGCGCACTTTTTTTCTGGTTAAGAAGAGGGTATGATGATAGAAAGGGCAGTGATAGAGGAGGGAACAAGTATGTATGAAAAGATATTGTTAGCTGCCGATGGTTCAGAGCACTCCCTTCGTGCTGTGAAGCATGCCATTGCTTTAGTGAAAGGAGAGCAAGCCCCGCATATCGATATTATTTATGTGGTAGACGGGGAAAAATCCAAATCGGATGTCCTCCATTATGGAAATACGGAAATCATTCAAACGAAACGTAAAGAAAAACTCACCCCTGTTGAAGAGATATTAATGAAGGAACATATATCCTACGAGGTCCACGTGAAACATGGGGAGCCGGGCCCCTCTATCGTAAAATTTGCGAATGAAGGAGACTATGATTGTGTAGTACTTGGCAGCCGCGGCTTGAATCAGCTTCAGACGATGGTTCTGGGAAGCGTCAGTCATAAAGTCGCTAAACGCGTAGAATGTCCGGTGATGATTGTAAAGTAAATAAGAGAGCGCATTTGGCAGAGCAGTGTGCTCTGGATGTATGTCATACAGACAGGCAGGAAACGAGCGGGGGAGCCGATCCATCCGTACCGGCTCTGCTCCATCCAGCTTAAGCTGCTAAAAATTTTCATCATGGTCTGGGTCATTGGGATCAATAGGGATTAAATCAAAGATTTCTCCCGTTTCTATCTTTTCCACCAATTTATTCAGCCAGATGTAATACGTTTTAGAGTTTTCCATAATTTGATACGTTTCATTGGCTTCTTCTTTTAAATTGTTCGAAACGTTATCATCATTTATAATTTGTATTAACAGCTCCTGAGCTTCTCTGACAGAATGAAGGTTCACTTTGGCTTCTCTTTCCCACTTCTGGGTGAAGAAGTTGGAGAAAAACTGAAAAAAATCCTTTTCCGCAACATATGTCTGTTTCCGTTTTCCTTTGCGAAACGTTTTTTTCACAACATTGAATTCCTGCAGTTTTTTCACACCGGTGCTCATGCTTGGTTTGCTCATTCCAAGTTTTTCGCGCATCTCATCCAGCGTCATATCCCCTTCAAGATACATCGTGCCGTAAAGGGTTCCGGCACTTCTGGTAACACCATATAAATCCATGGTTTCTGCGATGGAATCGACCACCAGATCTTTCGCATTATTTATGGATTCCCGTGCTTCCTGATCTGAAGAATGATCCATTTCAATCCTCCTTCATTTAAGTTATTAAATTTGTTAAATATATTCTTTACTTTAACATCTTAACGTATAACCCTGAGATGTTAAAGTAAAAATTCAATGAATGAATGACAGAGCAGGAGGGGGCATAAAAGGGATCAGGAAAAGATTCAGCATTCGGGTTTGACAGAAAAATAGAGGGATGATAAATTAAATACATTCGAAACGTTAAATTTTTTTTAAACAAATTAAATCGTTGTAGTTTTAATTAAGGAGGGATCCATGTGGCACTGAAAAAGATGTATATTGACGGTGCTTGGGTGGAGGCAAAGTCAAATGAAACCAGAGCCATTATTAATCCGTATAATCAGGAACTTGCGGCCGAAGCTGCGGAAGGAAACCGGGAAGACACCAAAGCGGCAATTCAGGCAGCCCGTACGGCTTTTGATAAAGGAGAATGGGCAACGGCTCCTGCAAGTGAAAGAGGAGAAGTTGTACAAAAAATCGCGGATTTTATCCGCCGGGATAAAGAAGAACTTGCTGAATTGGAAACCCTCGATACGGGCAAAACAATAGAAGAAAGTCGTGCTGATATGGTTGATATCGCCGGCGTCTTTCAATATTTTGCCGGACTCGCGGACAAGGATGCAGGAGAAGTGATTGCGTCTCCGATTCCGGATTCCGACAGCAAAGTAGTGCATGAACCAGTCGGTGTCTGCGGACAAATCACACCCTGGAACTATCCGCTTCTGCAGGCAGCCTGGAAGATTGCTCCGGCGCTTGCAGCTGGGAATACGATTGTCATGAAGCCTAGTGAAATCACCCCGCTTACTACTGTGAAAGTGTTTGAACTGATGGAAGAAGCAGGGACGCCAAAAGGGGTGGCCAACCTTGTTCTTGGGAAAGGCGCCGATGTCGGCGCAGAGCTTTCCGAAAACACGGATGTGGACCTTATCTCCTTTACGGGCGGTATTGAAACAGGAAAGAAAATTATGCAGGCTGGCAGTGTTAATGTGAAAAAAATTGCCCTTGAACTTGGCGGTAAAAACCCGAACATTGTGTTTGCCGATGCAGATTTTGAACTGGCTGTCGACCAGGCATTAAATGCGGCTTTTTTCCACGCCGGCCAGGTATGTTCTGCAGGAGCACGTCTTTTGGTGGAAGAAAGCATCCATGATGAATTTGTGGAAGAGCTCGTCAAGCGTGCTGGTAATATTAAACTGGGGAACGGTTTTGATGATCATACTCAATCAGGACCCGTTATTTCAGCAGAACACCTTGACAAGGTAGAAAAATATGTGGAAATTGGACAAAACGAAGGTGCGAAACTGGAAGTCGGCGGCAAACGCCCGAATGATCCAGAATTGCAGGATGGATTCTTCTATCTGCCGACCGTATTCAGCCATTGCACCTCCGATATGACCATCGTTCAGGAAGAAGTTTTTGGCCCAGTTCTCACAGTGGAGAAATTCAGCAGCCAGGAGGAAGCAGTGGCAAAAGCGAATGACACGATTTATGGACTGGCCGGAGCTGTCTTTACAACCGATGTCGGCAAGGCGGAAGAAGTCGCAGCAGGACTGCGTCTTGGTACTGTTTGGATCAATGATTTCCATCCGTACTTTGCCCAGGCCCCATGGGGCGGCTATAAGCAGTCCGGCATCGGCCGGGAGCTTGGAAAGCCGGGACTGGAAGAATACACAGAAACAAAACACATTTTCCGCAATAAAAAGCCGGAACCCATCCATTGGTTTAAATAACAGCACAGACCGGGAAATACGTCACCATGTGGATGAACCGCGGGAGGTATGATGATGAGTCTTAATATGAAAGTCGAGCACATGCTTGGATATCACTCCTTTGAAATTCCAACTGCCATTAAGCATGGGATCGGCGCTGTCAAGCATATCGGAGAGGAAGTACAAAATCTAGGAGCCGATAAAGTACTTCTGGTGACAGGTCCCGGGCTGTATAAAGCAGGAGCAGTCAACCCAGTTATAGTGAATCTGGAAGAAGCCGGCGTGGACGTTGTGATCTTTAATGATATAGAGCCAAACCCTCCGGTCCGTCTGATCGAAAAAGGGGCTAACGTGTATCAGCAGGAAGGATGTAACGGCCTGGTCGCTGTCGGCGGTGGAAGTCCGATGGATACAGCAAAAGGCATCGGCGTCGAAGTGACCCATGAGGGAAGTGTGCTGGATTATGAAGCAGCGGAAGGGAAAAAAGAACTTGAACATCGTATCCCCCCGCTTATTACCGTGCCTACTACGGCAGGAACAGGTTCAGAAGTAACACAATGGGCAGTGATTACAGACGAAGACCGCGAAATCAAGTTTAATACCGGCGGCCCGCTTATTGCGGCACACCTCGCCATCATCGATCCGGAACTTCACGTTTCGATGCCGCCTCATGTTACAGCAATGACCGGGATTGACGTTATTTCCCATGCGGTGGAATGCTATACCATGAAGTTGGCCCAGCCTGTTACCGATGCAGTAGCGCTTTTGGCTATGGAATACGCCGCAAAGTATATCCGCCGTGCCTATGCCGATGGTACCGATCTTGAAGCTCGTTATGGCATGGCACAGGGAGCGATGCTTGCCGGACTTGCCTACGGCAGTGAATCAGCAGGAGCAGCACACGCAATGAGCCAAACGCTCGGCGGTTTTATTCCGGTAGCGCACGGTCAGTGTGTCGCGGCTATGATGGGGCCGGTCATGGAATATAACTGGAAAGGGACGCCGGAACGCTTTGCCCGTATAGCGCAGGCCTTTGGTATTGATACTGCTCCAATGTCTAATGAGGAAGCAGCCAGAGCCGCTGTGAACTGGATGTATGATCTTGTCGAAGATCTGGACATTCCAACTCTGGAAGAGCAGGGAGTCGATCCAGAATTGATAGAACGACTTGCCAAAGCAGCGATGGAAGATCCCCAGACGGAAGGGAATCCACGGGATCTCAGCATTCCGGATTACGAATGGATCTACAAGCGCTGCTTTAACCAGGTTCCAAAAACGGTTTAATAAAAACGAGCGCCTGCTTTCTGTTTCATCAGGAGGCAGGCGTTGTTTATGAATAAAGATATTGAAAAGGGTAGTTAGTGCCGGGAAGGGACTGTCATAAACATCCAGAAATCAGGATGTTTTTTTAATGAAAAAAATATTATAATGATAACCAGCGAAAAGTCATTTACATCAGAGGGGGCGATTCTAATGAAGAAAGTTTTCATCATATGCGGCATTTGCCTTCTCGTTTTCCTTGCCGGCACCTATTTTAATCTCACCGTCAACCCGCCCTTAGCAGCTCATCCCAGCGCTTCGGCAAATCAAGCGTCTAATCACGTTCAACTAGTCACATTAGGAAACCAAAGTCCGCTCGGAGATATTAAAATAGAGGAAGTGCGGGTTAATAGCGATAACAAACCGGAAAGCGTGAAAATCCAAGTAAGTACCACCCCAAAAGGATTTATTATTTCTGATGATATGGAAGGGGAAAAAGAGAAACAATACACATTTCAAGACTTGGATTCAATAAAAATTCAAACAAATACGGACCCGCAAAAACATCTGGATAAAGTAAATAGTAGCACTGCAACTAAAAACGACCCCATCTATGCTCTTACATTAGGTCATAAGAATACCATTCATAACGTAATCATCCAATACCGATACTTTGGTATCGCATACGAAAACACAGTATCCATTGATTAGACTTCCGGGGAGACGGAGGAAGGAGAAAATATTCCCGGCATTGGGGGACATTTATTCCGTTATTTTCATTTTTCAGCGTCAAAAGACTACCGAAGATCCTAGATAGCGGAACAAATGTCCGAAAAGACTGCCGGAGGCCGCTGATTCCGCTATTTAACGGAATATATCTCCGCAGGTACGCCCTGACCACTAAGCATCCCCTTCAGCGGAGGAGAGACTCTGTTTTCCCAAGCTTGTTTGTTCTAGGCATTCTGCTGAGGGCCGCGGAGCAGAAAATCAATCAGACTTCCGGCAATCATTCCGAAAAATACATCTTGAATGTTCATCTGCTCACCGGCAAGCCCGTAGAGCAGTCCAATTCCTCCGAAGATAATGGTATAGCGCACCCGCATGATCGAATTAAAATAAGGAAACGAGGCCTGCAGACTTTCAAGAAAATAAGGGGAAAAATAAACAGCAACGATGATCACCACAATAATAATAAATAATACTTCCATCCATAAAACTCCCTTCCACACCTTCGAGCGTTCTTATCTTTCATTTTTCCTCTTCTTCCACCTTTTAAACAAACAGGCTTCTGAATTATCAAATTCAGGAGCCTGTTTCTGTATCATGAAGGGCGTGTAGCGTGTTTTTTAAATAAAGAGCAAGCAGAAGCAGGAGAATGAATGTGGTGAGCAGCCCTGCTGCTGTACTTCCGGTGAATCCAAGCACGAGAAAACCGAAAAAGGAAACTGCCGCCATCATCATAGCATACGGCAGCTGGGTAACGACATGGTCGATATGGTGGCTCCCGGCTCCAGTAGAGGAAAGAATTGTAGTGTCTGAAATAGGGGAACAATGATCTCCTAAAATAGCGCCTGCTATCACCGACGATAAGAATGGCAGCAGCATCGTAAGATCCAGCACAGCGGCAATTTCTCCGGCAATTGGAAGAAGAATGGTAAAAGTTCCCCAGGAGGTTCCGGTGGAGAAAGCGATCAAGCCAGCAGTTACAAATAATAATCCTGGAAGAAAGATCGCGGGGATAGATCCATCGAGAAGCCCTGCTATATATTCTCCTGTTTTTAATTCTGAAATAATGGAAACAATCATCCACGCTAAAATTAAGATGTAAATAGCGGGAAGCATGGAGCGGATGCCGTTCCAACTCGTTTTTGCAAGTCCTGTAAGAGAGGGACGTTTTGCCGCTGTCAGCATAAAAGAAACAACCAGACCAACCAGTCCTCCCAAAACAAGGGATTGAGCAACGTCTGTTTCTGCAAATACAGAGACTACTGTCACTTCCTCTACGGCTTGGATTCCGGTATAAACCATGAGAAAAACAGTGCTGAGGATAAGAGCAGCTATTGGAAGCACCAAATCACGAACTTGTCCATGGTGTTCATCAAGCGCTGAGGCTTGATGACCAGGTATACCGGCCCGGGATGGATCCAGCAGTTCATGGTGGAGGACCGCTCTTTCTTCATGTGTCCGCATGGCACCAATATCGAGTTTCCACACGATAACCAGAAACACAAACAGGATGGCGGAAAGTGCATAAAAATTCATTGGAAGCATGGAAATAAAGGCCTGAAACCCGCTCATCGACACTCCATGCTCCGCCGTAATATCATTTAACAGCGTAATAATATAGGCGCCCCAGCTCGATAACGGAGCAAGGACACAGATTGGAGCTGCTGCAGAGTCTACAATATAAGCAAGTTTTGCCCGCGAAATCCGGTGTCTATCTGTTAACGGGCGGCTCACCTGCCCCACGGTCAGACTATTAAAATAATCATCGATAAAAACGAGGATGCCAAAAATAAAGGTAACCAGCTGGGCGCCTGTCCGGGTTTTCACCCGTTTCAGCGCCCAATTCCCAAAGGCTCTGCTTCCTCCCGAAAAGCTGATCATAGAAGCCATGATGCCAAGCAGTAAGAGAAATAAAATAATAAATAATTCCCAGTTATTCAGGCTGCCTTCCGTTACAAAAATGGAAGCAAAGATTTCCCATAATTGCATGATGGAAGGGAATAACGACCAATCATTGAGCAGTAAAGCTCCAATAATAATGCCGGTCCCCAGGGAAGGAAGTACTTTCCTGGTTGCAATGATCATAGCAAGTGCTAAAAGCGGCGGCAGCAGAGACAAAGCCGTTGGTTCTTCCATTTATTCTTCTCCTTTCTATAAGGTGTTGCACAGAAAAACCTGGCTGGAAACAATCCCAGTCAGGTGAATACAGGCCGGCTATTCATACGGTGGAATAGAATCACTGGAATTATACCAGCCTTCTTGCAGCGGGGCAATATCATCTGTTATCTCGAGGAAGAGGGATGAAAGACATAGGATTCTATAGCATACGCCACGCCATCGTCATCATGGGAAGTGGTTGTATGGGTAGCTACCCGTTTTACATCCTCTTCTGCGTTTTCCATGGCAATGCTGACAGCCGCTGCATTAAAAAGGGGCAGATCATTGAAATTATCCCCGATGGCAAACGTAGAACCTACGTCCAGGCCGGCATATTCCAGTAAATCCAGGAGCCCTTTCCCTTTTTGAGTATCAGGATGCATGATTTCCAGGTTGTCCCGCCCGGAAGAGGTAACCGAAATATTGGTAAAGTCTCCCCAGTGCTCCACGCATCGCTGTAGTTTGGGTTCAAGCATGGATAAAATAAGAAACTTATAAACTGTTATATTTTTTTCTTTTAAAAGCTCAGGAGACGAGAGTTCCTTCATTTCATACTGCTTCCGGTGGCCGTCAGCACGGCGGCGGATCGCTTCTTTTATTTCTTCTCCCTTTTCTTTATCCTGGGTGTAGATATCAAGGTCATTCATAAAAAAATCCCGCGACCGCGGAGGACTGTAAATCCCGTCGTCTGTGTTAATGTGGTAGTAGTATTCATTGGTATCAAGCCAGTGGGCGAGATCTATCACATCTTGATAATCCATATAGGATTCTTTCACATGTTCGCCCTGCCACATCACCACACCTCCGTTTAAAGAAACGATCCCGTCCGGCACGAGGTTCACGTTTCCCAGTAAGCGTTTTACATCGGAAATACCTCTTCCTGTTGCCACGACAAACTTGTGTCCTTCTTCCTGCAGGCGCCGCAGTGTTTTTGCATTGTATTCTGATACATAGCCGTCACTGTGAAGAAGCGTACCATCCATATCTATCGCTACTATACTCATCATCGTCACCTTTTCATTTAAACATAATGTCGAGAAATATTTTATCATATTATATTCTGAGAAGCCCGCATTTTGTTGAAATCGGCAGACGATGAAAATGATTGACGAAACGACATTCATTGGATATAATCCTTAACGGAATGAAATATTACCTCGTATAGCCCGGACAAAAAGGGTCCGGGGTTTCTACTGGAAACCGATAAATTTCCGGCTACGGGTCTTCCTTTTTATAGGAGACTCGTAGCTTTTTTCATTGTATCAGAAAATATGTAATGGCAGCGTTTTGAGGTCCAGCTTCAGCGCCCATCCGCTCGGAGGCCCAATGGATTTGGGTCAGTTCGGCGTTGTCACAGGACGTGGCGCTCTTAGGCGAACATCGATAAGGTTCTTCTATTAAGACCGCGAACGTCCTGTTCCGGGCGTTGGAGCGTGGAAGGGACTCTGGACGGCAGGCAGCTCTCGCACCGTAGAAGAATCGTTGCCTACAAGCCCCCGCGTCCTATAGGGAACGGCGGCACAGCGTCTCCTGTACGTCGCAGAACCTGTCGCGGCTTCCCAAGACGTTTGGCTTTTCTTATAGAAAGAAGGGATGTATAGATGTTTCATATGGCAGCACAGGGAACGACATGGAAGCAGGAAATCACTGCTGGTCTTACATCATTTTTTACGATTGCTTATATCCTTGTCGTGAACCCTGCTATTTTGGCGGATACCGGGATGCCCTATTCGTATGCGCTTCTGGCCACGGTGCTTGTCACTGTTATTGGATGCTTTCTAATTGGAGTGTGGGGAAATGCACCGATTGTTTTAACGCCGGGCATGGGGATAAATGCGTTTTTCACGTATACCATTGTAGAAGGCTTTGGGTTGACATGGCAGCAGGGGCTGGCAGCTGTATTTGCAGCTGGCTGCGTCTTTTTTATCGCTGCCGTAACACCGCTTGCCGGACAACTTACATCAGCTGTGCCCGAATCGTTGAAGCTGGGAATTACCGTAGGGATTGGAATGTTTCTTTCGTTTATCGGCCTGCAGAAAGGCGGTCTGATTGCCGCAGACGAGGATACATTTGTGACACTTGGCTCTTTATCTTCGTCTCTGCCTTTATTAACGATATTCGGTCTGATCCTAACGCTGGCTCTGTTTGTTCGAAAGGTGAAAGGAAGTTTTCTTATTGGAATAACAGTAACGACAGTTGCAGGTCTGTTCTTTGGAATAGAGGGAGAACAGGCGGGAACGCATGTTTCTTTTTCCGGCTATGGTTCCATGCTGAAGGCGCTCGACTTCAGCGGCTGGCTGGAGCTTTCCTTTTGGGTATCGGTATTTTCGCTAACGATCATTATCATGTTTGAAAGCATGGGCTTGTTACAGGGGATGCTCCCGGATCAGAATAAATTTTCGAGATCCTACCAGGCTTCCGCTATCGCTGCATTGTCAGCCGGAGTATTGGGTACCTCCCCTACGATACCAACAGTAGAAAGTGCTTCAGGAATAGCAGAAGGGGGGAGGACCGGAGTGACAGCTATCGTAGTCGGCGTGTTGTTTGCTCTCTCGCTTTTATTCGCCCCTTTCTTCACGAGCATTCCGGAAGGAGCGATTGCGCCGGTTTTAGTTATTGTCGGAGGGCTGATGGTACAGGAAATCCGCCATATTACGTTTCATGACATGTCGGAATGGTTTCCCGCTTATTTAATTATTGGGCTCATTCCGCTGACTTCTTCCATTGCAGATGGCATCGCATTTGGGTTTATCGCATATCCGCTGCTGAAATTAGCGCTTGGTCGTCCGAGGGCTGTTTCCCCGCTGATGTATATGATCTCCGGCCTGTTTCTGTTAAATTATATTCTTCTTCTGGGACTTTAAGGTCTGCACTCTCTTATATGTAATGCATAGGCTGAAAGAAAAAGGGGGGCTCTTATGAGAAACAGTCGCGATAAACATAGTGCATCTCTGCCCCCCTATACGATGTCAGATTTATTTCAGGGGGAAAATCTTGATATTATTGCTGCCGTTTTGCTTATCACCGGTAAGCTGAGGGTGAATTCAGCAGAACTCTACCGCGGAGAGCCTACCGTATTAGTTACCCTCATTGGGGAATATAGAAAAAGCTCTTCCTCCAAATCAGAAAAACTGGCAGCTTTTTTGGAAGAAAACGGGGATATGACCGTGGATGATGTTTTACATGCTGTCCGCCGCCGGATGCAGGAAGAAGGGGGGACGGATTTCTGATTAATAATGGTTTGATCTTTGTCGCTCTGCTGCTGCTTCTCATCTTTGGTTCAACGAAGATCCAAGGGTTAACGACCAGTCCTGAATTCTTTGAATAAGAAAAAACAGCGGAAGGAAGCATTCCCTCCGCTGTTTTTTTAACCTATAAAAGAATTCTCATGGAATACGAGATTAGGATATTTTTCTTTGGCCATGTTCATCTGGAACTCATTATCAAATAAAGCAACAAGTTTTTCATCTCGATCCACGGCCAGGTTCCTCTGTTTTTTCTTGAACTGTTCCAGCTCTTCCGTGTCTCCGCTGATCCAGCGGGCGATGGAGAAGGGGAGATGCTCCATTCTGATGTCGGCTTTATATTCATGTTTGAGCCGGTGTTCCAGCACTTCAAATTGAAGTTCTCCTACCACTCCGATAATCTGCTGTTCCGGATAACGGTTATACGTGTGGAAGAGCTGGATGGCTCCTTCTTCCGTCAACTGCTGGAGCCCTTTTTCAAACGATTTATGCTTCATCGCGTCTTTGACCGAAATGGCAGCGAAATGTTCCGGTGAAAAGTGAGGCATTTCAGCAAATTGAAATGTCCCTTTTTCCGCAAGAGTGTCTCCGATGCGGAAGGTCCCCGGATCAAACAGGCCGATGATATCCCCGGCATACGCCTCCTGAACAATACTGCGGTCTTGTGCCAAAAATTGAGTCGGCTGAGCCAGGCGCATCGTTTTATTTAGCCGGACGTGGTTCACATTCATGCCTTGCGTATATTTTCCTGACGTGATCCGCATAAAAGCAATCCGGTCCCGGTGTTTGGGGTTCATATTCGCCTGAATTTTAAAGATGAACCCGGAAAACAGGTCTTGTACAGGCTCTACCACTCCCTGATCACTTTCTCTTCCGACCGGAGAAGGGGCAAAGTACAGAAAATGTTCCAAAAAGTTCTGCACACCGAAGTTCGAAATGGCACTCCCAAAAAATACCGGTGTCAGTTCCCCTTGAAATATTTTGTCTTCATCGTAAGGGTCCCCGGCGACATCAAGCAGTTCAATTTCTTCCCGGAACTGGGCCAGGAACGATGGATCGACCAATTCATCAAGAATAGGGTCCTCCGGTCCAGAAGTTTGCTTTACTTCAACATCGGAAGGATTTTCCGAGTTAAAGAGTTCCACTTTTTTAGAATGCCGGTCATAAATCCCGTAAAAATTCTGGCCCATGCCGATCGGCCAGTTCATCGGATAGGAACGGATACCGAGTATTTCTTCCATTTCTTCCATTAACTCAAATGGATCCCTTACTTCCCGGTCTAATTTGTTGATAAACGTAAAAATCGGGATGCCGCGCATGCTGCAGACTTTAAATAATTTCTCTGTTTGCGCCTCCACCCCTTTGGCTGCGTCAATAAGCATTGTTGCCGAATCGGCCGCAGTCAAGGTGCGGTACGTGTCTTCACTGAAATCTTCGTGGCCCGGGGTATCCAGAATGTTAATATGATGATCCTTATAGTGGAACTCTAACACGGAACTTGTGACAGAAATCCCACGTTGTTTTTCTATTTCCATCCAGTCACTGGTGGCGTGTTTTGTATTTTTCTTCCCTTTAACGGACCCCGCTTCCCGGATCGCTCCTCCAAAATAAAGAAGCTTTTCCGTTAACGTTGTTTTTCCGGCATCGGGGTGGGAGATAATCGCAAAGGTTTTGCGGGAGGTGATTTCTTCCTGTAACTTACTCATCTCATAACCCTTTCTACGTATAACATTTAACCCTTCTATAATAAATAATTCCTTCTAACGAAACAATACATTCCCAGACCCTCCACCAAAAAAGAGTCAGTAGCAAATTATTTCTCCTGAAAGACGAACCTTACGTGACACGACGGAAGCTGGGAAACAGTCCGCATGTGCCTATGAATTCAGTTCATAGGAAAAAAGGCAGGGCTGGAACAGCGATCATTCAGCAGTATACTCCTTTCCTATAGGGGATGTAAGAGGGCAGAGGCGGCATGAAAAATCCGAACGATGCCGAATTCTAAACATAGAATCTAAGATGGTCGTTCGGATTTTTATTCGACCTATATGATTTTGGCCCAGAGTCTATAGAATTTATGTATTGGAAACAGTGTGCTGCTGCAGGGCCTGTTCCAATGTTAAAAATTTGGATACCTGCTTAAAACTGATGCCCAGCTGTACGATTGTCTGAGAGAGCTCCGGCCTCATACCGGATATACTTGTATCAATCCCAAGGAGCTGCAGGGCTTCGATCAGTTGATTTAAATGCTGGGCAAACCAAGTATTTATCGTGTTAATCCCCGATAAGTCTATAATTAAATACGACAATTCCAGTTCGGTAGCCCGCTCCAGCGTACGTTCCTGCAGAAATTCAGATCGTTCATCATCCATATCTCCAATGAGCGGAAGTACAGCTGTGCCCTGCTTAATTGGAACAACAGGAACAGAAATTTCCTGCATCTCCTGTTTGGCCCGTTCTAATGCCGTAATGTGCTGGTGCAGAAAGGTGTAGCTGAACGCATGGGCAGCTTTGTCCAAAAGAGATTCAAACTGACTGTATATAAAGAAGGAATCATGCAGGGTTAAATCGAATTCGAGGCATTTTCTTTCAATCGTGCTGGTAAGTACTTCACGGAATTGAGGAATAACCTCTAACGCCGTGGAAAGGGAAACTTCATTGCTTAAACAGTAAGCTGCTGCTTTCTCTCCCCACGCTCTAATCTCTTCTTTTAAATCCGGTGATTCCGGAGACTTGTCATGAATCCCTTCCCCAATGGTCTGAAATAACTCTTTGTTTAATTCTAAAAAATAATCGTTGTTGCGGGTGAAGTGAAATCTTTCATCTAAATGCTGGAGCTGATGCATCTGTTCCTTTAAATCTTCCGTATTTTTCAGTATGTCTTCCCCGATTTTTTGAAATGTCTGGTCTCGGTTAACCATCCTATCTAACTCCTGTTCTTCTAAAGATTCATCTGTAAAAACAAAAGCATATCTTATTAATAATACCCTTTATTTTAATTTTAAAACATAGAAAGAGCAAAAAAAGCAAACAAATGAGAAAATTTCGTAGAAATGTGGAAGGGTTCTATAAAAATGTAAAAGTTCTTTATTTTTGATTTAAATGGAGTGCCGCTGTGGTATCTTTTAACTAAAGCAAGAGATGAACGTAGCCGTTCATGCTCTTCCATTATACAAAGGAGGAATAAAGATGAGCAAAAAAATGTTGTATGCTTTATTGACCGGAGTATTGACAGTTAGTGTCCTGGGGGCTTGCGGTGACACAGAAGGTGAAGATCCAACAATGGAAGAGGATCCAGCAATGGAAGAAGACATGGAAGGTTAAACAAGATGAAGCAGAAAGCGCTGCCGGACCGGCAGCGCTTTTTTTGGTGCTCCAGCCCTTCTTTTTCCTTTTTACGTATTGTATTTCTTATTGGAAGGAGATTCCGGACCCCCGATATGAACTTTTCATTTTCATTACTTTTTTTTACGTTTTTATAAGAAGAACCAAGTACAAAGTTGGGATAGTATTTGAAGGGCAGGCAAGACTTTTGTAATGAAATAGAGAAGAACAGGGGCTTGATAAAGAAGAAGCTATCCATTTTCTAGAATAGTGGAAGGAAAAAAGTCGGAGAGAAAATAACGGTATGCTTTTCCATAAAAACCCACCTCCCCTTTCATAGATTTTGAGATATGGCATAATGACATGTGGAGGTGTTCAACATGAAAAAAATCATCATAGCATCGGCTGTACTACTCGCATTTCCGGCAGCCGCTCAAGCTCAGGACTGTTATACAGTAGAAAAAGGAGATACTTCAGAAATTTCCAATAACCTGCAGGTATCTCTTGAAGAGATCTTCCAGCAAGACGGTCAATCGTTTACGATCAACCCGGAAGATTTTGAGCTGCCGCAGCAGCAGGAAGAACAAGAAAATGGAAAAGATAATACCGAAGAGCAGTCTGGAAATGAAGCGGAGGAGAATGAAAACAGCTCCGGCGATAATAACGCTTCGGAAGAACCTTCTGCCGAGCAGCCGGCAGAGCAGGCAGAACCTGAACCATCCACGGAGGAACCTGCGGAAGAAACAACGGAAGAAACAGACGCTCAACCTTCAGAAGAAGCAAATGCTGAAGAAGAGACCTCCGATGATGCAGAAACTCAATCGGAAAGTGAATTTGAGCAGCGTGTGATTGAGTTGACCAACCAAGAAAGAGAACAAGCCGGATTGGAACCGTTGAAACCATATAGTGAACTTTCAGATGTGGCCAGAGACAAATCGGAAGACATGCGGGACGCCGGGTATTTTTCCCATAATAGCCCGAACTACGGAAGTCCTTTTGATATGATGGATACTTATAATATTGAGTATCAAGGGGCCGGTGAGAATATTGCTGCAGGACAGCGTTCCCCGGAACAGGTAGTAGAAGGCTGGATGAATTCGGAAGGCCACCGCGAAAACATTCTAAATGGTGACTTTACTCATATCGGAGTCGGCCATGCCGAAGGCGGCAGCTATGGCAACTACTGGACGCAAATGTTTGTGACAAAATAATAGAATCCAATTAGCAAATCCTCTTCTAAATGCAGAAGAGGATTTTTTACGGTTCATCCTTAGGAGGAGTCTGGGAGGGGACCATGATATCGCCGTTAATCGCTGATAGAGCGGAAAACGTCCGCCCGAGGCAAACGCTCGTAAGTGTGCAAAGGCCGGAAGCAGCCGTAGAGGACATGAACGAATGATCTAATCTCTTATTGTTCTCCATATCGGCTTTTGTGCCCATTAGCACAAAATAATTCCACTGTACTTTTCTCCAGGATTCCTGAATGGTTGTACAGGGGGGATAGGATGGCTGCCTATAAGCTGACAGCGTTGGGAAAGGAAGATAAAACGGTCGTATAGTGTTCAAGGGATGAACAGCTCCCACCTGCAACGAAGGCCGTCAAGCAAACTCCCTGAAAAAACAGGGGTTGAGAAGATTTTCGGAATTACAGCAGAATTGATTATAAAGGCAGAACATAAAGAAATACAGCAAAAAAATGCAGAATAGAGCCGCCGAGTACAAATAAGTGCCAGACCGCGTGGTGATAAGGAAAATGGCGCCACATGTAAAAGACCGTTCCAACTGTATAAAGCAGTCCTCCTCCTACTAAAAGGCCGATTCCTGCTGAAGGCAGCGTCTCTACCAAAGGCTTCCACGCAAAGACAATAATCCATCCCATAAAGATATAAAAGATGGTCGACAGGAACATAAATTTCTTTACAAAAAACACTTTGAACCCTATCCCTGCCATTGCCGTTCCCCACACAATTCCAAACAACGTCCAGCTCAAGGCACCTTCGAGAACGTGGAAGAGAAAGGGAGTGTAAGTACCGGCAATGAAAAGGTAGATAGAGGCGTGATCCAAAATCTCAAACAAATCTTTCGCTTTTCCGTGTTTCAGGAGATGAAGCAGAGTGGAGCAGACATACAATAACAGCATTGTCGTTCCGTAAATGGTAACACTCACGATATGAAAAGGAGTGGCATTCAAACTGGCAAATACAATGAGAATGGCAGCGGCAGCGATACTCAAGGCAATACCGACAGCATGAGTAGCTGCATTTACCATCTCTTCTTTCCGGGAAAACGTATGGACTTCGGCCATTCCTATCTTCTTCCTTTCTATGCTAAGCAATAAAACAACTGAATTTATTTTAACATACCTCCATGGTTTACTCGAATGGAGCCTCAGGGAATGAGAGCAGTAGAACCGGCGGAAAACTACTAGAAAGGCAGAGGTGAGGATGATGGCTAATATTATTATCCCGTATTACAGTATGTATGGTCATGTTTTTCAATTGGCCAATGAAGTTGTTAAGGGTGCTGAACAGACAGGGGCAGAGGTCAAATTAGCAAAAGTGAGAGAATTTGAGGAAGTACGGCAGGCGATGGCGGAAGATGATGCCTATATCAAGGCGCAGGAGGCTCAAAAAGAAATCCCTGAGGCGGAGCATGAAGATTTGAAATGGGCGGACGGCATTATCTGGGGCGTACCTACGCGATATGGAAATATGCCGGCCCAGCTGAAACAATTTCTGGATTCGGCCGGGGCCCTTTGGATGAACGGGAAATTAGAGGGAAAAGCAACGGCCGTATTTACCAGTACTGGGTCCATCCATGGAGGCCAGGAAACCACCGCGATTACAACATTGGTTCCACTGCTTCATTTCGGCCTTATCTACGTAGGACTGCCTTATGGAGAAAATCAGGAAATGCTGACGACGGAGGGCATAGGAGGCTCTCCTTATGCTGCTTCCACCATAGCCGGAGTGGATGGCTCCAATCAACCGGTCGAACAGGAATTCACGATGGCCCGGCGACTGGGAGCCCGTGTTGCTCACGTATCGGAAAAATTAAGTCAATAATAAAAAAACCTGCCGTAGGACGTTGGGTCCCGGCAGGATTTTATTACCGGCAAAAACATGCTTACCTATGACAGTTGTTGTTTCTCTTGTGGCAATCCAGTGGTTTGATGCTTTATTAGGATTATAAAAGTAAAGAGAGCCGTAGCCTTGTCCTTCAAATGCAATTGCTTCTTTTACCGCGCGCATGGATTCCGCATCGGCAGGTTTATTGATTTCTCCGTTGCCGACAGGAGAAAAAGAAGGATAGCCGGTGGCAGATACATCGTACACCACTCCTTCAATACTATCAGGGAAGTCGGAACTTGCGACTCGGTTTAGTACGACAGTAGCTACCGCGACTTTCCCGGTATAAGATTCTCCTTTGGCTTCAGCATGCACAAGGCGTGCCATTAATTCCTGATCCTGCGCGGAGACGCCGGAAGGAAGAGCCAGGGTTTCCCCAGTGTTCACATGACCGGAATTCTTGCCGTTTTCGTCTTTTATATCGACAACGGAGACACCGTGATCCATAGCAATTTCCCAAAGTGTTTCTCCTTCATTTACGGTATGCGTACCGGCTGCTTCGGTTGTAGTTCCAATCGAAACGAACAGAGCCAAAAACAGGCCGGCCATCTTTATTTTTTTCATGATGTTCATGAACCTCCTGTATTCATAGTGAAAAAATCACAAAATCAGATTATCAGGAGAGGAGAGGGAAATCAGCAGGGAATCATAACCAATGGTCCCTGTCAATTGTAAAAACCTTGATTTAGCGGAGGTTCGTTTGATTTTTAAAAAATCATGACAAAAATGACACCTATGTAATATTTCCTAAGATTATCGTTTTTCTCCAACACGGCCCATACCTATCCAAAAAACCCCAAAACAAAGCCCCTGCCGCAATCGTTTATCGGCAGGGGCTCTTGTTTTTTATTCAATCGACTCGTAATCATCCGGGTTCTCTGCTGTAATAGGTTCAGTAGCGTCCATATGACCGAACAAGGAAGATTCTTCTTCCCCTTCAATTAATATTTTGGTTTCCTCATAACCGAACTGTTCCATCATCAACGCAATTTGTTCGGTAATAGCCATTTCCGCGCTGGATCCGGCATTTGTATCCAGGAAGGATTCGGAAAAGGACACTTCTGCGACACCGTCCGATTCTTCAACAGATTGGACTTCTACGTCTTCCTGAAAATGAGAGGTTAGTTCCTCATGTTCCGGGCCGTCAATCCAGGCCTGGAGCGCAGCAGCAGGAATCTCCTCTTCGGAATCTGCTTCTACTTCTTGTTCTTCTTTATAGGTTTCAAGCAGTTCGTTATCAGAAAAGTAGAGCGTTACGGTTTCTGTCACTGTTTCTTCTGAAGAATCGGTTTCCACCGTGTCTTCCTGCTCCACTTCGGTTTCGTCCGCAGATTCTTCTGTCTCCTCTGCAGCATCTTCGGTGCCTTCTTCTGTATCCTCCTGAACATCATCTTCGGCCGGCTCTGTGTCTCCTGCTTCATCTCCTGTATTTTCCTGGTTTTGTTCTTCTCCCTGGCCACAGGCAGCAAGAATCCCCAAGCTTAATATGGCAGTAATGAATAAGTACAATAGGCGTTTCATGTGATACCCCTTTCTTCCTGTTTTAATCTCTGTCTACTTCATAGTCGATATGTAGAAAGAAACAGTTACAAAAAGTGTAGAAAAAGTAGAAATTAATGTCAAAGGCCTTTTCTCCTTATTTCTTTAATGTAAAATTTTCTGAAAAATACCATTGACCACGGAAAACGTCTGTCATACAATAAGTAAAAATAATTAAACTGTTTTATAACAGTAAAGGAAAGGGTGGAATATTTATGTTAAAACGGCAGGAAAGAAAAAATATGATATCGTTTCTCGCACAAATGAGAGGAGAGGAAGCCCACTATTTATCAATTCTGACCGATGAAGAGGTAGAGCATCTATATGAAAAAACCTATTTCGAAACACAGATAACAGAATAATACACAAGGCAATGAACACAACCGCAGCAGAAGCGGTTGTGTTTTTTATTTTTTGAATCTACGATGTTAGAAAAAAGTGATATAATGGGCGGTGTTACGTTATTTTGACAGGTGGGAGAATGAAAAATGTCTAATAAAAAACTGGCGGGCATCGTCCTTGCTTTTATTCTAATCTATGCGATAGTATATTGGATGTTTGTATTATTTTAGGGACTGAACTGAAGCTGGCAGAGGCTTTTTCTTCCTGATAATACAAAAAGGAGAAAATCATTTGTAACATAGAAGAAAGACTAACGACTAAAGTATGGGAGTGTTCATAGTGAAAGAGGAATTCGAGCGGTTGTATGAAACCTATCACCACTCTCTTTATCAATATTTATTCTATATGGTACGAGACAAAGAAACCGCGGAGGAATTGGTGCAGGAAGTGTATATCAAAGTGTTTCATTCGTTTGATTCCTTTGAAGGAAAGAGCAGTGAAAAAACCTGGCTGTATTCCATTGCCAGACATGTTGGCATAGACTGGGTCAGGAAGCAAAACCGAAAGAAAAGAAAGTGGCTCGGTGTCCTTGGCCCGCTTTCAAAAGAAGAGGTAAGGGATCCAGCTCCCTTGCCGGAAGAAATAGTATCAGCCAGGGATGAAGCCAGAGAGGTATTCGAAGGAATGGAACACTGCACTCCGGATCAACGGCAGGTGCTTGTACTCCGTTATATCGATTCGCTCTCTATTAAAGAGACGGCGGAAGTGCTCGGATGGTCGGAGAGCAAAGTGAAAACAACGCAGCACCGCGCCATCAAGAAACTTCAGGATGTGCTGGGAAGCCAGGCTCGTGTGTCAGAAAGGAGGGCGGGACAGTGAGAAGGTTTAATCATTCTTCAGAAGAACAGATAAAACAGGCGTTGGAACATCTTCCCCGGGTGGAGGATAAACGATCAAAAGAAGACATTTATCAAAATATTGTGCGTCATTCCAGGAAACCCCGGCAGAAACCGTCAAAAAAATGGGTGGTCCCGGCTTTTTCTGCAGCAGCGGCCTGTCTGCTTCTGCTTGTACTGGTTCCAAATTTAATGTCGCTGAATAACCAGTCCGGTTCGCCGGGAGGAACCGGGGACAATGCCGAAGAAGAAGCGGATATGAGCACAATGGAAGACTCAGAAACACAGGAGCGCAGCACCGAAGAAGGCAGTAGTGATTCGGGCGGCGGAGCTACATCGGAAAACGCTCCGGCAGATGATAAAACAGAAGATTCCAACTCAGCGGATATCGAAGAGGAGCCCCCGGTAGAGACAGGGGAAAAAGAGGTTTCCTATGAAAATTATACAGCTGCTTTAAAGCAGGAGGATATCGGACAGGAAGAAAACGCTGTTACCATCCCTCTTCAGAATGCGCAGGCTTCTTTGGTAGTCCCGGTCACGTTTATAGCAGAACCCTCCCAGAATCCTATGGAAACGCTGGAACAACAGAGCGATAACTATAATGGCGAAGAGCTTGGCCTTGGCCCTTCCCCGCTTCGTGATATAGATTGGACGGATGGAGGAGACAACACCTTTCTGGAAGCGGATTTTGACGAAAAAGAAACCCCCGTAAGCAGTGCGGAAAGCAATCTAATTGTAAAAAGCTTAAGTGAAACGCTTCGTTACAGAGATGAGACCGAAGTTCTGCTGACAGATGACGGGGATTCCGGAGTAGATTTAGGCAGCTACGGGATGATGGAACATTACACTGAAGAAGAGAATAACCGCGGTTATTACGTATATACAAGTGACACAGGCCGTTCGTTTTTGGTGAGTCAGCAGGCTGCAGACCTGGAAAATTCAAATCAAAATGGAGAACTGCTCACGTTTGATGAAACATTGGAACACATGCAGTCTGTTCCCGATGAAAGCAATGCCGAGCCGTCAATTCCGGCCGATGTTTCATTTGAAGCGGTGGAAGAAGAGGACGGAGCAGCCAGGGTTGCATTTGCAGAGAACAGTGAATTTCCGGAGGAAGGAAATGTCCGCTGGATGATGGAATCAATTCTCTTCACAGCCGCTGATTTTGGTTACGACCAGGTTGTCTTTGAAGGTATTTCAGCAGAAGAGACTGGAGGCTATCCGGTCAATCAGCCGGTCGACATTCCAATCGCCCCAAACCGGGTGCCAGAGGAATGACGATTATTTTACACGAGATCTTTTTTGAATTGGGATTGTTTCGTCCGGTGGAAGCCGGAATACTACGCTCAGCGCCTCATGGCAATCCCAGTTTTTACTGATACTTGGATATTTATCTTTCGATGAAGCGATTGGACATTTATTCCGCTAATCCTATCATTTTTCCCATTTTGGAGGAGGGATTGGACATATATTCCGTTATTGCCCCTTTTCAGTAATGAAAAAGCAGCCCAGAGCACTAATAGCGGAACAAATGTCCGATAAAGCTGCTTCAGGCCCCTCATTCTGCCATTTAGCGGAACAAATGTCCGCAGGGCATTCTTCTTGTAAATATGGAGGGAAAAGCAGGATTCCGCGAAAGGAAGGAGCTGTATCTAAGGGTACAGCTCTTATTTTTGTGACTAATAAAATCCAGGGCAGAAGGCCGGGATGAAGCAGAGGCGCTGCCCCCCTCCCCTCCGTAAAAAAAGACACGAGAGCACCGCAGGGAGCCGATGCCGTTGACCCCCGGCGGCGAATTCCCTTTATTGCTCAACAAGCGCCTTATAGCATACTTTTATACAGCCCCTCCACCTGTGGGAATTCTGGGCTGTTGTCACCATTATTTCTGTTTCTCATAAGGTAGGACTGATTACCAATAGAAACGGAAGGAAAGCATTGGCTGTATCTTACATGGATTACACGTCACCAGATGCGGAGTATTTTTTTAATGTGAACCAAAATCGGTTGTTTACAAGGAATGCAGAAAATTATATCAACAGGCTGGGCAGAGACAATTAGAATACGTTAGGGAACGTTTCCCTGCTTGATATTTATTTAAGCAGAGCGCATGTAACCCCATTATTATCAAAATGCTTCTGAGCTGGTTTATTGTATTGAAGGAGCTGCGGAAGTTTCATTTTTAACCCGTTTACAACGAGGTGACAAATATTCGAATCATGCCGGGAGAAGTGGCAAATATTCCGCAGGGGTCGTGGCACTGGGAAGAAGCATTGGAAGATAATACTCATTTGCTTGCCATTTTTGATGCTCCGTATCCTGAGTATATTTTTGGGTCTGACATTCTCACCAAAACGCCGGCAGAAGTATTTGCCCACACGTATTGCCTGGACGAAGAAACATTTAAAAACGCAGTAGCGCCTCTGCACGGAGAAACGATTATTATTGGTCCTACCGATGAGTGCGGACAGGAAGCGCAGGAGCAGGTTCAGCATTATGCCGGTGGAAATCATACGCCGAATATGGGCTATTCCATGCCCTATTACGTATATCCGCAGCCGTATCCCAGGTACTATTATTGTCCGATGTTTCGGTAATGAATATATTCCGCCATACAAAAGGACTGTTCCAAAATCACAAATAGGAACAGTCCTTTATCTATGGTGCAGCAAACAGCAAGGATGGTGCCGGAAAACCGGCGTTTTGTATTTAAAATAGATTGGACAGGATGCCGATAATGACTAACACGACAAAAACCCATCCTACAGCACGGGCAAGGCCGCGTCCTGTGAAGATTCTCCGCTTCTGCCACCGGTTTGGATTAAACGCGGCCTCTCCTTTTGAAACAGGCGGCCCGGCCTGCATATAAAAAGGTTTTGCGTTTTTTAATATAGGAGGGGCTACAGCGGCTCCGGCAATGAGGCCGAATAGATGGCCGAGAATATTGATTTGTGGGTTTAAAAAGGTCATGACGACCCCGAGAATAAGAATAATACTGATAATCTGCGCGTTCATGGCATCAATTAAATCCTTCCTGTACAATACCATGTATAAATAGACCCCAAATAATCCGAAGATGGCACCGGATGCTCCGAGGTGGGAATACATTGGACTGGTTAGAAAAAAAGTACCGATATTGGCCAAAACCCCTGCGCCAAGATAGACCGTAAGAAATTTTACGGTCCCGAGCATCTTCTCAAGCGCTGGGCCAAATAAAATCAGGGAAATAGAATTAAATAAGACATGCCGCATTCCTTCATGCAAAAAAATGGGTGTAATAAGCCGCCAAAATTCGCCGTCAGCAATTGCGCCGGTATTCCCGAGTCCCAGATGCAGAATCAGTCTGCCAAAAGGAATTGCCCCCCCTGTAAGATAGGAAAGATTGATCCAAAGAAATAGAATAAGGTGTATAATAGTAAGCGTTGTAATAACTGGATAATTTTTTCGGTACGAATAAAATGTTTCATTTCGTATGAACATGTGGTATCTCCTTTTTATAAAAAGGTATAAGAATAATTGTATTTATTTATTTTAGCATATGAGAAATGAGGGAGGCTAATGAGGCCTTCTGGGATGTTGGAGGAAAAAAATGGTGAGAGGCATCGGCATAGATATCGTGGAGCTGGCAAGAATTGAAAGACTTCTCCTGAAAAACGATCGGTTTGAAAAAAGAGTGCTTACCCCGGCGGAATGCCGAAAAATGAAACAGTACCAGGGAAAACGAAAAATCGAATATACAGGCGGACGGTTTGCCGCCAAAGAAGCGTTTGTAAAAGCTGCTGGAACGGGGATATCTACTCATTACAGCTTTCAGGATCTTGAAATCACCTCCGATGAAAACGGGAAGCCATGCCTTGAGGCAGCAGGATGGAACGGAAAGATTCATGTATCTATCTCTCACAGCCAAGAATACGCGGTAGCGCAGGTAGTTCTTGAATAGCCGGAAGTTCTTACGGCTTGTTTGCATAACGGTGAGGGTTGTCTCATAGAAATATAGTGCGGTTGGGAGGGACCTGACATGCAAGTGGTTACGGGTGAAGAAATGAGGAAAATCGATCGGTTTGCCATGGATGAATTGGGAATGAAAGAAGAGCTTTTAATGGAAAATGCCGGACGGGCTGCAGCTCGTCAACTGGAAAAACATTATGGCTCTTCCGCTGGTAAGAAAGCGGCTGTTCTTATTGGAAAAGGGAATAATGGCGGGGATGGTTTTGTCATTGCAAGGATACTGCTGGAGAAAGGATGGCATCTTGATACGTGGCTGCTTTCGGAAGCGGAGCAGTTTAAAGGAGCCGCCCGATACCACAAGGAACTGTATGAACATTGCGGGTACGAATGGCAGTATTGGTCTCCCAAAACAATGGTCCATCTGCAGGATGAGTACAGCATTATTATTGACGCGATGCTGGGGACAGGAGTTACCGGAGAATTAAGGGAACCTTTTAAGGAAGCAGCAGCATCGATGAACAACTCGAAAGGAAAGGTCGTCTCCATCGATGTTCCCAGCGGAGTTCCCTCCGGGGAAGAACCAGTGCCGGATACTGCGGTGAAAGCGGACATGACTATTACATTACAGGCCCCGAAGGTCAGTGCTTACCTGTACCCGGCAAAACATCATTATGGTCAGCTCATCATAACGGATATTGGAATTCCGGCAAAAGCCATGCAAGTCCAGCAGGATGTGAAGAGAGAATGGCGGGAAGGTGATGTCGTCCGGACCCTGCCAGGGCGCTCTGCTGCAGCATACAAGGGAAGCCATGGAAAAGGGCTCTTAATTGGCGGATCCCAAACGATGCCGGGGGCCCCGGCGATGGCATCATCCGCCTGTTTATACAGTGGAGCGGGGCTTCTCACCGCTGCTGTTCCTTTTTCTGCAATGCCAGCACTGGCAGCAAGCCAGCCGGAAGTAATGCTGACGCCTTTGCCTGAAGAAAATGGATATGTCGCGCCTCAGGTTACGGCTGCCAATCTGCCGATAGAAGCTTATGATAGTATTGCTGCCGGACCTGGCCTGGGAAGAGGAGAAGGCACCAGGGCTCTGGTGAAACATCTGGTAAGCAAAGTTGACGTGCCGCTGCTGTTGGATGCGGATGGATTATACTTTCTGCCGGAGCTGGAACGGGAGGTGATGAAACGCCGGTCTCCCTTGATTTTAACTCCTCATCCGGGGGAAATGGCACATCTTGCGGGGGTCTCCATTTTTGATGTGAACCGGCATCGTTTCACGCTTTCCCAGAATTACGCGAGACAGCACAAATGTTATGTTGTGTTAAAGGGGCCGGACACGATTGTCACTACTCCGGAAGGCCGCCAGTATGTGAATACGACGGGAAATGAAGTATTGGCCCGGGGAGGAACGGGAGATATCCTCACGGGAATTATGCTGGGGCTGGTTCTGCAGAAAGGAGAAATTAGTGCTGCCGCAAGCAATGCTGTGTACCTACACGGATATGCAGCTGATCTGGCTGTTCAGGAAGAATTTCATTCCTATTCCATGGCTTCAACCGACCTTATTCGTTACCTGCCGCCTGCATTTCGTTCTATAGTTTCTTCTTTGTAAGGTTCCCTCCTTTGTCGTTATTTTACAGACAAAGGAGAAATGATATCGTGCGCAGATTATGTTATGTAAGCATTATGTTTCTATTGACAATCGGGCTGCTTGCCGCCTGCGGGGAGAAATCACAGGAAGAAGTTGTGCAGGATCTGGATAACAAACTTCAGAATCTGGAGGGTTACAAAGGTAAAGCATCCATGACGCTGGAGACAGGAGAAGAACCCAGAACGTATGATGTAGATGTCTGGCATATGCAGAATGAACAAAATAAATATTACAAAGTAGATTTAAAAAATGAAAAAGAAGAACAGAATCAGATGATTATCCGCAACGATGACGGTGTCTTCGTATTAACGCCTTCACTTAATAAAAGTTTCCGTTTTCAAAGTGACTGGCCGAACAACAACAGTCAGGTATATCTTTATGAGTCTCTCCTTTCTGATATATTGATGGATGCGGAACGTACATTTGCCATCCATGAGGATACGTATGTGTTTGAAACCAAGACCAATTATCAGAATAAAAATCTTCACCATCAGGAAATCGTCCTCGATTCCAAATCATTGGAACCGCGCTCTGTGAAAATCTATGATGCCGACTACAAATTATTGGTCTCCGTCGATTTCTCCGATTTTGAAGAAAATGCAGAATTTGATAAGAATGATTTTGATAAAGATAAGAATATGACAGCTGCAAACATGGAGGTGCCAGCCTCGGCAGAGGAAGAAGGAAAGAATGAAGAAAACAAAGAAGAATCTACCAAAGAACCTGCTTCTTTTGATGTGGTGTATCCTTCCTTTGAACCACAGGGGGCGGCCCTTGAGGACACCGAAGAAACCATGACAGAAGCAGGAAAGAAAGTGGTACTCT
Source organism: Salibacterium aidingense DSM 18341 (assembly GCF_000429685.1). GTDB lineage: Bacteria > Bacillota > Bacilli > Bacillales > Marinococcaceae > Salibacterium > Salibacterium aidingense. Next base: position 28,194 of record NZ_AUCI01000030.1, read on the forward strand.
CTTATGGAGGAGAAAAATCTTTCACGATCATAGAGACAGCAGAGGAAGCTGCCCCTGCCATGGCTAATGTCGATATGGGCGATGGAGGCCCCGTGCAGCTCGAGACTGCCATTGGAGCTCAAACCGAAGACTCTCTCACATGGACTCACAACGGGATAGAATTTTTCCTCGCTTCCAACAATTTAACGAAAGAAGAAATGGCAGCTGTAGCACGTTCCATGACAGAAACAGAACAAGACGTAAAATAAATGCTCAGACCTCAAAAGAAATTTTCTTTTGAGGTTTTGTTTTATTAGAGAAAGAAGACGGCTTTCTCCATCTTCGTTTTATTCGTAATGGCTGCATAAATGAAAAAATCTTTTCGAAGAATTGACATATGAAGGATTCCCTACAATAATCAATATAGACACTACAGGCATCGAAAAGAGTAGGGGACGATTAATTTGGCTTTTAAACAAACATCGTATCGAGATACATGGGCAGACATTAATTTGGACCATATTAAATATAATGTAAGAGAGGTTAAAAAACAGTTTAAGCAGCAGATGAATGTAATGGCGGTAGTGAAGGCAGACGGATACGGCCACGGTGCAGTGGAAACGGCCCGCGCCGCCTTGGATGCTGGAGCCGGCTTTTTGGGAGTAGCGCTTTTAGAAGAAGCATTAGAGCTGCGTGAGGCTGGTATCGAGGAACCAGTATTGGTACTCGGCCGTATTAACCCGGAGGATGCAAAGACTGCCCAAAAATATCATATTAGACTAACAGTTTTTCAAAAAGAATGGATGGAGGAGGCGCAAAAATTCTTATCCAGTGAATTCTCTCCGCTTCCAATCCATATTAAAGTGGATACAGGCATGGGAAGGATCGGGATGAAAGAAGATCAGGAAATTCTGTCATTTTTGGCTGCCCTGGAAGAGCATTCTTTAATGGAAGCAGAAGGATTGTTTACGCATTTCGCAACGGCGGATGAAAAGGAGACCTCTTACTGGCAATCCCAGTACCGCCGGTTTCTTCAAATTGCAGGGCTGCTGAACAGCAGCCTCGGCCCGCTTGCCTATGTCCATTGCGGCAACAGTGCGACGGCTCTTCGTTTTCCGGATCACTGTTTTAATATGGTACGGTTTGGCATATCTATGTACGGATTGACGCCTTCGGAAGAAATCACGGATGAAATTCCTTTTTCCCTAAAGGAAGCTTTTTCTCTTCACAGCCGTATTGTACAGGTGAAAAAATGCGCTCCCGGGGAAAACATCAGTTACGGAGCAACCTATACCACGAGCGGGGAAGAATGGATCGCCACGGTGCCTATCGGTTACGGGGACGGCTGGTATCGGTATCACTCTTCTAACGGGGGCGAAGTTCTTGTAAATGGGGAAAAAGTTCCAATAGTAGGAAGAATATGTATGGATCAAATGATGATCAGATTGAAGGAGCCGGTCCCTGTTGGGACAAAAGTCACCCTGATAGGCAGACAGAAAGACAGACATATTTCGGTATTGGACGCGGCACGCAGGCTTGGAACGATTACGTATGAAATCCCGTGCATGATCAGCAGCCGGGTTCCGCGCCGGTATATTCAAAAGGAATAGCTTTATTTCTTATCTTTCTTATCCTGAATAGCGAAAGCCCTTTGCAAACATTAGGACGAAATGCTATGATAAATTTAGTTGAAAAGAGAAGTAAGGCGTAAGCTGGAGGTGTATGTGGCGTGTATCAGAGAAGCACAAAGCAAATCAAAGTCAGTCTCCCTGAGTATCTGCTGCGTGAGTTGGACAGGATTGTCGAAGAAGACAACATGAATCGTCATGATTTTATTTATCAGGCCGCAGAGTATTACCTCAAGGAGCGCCAAAAAAGACGGGACCGAGAATCGATGCAACAGGGGTATATGGAAATGGCCAACATTAATCTGCATATAGCCTCTGAATCATTCCTTGCCGAAGAAGAAGCAGAGAATTCCCTGGATAACAGGCTGGTCAGCGGAGTATAAACAGAAGTCTGCCTACTTCTACAGTTTTTCTGTCATGGATTTATTCCTTCATTTTAACACTAAAAAGAGACGGATAAAAAAGTTGCTCTGCCTGCCAAATGGTGGAGCAACTTTTTTATGCACCATATTGCCTGTGGGAAGCTCGATTTGTATAATAAATAGTCGAAAAAAATAGTGATTTGTTTGCGCATGGCAGAAAGTCATGAAATAATAGAAGGACAAGTATGTTTTAGACGGCTGAAATCCGTTTATTTTTAATGCAGTAAATAGGATTGTGGAGGAGATTTCTTATGCAGCCATCTGTCATTGAGATGATAAACAGCTATCGGGATGAAGTCATTGCCCAATGGAAAAAAGAAATAACACAGGTGCAGGAAGGCGAATTTAATCATACTGTACCCGAAGCTGTCTTCAATGAAACAAATAAAGAATTTGTAGAACTAATTTTACATACCCTTGAACTGAAACAGAATGAAGCGAAAGAACATCTGCGTTCCTTTACGGAACGATTGATCCACACAGGCTGGCCTTTAAGTTACTTCACCAAAGGGCTTCAAGTTTTCAGACGGGTGCTGCTTGAATTAATGACTTCAAACGACGCTTTGCCGTCCAAAAAAGTCTATGAAACTTTTAGTGAAGTGGAAAGCTGGATAGACGGTATTATCAATCAACTGGTGGATGAGTATTCCGGTTCCTGGGAAAACACACTCCATCTGCAGAAACTGGCTTTGAAGGAATTATCTGCTCCACTCATTCCAGTATTTGAAAAAATCAGTGTGATGCCGCTGGTTGGAACCATCGATACAGAACGGGCCAAATTAATTATGGAAAGTCTATTAGAAGGTATTATCGAACACCGCTCCCAGGTGGTTTTGATAGATATCACCGGTGTTCCTGTTGTAGATACAATGGTGGCCCATCATATTATACAAGCAGCCGAAGCGGTAAGGCTTGTAGGAGCTAAGTGTATTCTCGTGGGGATTCGGCCGGAAATCGCCCAAACGATAGTAAACCTTGGAATAGATCTAGGTAAATTTTCTACGAAGAGCTCACTGCGGAAAGGAATTGAGTCAGGCTTGGAATTGACTCACCGAAAAATAGTAAGCGTATAAAGGGATCTAAAAATATGAGACAGGGGGGTTGAGGCCATGCGTATTCCTATTCTAAAACTAAACAGGTACCTGCTGATTTCAATCCAGGTCGATTTGGATGACCAAACGGCTCTTCAATTTCAGGAAGATCTTTTGAATAAAATTCACCAGGAAGGTTCTGCCGGGGTCGTCATTGATCTCACATCGGTCGAAATGATTGACTCTTTTATAGCCAAAGTATTAGGAGACGTTGTCGAGATGTCCAATTTGATGGGAGCGCGGGTCGTCCTTACTGGAATTCAGCCGGGGGTTGCTATTACTCTGATTGATATGGGCATTATGCTTGAAGAAGTGCCAACAGCTCTGGATCTGGAGCAAGGTTTGGAAAAACTTCAACAGGAATTGGAGGCATGAGAATGAGTGTTCAATCCAACGTTGAAGTACACAGCGAATGGGGAATTGTTTCCGCCCGTCAGGCCGGCCGGAACCTGGCTAAAGAGCTGGGGTTCGGAGGGGTCGATCAAGCTAGAATTACAACAGCCATTTCAGAACTGGCAAGAAATATCTATTTGTATGCGGAAAAAGGAGAAATCGTTCTGGAGGGTATCGAAAAAAAGGAAGCCGGCGGAGTGCATCGAGGATTGAGAATAGTAGCAAAAGACCAGGGGCCCGGTATTAAAAGCGTCCGTGAAGTTATGGAAGATGGGTATACTACTTCCGGAGGTTTAGGGGCCGGACTGCCAGGAGTGAAACGGTTAATGGACGAATTTGATATTGATTCCATTACGGGAGAAGGAACAGTCATTACAGTTGTTAAATGGCTTCGTTAAAGTTGGGGGGAACTAGGTTGGCGGATTCTTACCGATTAATGCAGGAACAATACGTAAAAATATTAAAAACATATCTGGAAGATAAGAATGAGATAGGGTTATACCAGGCGCAGCAATTCAGTAAAAAAGTACTGGAAAACCAAATTTCTCCGGAAGAAGTAGTCAGTCTCCATATTGAAGCGCTTGAACAATTTTACCCGGATCTGCCGCAGGGAGCCTGGGATTCCTTTGATTTTTTAATAGAAATTATGATGGGATACGGCATGGCCTACCGCGAACATCAGATTCTGCGGGACAAGCAGAAAGAACTGGAATCAGAAATCAATGTTGCAGCAAACATGCAGCAAACGTTTCTGCCTGACGAAGTGCCGGATGTTGAGGAGTTGGACATAGGAGTTATCAGCGTCCCAGCTTCGAAAATGAGTGGAGATTATTATCATTTTGTCAAAGATAATAATGGTTGTGTAGGGGTGGCGATTGCCGATATTATAGGTAAAGGAGTACCAGCGGCCCTATGTATGTCGATGATCAAGTACGGAATGGACAGTCTTCCCGAACAGCGGCTTCAGCCGGGAGCGCTGCTCGAGAACTTAAATAGAGTGGTGGAACAAAACGTCGCATCCAATATGTTTATTACTATGATGTATGGGTCGTATGATCCGCGGGTACATCATTTTTATTATTCGGGTGCGGGCCATGAGCCTGGATTTTTTTACAATAGAGCGGAGGACACGTTTGAAGAGCTTTACGCCAAAGGACTTGTGCTCGGGTTGAACAGAGATACTCAGTTTCGGGAATATCATAAAAAAATTGAACCGGGGGATTTTATCGTTCTGTTGTCTGATGGTGTCACAGAATGTCGGACGGCCGAAGGTTTTATCGAAAGAGAAGAGCTGACACGTCTTATTCACCAGTACAGTGATCTTTCCGCCCAGGAAATTGTTAACAATGTGTTTTACCAGCTGGAAAAGCTGCAGGGATTCAGCTTAAGGGATGATTTTTCTTTAATTATTTTAAGAAGAAAGGTTTAAATAAAAAAAAGCGCGGGAATGAGTGAAGCTAGAGTATATGAAGATGGAAAGCGTCTTTTTTTGTGCGGGAGATAAAACCCACTCTGGTGGAAGTTCTCATTGTTTTCACCGGGGAATTTATTATTAATATGAGAAATTTGTCATCATGTGTTTTATTATAGGAGGTACTATCATGAATCTTGATATTCGGACAGAGGAATTAGAACGGGGAACCCTGCTTTATATTGGAGGGGAAATTGATGCTTACACAGCATCCCAGCTGCGGGAAGCCCTTCTCCCGTTAACAGAAAAGAAGGGAGCGAATGTTGTCGTGGATTTGTCGAATGTCAATTATATTGACAGTACGGGTCTGGGGATTTTTATCGGTGCTTTGAAATCTGCCGAGAGTCACGAAAGTTATTTAAAATTAACCGGTTTAAACGAACGGGTCAAACGTTTATTTTCTATTACTGGTTTAGATGAAGTAATGGACATCGAAGAAGAGGAGGAAGCCCAGTGATGGAGAAAGAAGTAATAGACCACATTGAAATGAAGCTCCCGGCACGAGCGGAATATGTCGGGGTAGCGCGATTGACAGTTTCGGGAATAGCCAGCCGCGCCGGCTACTCTTACGATGACATTGAAGATTTAAAAGTTGCAGTGGCCGAAGCATGCACAAATGTTGTTGATCATGCCTACAAGCACGATGGGTTTATGGGATTATTCTGTGATCTTTATGAAGATAAGATTGAAATTGTCGTTTCGGACCGGGGGCAGAGTTTTCATTTTGAAGATATCAAAAGAGGACTTGGACCGATTGATGCCGAAAAACCTATAGAAGATCTAAAAGAAGGGGGGCTCGGACTTTTTCTAATCGATTCCTTGATGGATGAAGTAGAGATCAACGGAGAAACGGGCGTCGCCATAGTGATGACGAAGTTCCTGCAAAGAGATGGGAGGGAACCAGATGTCAATGGAATCCCAACAAAAAATGCACAAAAACAGCAATGATCAGGAAAATGAACAAGTATACGAATGGATCTCACAATTTCAGGAAAATCCGACGGAAGAAATACAGACAAAACTGGTAGAACACTATGAGCAGCTCGTCCAATCTCTGGCAAGAAAATTTTCCCGTGGTCAGGATCACGATGATGATTTGTATCAAGTGGGAATGATAGGTCTTCTTGCCGCTCTCCGCAGATTCGATGATTCGTATAACCGAAGTTTTGAATCGTTTGCCGTCCCCACGATTGTCGGGGAAATTAAACGTTTTATCCGGGATAAAACATGGAGCGTCCATGTTCCGAGAAGGATCAAAGAGCTGGGACCGCGTATCAAAAAAGCGGTGGAAGATTTAACGAGTGACCTGCAGCGTTCTCCGCAGGTGGAAGAAATTGCATCCTATCTGGGTGTAAGTGAAGAAGAAGTATTAGAGACAATGGAAATGGGAAAAAGCTATCAAGCATTATCGGTGGACCGTTCCATCGAAGCTGATCAAGAAGGCAGTGCCGTAACTCTTCTGGATCTTGTTGGTTCTACCGAAGAAGGATATGAAAAAACCGACCAGCATCTTTTGTTGGAAAAAGCTTTTTCTGTTTTGACGGATCGGGAAAAAGAAATTCTTCAGTGTACTTATTTTGACAATTTGAGCCAAAAGGAGACGGGAGAACAGCTTGGAATTTCACAAATGCACGTGTCCCGCCTGCAGCGCAGAGCTTTACAGAAATTACGGGATTCGATAAGAGTAGAACCATCGGAGTGTCTGTGATGATTGAGAATAAAACTCATTCAAAAGTAGAGATTGCTGCCTTTCAGCAGAAGAAGAGCGGCACGAATCAATGCGGAGATGATTATGTTACCATAGAGACAGAAGCCTGCTTCCTCTGTGCCCTGGCTGACGGCCTCGGCAGCGGAGAAGGAGCGTACCATTCTGCCAGTATTGCCATGGATACAGTCAGGAAGCATTATGATCAGGATATGGATGTTATACTCGATAAATGCAACCGCGCTCTTCTTCATGAACGGGGAGTCGTTCTTACTATATTAAAAGTTGTTTTTGACACCAACGAGATTATCTATGGCAATATCGGCAATATTGAGACGTACCTGTTTTCGGAAGAAGGAGATATGAAACGTCCGATCCCCGCTCCCGGTTATTTGTCCGGCAGGAAGTTCAAATATAGAAAGCTAAGCTATTCGATGTCTCAAGGCACTCATTTTGTTATGCATTCTGATGGTATCAAGTTTACGAGATCGGATCAGCAAAGTGTCCAGCATATGGGATGCCCCCGAACCGCTATTAAACATTTTGCCGAAAAAGCGCAGCGGCAGAATGATGATATTACTGTGATAATAGGATATATTACATGAAGAGCCCTGAGACCGTACAGAGGCTCTTTTTTACCCTTATGGGAGTATACAAGGGGAAGAAACCCTGTATATTCTGTTTCATGTTATGATGGAAACAAGTACGTTTCACCGTTGGAGTACAGGAAAGGAGAGGCATAGTATGGCCGTAATGGAAGAAACAGAAGAGGCGTTATTAGAGAAAATTACAGAGGATCTCCCGTTACAAAAATCGGCGGTGCAGCGGATCATCCGGCTGCTTGAGGAAGGAAATACCGTCCCGTTTATCGCCCGCTACCGCAAAGAACAGAGCGGCGGTGCAGATGAAATACAAATTCGGACTGTACAGGAATCATGGGAGTATGGAAAGCAGTTAAATGAAAGGAAGCAGGAAGTTCTGCGTCTTATTGAAGAACAGGGGAAATTAACACCAGAATTGCAGAAATCCATCAATGCCTCTGTGAAGCTGCAGGAAGTAGAGGATCTTTACCGCCCGTATCGGCAAAAGCGGAGAACAAGAGCAACCAAAGCGAAGGAAAAAGGCCTGGAACCATTAGCAGAATACATATTTTCACAGCCGAGAGAAGGGAACATAAGAGCGGAAGCTTCTCGTTATTTAACGGAAGAAAAGGAAGTATTCTCTGAAGACGATGCCTTGCAGGGAGCCCTGGACATAATCGCGGAATGGGTTTCGGATGATGCAAAAGTGCGCACAGAAATTCGAAATGTAACATACCGGCAGGGCAGTATCGCATCGAGTAAAAAAACGAAAGCTGCGGATGACCAGGGCATTTATGAAATGTATTACGACTATGACGAACCGATACGCAAAATCCCGGCTCACCGGGTACTTGCCATGAATAGAGGGGAAAAAGAAGAAGTGTTGAAAATTTCTCTTGAGATGGCGGAGGAGCCAGTATTTTCTTTTTTGGAAAAGCATGTGATTAAACGATTTGGTTCGCCATCGGTTCCTTACCTGAAGCAAGCCTACGAAGACGCCTATAAGCGTTTGATTGCTCCTGCTATCGAACGTGAGCTCCGCAAAGAATTAACAGAAAAAGCAGAGGAGCAGGCAATCCACATTTTCTCAGAAAACCTGAAGAACCTGCTCTTGCAGCCCCCTGTTAAAGGGAAAGTGGTACTGGGTGTTGATCCGGCTTATCGTACAGGGTGTAAACTGACGGTGGTGAATGAAACAGGTAAAATGATGACTGTTGATGTTATTTATCCGGTGCCGCCCAAGAATGAAGTGGAAAAATCAAAGGAAAAAGTAAAAAAACTGGTGGACACACATGGAGTGGAAATTATTGTTGTTGGAAACGGGACAGCTTCCAGAGAAACCGAGCAGTTCGTGGCAGATGTGATTTCCGAACTGGATACAGATGTATCCTATCTCATTGTTAATGAAGCAGGTGCCAGCGTGTATTCTGCCTCGCCGCTCGGCCGCGAGGAGTTTCCCAACCTGGAAGTAGAAGAACGAAGCGCGGTATCCATTGCCAGGCGGCTTCAGGATCCGCTTGCAGAATTGGTAAAAATTGATCCTCAATCTGTTGGTGTAGGCCAGTATCAGCATGATGTATCGCAGGCTAAGTTGAACGATTCCCTGAAATTTGTTGTAGAAACGACGGTGAACCAGGTTGGAGTAGATTTGAACAGCGCTTCTTCCAGTTTGCTCCAATATGTCTCCGGTTTATCAAAACCGGTAGCGAACAATATTATTCAAAGACGGGATGAAAAAGGATCTTTTCAAACGCGAAAAGACCTTCAGGAAGTCCCGCGCCTTGGTGCGAAAACCTTTGAACAGGCAGCTGGGTTTCTGCGTATTCCGGACGGCGCAGAACCCCTGGACCGCACAGCTATTCATCCGGAAAGCTACAGGACGGCATGGAAGCTGCTGGATCAAATAGGAGCGCGGGCACAGGAGGCTGGTTCAGACGATATAAAAGAAAAATTGGAAGGGCTTGAGGTTCATACTACAGCGGAAACGTTAAATGTGGGCGTTCCTACCCTGCGGGATATCATTGAAGATTTGAAACGGCCCAGCCGTGATCCAAGGGATCATCTGCCAGCCCCCATCCTGAAAAAAGGGGTAATGAGTATGGAAGACTTAATCAAAGGGATGGAACTGCAGGGAACCGTACGTAACGTTGTCGACTTCGGGGCGTTTGTGGATATTGGAGTGAAACAGGATGGCCTTGTGCACATTTCTAAACTTGCTTCCCGGTTTATTAAACATCCCATGGAGGAAGTATCTGTTGGTGATGTCGTCACCGTCTGGGTGGAAGACGTGGATCAGCAGAAGGGGCGAATTGCTTTGACCATGATTCAGCCGGAGAAACAAACGGAATCGTAAAAATAAGGCGGGGCAGAAGCTAACGGCTTCCATGTCCCGCCAAATTTTTCTGCTTAAACTGGTAATCAAACCAACATTGGTTCAGCACGCGGATTTCATGCCTGTTTTTTTCAAAAAAAGCTTTTTCCATCTGCTTCATAAACCATCCTGGCATTGCGCCCGCCCTCCTCCGGCAAGTAAAATGGTTGAGAAGTGGTTTGTGTATTAGTATATGTTTGAGGGTTTGTCAGAGTTGACAAAAAGGATTGAGATTACTATGGAAGAAAAAGAATTACAGGCGCTGACCGAGGACATCTCGCTTTCTTTTTTTCAAAAATCTTTTAAGCACCGTGTGAGGTTCAACAACAGGTTAAGAACAACCGGCGGCCGTTACATGCTGCAAAGCCATAATATCGAGATTAATCCCAAGCATTATGAGAAATTTGGAAGGGAAGAACTAATATCCATCGTAAAACATGAATTATGTCATTATCATTTACACCTTGAAGGAAAAGGGTACAAGCACAGGGATAAAGAATTTAAATGGCTGCTGGCGAAAGTCGGAGGCGCGCGGCATTGTCAAACCATTCCTGAACTACGGAACCAGGTGCGAACCGTACATTATTACAAGTGTTCAGGCTGCGGTATTCAATTCAGACGGAAGCGTAGGGTGGATACAGTGAAGTATGTGTGTGGAAAATGTAATGGGAAACTGAAAAAAATCTAATGAATGCTTGACCAAATCAAACCCCTGTGTTACATTATAAAAGTCGCTTCAGACAGGAGCGCACATATTCCTTGAACAAATTAATTAATAAATAAAATTAAATGATTGACAATACATAATCGATTCGATACAATAATCTTTGTCGCTGAAAACAGCACGATTTCAAATATTCCACAGTAGCTCAGTGGTAGAGCTATCGGCTGTTAACCGATCGGTCGCAGGTTCGAATCCTGCCTGTGGAGCCATGGAGAAGTACCCAAGTGGCTGAAGGGACACCCCTGCTAAGGGTGCAGGTCGCGTAAGCGGCGCGAGGGTTCAAATCCCTCCTTCTCCGCCATACAGATAAGGCCCGTTGGTCAAGTGGTTAAGACATCGCCCTTTCACGGCGGTATCAGGGGTTCGAATCCCCTACGGGTCACCATGGAGGGTTAGCTCAGCTGGGAGAGCATCTGCCTTACAAGCAGGAGGTCGGCGGTTCGATCCCGTCACCCTCCACCATCTAACCAAATGCTTTTGAAACAGAAACAGCATAACGATGGAGAAAACAAACGAGCGAACGTGGACAACGGTACGCAATCTTGCTCGGCGAAACAGCTGGAGCGTACATCAGTACGTGACATGACCGCCCGAGAGCAGTTGACGAAGAGGTTCGCAGCTTATTCTTTTCAAAAGGGCCTGTGGTGTAGCGGTTAACATGCCTGCCTGTCACGCAGGAGATCGCGGGTTCGATTCCCGTCAGGCCCGCCATTTAAAATATTAATATGGAGAATGGGGTATAGCCAAGCGGTAAGGCATCGGATTTTGATTCCGTGATGCGCTGGTTCGAATCCAGCTACCCCAGCCATTCTTGCGGGTGTGGCGGAATTGGCAGACGCGCTAGACTTAGGATCTAGTGTCTCTGACGTGGGGGTTCAAGTCCCTCCACCCGCACCATTAATCAAAAATAACTGGCCGCGCGGTCGTGGCGGAATGGCAGACGCGCTAGGTTGAGGGCCTAGTGGGAGTTAATCCCGTGGAGGTTCAAGTCCTCTCGACCGCACCATCTTATAGGCGCCCGTAGCTCAATTGGATAGAGCGTCTGACTACGGATCAGAAGGTTAGGGGTTCGACTCCTCTCGGGCGCGCCATTTCATTTACCGATCAACATAAAAACCTACATCGAATCAGAGAGATGGAACGTACACCAGTACGTGACATAACCGACCGAAAGAAGCAGACGACGAAGAGTTTCACTGCTTAGATCGACTTTGGAAGAAGGAGCAAGAAGGTCGAGGAAACAAGCGAGGAAGGAATGGAGCGTACATCATTACGTGACAGGACTGACCGAGAGCAGTAGACGAAGAGATTCGCCGCTTATTCTTACAAAGAACGGGAAGTAGCTCAGCTTGGCAGAGCACTTGGTTTGGGACCAAGGGGTCGCAGGTTCGAATCCTGTCTTCCCGACCACTACGCGGGTGTAGTTTAGTGGTAAAACCTCAGCCTTCCAAGCTGATGTCGTGGGTTCGATTCCCATCACCCGCTCCATTATGATATTTTTTCAATTGAATAAAAAAGACAGAAGTCTTTTTTTATGTCTGAAGAAATACATATGGGCCTGTAGCTCAGTTGGTCAGAGCGCACGCCTGATAAGCGTGAGGTCGGTGGTTCAAGTCCACTCAGGCCCACCAAAAAAATTACTAAAAAACTGTTGACTCCAGTTTGGTATGTTGTTATTATAATCATTGTCGCTTTGAAAGAGGCGAGCAATTGCCCTTTGAAAATTGAATGAAAGTCAAGCGTCTGTCAATTCAAAGACGATTCAACGGTGTTGAATCGCATGATTTATGTTTTGCTAGTTCAAACTTTTTAATGGAGAGTTTGATCCTGGCTCAGGACGAACGCTGGCGGCGTGCCTAATACATGCAAGTCGAGCGCGGGAAGCAGGCAGCCCCTCTTCGGAGGGAATG
>NZ_AUCI01000031.1 GCF_000429685.1 Salibacterium aidingense DSM 18341
GTAAAACGGACATCTTAGGGTTTATATAACAAGAACGTCCATTCAGCGGAGTCAAAATAGGTCGACTCCTGCGGGAAAAGCACGAGTCTCGAGACCCCGCAGGAAGTGACTTTCTTCCGAGGAGGCTCGAGCCGTGCCCGCGGAAAGCGACCTATTTTGACGCAGCGATAGAACAATACACAAAAACCCGAACGATTTTTTCCATAAATCGTTCGGATTTTTTGTCCTTGATAATGTTTTGTCCCAGACCCGTTTTTGTTCCTTTTTTGATGATGCATTGGAACTAAAATCGCAGGAACATGATAATTTTAATTTTGGTCATGCTATATAATAGAAAAAATATTGTGTTAGGGAGACATGACCATGTCCTTTATAAAATTACTAAAACGCGGCAACCAATCATCAGGATATGCAGCACTCGGAAATACTGTATTAGCTGCTATAAAAGGGATTGGTGCTGCGATCAGCGGAAGCGGCTCCATGTTCGCTACCACGATTCATTCCATCGCCGATGCGACGAATCAGGGGTTTGTATATTTCGGAAGTATCCTTGCTAAGAAAGAACCTACCAAACGTTTTCCCGCGGGTTTTGGACGGGTTATCAATCTTTTTGTCTTAGTTGCTGTGATCGTCGTATCCATCATGGCCTATGAAACGATAAGGAAAGGGTGGGAAATCATTCAAAACCCTGAAGAATCATCCAATCTATGGCTGAATATCATCATTTTATTAGCTGCCGTTATGATTGATGGATTTGTCCTGATGAAAGCAATGAAAGAAATTGTAAAGGAATCAGATTCCAATGCTTCTGGTTTAAAAGTAGCAGCTGCAGCCTTCAAAAATGTACGTTATGCTGCCCCTCCAACCAGGCTTGTTTTTTACGAAGACATTGTGGCAACATTTGGAGCACTGGTCGCTTTCATTTTTGTCATTTTATCCCACGCGACCGGACTGTATTATCTGGACGGCATTGGTTCGATAATGATTGGTCTTTTACTTATCGGCATTGCTTTAAAAATTGGATATGACAATACCATCGGTTTAATCGGTGTGGCTGCGCCGAAAAAAGTGGAGCATCGCGTGGCAAATATTATTTTACATGATGATGATGTGATAGACATTAATAAAATGCGTGTGCTTCAAGAAGGGCGGCAGTATCATGTTGAAAGTTATATTGAATTAAAAAAAGGTCTTTCTCTGGCAGAAGCTGATGATATTAAATTTCGTGTCCGGGATAAACTCTTAAAAGATGACGATATTGGAGATGTCACCCTGGGTATTATAGAAGCAGACGAAAAGCAAAATTGGAGTCTCACCGATGAACCATTGTTAAAAGGAGAATAAATGGGTATAGATACAGATATTCTGCGGCAAAACACCGGCGAACGAAGCCATAATCCCTCGATCAAAAAAGCCATGCTTCCCATCTTCCTTGATGGTCTCCATGGCTTTTCAACTTAATGGCTATACATTACTGTGCTGATTTAATCTTTTCCCATTCCTTTTAAGAACTGAAGGAGAAGGGTAATGCTTCGATTAATGTCCGGATCCTTCAACGACTTGACGATATCCGTATAGGAGGTTTCTTCCTGCTCCTTCTCCCCCTCTGTTTCCCTCAACCCATTGTTGAGACGTTGCAGCAGCATCCGTGTCTCTTCTATATCAAGATCGCCTAGAAGGAAAATGAGATTCGGCAGCGTGTCCAGCGCATCCGTATATTTCGGCTTATCTATTTCTTTTATGACATTGTTCAAGAGTGTTTTTCGTTTTTTCGTAAGGGCTGTCGCGGCTTCGAGGGCATCTGCTTCTTCCAGCGCAGAGAGTAATTCGATGCCCTTCACAATGCTTTCTTTGTTTGCCGAGACAACCTCTTTGACCTCCTGCACGTCCTGCTCTACTTTCTCCTGACGAGACATTTCCATCCGTTTAATATCCGAAATTGGTTCAGCCATTTCTCTTCACCTTATTTCCAGGAAATTCATAGTCATGCCGCTTCCATTTGTCTTCCACTCTTACACTGTACTGCGGCTGCGGGGCTCCCCGTCTATGGTTATTAGGCGGGATCGGGGATTTCCCTTGTTTTTTCAGGACCTGCATGTTGACGGCAATTTCTTTATAGGCCGGGGTATCACTGTCTTTGTCGACACTGTTGTCCGTTAAGAAATTGACAGCAGATTTCCCTTTACTATTTAAAGGCATATACAGTTCTTTGCCCCTCACTCTGTCCGTGATGGTCACGGTACCGGTCGCTTCTCCGGCATCGGACGTCAGTTTCACTTCAGCCCCTTCTTTTATCCCGCGTTCCTCGGCTAATTCGGGAGAAACTTCAATAAAGGAACGAGGAGTTGTTCTTCGTATCCCCGGTGATTTGTACGTCATGTTGCCTTCATGAAAATGCTCCAGCAGTCTGCCATTGTTTAAATGAAGGTTATATGTTTCTGTGGTGTCATATGGCAGTTCAAAGTGGAGCGGATAGAGCCTGGCTTTTTTATCTTCAAAAGGAAAACCGTCCATGTAAAGAAGCGGCTCGTCCGTGCCATCCTCAGCCACCGGCCACTGCAGGGAATGATAGCCTTCCAGCCGTTCATACGTCACGCCTGCAAATAACGGCGACAGGCTGGCCGCTTCTTCCATGATTTCTGATGGATGCTCGTAGTTCCAATCAAATCCGAGCTTTTCCGCAAGCAGTTGTATAATTTCCCAATCCGGCTTCGTATCCTCCATCGGATGCATTGCCTGATAGAGCCGTTGTATCCGGCGTTCTGTATTGGTGAAGGTCCCTTCTTTTTCAAGACTTGCCGCTGCCGGCAATACAACATCAGCGTAGCGCGCCGTCTCCGTAAGAAAAAGATCCTGGACGACAAAGAAATCAAGTTTTTCAAAGGCCCTGGTGACGTAATTGATATTAGCATCGACAATCGCTGTGTCTTCCCCTTTGACATACATCGCCCGCAGTTTATCTTCGTGAATAGCTTTAATCATTTCGTGGTTATCCATGCCAGGTTCATCGGAAAGGGCAACTCCCCAGGCCTGTTCGTACCGTTTTCTTACGTTTTCGTCGGATACCGGCTCATACCCGGGAAACGTGTTCGGCATACTTCCAAAATCGCTGCAGCCCTGGACGTTATTATGACCGCGGAGCGGAAACGCTCCCGTCCCGGGACGGCCATAGTTTCCAGTGATTAAGAGCAAGTTGGAAAACGAGGTGCTTGTATCACTGCCAAGAGAATGCTGTGTAACACCCATCGCCCAGCATAAAGCGACTTTATCTGCCTTGGTTATTTCTTCTGCGACATATTTCAGATCCTCTGCCGGAATGCCGGTCATGTCTTCAGCATATTCCAGGGTAAAGGCACGCAGACTTTCATAGTATTCTTCAAAGCCGTTTACCCAGTTGGTAATGAATTCCTGCTCCTGCCATCCCTGGTCAATGATATATTTGGTTACAGCAGAAGCCCACACAAGATCCGTTCCGGAGGCTGGCTGATAAAATCGGTCGGCTCGATCAGCCATTTCATGCTTGCGCAGGTCAAACACGAACAGTTTCTGCCCAAATAATTTCTGCGAGCGCTTGATCCGCGAAGCAAGTACAGGATGGGATTCTGCTGTATTCGATCCAACCGTAAGTACCAGATCTGCCGCAGCAATATCATCGATCGAGCCTGAGTCGCCTCCGTACCCTACGGTCCGAAACAGGCCTTTGGTAGCCGGGCTCTGACAATACCTGGAACAGTTGTCCACATTATTGGTTCCCATCACCTGCCTGGAAAACTTCTGCATCGCATACGAATCTTCATTGCTCGCTTTCGACGAAGCAATAAATCCAAGCTTATCCGCGCCGCTTTCTTCCCTTATCTCTTGAAATCGCTGAGCTGCATAAGAAAGAGCTTCGTCCCATTCCACTTCCTCCAATTTATGGCCGCGCCGGATTAAAGGCTTCGTTAAACGTTCGTTATGGTTCACATAATCCCAGCCAAATTTACCTTTGATACAGGTAGCAATCCCATTGGCTGGAGAATGTTCATTTGGTTCCACCTTTAACACTTTGCGGTCTTTGGTCCACACATCAAACGTGCAGCCAACCCCGCAGTAAGTACATACCGTTTTCGTTTTATCGATTCTTTCTTCCCGCATTGCCGCTTCCGTATCAGATACTGCCAGCAGCGGCCCATATCCCGTTTCCACTTTTTTTGTGACATCGATCATCGAGCGCAGCAGGCTCGGTTCCTGTTCCGTCATAAAGCCTGCTTCTTCTTCCATGCCCTTTTCCATGATGGCATTGCACGGACATACTGTGGCACACTGCCCGCAGTTCACACAGGAGGACTCCTCAATCGGAACATCATTGTCCCAGATGACTCTCGGCTCCTGTCGATCCCAGTCTATCGTTAACGTTTCATTGACTTCAATATCCTGGCAGGCCTCTACGCAGCGGCCGCACAAAATACATTGGTCCGGATCGTACCGGTAAAAAGATCCTGAACGGTCGATTTCATAAGAGGTTGGCTGAAACGGACGCGACTGATGTTCCAGCCCAAACTCGGCAACCGCATTATGAATTTCACAATCTCCGTTATTATAATCGCATACGGTACAATAAAGTTCGTGCTTTTCCAGTATAGTATCGAGGGCCTCTTTTTGAGCAGCCTGAACGTGGGGAAGATTGGTTTCTATTTTCATGCCGGCCTCCACTTTCAAACTGCAGGCCCGCTGCAGCTCCCCGTTCACCTGAATAACGCACGTATCGCACGTCTCGACCGGCCCAAGCGACTCGTTATAACATATCTGCGGTATGTTTTCTTCTACCGTATTGATCAAGTCCAGTACGTTTTGTCCCGGGTCTGCTAAGTATTCCTGTCCGTTTATCGTTACCACCGTATGATCACGTTCCGGCAACGTTAACCCCTCCCTGTGTTGAAAATTATCAGAACTTGGAATGCTTTTTCCCCTTCTTATGCGGACCGTAAACGTACTTGAGATTTTGTATGATGTCTTTGCTCCTTTTAATAAGGAAAAGGGCCGCCCTTTTGGGTCAGCCCCTTCTTAAATATAGATATAACAGTTTGATCAGTTTTCCCCCAGCGGTACATATCCCGTTTTTTCGATGATGGTCTGCCCTTCCTCCGATAGGATCCAATCGATAAAAGGCGGGACGTTTGGGTTGTCTGTTCCATTGGTTATAGCGTAAAATTCACTGGACAGCGGGTATTCGTCGTTTTTGATGGAGGGGACATCCGGAGGCACATCATTTACCTTCAGTAGCTTAATGTTGTTGTTCTCCTTCATCTGAGTGGAAAAATACCGATAGGAAAAACCGATGGCATTGCGGTGATTTCGATAACTGGAAGCTTTTTCTATTACACCGCCCATACCGCTCACCCGATGATCACTGGGAGGGTCCATGATCTTTTTCCCATCCATCATTTTCTGGAGGCCTGTCTGGCTGCCGCTTCCGTCCGGCCGTTGAAACGCAATGATCTCTTGATTCTTTCCGCCTACTTCTTCCCAATTGGTAATGTCTCCGGAATAAATACCACGCAGCTCTTCGACCGTTAAACTTTGCACAGGGTTGCTGTCATGGACGAAAAAGACAAAGGCTTCTTTTCCGATCGCTGTTTGTTCCATTTCCGGGCGAAGTTTTGATTCCTGTTTTTCGGAGGGGCCGGCTGCAAATATCATATCCACGTTTTGAGCAGCCAATCGATTATAGGCCCCCGGGGTTTTGGACACGGCAACTTCACTGTCCAGAGTATTATCATGGGGGTATTCATTCTCGGGATACACCGCCCGTACAAAAGCAGAATACACCGGATACAATGCGGTGGCCCCGTCCAGTTCCGGAAGATTTTCTTTAAGGGTGAAAGAGGACGGCTGCTCTAAACGGACAGCTTTGGTCTCTTTGCGAAAAGGTTCATACGCTGTTAAATCAACCTCTGCATTTTCGATCTCAATATGATCGATATAAGCTTCATAGCCTCCGTAACCGGCAAGCGGAAGGACAAACAGCAGAAGAGGAAGCACTATTTTCATCGTTGTCGACAGGCGTTGGAAGGCGCCTGATATAAGGACGTTGCCGAAGATGAGCAGCGCAGCTGCGATAATTCCAACATAAATATATGTACTCTGTTGAAAAAGGAGCATGGAAAGCAAAACCGTAAACGCGCTTATTGCCGCGCCTGCGACAGTAAAAGCTGCCATCCCTATTATTCGTTTCTCCATATTACGTTCCCATCCTTGTCATTTTCTTACATCAACAAGGATACAGGAAATTACACTCGGTTTAAATGAGTATCTTTAAACGATTCCGGGTATTTCAACCCAAACCCTATCATTCTATCCATGCCGATATGGGCGCTCCATATTAATCCAACAGCCAATACAGCTGGAAAAGAGAAAACCATTCCAGCTGCAGCCACTCCAATTGATAGAATATAAGTATGGAAGATATTATACACAACAGCCCCAACTTTATCGTTTCCCATATAACCGATCATAGACAAATCCGGTGCCAGCAAAAGGATGATAAAGAGAATCCAGCTGAATGAAAGAGAGCCATATAGATACAGACTCAGTGCGAAAACAACAAATCCTTCCCCATGCAGCAATATTTTATTCAATTGTTATCCCTACTTTCCCATTGTCAAGTCAGCGTTCCAATTCAAATAAAAATTGGGCGTAATCCGTCGGTACTCCTGCATGCCCCATCTGCCTCAGCATCGCGGTGATGTTTCCGCGGTGGTAGGTGCCGTGATTCACGACATGATGCACCATTTCCGACAGACGTAATTCCTTCTTTCCCCATTGCGGATGTTCACACGGAATCATTCCATCCAGATCTGACTGAGCTTTAAAGAAGGAACGATACATTCCCGCAACCTCCCGATACAATTGCTGCATTTCATCGATGGATTTTGACGGCAGCTCTTTTTTCAGCCGTTCCATCACTCCAATTATTTCAGAAAAGTCTTTTTGCTGCATCACTCCCAGCCAGACATGATCAAACACATGAATATGAACGAAAACATCCTGTATCGTGGAAAAAACACTCTGAACCGGCTGTTCTACTATTTCTATCGGCAATTCTTTCACGTGGTTCAATGTCCTTTCGTTGGCCCATACATGATAATCATGCATCTGCAATGCTTGATGTTTCAATGTAATATCCACCTTTCCGCCTATTATTTATCCTCTCCATCATAAAATAACTTCCCTGTCAGCTGCTGTCAGGGAAGTTATTTTTCTTCATAATGCGAAACCATTTCCTTTAACAAGGTGGTCATTTCTTCTTTTAACCTCGACGGCTCCAGGATCCGGACCTTTTTTCCTTCTGCCAGTAATAGGTTTGGCATATAGAATAACGCCTCCTGCTCGTTGACGAGAAGATGTAATTGATCTCTTCTATGCTCTGTTAGACAGGAGCGCATATAATAATTTCGCGCGAGCCGGTCCAGAGCCCCTTTTTCCCCTTCTATAACAACTGGAACCTTTGGGGATTTCGACATATAAGGTTCTTGAAATTTATCATGAAGATACGATTCGATCGAAAAATGAGCAGGTCTGGAAAACGTAGTATTCCCAATAGATACATGGCAAATTCGATCCACCCGGAATACCCGCATTTCCTGCCGCAGATGACAATATCCAGCAATATACCAAAGGCTGTACCGGTAGGCCAGGCCATATGGATTCATATCTCTTGTTTGAGCTGTTTCCTCTTCCTTTTTGACATACTTGATGTGAACGATCCGGTCCTCTGCTACCGCTTTTTCCAGTTTCTGAAGTACTTCTTTTTCCGGCATTGCTTCTTTTACTGGAAGAACCCCAAAACCCTGGGTGTGTCGATGCAGCAGCTGATATTGCTCGTCGTTCAGCTGGCGTTCGATTTTCTTCATGGCCTCCTGAAGTTCTGCTCCGAATGGGTAACCTGTCCCCCCGGCCAGCATCGCTGCGTGAGCGATTGCTTTCAATTCATCAGAATCAAAAAACAATGGTGTTTCCCGGAAGTTTTTAGCCAGGGAATACCCGCCTTCATGGCCTGATTCAGCAATGATTGGAACACCGCTTGCACAGAGGGCGTCAATATAGCGGTAAACGGTCCGGACACTGATCTCCAAAGAAAACGCCAATTCAGAAGCCGTCACCTGTTCCCTGGATCTAAGTATCCATAATATAGCAAGCATATTGTCCCATTTGGCCATCCCTCACCACAACCTTCCGCATTCTTGTACCTTTCTAGCTTACTTCGAGGAGAAAGATTATTTTCCTGCAAAGGCAGGAACATTAACAGTTCTACGGCTCCTGGATTAAAAAACGACACGGTACAATGACAACCATTGCAAGCTCAGAGAAGTTTCTGGCAGGTCTGCAAAAACTGGAGGATAGTACAGCGGAATTACGTTGGACTGGCGGGCTCCATGGGAGGGTTAGAGGACAGCAGAACTCTTCTTTTTCTTGTTTGTGTCCCCCAAGAGCATTTGGAGAACGCTGCTTCCCCTTTCTTCCTGAAACTTGGGTGCTAAAGTGGTTTGGAGGACAGTCAAAGCTTTGTACCGTTGATTCGTGTCCTCCACAACTGCTGCCGCAGCTACCGGACTCCTCCGGACAACCGAAGCATTCATCGAAAACCTATGCGGAGGCTCGCACTGTCTTGTTGACTCCGTTTACTAACTAATCATGGTTGTGTTCTTCCTCTCCATGATGCTCCTCATGCTCTTCCTCCCCTTGGTCATGGTTCTCTTCTTCCTCAATACCATTGGAATACTGCAAGGCCGTCTGCAGATTTTCTATATTCTCTTTCATCAGACTGAAGTAGTCCGCTCCTTCTTCGATTTCTTCTTCCGAACGAGTCGATACATTATGCAGATACAAGGCTTCCGCGTCTGCTTCATTCTGAACAACGTCCGTCACTTTAGAGGAAACATTTTGTTCAAACATCACATGTTGAATGCCGGTCTCCTCTATCGTTTCGATAATGGATTGGAGCTCCTTTTGACTCGGTTCATCTGAAGGGGAGATTCCGGAAATAGACATTTGCTCTAATCCATAGCGGGCTTCCCAGTAACCATAGGCTGCATGAGACACAATAAATGTTTTATGTTCGGCTTTTTCCGCCATCTCCGTAAACGATGCGTCCAAGGATTGGAGGTCTTCTTCCAGCTCGGCAAAATTTTCTTCAAATATCTCTTCTTTTTGCGGACGCAGTTCAATCAAAGCGTCTTTAATGTTCTCTGCTGCCTGTTGTGCCAGGATTGGATCCAGCCAGACATGAGGGTCTGTATCTCCGTGTTCGTGAGTGTGCTGCACTTCTCCGTGGTCATGAGGATCGGCTCCCAAACCATCCTGTAAATCCAGCCCTTTTGTCACCTCCACTGACAATCCATCTTCCGCGGCCACGGTTTCATTGACAGAGTCCGCAAAGCCTTCCATGCCGGCTCCGTTAAACAAGAAGGCATCGGACTCCGCGATATCGATCATCGTTTGAGAAGTAGGTTCAAAACTATGGGCATCCGCCCCAGCTGGTACCAGATTTTCCACCTTTACTTCCTCTCCTCCGATGCGATTGGCAAAGTCTTCCCATGCAAATAGTGTGGTGTAGATATGAAGGGGCGATTCTTCCGAGGCTTCCTGGTTTTGGTCCTCTTCTGCCGCACACGCACTCCCTAACAGTCCTAAAATAAAAACAGCAAACAGCCCAATGAATCTTTTTATCATTATGTAGGTATCCCCTTTCGTAATCATTACGAATGACCGACTATCAGTATATCGTAACCATTACGGTTTGTAAATGAGAATAATTATTATTTTTATGGACAGGCCCCAAATGAATACACTGTTTTTGGAGCTAAAGAATCGACTTCAGGGAAACACCCCCGAAGTCGATTCTTTTCATCTACATCACCGGATAATACGGTTCGTATCTTGGGCAACAGTAATAAGGGGGTCTAGGACCTATTTTAGGCAGGGAAAAAGGGCGGGGATCATCATTATAGTACACTTTCACTTTTTCCTCCGATTGAGGAAGGAGCAGCACAAATTCCTGGGAATAAGACATTCCTCCACCTCCAGTCTTTTTCCTTTCACTTTATTCCATACAGGGCCCCCGTGAGCATGTCCGTTTTCAGAAGAAGGGCATGCACGACAGACGCCTAGAAAACATAAGGTGAAAGGAATACTATTTTGGAGGTTTTTTATGGCACCTCATGATTATCCCTTGTACCCTAATTACGGTAAGATCACTCAATATGAAGAAGTTCCCATAACTGTGCCGGAGCAGCGTCAATACCGTCAGCCTGGCTTGGAAAAGCTCATGAACCCGCAGCCGATTGTGGAAAACCCCAACTATCAAGGAAGCGGAAAATTAACTGGAAAGACAGCGCTTATTACGGGGGGAGACAGCGGTATTGGCGCCGCTGCCGCCATCGCCTTTGCCAAAGAAGGGGCGGATGTAGCCATTTCCTATTTAGATGAGCAGGACGATGCAGAGCGGACAAAAAGGCGTATTGAAGAACTGGGACAGCGCTGCCTTTTACTGCCTGGAGATGTCAGAGAAAAACAGCAGTGTGTTCACCTGGTAGAAGAAACCGTTGCCGTTTTCGGCAAGCTTGATATTCTCTGTAACCACGTCGGCATTCAGTTCCAGCAGTTAAGCCTGCTTGATATTACCGATGAACAATTTGATGATACGTTTAAAGTGAACATATACTCTCATTTTTACACGACCAGAGCTGCTCTTCCCCATTTACACGCCGGCAGTTCAATAATTAATACCGCTTCGGTAGTAGCTTATGACGGGAATAAACAATTAATGGATTATTCAGCGACAAAAGGAGCAAATGTTGGTTTTACAAGAGCTTTGGCCAATAACCTGGTTGACAAAGGGATACGGGTCAACGCCGTAGCACCGGGCCGTATTTGGACGCCGCTCATTCCGGCAAGTTTTTCAGCGGACGAAGTGACGTTGGCTGGGAATCCCATGGAGCGGCAGGGACAGCCTTTCGAACTGGCCCCCACCTACGTGTACCTGGCTTCGGATGACTCCCGGTTTGTGACTGGTCAGACCCTCCACGTAAACGGCGGCCAATGGACGTCTTCCTAGCGCTTGTTCCTGGCTAATTCTTCCCTGTCCTTTGTTCCCGGGGGCTGCTCCAGCCAATGGTGCTTGATCATAATGTCCACGCCGCTTTTCGCATATTTCGCTACCTCCAAAGAAAGACGTTCATAATTAAGTGCCAAATCCGTCCGCAGACTGGAGGAAGCAGCCATAGCATAATTCCCCATCCCGGCAGAGGTTAAGAGGGACATATGGAACATCATTAATTTATCCGAGAACGTCTTTGTCGTCGAATCGCTTGCGCTGAGATCGGGCAGTCTCGGCGTAACAATATCATTATCATCCAGCAAAGAGGTGAAAACCTTGATATGCTTATTTGAAATTTCTTTTCCCCGCAGCATATATTCCTGAACCTCTTTCATCGATGCCGTCTGGGCAAACGCAAGAGAAAGCTTCGCGCCTACTGAATTGGTCAGAATATTCATATACAAATAGGCGATTTCCACGGCATTCAAGGGGCGTTTGCTGCTGAATGGATTCATTCCGCTTAAATACTTTTTACTTTCGATGTAATCCGTTTCTTTTGGTACATTAATATACGGATGGGTAGCGTGAATTCCCTGGGACACCGCAACGTCGGTAGAATGATTATACAGTGCAGAAGTATCTGTCAGCAGCTGGGTATAGAATCGTCTTATATCCTCTCTTTTGCTCATTCCGACAAACCCGCCGTATGTCATCATCCCTACTTTTGACATATGATTCACATAGGTCAGGCAGAATATGTCTGAAAAGAGCCAGGGAGCTTCCATGTTTACATCTTCCATGGAAAACCCGCGCGGCACGGCAAACTGTTCATCGTCAAAAAGGCTGAGCAGGTGATCCATATTCCTGCTTGAAATATCATAGGCCTCTTTTGTAATCGTTTTTATCTCTGTATCCTGCAAATGTTTTAACATAAATTCCAGGATCACTTTGGACATGCTGTCATTCATATAGGTCGTCCACAAGCATCCGATTTCAGCAGATGTTAAATTGGTTTTTGGTTCCTTCATATCATTGCCCTCCTGATGTGATATGTAGAAGCCCTGTTCAGGCTTACGTTTTTATTTTCACTAACACCCATCGAATAATCATCCCTGCCGCTAACCCTACAGGTAAAAAAAGAATAGGGAGCCATACCGGACCTATTTTATATCCAAATAATGTAAGATAAGGAGAATAAATTAAGCCTATCGTTACAAAATAGGCGGAAAAAGCAAGAGGCAAATACGAAAAAGCTTTCGTGCCGCCGCCTGCTTCTCTGTACGCATCCCATATCGCGAAAAAATAAATACAAGGATAAAACATCAGCCATTGATAGTCGGTATGTTCAATAGCCTCCTGTATTCTTCCATGAAAGCTCAAGACAATAACATAATTAAAATTGCCTAATACATTAACCAGCACCTCTAAAAACACTAACAATATTCCCTTGGTATATTTTCCGAGGATTAAATGGGCGAACCCGGGAAGAGCAATGCTCCATAACAGCATTTCCAATTTTTTGCTTTGTTTATTAATTTCCATCTGCATAGACATTACCTGTTTCGCTTAGTTTTGATGTGAAGTTATGTCTATTTTTCTGCATAGACACATATCCTTTCATTTATCAGACTTTATAAGTTCCCGTCGGTCCACCATGCGGGGAGGCTCTTCCAGCCACCCGTGGTTTATCATAATATTGACTCCGTCCTCGGAAAATAAGCCGGCTTCACCGATAAGGCGTGCATAATGAGAAGCCAGGTCTCTTCTAATATTGGTAGAGATACTCAACCCGTAGAACCCTATGCCCAGCGTACTCATCGCTGTAACATGGTACAGCATTAATTTCTCAGAAAACGGCCCTTCTTTGGCCGAAGTCGTAACCATAGATTCCGACCCCATTGGAACCGGTATCTGATTCTCCTCCAAAACTGAACGAAATATGCTTATATGCTTTTTTGCCATTTCGATTCCTCTGACAATATGGTCTTTTACTTCCTTTGATCGTGCGGCCTGACCAAATCCCGTTAGTGTGGTAACCCCTAAATCATTACGCTGGATATTATTAAACAGATGAGTGATCTCTACCGCTGTCAGCGGTCTGCGTTCGCCAAACCAGCCGGTTAAAAAGCTTTGTTTTTTGACAAAATCCACTTCGTCCAGCGTGGGGATCGAGGGAGGATAAAGATATAAACCCTTTTCCTGCAACAGGGTTTTTGTTCTTTGATACAGCTCATTATAGTGGTGGAATCCATTGGTAAAGAACTGATATATATCTTCACGCACTGATAAACTGATCGCTGTCGAAAATGAAAACATCCCTACGTTGCTAAGTTGAAAGACATGCTGGAGAAAATAGGGATCCGTATATAACTTCGGAGCATGAATGTTGACATCTTCCTCCGTCATTCCAATAGGAACCGGTTTGTTCTCCTGATTAAACAAAGTGGCTATTTCATTTAAATGATCGGAGGTTATGGACAATGTCTTCTGCAGCATGGATGATATTTCTTCATCCTCAGCTTTTTCATGAAAGTATTTCAGCATAGCGCTTGAGGTACTCGCGTTCATATAAACTGACCATAACTGGGAGTGTTCCGCTGTCGTCATCTGGCTTTTTCTCATTACTTCCATGAAAGGCTCCTCCCTAACAACTTACTTGCCATTAGTCTGCCGAAAATTCTAAGTGTTATTCACAAACGCTGCTTCTTTCTGTTTTTTACCACTGCAATGAGAAGCAGCAAAGCAGGAATGATAACCTGAAAGGGTAAATGCATATACAGGGGTACAAACCGGATTCCTTCCTGAATGTGCTCGGAATAACTGCTTGCGATTGTCATAGAGGAAAATAATACCACCAGCCCCAGCGGATAGATAAGTCTAGAAAGACCATTTACTTTAAACAAATCTGCTGTTCCTATAAGTGCTGCATAAAAATAAAGTCCTATCTTAAAAAAACCTCCCGTGATTAAAGCAATCATAAAAAATACGTCCAGTCGTTCCAGAAATTCGGCAACTTCAATCGCCTGTATCGTATTCAGGAGAGGAAACTGGGAGCGTGAGACAAGTTCATAACTCAGGACTGAAATGTTCACCACCATGGTAATAACAATATTCAGACCACTTAACGCGATCCCCGTCAACCCTGCTGCTTTTACATGTTTCGGTCTGTTTAGATACGGGAAAATCATCGTAAATACAACAACTTCTCCAAAAGGGATATACCATGTTTCCGTGACCACTGTCTTAATGACTGGACCAATTCCCTCTTCCAGCACCGGCTGCAGGTTATTTAACTCAATTAAGCCGGATACTACGACCAATACAAAACCGATCACTGCCAAAAAATATAGCAGCACAAAAAGAAGCTCCCCTGTTCGGGCCAGAACTTCGATTCCTTTATGTACGGTATAAACTATGCAAAAAAGAAGCAGGGCATTTATAATAAACAGCGGCGTTTCATCATACGCAAACGTCACCAGCATTTCCCCAAAATCCCGAAGCACCCTGGCAGCAATATATAAAAAATAAATGAGATATAGAAAAGCAAGAAGTTTACCCAAAACTTTTCCGGTGATCTCCTGCATATACGTTGTCGGCAGGATATCCGGGTAATAGTTATAAAGAGCCTGGTATATCAGAAACAAACATAAACCCCCACCCATTCCCAATAATATAGCGAGCCATGCATCCTTCTTTGCACTTAAGCCAAGAGGGATTAACAGAGCGCTTCCAAGCTCAAACAGAAAGATGAGAATAAACAACTGACCAGGAGTTATTTTTGCTTTTTCCACCTGGGGACCCCCCTCCTTTCTTTTTCCTCGTTTCTTAGAAATCCATAAGAAACGGTTTATTTCTCAATCCTGTCCGGCGGATGAAAGCATGGACCTTAACGTCTACCTCTACTTCAGGAAAATATTCGTCATTCCAATTCTCCTTCATTTCCTTCCACGCTTCGGAGTCCGCCCGGTGGACGGCCTCCCCAAAACCTAATACATCCGTTTGCAGCTCCTGGGTTTTTTTAATAGAAGACAGTAAATTCTCCTTAATCTCTTTTTCCACCAGACCTTCTAAATCTTTTAAAACATGTGGTTTTCGTAAATCAATCGGCACGGCCGTCTCCCCTATATCCCCTTCAGCCGACACTTCCACGGAAATCTTCGGCTGGTTGTTTTTCACCTGGGCGGACACACTTGTTTTCTGCCGGATCACTTCGTAAACAATCGCTTCTTTATTTTGCTTCCAATCAAGCGAGACCCCAGTTTCTTTTATTTTGTCCAGCACCCACAAAATCCCTTTTGATGTGTCCCCATTAACGGTGTGTATCAATTTTCCGTCTTTAAAAAGAGCCAGGCCGGAAGCCTGTAGCCGGAATGGAGGTTGTGTCTCCTGGATGCCTTCAATCGCTTCTCCCTTTTCTTCGTCTCCTGGAGCACGGAAACAACTAATGACCGGGGAGGTTCCTGGTGAAATCAATTTTTGCAGTAAACCCCTTGTCTCCAGGTTAATATTCTCGCCCCAGATTCTTTCGGTAGACCTTAATGTTTTAATAACTTTGTTTGCTGGAATCTTATCAATCGACGTGAGTGTTTTAATAATCTCTTCGGCTTTTGCATCCTGGGCTACTACTACTTTTGTCGTTGTACGAAATTCGTTGTCCCGTTCCAGGGCATCAAATATTTCTTGAATTCCTCTTTCTTCCGCCAATTTTTCCCCGATCACGAGCAGGTTGGTATGAGCATAATAAAGTTCCCGGGACACTTTCTTGGAAATACGCCTTTGGGCTTCTGTCATATTGTATCCATGTTCGGTATAGGTGGAAACAGGAGGGCTCTCCGACCCTCCCGTATTCTGTATCCCTTCCCCTGCCACGTTTCCGGGGTTTATCACTTGAATGGTGTTCACAAATTCCCCGTCCTCGGACAAGTCAATACCGATCGCAGAAACAAGTGCTAAATCCGGCAGCTCCTGATTGCTCCAGCAGCCAGAGAGGATGGAAATACTCAGGAGCATACTGAAAAAACAAAGAAGCCCTTTAATCATCATTCAGGTCACCTTTCTTCATCTGCTGTTTTTTTATATTCCGTGTTTCAGGCGGGGTTGGCTTCTGGCCGCTTCCTTCTCGCTCATTCTTTGTAGTAAACAGTCTTGGTCTCTCCTTGTCTCCCCACCTTGGCAGACGAATAACCGAATCTCCAAAATCAGCCGGGATAAAGGGAGCAAGCGGTGCCATATATGGAATGCCAAACGATCGTAAACTGCACAAATGGGCAATAATGACAATAAAGGACAAGATCAACCCGTAAAATCCGAACGAAGCAGCCACAATCATCAGCCCAAACCGTATGAGACGGGCAGCTATCGCCATGGAATAAGACGGGGTTGTAAAACTTGCAATTGCGGTAATCGCCACAATAATAACCATGGCCGGTGAGACAATCCCCGCCTGTACAGCGGCCTGGCCGATGACAAGAGCTCCTACAATCGAAACGGTCTGTCCAACTGCTTGAGGCATCCGAATTCCGGCTTCCCGTAAAATTTCAAACGTGATTTCCATAAGAAACGCTTCGATGACTGCCGGAAAGGGAACCGCTTCCCGCTGGGCCGATAGTACGACCAACAACTGAGTGGGGATCATTTCCTGGTGAAAGGTCGTAGCAGCAACATAGGTTGCCGGCGCATACAGAGATATTAAAAAAACCATAATTCTCATGAAACGAAGGGAGGACGCAATATACGCCCGGCTGTAATAATCATCAACCGATTGAAAAAATTGGATAAAAATAGAGGGGACATGCAGAACAAACGGTGTTCCATCTACAAAAATTGCGATTCTGCCTTCCAGCAGATTTCCAGCGACAGCATCAGGGCGTTCCGTAAAATGGATCGTCGGAAAAGGGGAGGAGGGCTGGTCCTCAATAAGTTCTTCAATATAACCGGTTTCTAAAATGCCGTCCATATTAATATTCTCCAACCGTTCGCGCAGCTCATTGAGATTTTTTTCGCTTGCTATCCCTTCGATATACATAATCTCTACGTCTGTTTTCGTTTTTTCACCAAGCTGCAGGGACTCGACCCACAGATTTGGATTTTTAATTCTGCGGCGTACCAGGGAGGTATTCGTGCGTAGAGACTCTGTAAATCCTTCCCGCGGCCCGCGGATGGAAATCTCCGTAGGAGGCTCTTGAATAGAACGTCTTTCTCCTCCCTTTGTACTGGCGCTCAGTCCCTGCATGACCCCATCAACAAGAATGATAGTCAGACCTGACATCAGGGATTCATATAACTCCTTCCAGTTGTTCACCCTGGTTACTTCCCCAAGCGGAACGATTTTTTCAGCAATCGTCTCCAGAACATCCCGTTCTGTCCCTTCTGTTTCGATAGCAGGGTCATCCATGAGCGATTCCAGGAGAAAATCATGGATGGTGCGGTTATCCACGATTCCTTCAACAAAAATAACACCAATCTGCTTGTTTTCCTGCGCCGTTGTCATTTCCCGGATAACTATATCTGAACTGTTGCCGGTCCTTTGTTTTATTTTGCTTAGATTGCTGTCTAACGAAGTATATAATTCTT
This sequence comes from Salibacterium aidingense DSM 18341, assembly GCF_000429685.1. Classification (GTDB taxonomy): domain Bacteria; phylum Bacillota; class Bacilli; order Bacillales; family Marinococcaceae; genus Salibacterium; species Salibacterium aidingense. The sequence continues at coordinate 17,651 of NZ_AUCI01000031.1, forward strand.
CCGCCGGCCCAGCATTCTGGACAGCATTTGTATATTTTCTTTTTGATTTTAAAAATTTCCTGAACCTGTAAGACATGACAGCATCAGTGCTTTCTTTGTAATTTATTGTTAGTTTTAGCGTTCGCTCTTTATTTATACATAACCCTTCATGGGTTGGATAAAAATAAGAGCGGAGATGATAATATGAAAATAGCAGGAATTACCATACTGATGATGGGGCTGGTAATGGGGTTTTCCATACTACTGGATATGTTGATGGGTTTTGATATGAGAACCGCTTTAACAAACGCTATAAACCCGTTCCGGGTGATGCATATCATTGAAATTTTTCTTTCGTCTCTTTTTGTTATCCTGTTTATCACAGAAACGATCTATTCGTTTATAAAAAAAAGAAAAAGCAGGCAGCAGCCGTCTGGTATGAATAAAGATGAGTGAAGGAAGGTGAAAATCGTTGGGAAATCCTTTTGAAGCCGCGTGGAACGTATTAAAAACATCGATGGATAATGCCAATGAAACAAAAGGGCAGCTGCACGTGATTGAGGTCGGGGACTGCTGGAAGTACCTTACCTTAGTAGAAGAATTTATACGTTATGAAGAAAGCGGATTAAATACCACGACAGACGACGAAGTAAGAGAAATGCTGACAGATATCATCAAACTATGTGAATCTCATGTGAAGAAGTTAAGTAAGTTTATGAAAGAAGAGGGGCTTCCCCTTCCGGATGTAACTTCTTCCAAACCAAACTCCGAACCAAATGAAATCCCGTTAGGTGTTAAACTGACCGACGATGAAATTACGAACGGAGTAGCCTTTAAACTGGTTAGCAGCTTGAAAGCCTGTGCAAAAGGACAGGCCGATGCAGTTCGTAATGACATCGGCATGATATGGCTGGAATTTTATATCGATTGGGTCACGATAGGGGCAAACTTAAAATCATTGATGAAAAAACGCGGGTGGTTAAAAGTCCCTCCGTATTACTATCCGCCTGGCTCCCCTAAAAAATAAATAATAATGCTCCTTCCTGCATCGAAGCGGAAGGAGCCATTCACCTGGACAGGACCGTCATCCTATCGTTTATCCGTCATCCTTTCCTTTTGGTTATTTTCGTTCTGTCCTCCATTTGGGGCGGTTCCTCTGTCCATCCGTGTTCAATCATCAGATCTCCTCCATCATTGGCAAAGTCATAAACATCTTTAGCTGTCATGAACATTCTCAGCGGCAGGTCTTTTCTAAGACTGAAGGAAGTGCCTAAAGCACTGCTGCCTAAGCCAAAACTGCTTAATAAGGAAGTATTATACATCATCAGTTTATCGGAAAAAGGAGACAAGGTGGAATTGGTAACCAATCCGGATGAGGTGGAAGGAACATTGACATCACTCTCTAATAAGACATTACTAAATTTTTGAACAATAGTTTTAGATAATTCTTTCCCCCGGAAAAAATATTCTCGAACGTCTTTTTTATGAGCCACTTGGGCAAAGCCAGTCATTAGTTTCATCCCCGTTACATTCGATTCAATGCCTTGATATAAATAGGCCACTTCCACTGAGTTTAACGTTCTCTTATTCCCAAGTAATTTAAATCCTGAACGATAATCTTTATTTTCCGCAAACTCTGCATGAACCGGCATCGTAACCTCTGGAGATCTTGGGAGAACTCCTTTTTCCAGCAAATACTGGGTTGTTTTTACACAGTATTCTTCCGCAAATGCCGAACAGTCTTTATATAACTTCATAATATCCTTACGATAACTCATCGACATGTGTAAGGCGTGAAGCCCCGTGGCAATTTTCATCATCATTCTCAAGTACATGATATGATATATGTCATCAAACAGGGGAGGAGATTTGAGATTGACATCATTTTCGGTGAAGCCAACCGGGACGGCCGCCCCCTCTTGTTTGAAAATATCCGTGATTTCAGTGATGAAATTACATTCCCTGTCGTGAAAGGGTTGAAGTATTTCTTGAGCTTCCGGCTCCTGGTTTTTGGATAGAAAATTTTCCACAACTCTTGCCATCATTGTTTTCTTTTGATAAATGACCCAAAGGGTTGCAAGTTCGGACGAGGCTAACGGTGCCTGGTATGCCACTATTTGAACATTCCTTCCTTGGTAAGGTTCGGACTTTCCTCTGCCTGATAAAAGACCGATTATATTCGATTATTTTGCCCAGGCTCTTCCTTTTCATACTCTTTCTGAAGATTTCTAAAAGAAAGCGGGAATGAACTCGGCTCTTTAACCTACTATCATGCATATTATTTTACTGAAAACAGATAATAACAGCTAAAAAGGGGATCGCTGAATGGCCTTTGCTGTATTTTTCTTAGCTTCCCGGCTTCTTAATACATTATTTATAAGAATGGAAAAAACATTATCTTTAACAGAAAATACTTTTGTATTTATGATTATTCTTGTCATTAATATTAACTGGGATTGGATCGTGTATGAAGAAATGGATCGAGTGAATATTACAGAGGACGGTCTGAACTATACTGCGTTTCTTCTTTTCCGCAGTATTATTATTCCTATGGTTTTACCGTTTCCTTAAACCTCTTACATAAATCAAGTAAGTTATGGATATATGTTATATCTCTTGCTGCCTTGCTTTTTCTCGCCTGCCTCTCCACTTCATTTCAGATCACAGAGCACACAAAGTGGAACCTCGGTTATGATGCTGTATACTACACCTTCCTGGCCGGGGCTGCTTATTATTCCTTCTGCATCTATTCAGAAGACTGCCGTATCCGAGGTGAACAGCTCGTGAATTTGTGGGAAAGCTTTGACAAAAATGAAATAAGTATCTTTATTATGATGGCCGCGGCTTACACTGCTTTTTTTCTGCTATCTAAAAAATTCTCCCGCCCTGTCACCCTGTTATTCCTATTATGGGGATATACGATTGGGGTTGTATTTGATTTCACTATCGGCGGTGGTTTTATTGATTTTTATAAGCTGAATGATACCCAGAACTACGAGTTGTTTGATTTCTTATATTATTCCCTGTTTGCTCCAGCTGCTTTCTTTTTTGTATATGTGTATGAGTTACTCCAGATCAAAAAATCTTTCATATGGTATATTATTGGCTGGGCCCTGCTTGGAACAGGAATGCAGTGGCCTTTTGCCTGGCTGGGGATTATTGATTTTCAAAATGGCTACCAGCCTGTCTATTCTTTTCCCGTCTTTCTGACAACTCTGACGGTAACCGGTTTTTATTACGAAAGGGTACGTTCAACATTCGAGGTCCCCCCTTCCAAGGAAGAACATGGATCATAAATAAAAAACGGCCCAGTATAAAGCGAGGCTCAGGATATGGGGCATCCATTCGGAACAGAGGCATCCGGCTGCAGCAGCACGACGTCCCCCTCTTCCGGTGTTCCCCCGAGAACGAGCACCTCCGAGGTAAAACCGGCTATCCGCATTGGCGGGAAATTGACCACCGCCGCTACCTGCCGGCCGGGAAGCTGCTCTGGCTGATATCGTTTTGTTATTTGAGCCGAGGAGTTTTTCACCCCCAAGTCTCCAAAATCAATCGTTAATTTAACCGCCGGCTTGCGCGCTTCAGGGAATGCTTCGGCTGCCATAATCGTCCCCACCCGGATGTCCAGCTTCATAAAATCGTCCATTTTCGCCATTCTTATAACCTTCCTTCCTGCCTTTCCTTTTTTCTCTTCCCGCCAGTTTGTATACTTCTCCATTCCAGTCCCAATCCCTTTTTCTCTCCTCTTGTTCATCGTTAAGCGGGATTTCTAAAAAATTACAGCTGGATGCTCATAAAAAGTGTAAAATAGATATCGGATGAACAATAATGCTGTGGCTACAGCAAAAAAGGAGAATAGGATGATGGAGATCCTTGAACTTAAGAAAGCACTATCGGTAAGAGGGAAGAATGGTCTTCCTTTTTTGCTTTCGGCTTGTGTAATTTGGGCTGGCATTACAGTCCTCTTCCTATTGCCATTAGCAATTGATACAAAAAATATATTCATGTTATTTGCCACGGGACTAATGTTTCCAATCGCCTTGATCCTGTCCAAGTGGACAAAGTCCGAGTGGAAAATGGAGGACCATCCCCTTAGTTCATTAGGCTTGTATTTAAATCTCGCTCAGTTTATGTATTTCCCCATTATCTTCTGGGCCTTTGTTCAAAGTCCCCATCATATGGTTGTGTTTTTTGCCGTGATTACAGGAGCCCACTTTTTTCCCTACGGCTGGTTTTATCAAGCGAAAGCTTATTTTGTGATGGCACCTCTTATTTCCATTACCCTAATGCTGCTTGGATGGACGACAGACGGTTCCCATGCCTGGCTTATCCCACTTACAATGCTTTTATTCCTTGTCTTTCTTAACTTCTGGCTGCTCGTTGATTATCGGAAAAAGATAAAAATGTAAATACCGCTTGAAACCATGTCTCTTCCTTTTTCAGTACCCCATCCCTCTATTTCTATTATAAGTGATCTATTACATCTAAGTAGTAATCCTTTAACTGTTCTCTTAACGAAACCGGATCTATGATTTTTATCGATTTACCAAAACCGGCCAGGTAAGAAATCATAAAATGCAATTCAGCCGGCTCGTATGTTCCCTTTAAATACATAATACCATTTTCTGTTACTACTTCCATGGACGGGTATGGCTCCTTATTGAATATCTCCACCCCTTCCGAAGTGAGTATACATGTAAATGGAACCGCCTGTTTCGTTGGCTGCCAAAGACTTTGGGCATTATGGAGGTTCACATCTTTTAAATCTACAGCACCTTCATGATTTACTATTTCCAGAGCGGTTATGCGATCACAGCGGAAAACACGGTAGGCGCCTTTATCTAAATCATACGCCTGGCAGTACCACCAGCTTTTCATGGCATATATCGCTATCGGCTGAATCCAGCGAATGGTCGTTTGTTTTGGCGCTTCATAGCGAATTTTAATCACGTTGTTCTGAGCAGCGGTCAGCAGAAGATCTTCCAGATAGTCACATTCATGCGTTTGTTCTCCGGGATAGAAGGCCACTCTTTCCCGGAAGTTTTCGATTTGTCCGCGAAGGTCAGCAGGGACTCCTTCTAAAAATTTCTCATGAATGGAACGGAATGATATCTGAAAAGGAGTGCTGGCAAAGTTTTGGAGCACCTGCATCGCAAAATATAGAGCGAATACTTCCTGGCTCGTAAAAGAAATCGGCGGTAATGTCATGGAGTTGACTAAACGATACCCTCCGTACCGCCCATATTCGACGTAAAGCGGGACCCCGATATCTTCTAACGAGGCAATATCACGAAGGGCGGTCCTTTTTGAAATCTGGAATTCACTCATTAGATCCTTCAAGGTGAACTGCTGTTTTTGATTGATAAACCGCAGCATTTGATTTAATCGTTCCCCTTTTTTCATAAAACACTCCTTATAGGTGCCAATTATTGTCACCTTTTCACGATATACTGTTTAGTGTAAGTCATTAACAGGAAAGGGGCAACATAATGAGCTTTGAAATGATTCCTTTTTTATCTTTAAAGGGGCGCGGTGCTGAAGCCATCCATTTTTATGAACAGTATTTAGGGGCAGAAGTTTTATTTAAGAAAAACTACGAAGAGATGAAAGAAATGGACCCGCATTTCACATATGAAGAAGGCCAGGAGAATTATATTACACACTCCGTCTTACAAATTGGGAAGAATAAAATTATGATCGCAGAAGAGGAAATGGATAAGACCCGCCCCTGGCAGTTAAGTAACAGTTCCTCTTTATGTATCCAATCTAAAGATTATTCCGTCATTGAAACCATGTATAAAGATTTGATTACACATGATCAGGTTGATATCTTAACACCATTTGAAAAAAACGTATTCAGTCCCGGCTATGGGATCGTGCGGGATCCATTTGGCATCGTGCTGCAATTAACCGTCACCACCCATGATTTTTAACTCTTGGAGGTGGCCTTGTAAAGGAACCCCCGAGGCTGCTAAAAAGTAGAATTACTATTTTATAAATTCCGCTGAATAAATAAGACGGTGATCCCTGGGCGGGCCCTCTTTCCGCGGAGAATTCGTCAAGCCGCTTCTCGCTCCGCCCTGCAGGGTTTCACCTGATTGCTTTTTCCAGGAGTCTTGCCTGCCCCGGTCTCACCTTCCGTCCTTATATAAATGGGACCGTGTTAATATGCATTAACAATTGGAGCTGCAAACTTTTTCAGCAGCCTTGACCTCCCTCCCCCCATATTATCTCTGAGGACCTTCTCTCTATACATACTTCCATGATTGTTGCGCCATGCTGAGTGAGGCGCCGAATAACAGGAACGCAATAATGGGATGAAGGGCGCCCAACACCCCCATCTCAGTGGAAAACTCCACTGTTATATACTGCAGAATAATCATTGCAACTAACATTAAATTCATCCAAATCAGCTTTTTTGGCAAACGTCCGATTATTCCGGTTACTAGCACAAGCAGAGGTAAATACATAAACATAGGAACAAAGGATATATGTAATCCCCAACCGGCATATCCCATAAACAGTGCCATTCCCGCAAAAAATACTTGGACAATAATACAAGCTGCGAAAATGGAAGCTAGCATGCATATCCTATCCTGAAATATTGGATAATATTAGACTGCTTTTGGTGAAACGCCGATGTTTCCGGTGTTACGCTTGATTCTTTGTTATCCATACTGCATTCTCCTCCCGGTTAATGTTTAAGTTCCTGATTTCGTCTGCCCCATGGTTTAAATACGGAAACAACAATCATTGCTCCCAATGACCCAATCTGAAGGATAATTCCAATAAAAAGCTGGAGCCGGTTAGTTATAAACACCGGGCTGTCTAACGCATGCAACCCCTCTGCGGACGCGATCGAAAACGTCTGAATCGTCCACACAGACATTCCAATGAAGGCTAACCCTATGGACGCTACAGTTAAAATTTCTTTGAAAATAATCCAATAAAATCTAAACAACCCCCACCTGGTCCATACCGACAGCAGCACGCCGGTCACCACAGAACCGATGGCAGAAGCCCGTACGGAAGATGTGGCTAGTACATACATACTGGTATAAGCCCCTTTTAGAATCGTTTCATCCTGCGTGGCTGCTGCCGTAATACTAAGTACCAGAAAAACGACCATCGTTCCAAACAAGATTGCCACAAATAAAAGGTGAAGGGACAACAGCCATCTTCTTGGCGTGATGGACAACTTCATGACCAGCACCTCCCTCTCTTTCATCCTTATTTTGGCGGCTTTATCTAAAGCCGTTCTAAATAAAATCTAAAAATTATCTAAAGCATTAATGAGGGATGGAGGACACTGTTTTTATGGAGAATATTTTTAGTGTCCTCCATTCAGTAAATGGAAGACACTATTTTGTTTTAATGGATGCTTACTGGCGCCCAAAACCGGATGGAGACCAATTCCGGCTCCTTTTTCCTTCACCGTGTCCTCCACCAGGCAAAAGGTGATGGGGGAAGTAAGCATAAATGAAAACCCGCAATAAGCGGGTTCATAAAATGCTCCCATTTTTCAGCCCTTGAAACGGTATCCTACGCCCCATACCGTTTCAATGTACTGGGGGTTGGCTGGATCAAGTTCGATTTTGTCGCGTATTTTACCCACGTGCACGGTGACAGTGGCGACATCGCCGACTGCCTCCATCCCCCAGATCCTGTCGAAAAGATGGTCTTTCGTGAATACGTGATTGGGATTCCCGGCCATGAAACGCAATAAATCGAACTCTTTGGTCGTCAATGATACTTCTGTTTCATTCACAAACACTTTTCGCGAGGCTAAATTCACGTGAAGCCCGCGAATATCAATCGTAGCGGTAAGATCGTCTTTATGAACCAATCGATCATAGCGGGATAGATGAGCCTTCACCCTAGCTGTCAGTTCGCCCGGGCTGAAGGGCTTCACCATGTAATCGTCTGCCCCTATCCCCAGGCCCCGAATTTTATCAGTGTCTTCTTTTTTCGCTGTAAGCATAATAATGGGGATGTCTTTGACCTGCCGGATTCGTTTACACACTTGAAATCCATCAAGGTTGGGAAGCATAAGGTCTAACACAATTAGATCGTATGGTTCAGAAAGAGCGGCCTGCAGCCCTTGATCCCCAGTTTTAGCGATATCCGCGCTATAATCATTGATTTCTAAATAATCTTTCACTAATTCAGCCAGGCTAGGCTCATCCTCAATAATCAAAATCTTTTTCATTCCCATTCTCTCCTTGATTTGACGCCTTTTTTATAATAAAGCTAATGGTTGTTCCTTTATTTATTTCACTTTCTGCCCAAATGTCCCCGCCATGGCCTTTGATAATCTGTTCGGCAATCGCCAGGCCAAGGCCGCTTCCTCCAGTTTTTGTATTTCTGGAATGTTCTACGCGGTAGAAACGATCAAACAGATACGGTACGTCTTCCGGCTTGATGCCGGGACCATTATCCGTGATGTCTACTTTTATATGTTCTTCGAGAGTCTTTAAATGGATGTGAAGCTGCCGCTTTTCTTTATCCATATACTTTAGACTGTTATCAATGATGTTGGAAAAGACACGCTTCAACTTATCCCTGTCTATGATTCCCACATAGGATGTCGCCTGATCGTAATAGAAGGACACCTTCGTTTGCTCAGACAGCTGCAATGACAACTCCTCCACATAATCCTTTATATATTCTTTGATATCGATTTCTTCAAAATGATACGGCAGACGATTCATATCTAATTTAGAATAAAGAAATAATTCTTCTATTAAATGATCCAATTCATTGGCTTTCGAATAAATCGTCTGTGTATAGCTGTCCAGCTTCTCCGGAGAGTTGGCGACGCCATCCCGAATTCCTTCGACATACCCTTTAATCGCCGATAAAGGAGTTTTGAGATCATGAGAGATGTTTGAAATTAATTCCTTTCGATTTTCCTCATACTGCATTTGCAACTCCATCGATTCTTTCAGTTTTTTTCTCATGATTTCGAACGTACGCGATAGCTGTCCAAGTTCATCTTTTCGGCGTGACTCTATGTGAAAGTCCAGGTCCCCCTCGCTAATCTTTTCCGAGGCGGCTCTTAACTCATTCACCGGCGTCAGAATTGTTTTTGAGACAAAATACGTAAGCAACCCATTTGTAACAATCAGCGCAAGAAGGAGACAGCCAAATACTATCGGCCCAAACCGTTTCACAAAACCAGCATCCTGGAGGAGAAACACAGTGCCTTCATTCCCATTGGAATAGTAAAAATCGTTTTTTTGTAGAAAATAGAGCTGGTTTCCGAGCCGGTGAATCGGCCGGCGCATTTCTTCAAAATCAAACGCGGGGAGTTCTGATACAGACAAAGCAATAGAAGGAGACGATTGATAAGTGATCTCTCCCTTTTCTCTTATAAGAACAGCCGCATTTTCCTGTGGAATCTCTGACATTCTGTTTGAAAGATATTCGTCCTCCCTCAGCTTATCCGGGTTACGTGCAGCCGTCTGTTTTAAATAAAGGTATTCTTCCATGATGGGTTCCCTGCCGTCACCATGATCAAAAAACGGCAGCCCTCCAAAAAATAACTGCACTAGAATACATAAAGACAGAATGAAAAAAAGGATCGGCATCAGGATCATTGCTATGTTGGACAAAATCAGGCGTTTTCGTATGGACATGGAATGATCTTCCTTTTTGTATAATTGGTTTTCCCTTTTCCCCATTCTACCTTTTCTTTCTAAAATTTTTCTAAACTATCTTTCGAGAAAAATAGCGGAAAGCTTTTTTATACATTTTTTATAAATTATTTAGAAGTGTTTTATAAAGAAGGGATACTTTAGATGGTGACATAACAAGAAAGGAGGTCCTTGCCATGCCGGAATGCGGACATTTCTTTCCGTTTCTTCCATTCGGTTTCTTTTTCCTTTTCTTCGTGATTTTCTGTCTCTTCCTGTTCAAGGGACGCGGCAGCTGGAAGCAAAATAGATTTGATTCTGAAACTTTGCTGCAGCGGCGTTTGATCAACGGGGAAATCGATGAGAAAGAATATGAAAGGCTTCGGGAGATCATTCATCGTTAAAAACACAAACAAGGACCCAATTCTGTTTCCGGTAAAAAGAATTGGGTCTTGCTTAACGATTTTTTAATCGTTTGTATTTGCAGTATTATGCCTGCGCAATTCTTGGCATAGGGATAGGCTCTTTCTCTAATTCCGCCCAAATATAACGAAGCAATAGATCTTTTTTTAACTCTAGATAATTTTCATCCTCCGTTTTGTAAGTCAAAAAACTCTCCGTAGGGATGGATCTTCGTTATCTCATGGCGGAATTCACAAATCACTAACAAAATTCACCACTCACAGATTGACACAAAGAAAGGACAGGCCCGCCCCCTGTCCTTTCTTAATAGATATGAGGATAAACATGGTGAATTTACGGTTCGACCAAATGTTACAGATTGACTTTCAAGGTCCCCAGCATCTTTGCTACTTCCGGATCGTGGTACGATAAGAAAAGACTTTCCCGCGTATCTAGGGTGGAAATTTGTTCAATATCGTCCGAGCTCAACTCAAAATCAAAAATGTCGATGTTTTCGACGATCCGCTCTTTGCGCACCGATTTTGGAATAGCAACGACTTCACGCTGAACAAGCCAGCGCAACACGACCTGGGCAACGGACTTACTGTGTTTTTCCGCAATCGAGGTCAGCACTTCGTTGTCGAACATGTTGTTGCGTCCTTCAGCGAACGGGGCCCACGACTGGTGCTGCACTCCATGCTCTTTCATAAAGGCAGCGCTCTTGATCTGTTGGTAGAACGGGTGCGTTTCGACCTGGTTGACGGCGGGCACGATTTCGTTATGCACGATGAGGTCCATCAGACGGTCGGGCAGAAAGTTGCTGACACCGATCGCCTTGCTCTTGCCTTCGTGGTACAGGTCTTCCATCGCACGCCAAGCGCCGTAATAATCGCCGAACGGCTGATGAATAAGGTATAGATCGAGATAATCGAGCTGTAGCTTCTTCAAGGATTTGGAAAACGCCATCTTAGCACTCTCGTAGCCGGCATCTTGAATCCAGAGCTTGGTCGTGATGAACAGTTCCTTACGTGGTATTCCGCTGCGCTTGATCGCGCGTCCGACCGCTTCCTCATTCAGGTAACCGGCGGCGGTGTCAATTAGGCGGTAACCGGCCATCAGCGCTTCATATACCGCATCCTCGCATTCTTCAGCATCGGGAATTTGATAGACACCGAAGCCGATAATCGGCATTTTCACACCGTTGTTCAATGTTACAGTTTGCATTTTAATTCCTCCCATTGTTTAAAGGTAAAATAGCAAACGGCCGCAAAGACCGGGAATCGGGTACCGCAGCGGGCATTCCGCTTACGGCCGATTTGCTTTATAATAAGCATATCGCCTTAGTGTTACACGAAGGCAAGCGATTTTTAATATTTTTTCAAGGAGGGTTACACATGCATACGGTCAAAGAAGCCGCCCTGATAACGGGACTCACCGAGCACGCTGTACGCTTTTACACCGATAAAGGGTTGGTACCAAGCGTACAGCGCAATGAGAATAATATTCGGCTGTTCGATGCAGAATCCATTAACTGGCTGTACGGCGTCAAATGTCTCAAGCAATCCGGGATGAAAATTGAAGTCATCAAAATGTATGTCGATCTTTGTCTCGAAGGGGATTCGACCATTCCGCAACGCTGCGCACTAATGATGGAGCATAAAAAAGAAGCGCTCGTTCAGCTCGAAGAAGCCAAACGGCGGGTCGCCCATTTGGAAGAAAAAACCATATTATATCAGGCCATTCTGGAGCAACGCATTCCAGACTCGACCAATCCAGGCAAATGGGAAAAATTCCGGCATATCCATAGTGACGTATTTTATTCGCCCTCTATTTCACCAGAAAACTTAAATCCATAGCTCACCTATTCTTGGCTTTTTTCAGCCGCTCCCTGGATGGCGAACCCGGTTGAGACGGCGTTCGAAGCGAATCAATTAAGTCTATATCGATGAACAGAAGGCAGCCATATAGCTATTCTTAATCTTTCGCACGTAGGTGCAAGCAGAACCCATTTTTCCAATACGTTTACAAAAGCAGTCGGCAGCATCCCATACAACCAGAGCGCTATTTTTGTGATTCATCGTTTTGATGATGCTATGGAATATAGACTATATTTATAAAACCAGCGTTCAAGGCTTTATCTTTAGTTGATTCCAAGATCCAGCAAAGGAGTATTTTAATGAGGAAGGGTTTTTTCGAGCAAGTCTATCAGATAGTGGGAGAGATTCCAGCCGGAAGAGTCGCCAGTTATTCTCAAATTGCCCGGCTTTTAGAACAGCCTCACAATGCGCGGGTGGTGGGGTGGGCAATGAGGAAGACTCCGGCCCACCGGAATCTCCCCAGCCATAGAGTGGTTAAAAAGAGCGGAGAGCTTGCCCCGGGATTTAACGAACAAAGAAATCTCCTTGAGAAGGAAGGAGTGACTTTTGACAAACACGGAAGGGTGTTCATGCACCTTCATAACTGGGAAAAATGAATTTCCCGGGATTACAGAGACAGGTGAAGTTGATTTTCGACGAAGTCCCGGCAAGTTTTCAGGCTTTGATACGGGGTGCTTGTGGACTTATCGATTTCAACTGTCATCCAGCCGTTGTAACTGGTTTCTTTTAAATACTCGGTGACTTCCCGAATGGAATCAGGCAGGATGCCAAGGCCGAGTTCACAGAAAATCGGCATAGCTTCGTTCCCGGAAAGAATCGGAAATGATTCGGCATCTACATGCTCCGGTGAAATATCTTTCAAGTGGACATAACCGATGCGGTCGCGGTAGCGTTTTACGATGGCAAGCGGGTCCATCCCGGCCTTAGCGAGGTGTGCCGTATCTGGACAGAAATAGACATAGTCAGGGTCCGTGTGTTCCATGACAGCGTCGAGCTCATGTTCGAGCTCAATTTCTGTACCAAGATGAGGATGGACACATGCTTTAACCCCCAGATCAGCACACGCCTTGGCTGCTTCGTTAATGGTCTCTGCAGCAATTTTCAATTCTTCTGTCGTCGTCCCGCCTTCGGTGCGGGGGCCTTTCGGGCCGAACATAATGTAGCCGCTTCCGTTCGCTGCAAGAAAACGGGCCACCCTTGTATTTTCTTCAATAATGTCTTTCCGCTTGGCGGGATCACTGAAGCGGCCGCCTCCGTACAAAGCAGAAAGTTGAAAACCATGCTGCTGAAGCAGTTCTTGAAATTGTTCTACATCATGTTCATATTCCAATGCATTATGTGTAAAGGTTTCACAAGCCTGATACCCGAGCTCCGACGCTTCTTTCATCCCGGTTAAAAGCTCATTCCCCCAAGTAATTAAATGACAGGATACTTTCATGCAGGTTCCTCCCTTTAAAATATTTGCTGCATCGCAAGCGCTGCTGGTTTTTCGATGCGGCTGTTGATCGTAATATGTTTGTTTTCTTCGGAAGCGGTGTGAAAAGCGTGCATAATCTCCAGTACATGGTATTGGAGCTGGTCGTTGGCACGGTGCGGCCGCTTTTCCAGGAGGGCCTCTGCCATATCAGCCAGCCCGATGCCGCGGCTGTTGTCCGTCCAGCCGTGGGTGAGAGGCACATTCTCAAATTGCTTCCTGCCCAGTTTTTTGACCAGCACTTCCCCGCCAAAATGATTCGGGTCGGGAACAGATAACGTGCCGGTTTCCCCGTGGATCTCCATTCGCGGCAAATTGTTTCCGACAGAGTCAAAGCTGGTAATCACCGTTCCAACCGCCCCATTTTCAAAATCCAGGCTGCCTGTAATATGGGTCGGCACTTCAACGGGAATGCTTCGTCCTTCCGGGGTTGTTCTCACGTCGAAGCTTGTTTGGACCGAGCCGGTTACACGTTTCACAGACCCAAGGAGAGAAACGAGCGTGGTCAGATAGTACGGGCCCATATCAAACATCGGCCCTCCCCCGGGCTGGTAGTAAAAGTCCGGGTTCGGATGCCATTTCTCGACTCCTCTGCTCATAAAAAACGCCGTCGCTGCGACCGGTCTCCCAATCCAGCCGTCTTCGATTAATTTTAATGCGGTTTGGATGCCGCCTCCCAGAAACGTATCTGGCGCGCCACCGACACGTACGCCTTTTTCGGCTGCTGCATCAAGAACGGCCCGACCATCCTTGAGCGAAATCGATAAAGGTTTTTCCATATAGACATGTTTGCCGGCTTCGATCGCTTTCAGGCTGATTTCCGCATGAGCAGCGGGGATTGTAAGGTTTAACACAATGTCAATTTCCGGATCTGCGAGAAGTTCGTCGACCGAGCATGTTCTCGGAATGTCAAAATCACGTGCCTGCCGTTCCGCATTTTCCCTATTGAGATCAGCACAAGCGACGATGTCCATGCTTTGAAAATTGCGGCAGTTTTCTAAATAAATGCTGCTGATAAATCCGCAGCCGATCAATCCTGCTTTAATTGGTTTCATGTTCCCCGCCTCCTGTTTTCACCCACTGCCGTGTCTGGTGGGATTGCTCGATCGCAGCAAGAAGGCGCTGATTAATAACCCCATCCCGGAAGTTAGGAACAGGCGCGCTTCCGCTGTGAATGCCTTTCATCATTTCATAGGCTAAGTGAATAAACGTATGTTCATACCCAATCATGTGACCGGCCGGCCAGTAGTTCCCGGCATAAGGATGGTCCTCTTCGGTACAGTGTATCGTGCGGAATCCCTGCAGCCCCGGCTCATCGTTTTCAAAATACACCTCAAGATGGTTCATATTTTCCATATCCCAGCGCAGAGAACCCTTGCTGCCGTTGATTTCAATGCGGTTGCCATTGCGATTACCACCGGCATAACGCGTGGCCTCAAATACACCGAGCGCTCCGTTTTCAAACGTCGCTAGAAACGCTGCTGCATCATCAACCTCGACCTCCCCTTTCTTTTCTTCATTGGCTTTCCCGGAGAGACCGGCACTCGATTCAGCCAGCGGACGTTCTTTCACAAAGGTTTTCATGGTGGAAACCAGTTCTGTGATCTCACCGACAAGGTACCGGGCCAGGTCAATGCTGTGCGACCCGATATCACCCAGGGTGCCGCTGCCGGAGATATCTTTTGAAAGCCTCCATACAAGCGGTGCCTCGGGATCAACAAGCCAATCCTGTAAGTACTGGGCACGTACATGGTTTATTTCACCAAGACGACCTTCCGAGATAAGTTTTTTTGCATACGCCACAGCAGGAGCAAATCGATAATTGTGGGCGATCATATGAACGATAGCGTTTTTCTCGGCTGCTTCGTGCATCCGCTCTGCCTGTTCCACCGTAAGAGCAAGCGGCTTTTCACAGAGAATGTGTTTGCCTGCTTCGGCGGCGGCAACAGCCATTTCAGCATGCGTGTGATTTGGAGTAACAATATCGATCATGTCAATATCATCCCGCTCTATAAGACGACGCCAGTCGGTTTCATACGACTGCCATCCTAACTTCTCTGCCGCCTGCTTCACTTTCTCCTCATTCCTGCCGGATACAGCCTGCAGGACCGGCGTTACCGGGGGATCAAAATAAAAAGGCAGATCACGGTAAGCATGGCTGTGCGCTTTTCCCATAAATTGATAACCTATCATTCCAATACGAACACTGGATGGATTCATTATATTCCTGCTCCTCTCTTTTTAGAGTTGGGATGAGGCCCTGATTTTCAGCGTTACCGGGAGAAAATCCGGCGCTGCTTCTGTGGCGGCTAAGAGACGCTGGATTGCCGCTGCCCCAATCTCTTGAAATGGGACGGCCACAGATGTCAGCGGAGGCTCCATATACCGGCCCAATTCGGTGTCGTCATAGCCAACAACCGCCATATCCCGGCCGGGACGAAGATGTCTTTCTGTCATTCTTTGCATCACACCGATCGCCATCCGGTCATTTGCTGCGAACACAGCAGTCGGCCGTGGACGTTCGTCCAAAATCACATCAGCCAGCTCATAGCCGCTCGTTCTGCTGTAGTTCCCGGTAAATACAACCGGATCGAAAAGAGCATAAGCGGCACATGCTGATTGAACACCTTTTAAGCGCTGACGGCTGTTTACAAATGACGGAGGGCCATTAAGAAAGGCGATAGTACGATGTCCCTGTTCCGCCAGATGTATCATAGCTTTTTCACCGCCGCTCACATGATCCGCGTCCACAGCGAACGGATCCTCTGGATGCAGGGCATTGCCGAGCAGCACAAACGGATAGTTTTCTTTTCTCATGCTGCGCAGGTGCGGGAGATCTTCCACACCAGTGCCGAGCAGAATCAGACCATCTATTTTTTTATTCTGAAAATAGGCCCGGTAATCAACCTCCTCTTCCTGCATTCTCTTATAAAAAAGCAGAATGTCGTATCCTTTTTCATTCGCGGCTACAGTGGCTCCATGAAGAATCTCCGAGAAGTATGCCGAAGATAAAGCGCTGGCATGAGGAATGTAAGGAAGAACGACCCCGATATTACCGCTCTTTTTCCGCGCAAAACTCTGGGCAATGGCGTTTGGATAATATTCGAGTGCGGCGGCAGCCTGCTCCACTTTGCGCTTTGTGACAGCGTTTACAATATCCGGCGAACTAAAAACCCGGGAGACCGTAGCTTCTGATACACCTGCTTTTTCTGCAACTTCTTTTCTGCCCGCCATTTTCTACTCCTTGAATTCCATTATTTAAAATGTACGCGCGTTCATTACGTTTATTCTATCCTTTGTTTACTGGATAGTCAATGTTCTTTTTAACATTTCTCCCTCGTAATTTATTCACTTTCATATTCCTACCTTGACAGATAACGATATATCGGATATTATGCAAATTAACGATATATCGTTAAAAAATTAAAAATTACCAGGAGGGTTACAATGTTCAAAAGACCTGATTTTGCTCAACATCCTTTTTTTGAAGGAAAACACCATTTTCAACATGGTCACTTCTTTAAGGGAGACAGTTTCGACAGGGAATCGGGGATGAAAGCCAGTAATTTCGAAAAACCAGGTGGGTTTCATTTCTTTGCAGGCAAAAGCTCCGGGGGAGATTATGGTGGCGAGCGTTTTTTCAAGCGAGGCGATATTAAAATTGTCTTGTTAAAATTGTTACAAGAACAGCCAAGACATGGATACGAATTAATTAAAGTACTCGAGGAAAAGTTCAAGGGATTTTATTCGCCCAGTCCCGGTTCTGTTTATCCCACCCTTCAAATGCTCGAAGACCAAGATCTTGTCAATATTATCAAGGAAGGGCGGAAAAAAGTTTATCATCTTACAGAGGAAGGACGAAGCTATTTAGAAAACCATCAAAACGAAGATCCCTTTGTTTCAAGAATGAATATGCTTGAGAATGAGAATCTAGATGAAATGCAGACTTTACGATCTGACATTAAGGATTTATTCTATGAATTTATTAGGGTAGGCCGTCAAGTTATGAAAAACCCCGAAAAAAAGGAACAACTACAAAATTTACTCGAAGAAACCAAGATAAAGCTTTCGAAAATTACCGATAACAATAAAAAAAGCAGAGATGAAGAATAATATCCAGAAAGCTTGCTTTAATAAGGGAGTATAAGTCAGATTCCCCCATGACCGTCCTCTTTTTAAGAGATGGCCATGGGTTTATTGAAGCGTAGAAAACGTTTAAAATCTATATACTATAAGCAAATCTTGGGAAGGTAAAACACTTCTTTAGAATTCTTTATTTCATCTGGGAAAGGAGCAGACCATGGAAAAAGTATTGGATCACATCGGGGTAGCAGTGAGAAATATCGAGGAGAGTATTCATTTTTATACCAATATCCTAGGAGGATCATTCATTGATCGTTACACCAGTGAGGCGGAGGGGGTGGAAAGTGAAGTTGTGGTCCTCCACGTGAACGGGGTGCAGATGGAACTGCTGGCCCCGACAAATAACACGACTTCTCCCATCGCACGATTTATTAAACAAAAAGGAAAAGGAGTCCACCATATCGCCTACCGCGTCCACGATCTAGACGAAGCACTGGTCGATTTACAAAACCGGGGGATCCGGGTGCTGGAACACACGTTACGGACCAACAAACATGGCAGGCGGTTAATCTACTTAAATCCTGCTGATACGGAAGGAACGATTATCGAGTATTGCGATTATCCCGCTCCTAACTAGCGTAGAGGGAAGATGGTCCCATCTCACCCCTCCTTTGTATTAGGATGAATAAATCGTTTAATGCCTATTACAAACCAATACGATATATAAGCAATGGAGATATCAATAATCAATACGTAAAATTGATTCATTCCACGGTCGAATTCCACTAAACCTATGACGTTTTCTAAGGACATAAAAACATAAACAAATATCGCACTTAAAATGACCGTATACACATAAAAATTTTTCTTGTGATTCGTGCAATACTGATATAACAGCAGAAATCCGATAGGAAGCAAAGATGTCGTCACGGTTAAAGCAAACGGCAGCAAGGGGGTCAGAAAACGGGTATGAATTAAATAATTTTGGTTTTCCAGGATTAAATCAATGTATGTCCAAAGTAAATGAATGGTATATCCATAACAAAACAGTTCAAATATCCTTTTTCTGTCTATAAAATAAAGCAGAAATAGAGGAAGGACCAATAACGATAAAACGAGCCAGAACTCCCAGGTTCCCAAATTCGAATAATCGCTCCAGTAGGAAGAAATAAGCGAATTTAACTCTTCTCTCTTCTCCTGTATCTGCACCCAATACTCCCTGTAACTCATAAACACGGTCCTCCTAAAACGTTCCTTCTTTTTTAATGTTTCCACTGCCAGGGCATTCATGCAAAAAAGGTTATTTTTTATTTCATCTTCTATATATGATTAATATCAAACGAAGTGGCTCATTTTAAAAAAGAAGCGATAGGAAAAGAGAGGACAGGAGGGATCTCGCAGAAAATGGAAGGACATCACCTTAAAACGGAATGTATCAAGCTTATTCCTATTTTCCAAAAATTGGATAATGAAGAAGTAGAACAGATCGCCTCTCTCAGCACGATGCAAAGATACGGCAGAGGAAATGTAGTTTTTCAGGCTGGAGAACAGAAAGACCATCTTTACCTGGTTCAGAAAGGACGTGTTAAAATAACTCGCGGGACAGGAGAAGGAAACGAACAACTGCTTCAGGTGTTGGAGGCCGGCGATATTCTGGGGGAGCTTGCTCTGTTTTTCCAACAAACACACGAGGCGGATGGCAAAGCCGACACGGCTGCAGACATTTTTGTCCTCTCCCGTGAAGCCTTCCACCCTTTTCTCCGGAACCATCCGGAAATTTCCATGAAACTGCTGCAGGAAGTCAGCGAACGTCTGCATAAGGCAGAAACCCTCGTGCATCAATTATATGCTGCACAGGGAGAAATGCAGCTCGCTTCGTACTTACTCGAATTAGCCGAAAAACAAAAGAGTACAAGCATCACGCTTCCGATGAGCAAAAAAGATATGGCCTCCTATCTCGGCCTAAATCAGGAGCAATTAAGCAGGCAGCTGGGAGAGTTACAAAATCAAGGCTGGCTCCGGCAGCAGGGACACCGCCATATCCAGCTTCTAGATTAATGTGGAACAGACTTTTTTTATCCCGCCTTTCTTGCTGCTTCCGCTTTATCCATTCCCTTATTTTTCAGGAACATGTAAAAGGATGCCCCAAATATGACAACGTAGCCTGCAACGCTGAGTAATGTCGGAATCTGGCCGAACAGGATAATGCTCAGCAGGGCCGAATACACCACGGTGGAATAAAAGAAAATGGAAATCTCGCTCGCCGGGGCAAACTTATAAGCGAGCGTAATACCAAATTGACCGACCGTCGCACAAGCCCCGGCCAAAAGCAGTAATACCCATTGCTGCCAGCTCATCGGTTCATAATACAATACCATGAACGGCAGAAGGATGAGCGTCGTGAAGAGTGAAAAATAAAAGACCACGGTATAATGCTTTTCCCGGCTGCCAAGAACGCGAAGAAGGGTGTAGGCGCCTGCTGCGAATATGGCCCCCAGTACCCCGGCCATATAAGGCAGCACTTCTACAGAAAATTCCGGCTGAATAATAAATAAAGCACCGGCAAATGCGATCAGCACGGCAATCATCTGATACCGGCGGGCGCTTTCTTTCAGAAAAACTGCCGAAAAAATAATGAGGATGAACGGGCTGAGTTTGTTAAGCATCTCCGCATCAGACAGCACAAGATGATCAATGGCATAAAAGTTCAAAATAACGCCGACGGCACCGAGGATGGAGCGCCACAACAGTACCTTCTGATTTTCCTTTTTCCCAAAGATCCGTTCTTTATGATGCAGTACAAAACCTAACGTGATAACGGCCGCGACAATATTACGAAAAAATGCCTTCTGCATTGTCGGCAAGTCTCCGGAAAGCTTCACAAAAGCCCCCATAAGCGAAAACCCCAAGGCAGAAACCAATAATAATATAATTCCTTTATTCCGATCAGACATCTGCTGTTCCTCCAATTCTTTAAAACCTAACGTCCACCGGTAGACTATATTAATATAAAAATCAGGTTATGGAAAGAAATCTGTTTGGTTTCTCTCCAATACTAAGTTATAAACCGCCTTTGAGTTGCTGGGCGCCTATTCCGCCACCAAATTTGCCGTGAAAGGTCTGACGGAAGGAGCCGCTAAGGAACTCGCCCAGTTTAACATCAAGGTAAACGCCTATTGCCCAGGTATCGTTGGTACAAGCATGTGGGATCGTATTGATGCTGGTATGACCTAATATATAGGCTTGAAACCAGGTGAAGCCTGGCAGTAGCAAGTCGATAGCATTCCGCTCCAACGTTCCCAAACACCTGAAGATGTTGCCAAATTAGTCTCGTTTTTGGCATCAACTGATTCTGACTATATGACGGGACAAGCTATTAACATTGACGGCGGCATTGAGACGCACTAACGAAAAAATAAGGAAGTCGTACGATCACTTTCTTGGCGGAAGCAAATCTAATGCCTTTTGAAAATAGAAAATAGCTGAAAAAGGGATGCCCCATCGTTTTGGGACACCCCATTTTTTTGACAAGCGGGAATCAGGCAGATGAGCAATTCAGACTGGGCGCTCATCCATTGTTTCACCAGATTAAAATGTCAAAATATTTGATGTTATTTATCTTCTATTTGTTTTACATATTGGACTACACGACAATACCTCATTCATGATATAGTATATATGTGATTTTGTGCAATTACATAATTCCCTGAATTCGAAGAGGGTATTTTACTACCATAAAAGGAGTGTTACGTACATGAACGAGAAACACTTTGAGCAGATGAAAAATGGCAAAGGATTTATTGCCGCATTGGACCAAAGCGGCGGCAGCACACCAAAAGCGTTGGCTCTGTATGGCGTTACAGAGGATCAATATTCAGGCGAAGAGGAAATGTTCGATCTGGTCCACGAGATGCGTACCCGGATTATTACTGCCCCTGCCTTTGACTCCAGTCAAATTATCGGCGCCATCCTTTTCGAACAAACGATGGACCGCGAAATTGAAGGGAAGTATACGGCTGATTATTTGTGGGAGAAAAAAGGCGTGGTTCCGTTTTTGAAAGTCGACAACGGCCTTGACACGGAATCCAACGGTGTACAGCAGATGAAGCCGATCGGGGACCTGGAGGACAAGCTGAAACGTGCCAATGAACGTAATATTTTCGGTACCAAAATGCGTTCTGTGATTAAAGAGCCTAACCCGGAAGGCATTAAAGCCGTGGTAGATCAGCAGTTTGAAATCGGTCAGCAGATTATTGAAGCCGATCTGGTACCGATTATCGAACCAGAAGTGGACATTAACAGTACAGATAAAGAAAAATGCGAAGAACTGCTCAAAGCAGAGATCCTGAAGCATCTTGACCAACTCGGTTCGGATGATCATGTCATGCTGAAACTGACTATCCCAACTGTTGCCAATACGTATAAAGAGCTGATCGAGCATCCAAATGTGGTTCGCGTGGTCGCCCTTTCCGGCGGTTACGAAACTGAGACAGCCAACGAAAAGCTGAAAGAAAACAATGGTCTGATTGCCAGCTTCTCCCGTGCCCTGACCCAGGATTTAAACGTAAACCAGTCGGAAGAAGAATTCAACAAGCAGCTTGGACAAGCGGTCACCTCGATTTATGAAGCTTCTATCACGTAAAATGAGACAAAAATTAAAAAAGAGACCGGGACAAAAGATAAGAGGAATGTTGAAAACCTGAACATCTCGTCTTCTATGGTAAACAGTACTTCCTAAGCGTCGTCAACATACGAAGACTCCTGTGGGAACAGCACGTGTCTCGAGACCCCGCAGGCAGAGGGTTTCTGCCGAGGAGGCTCGAGCCGTGCCCACGGAAAGCGAAGTTTTTGACGGAGCGATAAATAGGACAGAACGAAAATTTCCGAACGATTTATGGATTAATCGTTCGGAAATTTTTATCTTATAATGGTATTGTCCCAAACTCTTTTTTTCGCGGGAATATCCCCAGATAAGAAAAAAGGGATAAAGCTCTCCCCATGGCAGATAAACTATAACACTAAGTATATCATCGTGTTTTAAAAAATTTTAAA
>NZ_AUCI01000032.1 GCF_000429685.1 Salibacterium aidingense DSM 18341
TATCACGTAAAATGAGACAAAAATTAAAAAAGAGACCGGGACAAAAGATAAGAGGAATGTTGAAAACCTGAACATCTCGTCTTCTATGGTAAACAGTACTTCCTAAGCGTCGTCAACATACGAAGACTCCTGTGGGAACAGCACGTGTCTCGAGACCCCGCAGGCAGAGGGTTTCTGCCGAGGAGGCTCGAGCCGTGCCCACGGAAAGCGAAGTTTTTGACGGAGCGATAAATAGGACAGAACGAAAATTTCCGAACGATTTATGGATTAATCGTTCGGAAATTTTTATCTTATAATGGTATTGTCCCAAACTCTTTTTTTCGCGGGAATATCCCCAGATAAGAAAAAAGGGATAAAGCTCTCCCCATGGCAGATAAACTATAACACTAAGTATATCATCGTGTTTTAAAAAATTTTAAATGATCCAGTCCTTACCACATGTGATGTATCATGTGGTAAAATTGTCTCACTATGGAATAATCGTTGATAAAGGAAAGAAGTATGACTATGCATTTCCAACCGCCATTAAAGGAACGGATCATTGCCGGTGCAGGGTATGCCCTCCCCCTCTTTTTAGCCGGTCCGCTTCTCTCCATCGATGCCGTACTGACGATTGGAGCAGTTCTGGTCTATTATTTTATATTTAGAACAACGTCCCGGTATGTTTTTCACCATGTGAGACAAAACGTGAATCTGGTGCTCAGTTATTACATATATAGAGGAGCCGTTAATTTTTTTGTATTTATATTAGAACGCGGACTGCGTCTGGGCGGAGCAGGGCTTCAGGATTGGTTATCGGAGCAGATGTTTTTACAGCCATTGTTATTCCTCGGAGGGATACTGTCTCCAATCTTTTTCCTGCTTTTGCTGCAAACGGTATTTTATATCACCCTTGTCGTGCTTCTTCTTCTCGTATTTTTTGGAAAATGGACACGTATACCACTGCTCGTCCGGTTTATCAAAAAAGAGATGCATGAGCTGCCGCCGAAACGTTCTACTAAAACACACTAAAGAGTTGTTATCTTAATATACTAATACGATGGATCAAAGGAGTATTCCATGTCGTTATCCGTCCCCATTCAAGATCGAATCATCGCTGCGGGGGTTTACACCTTGTCGCTGCTGCTCCCTATACCACTGCTTGCCATTCTTATTGCCTATTTGCTTTATCGTCTGCTGAAGAATCATTCTTCATTTATAGAAAAACACGTGAAACAAAACATAAACTTCATCACAAGTCTTCATATATACTTACTGGTATTATTTCTATTTCAACTGGCTGCTGCCAACTTGGGGGGAGGGCTGGAATGGCTGATAGAGAAAGTGCCGTTGATTGGTATCACCTTGACGTTGGGAGGAATCACCTCCATTTTCTTTCTTATTATTGGTGTTTTTCTCTTTACCGCGGTATTGCTCGTTTTGATCCTCTTTGCCCTCTTCGGCCAATGGTACCGTCTTCCGCTGCTCATTCGGTTCGTAAAATAAGAAAAGGGCAAAGGAGCCGGCTTAAGTGACATGGAGATTGCTGAAAAACTAATGCAAACGGGTGGCATCAGCTTTAAGGGTTAATGGTGATGCCCCATAAACTGTGCCGTTACCTGGTTAAACTCGTGCCGTTGTTCCCAAAACGCACCGTGGCCGCTGTATTGAAAAGGGACAAGCTCGGAATTGCTGATGGTTTGATGCAGCTCCTCTGCCTGGGCGAATGGAATCACTTTGTCATGAATGCCATGGATAATAAGTGTCGGGGCTTCTATTTTCCCAAGATCTGCATAAAGGTTTTCGTCTCTCAGCATCACAACAACCGCCGCTGTCGACCAGCCGGCCGCTTCCAGCCCCATCTGAATAAACCAGTCGGAGAAAGGCTGCGTGATATACTGAAAGAAAAAGGTTTCCGTCACGCCCCGCATCATTTTCGGGCGGTCATTCAACGTTTCGGCGAGAAGCTCGTTGGCTGTTTCCGGGGTGAATCCGACAGGAGCAGCCGCGTCGACCAGTACAAGGTCAGATACGCCGTACCCGTTGTACCTGGCCATGTATCGTATCGCGATCGCCCCGCCGGTGGAGTGTCCTAGAAGCACGAAGTTTTCTAATTGCAGGCTGTCGATGACCGTGCGGATATCATCGGCCAGTCTGTCATAATGGTAGCCGAAATAGGGTTTATCCGATTTTCCGAACCCCCTCCAGTCGATGCCTATGCAGCGGTACCCCATGGATGGAAGCACGTCAAACTGGTATTCAAACTGTGTATGACTTAATGGCCATCCATGGAGAAATACAATCGTTTGGCTCCCCTGCGGATTAATGTCTTCTACATATAACTTTACGCCCGGCTCTACCTGAACATAATACCCCATGCTGGATCCCTCCAAATGGTAAGATGGTTATCAGCATTAGGATATTCATGTCAGTCCCCATGGGTGAATGCCCACTAATACTCATGCTTAACTTTTTCCTCCAGCTGTTTCTTCAGCTCCTTTTTCTGCCGCAGCAGCCGTTGAAATTCCTCGTCCAGTTCTGCTGATGGCTTCATGCTTAAACGACTTAATACATCGGATATATTTGTTTCCACCTTCAGCAGTTCATCTTCGAGTGGTTCGTGTTCTTGATCCGGTTCTGCATGCAGATACGCCTGGTAAGATCCTTCAAATGTATGAATACTCTTATTATCGATGGCAAATATTCTTGTCGTGGTATTTTCCAGAAAGCGTCTGTCGTGTGAGACGAATAGTACCGTGCCGGAATATCCGGTAAACAGGGACTCCAGCGCTTCTAGAGCGTTGATATCCAGATAATTGGTAGGTTCATCCAGAAGCAGGACGTTGACATCGCTGACAAACAGCTTGGCAAGTGCAGCTTTGACCCGTTCCCCTCCGCTTAGAACAGCCACCGGTTTAAACACATCATCTTGAAAAAAACCAAGGCGGCCCAGAACAGTACGGATAAGGGTCTGTTCCTGGGAGGAAGTGCTTCGAACGTTATCTAAGATAGATCTTTGTACATCCAGAACCTCCAGCATTTGACTAAAATAGCCGATGGAGACGGGCGGAGCCACATGAATCCCTTCCGCTTCGTCCAGTATCCTACGTAAGAACGTCGTTTTCCCGCTTCCATTTCGCCCGATGAGAGCGACTTTATCCCCGCCTGCTATCGAAAAGTCAAACTCTTCCCACAACAGCCGGCTTCCTGCGTATCCTCTCACTTTTTCCCCTCTTATAATGGTGCGGTTTTGGAGAGATTCTTCTTGTACCACCTGCATTTTGACAGGCGGCAGCTCTTTGATCTTTTCCACCTCTTCCAGCTGCTCCAGCCGGGTTTGAATCGACTTCACATCCTGATTCAGCTTTTTCTGTTTTTTGGCGAAATATGGCTTCGCCCCAGTAATTTTTGCCTCCGATTTGGACGTATTTTTTGGTTTTTTTACCGCTTTATGTGCTTTCTGTTCTTTCTGCCGTATCGCTTCCTCCAGGTGCTTTTTGGTCTTGAGGTATTTCTCGTATTCTTTTTCACGATGGTTGCGGGCCTTTTCCTTCTGCTGTTCATAATCCGTATAATTACCGGGATAAACATGAACACTCCCGTCTTCGATTTCCCAAATCTGCGTGCAAAGCGCATCGAGAAAGGCACGGTCGTGAGAGACGATAATCATCGCTTCACGGCGCTGACGAAGCTGCTGTTCCAGTTTTTCCACGTTCCCTGTATCCAAATGGGTCGTAGGCTCATCGGCCAGAAGCACGTCGGTTTCCCGGGAAAGCGCTTCGTCGATGACAGCCTGCGAAATTTCACCGCCGCTTTTCGCGGCTGTCTTCGGCTTCAACTGCGGAAGCAGGGAAACAGAAGAATGGGTGATCACCGTTCCGGCAGAGGGGGCGGCCTCTTTGGCTAATAGGTGCAGCAGCGATGTCTTGCCTGAGCCGTTACGGCCGACAAGCCCGATCCGGTTTCCTTGATGAATGCTCAGATTGTCTATGGTAAATAAGGTTCTATCTTTCACATCAAACTGAATGTCCTGCAAATGTATTAATACCAAATTCATCATCTCCATTTTTTGATGGAGACCATAAAAACAGCCTCCTATTCTTTTTGGACATACGTTCAGAATAGGAGGCATATTCCGCCTGCGGGACTGCAGAACACATCGTATACCAATCCTATTCTGAACATAGATAAATGCCATGCCAAACAGCCTTCCCTGAGAAGGGCATGTCACCACTCATTTATCTGTTCTTAAAAATAGGATTAATACTTCATGTTCCTACAGTTCACCCTCTTTTTCGTTTTTATATAGGTCCATCATATAACCATCCGGTAAAGGATGTCAATGACATTACGTTTTACCAGCTTGATTTTTTCACACCGGGAAGCTGCCCTTTATGGGCAAGCTCCCTGAAAGCGATCCGGGACATGCCGAATTTCCGCATATATCCTTTTGGTCTTCCGGTGACTTTACAGCGGTTGTGCAGTCGTGTCGGGGAGGCGTCACGTGGTAGTTTTTTTAAGGCTTCATAATCCCCTTTTTCTTTTAGTTCTTTACGAAGCGCGGCGTATTTCTCCACTGTTTTCTGTCTCTGTTTTTCTCTGGCGATCTTTGATTTCTTGGCCATGTCTTCCTCTCCTTCTTTTTAAAGTCCGGGAATTTTTTCCCGTTCTGCTTCAAATGATTTACGCCATTCTTCTATTTCCCTTGGCTGAATGAGGCACTTGTCCAATGTCCGTTCGATGTTCTCCACGTCCAAATCGACACCGATAAAGACAAGTTCTGTCTTTCGGTCTCCATAGGTGTAAGCTTCCAGTTCTTCTTTCACTTCCGGCTGCTCCCGCAGAATTTCGCCTTTTTCCGCTAACGGCAAGGCCGCCACCCAATACGTAATGGATTCCAGTGTGATGGAGGAAGCAGCTTGGGAGAGCATAAAAGCCATGGAATGATACGTGGACAGCCAGGCAATACCTTTCGCTCTGGCGATTTCTTTGGGATAATCTTCAAACCACTGCTTCAGCCGTTCTGTATGAAAAGGGGTTCTACGGCGGT
Source organism: Salibacterium aidingense DSM 18341 (assembly GCF_000429685.1). Classification (GTDB taxonomy): domain Bacteria; phylum Bacillota; class Bacilli; order Bacillales; family Marinococcaceae; genus Salibacterium; species Salibacterium aidingense. Next base: position 5,030 of record NZ_AUCI01000032.1, read on the forward strand.
AGACAAAGGAGCGGATGCCGTATTCTTCGGTTTCCGGGGTGTGTTCCTCCTGCTCCAGTTCTTTCAGCCAGCCTGCTGATTCACTGGCTTTTTCAAATTCAAACAGTCCTGTGCCGAGAATATCCCTTAATTGAACGTTTCCGTAGTTCGTCTCAATGAGTTTCGCTTCCGGCTGTAATTTGCGCAGAAAAGCGATTAACTGCTCCCGTTGTTCCGGTGGCACCATATCGATTTTGTTGAGGATCATAACATCACAGAATTCGACCTGATCGATCAAGAGATCCACCACCTGCCTTTCATCTTCGTCGACCGCCTGCTGTTTTCGATCCAGCAGCGATTCTCCCGAGGAAAAATCTTCCCAAAACCGATTGGCGTCTACCACTGTCACCATGGTGTCCAACTCGCAGTACCTCGTTAAATCTATTCCCATTTCCTCATCGATATAGCTGAATGTCTGCGCCACCGGAATCGGCTCACTGATTCCGGAAGATTCGATCAAAATGTAATCAATATCCCCCTGCTCCGCCAGCCGTTTCACTTCTACCAGCAGATCTTCCCGGAGGGTGCAGCAAATACAACCATTGGACATTTCGACCATTTTTTCTTCGGTTCGTTTAAAGCCGCCATTATCAATGATATTCGCATCTACATTCACTTCACTCATGTCATTTACAATAACAGCCGTTTTAAGACCTTCTCTGTTATTTAAGATATGATTCAAAACGGTGGTTTTCCCGGCTCCGAGATACCCGCTCAGCACCGTGACAGGAATTTTTTTCATTATTATGCCCCTTTCCCTTAATGATTGTGATCATCTCCATTTTCATGATCATCAATGTGTATAACAATTGGTTCTGTTTGAGCGATGATGTTGTGGTCGTCATCATACAGCGCCGCAGACACCTCTGTCCCGTCCAAGTCTTTCGAGGCCGCGGCTGTGTATGTTTCTTCTCCATCGACGACTTCTGCTTCTTCCTCTTCCGGCGATTTTTCGAGCCAGTGCACATGGTCTGATTCTGTTTCCCCTTGAATACTGTAAGTAAGCTCTATATTATCTCCGCTGTGGTAATGGTCCTTTGCTCCTTTTACAACGATATCCGGGGCCCCGCCGTCCTTGCCATTACTGCCTTTTGCAGCATCCCCTTCAACTGCCAGAGCAATAGATAATTGTTCTATATTCTGCTGCATTAAATCGAAATAATCTTCCTGATTTTCAATTTCTTCCTCGACACGCACCGAAAGATTATGAAGCTGTAATGCTTCTGCTCCTACTTCGTCCTGTATCACTTCTGTTACTTTCGAAGCGACATTCTGTTCAAACATAACATGGTTAATGCCAGCATCTTCCACCGTCTCTATAATACCTTCCAATTCCTGCTGAGAAGGTTCATCGGACGGAGAAAGGCCGGATACGCTGATCTGCTCTAAATCATAGCGGTCTTCCCAATACCCGTAGGCTGCGTGGGAGACGATAAATTGATGATTCTCTGCTGTGTCAGCCATCTCTGAAAACTTTTCATCTAAAGCGGTTAACTTATTTTTCACTTCTTCCGCATTTCCCTCAAAATACTCCTCCTGCTCCGGCCGTAGTTCTATCAGTTTGTCTTTTATATTATCGACAGCTTCCTTGGATCTGACGGGATCCAGCCAAACATGAGGGTCAACGTCGCCGTGACTATGATCATGGTCATGCTCGTGCTCTTCTTCATGGTCATGATCGTGTTCGTCCGTATGGTCATGGGAATGGGTATGTTCCTCATGGAAATCAATAAGGTCGATACCATTGGTTACTTCCAACGAGGAAACACCTTCTTCTTCCAACGTTTCATTTACGGATTCCGCAAAGCCTTCCATCCCTGCCCCATTCATCATAAATAAATCAGATTCAGCGATATCTATCATTGTCTGAGAGGTAGGTTCAAAGCTGTGCGCGTCTGCTCCCGCAGGGATTATGTTTTCTACCTCCACTTCCTCTCCCCCAATTTTATTGGCAAAGTCTTCCCAAGCGAAAAGCGTCGTGTAGACCTTTAACGGTTCTTCTGTATTGTCTGCCGACTCTTCATTTTCATCTGCCTCTTCACTTGAGCAGGCCGATATCACTAAAACAAGTAAAATCCCTGGAAGAATAAAACGTAATTGACTTTTCATATTATGTATCCCCCAATTCGTAATAATTACGATTTATACTTCAATAGTGTACCGAAATTATTACGGATTGTAAATAGTAATTATTCTTATTTGTGCTTTTGTTTAAACGCATGGGGAAGAACATTCGCTGGAGTAAGGATATAGGACGTGCACCTTTCGGACATCTATTCCGCTAAATGGCTGATTTGACGGCCTTTGATGGCTTTTTTGGACATTTGTTCCGCTATTTGGACTCTAGACCAGTTTTTTACGCTGAAAAAGAAAAATAACGCACCAAATGTCCAATTTCTCCTTCAAAGTGGGAATAATCGAAGAAATAACGGAAAAAATGTCCTCCTGAGGTATAAAATAATCCCCTTTTTGTCATATCACAAAAAGGGGTAATCGATTTTTTACCTGTTTTTTTGGAGTCAATCACTGCTTTGTGCAGCATGCAACGACTTTTTCCGTTTCTTCACTCACCAAGTATATTCCATATTAAAATCCGCTGCCGCCTCTGTGACAACCCCTATCGTTTCCTCACTGCTTGCGGAAGGTTCCAACTGTCTGGTTCTAACTGGCATCTCGCCAGCATTTTTCCCTGTATCATTATAGATCATATTCCATCCATCTGGCAGTCTGGGTCACTGCCTCTTTCCCTTCAAACTTTTCCATGAGATGAAAAGCCATGTTGATTCCTGCTGAAATACCTCCTGAGGTGACAATGGACCCTTCATCGACGAATTTTACATTATGCTGCACGTCCACGGAAGAAAACGCAGCCAGTCGATCATACGAGCCCCAGTGGGTTGTCGCCCTTTTCCCATCCAGGAGTCCTGCATTCGCCAGCACAAGCGCCCCGGTACACACTGACGCAATGACCTCTGCAGAATCCTGACACGCGCGGAGCCATTTTATTAGTTTTTCGTTGTAAGCCTCTTTCTCCCGGGCTCCTTGGCCGCCTGGAATAATTACGACATCAGTATTCGGCGCTTGATCGAGGCTCGTGTCCGGCATGACCTGCAGGCCATTACGGGCTGAGATCATATCGCCGGTTTCAGAAATGGTTGTAACATCAAACAGTTTGTCTTCGAAACGGTCTTTATATGCCACCGAAAACACTTCATACGGCCCTGCAAAATCAAGAACCTCCACCTCATCGAACAAGTAGATTCCTATTTTTTTCATCCTTATAACCCTCCTTTTCCTCCCTGCTACTTTTCGACAAATCCCTCTATTTTCCTTTTTAAGTGAAAAACCGAAACAGCCTGAGCCGTTCCGATTCTTACATTATCCTGCTATCATACCTTCGTCTACAATATATTCAGCGCCACTGAAGTGCCTGGATTCATCCGAAGCCATGTACAGGCATAAATTAGTGACTTCTCCCAGTTCTCCCCCATTGCCGACCGGAAGAATTTATTCCTTCCGGGTTAGCATCTCCTGCCTCTCTTCCCAGCTATGAAGGGGAAAGAAACTCCAGCTAAACATCTGCGGCACAGCGAAAGCCCATGTTCCCGGTGGAGCTGTCCTTGGTATTCATGCTTCGGGCCGCTACTCGGTATCGATTGCAGTACGAATGATGACACAGATAAGAACCTCCCCTGATCACCATCGGAGTGTCCTGATCAGAAGCCGGCGAGGGATTAGTTGAAAAATAATCGGAACACCACTCCCACACGTTACCGGAAACGTTATACAGCCCGTAGCCGTTCGGAGGAAATGAAACGGAAGGAGCGGTGCTGGCATACCCGTCTTCTTTCGTATTTTCAAAAGGGAATTTTCCCTGCCAGATGTTGCAGTAATACTCTCCGCCCGGGGTCAGCTCATTTCCCCACGGGTACCGATTCTGCTCCAGGCCTCCCCTGGCTGCGTATTCCCATTCCGCCTCCGTGGGAAGCCGCTTCCCAGCCCATTTGCTGAAGGCTTCTGCATCATTCCAGGAGACATGGGTCACTGGGTGGTCCATTCTATCTTCGATGGTGGATCCCGGCCCTTCCGGCTGGTACCAAAAAGCCTCGTCCACCCCGTACCACCACGGGGTATCAGGCAGCTGCTGCACCTGCCCCGCCTGCTTTGAAATGAAATGATGAAAAACGAAGGACCATCTATACTGCTCCGCTTCGGTCACATAGCCGGTATCCCGCACAAACGCATCGAATTCTGCGTTCGTTACGGTATGTGCATCCATATAAAAGGGCTTCACCTGCACCTTCCGGACCGGTCCTTCTCCATCCCCCGGAAAGCCTTCCTCATCTTCCGTGCCCATCCAAAATTCGCCGCCCGGGATATAAATTAATTTTTCCTGAAATGCGCTGCCGGACGAAACAGTAGCTTTTTCTGCTGGGGTTTTCTCCTCTTGAAAATTACTCCGGCTCGCTGCACAGCATGGTTTTATTTCATTCGTTTCTTTCATCGTTCTCCTCCTCCAGTATTATGATAAACGCCGGGCTTTTTTTGAGTTAGGAAGTGGAGTTCGCTGATTCAAAAATCGCTGATCAGTTTTCGATTTTCGCTGATCCGCTGCCAATAAGCGCCATCCCCCTCTCCGCTTCAGCCGATTTTTGATTGAAAGGTTAATACGCAGGCTCCAATTGATATTGGATTTTCAGTATTTCCGGCTAGCTGAAAGGTCAAATCCTGAAAAATGAAGGCCTCCGCTGTTTGAATCACTTTGTCGTAGTAAGCGGGGTAGATGTTCATAAGGTCACTGTTCAATACCACAATTTCCGGGTGAAGGACGTTTATCATATTAGCCAAGCCGATCCCGTAATAATAAGCAGACGCCAGCACCACATTTTCGATCTCGGGACTGCCTTTTTTCAGCTCATTCACCACATGCTCCATAATTTCATTTTTATTCTCGCTGCGTTCTCCTGTCAGCATCAAGCGGGAGACCTCTGCTGCCAGGTGGTGATAGGAAATACAGGAAGATAAGGTTCTGCCAGATGGAACGTCGATGATCATTTCTCCAAATGAACTAGCATCTCCCTTCCGGCTCTGCATAATACTACCGTTCATGAGAACCCCGCAGCGGAGCCCCCATCCGCTGATACAGTAAAGAATGGTTTTCCTGCTTTCTTGATTACTCAGTGATTCATATAAAGCCGCGGTATTCGCGCCGTTTTCCAGAAAAATTTCTGTCTGGAATGCCTCTTTCATCTGTTCCACAATAGAAACTTCGTGCCAGCCTGGAGCCACGAACCCTTCCGGATACATTATACCTTTTTCCCGATCCAGCGGGCCCACGGTGCCAATGCCGATGCCCAAAATGTCGTTCTTCATAATATGATGGTCTTCCAGCAGAGAATGAATAGTCTTTTTCAGTAACTCTATCGTGAGAGAAGGAGTATGCTTTTCGGTCATGGCAAAGGTTTCTTCTGCGACAGGCTCAAACGACATATTAACGATCGTGATAGTCGCTTCCACTCGGGAAAGCGCGATGCCGATAATGAAAGCAGCTTCCGGTTCAATCGCATAAAGGGCTGGGGGCCGTCCGCCGGAGGAGTCATCGAAGGAGGCAACGCGGATCAAACCGTATTGTTTCAATGCTTCTAAATGCCTGACAACCGTTGTCTGCTTCATTCTCGTCCGTTCCAGCAGCTCCGCTTTGGTAATACGTTTCTTTTGATGAATGCAGCGGTATACTTCTTTCATTCCATGAAATTTGGGGGAATGGCGGCTTAATATTTCCTCTACCACGGGATTTTCTCCTTCATCTTTTTTAAAAATTATATCATATAATCATTCGGCCCTTGTTTTTCCTTCAAAAATTCATCCATCGGCAGATAGCTCATCACATCAGGGAAACGTTCCTTCCATCCGGCACGAAGCAGCAGATCCCGCACCGGCCCCTTTAATTGAACGAACCACACATTTATATTCTCCCGGGACTTATATTTTCGAATCAGCCTTTCCAACGCCTCAATCCCGGCGGTATCTATATCATTCACGCCACCCATATCAATGACGACATCATGCAGCGTATCCATGTTTTTCTCCGCTTCCATGATAGCTGTTTCCACGACTTTTTCCAGGTAACTGACATTGGAAAAATGAATTCTGGCATCAATACGCAGCAGCACTTTTCCCGGTACATGTTGGGCATTTGAGAACCGTTCTACATCTCGGTAGCTTTTGCTTTTTTCATCCCATCCTATTTCCACAATATGAGGGTGGGATATGCGGTGGATGAGAATGCATAACGACACGCCGACACCGATTAAAAGCCCCCATTGAATCCCGATGAGTAACGTAGCGGCAAAGGTAATGATCCAGACCCATCCATCCACCGGCTTAATTTGGAAAGCATAGCGAAGCGAGGGGATATTGATTAAACCAACCACAGCAGACAGGATAATAGCTGCCAGCACCGTCTGCGGCAGGTAATAAAACAATGGTGTTAAGAAAAATAAAGTAAGGACCACGCCGATAGCCGTTATGATCATCGATACCTGGGAGACAGCCCCCGACCGGTGATTTACCGCACTTCTGGAGAAACTCCCCGCAGCCACATAGGCTGAGAAAAAGGACCCCATCATATTAGCCAGGCCAAGGGCACGCAATTCTTTATTCACGTTAAGAGGCGGACTGTCTTTGCCAGCGAGTGTCTTCGTAATAGAGAGGGATTCCATCATCGCAATTAACGCAATGGTCAGCGCCGTGGGTAATAAGACCTGCATGGCGGATACATCCAGAGAAGGAACCGTAATGCCGGGAAAGCCCTGCGGCACCTCTCCTACGATTTTAATCCCTGCTCTGTCCAAATGAAAAAAGTAAACCGTCATAATACTTAAGACCACAACAAGTAAAGGTAGTGGTAGTTTCGTTCGTTTCCTCAACCCCATTAAAAGGAGCAGACTCACAGCGCCGATCACAGTGGTCGGAATATGAATGTCGGCAATGTTTCGGAATAAAGACACTACTAATGGCACAAGCCGGTTCTGATTTGCCATATCGATCCCGAAAAAGTTTCCCAGCTGGCTCAAACCGATCGTAATCGCCACTGCTGATGTAAATCCACTGATTACATTCTGAGATATAAATTTAATCAGGGCTCCAGCGTTTACAGCCCCTAACAAAAACTGCATAACTCCCACCATCAGGGTTAATAACAACACAAGGGTTATATATTCAGAGCTCTCTGGTTCTGCATACAGCGAAACACCCGAAAAAATGAGAATGGATGACATAGCAACCGGACCGACAGCCAGCTGACGGGAAGAACCAAATAACGCATAAATAATGAGCGGAATGGTGGCAGTATACAATCCCATCACAGGCGGCAGGCCGGCCAAAAGGGCATAAGCCATACCCTGTGGTACGAGCATAATAAATACGGTCAGTCCGGCTGCGATATCCAGTTTTAATAAATGATGATTATAATCTTGAGGAAGATTTAATATTCCTCCAGGCAGCTTACTCATCCCATATTTCCTCTCTTCTTAAGTCTATACGTTGTTTTTATCCATTTTGGACAAAAGTGACTTAATATCACTATATTTTATTTTTCCATGTAATTCAAGGGTTGGGTTGTTTTTGGGGGAAGAGAGTGGCGGGGGCACCATGATTTGTTGGAAGCTTACAAAGGACTTGATGACTTCACAGAGAAGTTCACGGATAAGCAGAAAAATCTCCAATTTTCAGATTTTAAGCGTATGCGCTTACAAATGTTTACAAACATACTATAACGGTTACTATCCCAAAAGAAACCTTTTTCAAACAAACTATTTGAATCTCAGATGTGTCTTCGTTACGTTAAGATAAGTCTTTCATCAACGAGGAGGTAGAAACATGATAGATTTAAAACAGGATGGAAAACTCGGATTCGGCACCGCTCCCTTAGGCAACATGTACCGGGATATTCCGGAAGATGAAGCCAAAGCGGTGGTAGAAGCAGCCTGGGACAACGGTATCCGCTATTTTGATACCGCTCCGTTTTATGGTGCAGGTCTGGCTGAATTAAGACTCGGGGAGGTGCTCTCCAAGCATAACCGGGACGATTATGTGTTGAGTACAAAAGTAGGGCGCTATGTCACCGAGGAAACCGAAGAAAAAGAGGGGTTGTTTCAATACGGACGTAAAAATAAAGTGATCGATGACTACAGTGCGGAAGGAACACGCAGGTCCATCGAACAGAGTTTAGAACGTCTGCAGACCGAGCGGCTTGATTTCATCTACGTTCATGACATTTCTCCGGACTTTCATGGAGACGAATGGGTGAGCCGGTTTGATGAAGCCAGAAATGGCGCATTTCCAGAATTGGAGAGGCTCCGCAGCGAAGGAGTAATTAAATCCTGGGGACTCGGCGTTAACCGGACAGAGCCGATTGAACTGGCGCTGGATCTGGAAAAGGCCCATCCGGATATCAGCCTGCAGGCCACACGCTATACGCTGCTTGACCACGAACATGCCCTGCAGCGCCTGATGCCTGGCGCCCAGGAACAAGGGATGAGCATTGTGGTTGGTGCGCCATACGGCTCAGGAATCATTGCCGGCGGATCCCACTATGAATATGGAGAAGCTCCGTCGGAAGTGACATCCCGGGTGAACCGCATGAATGAAATAGCGGATCGTCACGGTGTCAACCTTATCGCTGCCGCCCTGCAGTTCTCTGCTGCCCACCCGGCCGTCGCAGCCGTTATTCCGGGAACCACTCGTCCAGAGCGGATTCAGGAGAATATGGCAGCCATAAATGCTGACATACCAGCTGCGTTCTGGCAGGAACTGCGGGACCAAAAGCTGGTTTCCCCGGAAGCTCCGCTGCCAATGAAAGAATAATGTACAGGTTTACGAACCGCGTCCAGCCCGGGCGCGGTTATTTCTCATTGGCAGAACATTATAGTTACAAGATGTTTCTGATTTCTGCTTCAAATGATTCCGGAGCAGCCTGCGGAGCAAATCTTTGTAACACGTTTCCTTCTTTATCTACGAGAAATTTTGTGAAGTTCCATTTAATGGACCGGCCGAAAGTACCTTTGCGTTGTTCTGTTATATATTGGAACAACGGATGGGCCACTTTCCCATTAACCTTGACCAGCTCATGCATTGGAAATGTCACCCCGTAATTCAAACGGCAGGATTGTTCCGCCTCACCAGCGTTATCGAGTTCCTGTTTGAATTGATTCGATGGAAAACCCAGTACGACAAACCCTTTGGCTTTATATTGCTGATACAATGACTCCAGACTGTCAAACTGCCCTTTCAATCCGCAGTTCGTTGCCGTATTTACAATCAGCATTGCTGTGCCCCGGTATTTCTCTAAATCATATACCGATCCATCAGCTTTGGTGACAGAGATATCATAGATACTCATTTCATTTTCCCCTCTTTGCTGTATTCTCCTTAGCGTTATAAAAAACCACACCAAAGCTTCATAAGTTAAAGAATAGGTGTGGTTAGATGAAATTCATTTGTTTACGGCCACTTAATCATAAGATGTTTGAAATTAACTAAAGACCGGCTCTTTTTCTTTCAGTTCCAGCGTCTGCGCTGTTGACGCATGAATGTCTTCGATAAGCTCGGGGTTGTCCGCCAGCGAGAGACCGTAGGATGGAATCATTTCTTTTAGTTTCGGTTTCCATTCCTCGAGATGCTGCGGAAAGCAGTTTTCAATAACTTCCAGCATAACCTGTACAGCAGTGGAAGCTCCAGGTGAAGCACCGAGAAGAGCTGCGATCGAGCCATCCGAAGTATTCACAACTTCCGTGCCAAATTGGAGGGTTCCTTTGCCGCCTTCCTCTGTATCTTTGATAACCTGAACGCGCTGGCCGGAAACTACTAATTCCCAATCCTCACTTTTCGCATCCGGGATGAATTCCCGCAGGGCTTCCATGCGCTGTTCTTTCGACTGCATCACCTGTCCGATCAGGTACTTGGTCAATGACATCTCTTTCATGCCTGCCGATAACATCGTCAGCACATTATTTGGTTTGACGGAAGTGAGCAAGTCGAGCAGGGACCCTGTTTTAAGAAATTTCGGGGAGAACCCGGCAAACGGACCAAACAAAAGTGATTTTTTGTCATCAATATATCTTGTATCCAGATGCGGCACCGACATCGGAGGGGCGCCAACCGGGGCCATCCCGTAAACTTTGGCGTGGTGCTTCTCCGCGACGTCGGGATTGTTACAAACCATAAATTGTCCGCTTACCGGAAATCCTCCAATTCCCTTTCCTTCGGGGATACCGGATTTCTGAAGTAAATGGAGACTTCCCCCTCCACCGCCGATAAAAACAAATGGAGCGGTATGGTATTCGGTTTCCCCGCTGTCTCCATTTTGCACTTTTAATTCCCAGGAGCCGCTTCCTGTCCGCGTTATATCATCCACTTGATGATTGTATTTTATATCTACATTTTCACCTTTTAGGTAATCAAACAATTTACGTGTCAACGCGCCAAAGTTAACATCCGTTCCGGCATCGATTTTGGTTGCTGCCACCGTCTCCTTTGACGTACGGTCTTCCATCATAAGCGGCAGCCATTCTTTTAATTTTTCCGGATTCTCCGAATATTCCATCCCTTGAAACAGCGGATGGCTGCTCATTGTTTCAAAACGTTTCTTTAAAAAAGCCGCATTATCCTCCCCGTGTACGAAACTCATATGAGGCAGCGGCATGATAAAGTCCTGCGGTTGACTTATTCTTCCACCATTTACAAGATAAGACCAAAACTGTTTGGACACTTGAAACTGTTCATTTACTTTTACAGCCTTGCTGATATCGATCGAACCGTCCGATTTTTCGGTGGTGTAGTTCAATTCACACAGGGCAGCATGGCCCGTCCCCGCATTGTTCCATACATTCGAGCTTTCTTCTCCTGCGTTGGCCAGCTTTTCAAATACCGTAATGTTCCAGTCCGGTGCTAACTCCTTCAAAAGAGATCCCAACGTCGCACTCATAATACCAGCGCCAATTAAAATAATGTCTGTTTTCGTCTCTGGATTGCTCATGTGTACCATCCCTTACAACCTAAAAATTCACAGAAAAAAGCAGTACAGCTTGGCCGCTCCCTTCTGTTCCACGATCCTATACTAGTGTATTATAACAATTGATAGAGGAATCTATTTACTATTATACAATAATTATAGACTATTTCACGCTGATAAAAAAGGCAAGTCCATTTCCCACCTTGCAGTTAACAGGATAAAGGGAGCTATTTAAAGATATTGATATAAAAGAGGAAATAGCTATAAATACTAATAAAAGCATATGGCCTGGAGGTTCTTCACCAAATACTGATCGATCGTGTATTACTTTTTCACCTGATCCCTCACTGAATTATTTTGTTCTATTATAACACAAGAAAGAACGTCTGTTTCTTTCCTTTTTCTTCTCTATTCCGTCCTGCCTTCCATTCCGACCATCCTTGCGATTTCAATTCCATTACCGGCCTTAAAGACTTCCGGTTGATCAACTTTAACAGATCGAGGGATACCCTTCTGCTTGCCTTTTCAGATCTTAAATCTTATAGTGGCTGAGTTCATTATCTTCAAAATTATCCAACTTTTCGTATGTTCTTCTTTTTATTTCATGAATTATTAATTATAATTATTATGAAAGAATGAATATTCTCTCTGGTGTGGTAAGTTCCATTCATTGGAGGTTTTATTCATTTATACTTATTTAAACAGAAAGGGGAAATCGTATGGACACAAAAGACAATGAGAATATGGGACAATGCCCGGTCGCCCATGGCAGTTCTGCCAGTCACCCTTTTAAAGGCACGTCAAATAAAGAATGGTGGCCAAACCTTTTAGACTTGAGCATCCTTCATCAACATGATACGAAAACAAACCCAATGGGAGAAAATTTTGATTATGCAGAAGAATTTAAGAAATTGGATTACGATGCATTAAAAAAGGATCTTCATAACCTCATGACGGACAGCCAGGAGTGGTGGCCGGCAGACTACGGTCATTATGGTCCGTTTTTTATCCGTATGTCCTGGCACGCCGCTGGTACATATCGGATGCAGGACGGCCGCGGCGGCGGGGGAAGCGGTTCTCAGCGTTTCGCTCCTCTGAACAGCTGGCCGGATAACGGTAACCTCGACAAGGCCCGCCGTCTGCTTTGGCCGATGAAACAGAAGTACGGCAGCAAGATCTCCTGGGCTGATCTGCTCGTGCTGGCAGGAAATGTGGCGATTGAATCGATGGGTGGAAAGACGATCGGATTTGGCGCAGGGCGAGAAGACATTTGGCATCCGGAGGAAGATGTCAACTGGGGACCTGAAACGGAGTGGCTTGGAGATAATCGTTACTACGGAGAGCGTGAGCTGGAGAATCCGCTTGCTGCCGTGCAAATGGGTTTGATCTATGTAAACCCTGAAGGGCCAAACGGCGAACCAGATCCGGCAGTAAGCGGCCAGGATATCCGCGAAACCTTTAAACGCATGGGGATGAACGATGAAGAAACGGTAGCACTCACAGCCGGAGGGCATACATTTGGTAAAGCTCACGGTGCAGGAGATCCTTCTCATGTTGGGGAAGAGCCGGAAGGAGCTCCTATTGAAGCTCAGGGCTTAGGCTGGAAAAGCACCCACGAAACCGGCAAAGGTGCTTACACGATTACAAGCGGCATTGAAGGCGCATGGACCCCTACTCCAACCACATGGGATATGAGTTACTTTGATCTTTTGTTCGGATATGAATGGGAAGTCACGAAGAGTCCAGCCGGCGCCTATCAGTGGACTCCTGTCAACCCAAAGCAGGAAGACCTTGCTCCTGATGCCGAAAATGAATCCAAACGCGTGCCGACAATGATGACAACGGCAGATATGGCAATGCGTACCGACCCGGAATTTGAAAAGATTGCCCGTCGTTTTCACAAAAATCCGGATGAATTCGCCGATGCCTTTGCCCGCGCCTGGTTCAAGCTTTTGCATCGCGACATGGGACCTCGCGAACGGTATCTTGGCCCGGAAGTTCCAAAAGAGGAATTCATTTGGCAGGACCCTGTCCCGGCAGTTGATTATAAATTAACTGAGGCGGAAATCGAGGAATTGAAAACAAAGATACTTCACTCCGAACTGACAGTGAGCGAACTCGTCACTACAGCATGGGCGTCCGCCAGTACCTTCCGTGCCTCTGATAAGCGGGGCGGGGCGAATGGCGGCCGCATTCGTCTGGCTCCCCAAAAAGACTGGGAAGTTAATGAGCCGGAAAAGCTTTCAAAAGTTTTAACCGTGCTGGAGAGTATTCGTACCCAGTTCCATAAAAACGTCAGTCTCGCCGATTTGATTGTGCTGGGCGGGAGTGCAGCCGTTGAAAAAGCGGCTAAAGAGGCAGGCTTTGACGTCATGGTTCCGTTCGAACCCGGACGCGGCGACGCTGCCCAAGAGCAGACCGATATAGAAAACTTTGAAGTGATGGAGCCATATGCAGATGGATTCCGCAACTATCAAAAGAAAGAGTACAGCGTCACTCCTGAAGAGCTTCTCTTAGACAAGGCTCAGCTGTTGGATTTGTCTGCTCCCGAAATGACAGTCCTTATCGGCGGCATGCGTGTTCTCGGTACAAACTACAATGGTACCCAGTACGGTGTCTTCACAGATCGCGTCGGTACCTTGACGAATGACTTCTTTGTGAACCTGCTTGACATGAACGTCGAATGGAAGCCTGCCGGCCATGGTGTTTATGAAGGTCGTGACTACCATACCGGGGAGGTCATACGAACGGCAACGAGAGTCGATCTTGTCTTCGGTTCCAACTCTGTTCTGCGCTCCCTTTCCGAAGTCTATGCGCAGGACGACAGCAAGGAAAAGTTTGTCCATGACTTTATCGCGGCCTGGGTGAAGATCATGAACGCAGACCGCTTCGACCTGAAGCAGCCAAAAACGCTCGCAAAAGTATAAAATCCACCCCTTGCAAGGGGCAGCACCTTACAAGGCTTCCTGATCTCAGCTCACATTTTAACGTGAGCTGCTGGTCAGAAGCCCATACAAGGTGCTTTTTTTATACGGTGAGATACCTTCACCATCCCTTCCAATTGTTGAACGTGGGGTCCGTTTTTATCAAACAACCAGCTCCATCTCTGATATGGATTTTTTACTCTATCTTATGACTGTTTTGCCAGTCGTGCCGGTCCAACGATATACACAGCAACAATCATTTCAGGTCCGTTCTATTCTGCCGGAAACTCACCAAATAAACGATGTAACCACGATACAGTTAAATCAAACCATTTTGAAAAATCAGAATCAATGAGTTGTTTCATTCCTGAAGAAGTAAGAGGCTTTGCTAAAGATAGCCCATGCCTGCCCGACTGGAAAATATGAGATTCGAAAGGAATGTTATTTTGATGGAGAGCCTCCATAAATCGAAGGGAGTGTTTCACAGGGACACGCGCGTCTTCAAAACTAGTAAACAAGAAGGTTGGGGGAGTTTGATCATCGACTTCGTTGTCTACCGACGGGATAGAAAAAGCCAATGATATACCTGAAAGGATGCAGGGATATCCGAGAATTAATGCATTTGGCCGAATTGTCCCCATGGTCCCCAGAGCCGCCGCCAGGTGACCACCGGCGGAAAAACCTGCGACTGCGATTTTGTCCTTATTGACCCCCCATTGAGCCGCATAGTCTTTCAACCACTTTAAGGCTTTCTCTCCGTCGTTAAAGGCAGTCTCAAAGGAAGATGCTTCTCCAACAGAATACCGTAAGACAAAGGCATGGAACCCTTCTGCCAAGTAAGCCATGGCGATAGGTTCTGCTTCCCGGTCAGACGTATGATAATAGCCTCCCCCCGGCAGGATCAGTACAGCCGGCCGGTCCGTTATGTTAGCAAACTGAGTGGAGTTATCTAACAAATAAGTGGTCAGTGAAACTTCTGATGTTTTACGTATATCCATTTTCTCAATTCTCATGTACACCCACCCTTTCGATGGTAATTAAATGCCGCTGCTGTTTCCATTACAATCCTTACTCTCTATAGCACCATGTTCTTCCTATTTGTGTTGATAACAATCAGAGATTCGACTCCCCGCCCCACAGGTACACTGGCTGTTTCTGCCATCCTGAAGCCGCCCTGCTCTTCAACAGAGAGTCTCGGCCGTCACTTTAGTGTTGCTCCTGAGATGAAGCCGCCGGAAACGTCTTTAACATTATGTACCACAATAAACGCATCAGGATCCACTTCTTTAATCACTCGTTTCAGCTGCAGCAGCTTGTGTGTGTGAATAACAATATACAACACCCGGCGCTGTTCTTTCATGTATTCTCCTTCCCCATAAAATACGGTTGCGCTGGAAGCCAGATCGTGCGTAATCCGCTTGGATATCTCTTCAGAATACGGCGAAACGATGTTGAGCGCTTTTTTCGAATCAAAACCGCCAAGCACGAAATCCGTAACGACCTTGCCAACGTACAGGGTAATCAGGGTATACATCGTATATACAGGGCCGATAATGAATATCCCCGCGATCACAACAGCCGCATCAAGGGCAAGTGTTGTGCCGGTCAGATCCCAGCCCAGCTGCTGATTAAAGACACGGGCTAGAATGGACGTGCCGCCAACCGAACTTCCTGCCTGATAAATAAAACCAAAACCAATGCCGGTTATAATTCCGGCAAAAATCGCCGCAAGCAGCGTATCTTCTATCGGTTGAGCGTACATATCTTCAAAAACCCAGATAAAAAAGGAGAATAACAGCACATTAAAAATCGTTTTATACACCATATGCCGAGGCAGGTAACGAATACCAATCCCTAAAAGCATCACGAATATAATCGGCGTGGAAATGCTGGGAGAAATGCCGAGACTGTAGTAAATAAGCAAGGACATACCAACAATGCCGCCTTCGGCAATCGAGTTTGGCATCGCAAGCTGCGTCACAGCCAGTGCAAACAGCAGCGTCCCGATAATAATATAAATCGTGTTTTTCATATTCGTACTCCCTTCTCCCTATTCTCGAAAAAACGAATAGAGCGTAAAAAAAGAAACCATCCTCTGATTTTTCGATAAGGATGATTTCTTATCTTTTCCCATCATAGCACAACCTATTGCCTCTTCCAATCGTCCTTCCTTTCATGCATCATTGCGCAGAGTCTATGGAGGAAAATCGAAAAGACACCGAGACGAAAGACATTATACACAGCCCCCTCCCCCAAGGGGTTCAGCTATTTCGGCAGGGAGCGTCATTTCCCGGGAAATGATAACATTATTCCCCGTCAAACGTTCTTCTCCTGTAAACAGCTACAGTCAACACAACCATGACTGCCATCCAAACGGCCATAATGCCTAACTCACCAGCTACCTCTTCAAATGAAGCACCACTCTCTACGGCCTGAGCCATAATTTCCAATTGGAAATTAGGCAGGTACTCAATAAACATAAGAGCTTCATATTCCTGAATCAATTCGATCAACAACGTCCCCATCCCAAATATAAACATGATTGGCAAAATCACAACCGACGCTTCCATTAATGAACGAGTCAGCAGACCAAGCATGGTCCCCATCGCTACATAAAAAATAAGGGTAACCAAAAGAGCTATCGAAATAATAGGCAGCCCTTCAGGGGTATAACCGGTGATTCTCATACACACAATTAAGGTTATGAGTGTTAAT
Organism: Salibacterium aidingense DSM 18341; assembly: GCF_000429685.1. Lineage (GTDB taxonomy): Bacteria > Bacillota > Bacilli > Bacillales > Marinococcaceae > Salibacterium > Salibacterium aidingense. The sequence continues at coordinate 21,722 of NZ_AUCI01000032.1, forward strand.
AGTACACTGACAAGGCTTTTTCCCGTGAGTATTTCTGCAGTGGAGGCCGGCGACATCATCAGCCCTCTAAGTGTATTTTTCTCCTTTTCCTCCGCTATCAGGGCACATTGTACAAAAGCCGCAACCGTTGCAAACGCCAGATTGACCACAAGATAGTGTATTTCAAGGGGAGTATTGCCGCTTCTTGCAAACACAGCAGCCATGAAAATAGGCACCACTACTGTAGAGAGCACATACATATTTTTGGATAGGTCCTTCAGATCTTTATTCAATATGGCATAAATGCGCTTCAGTGAAGATGTCATACCAATTCCCTCCCAGTAAGGTCCACAAAGATATCGCCTAAGGTAGGCTCATTCGTATAAAACAGATTCAACGGCTCCCATTTTCAGCCAGTCATACATGTCTTGCGCACTTTCCGGTCCTTTGGACAATATTTTTTTCTCTCCTCCACTCAACTCCACCGTTATAGTGTTATCGGAATATTGCCGTCTGAGGGCTTTGGGGACCCCAAGAAGCTGCACACTGCCTTTGTTCAAAAAAGCCACCCGGTCACACAGTAATTCTGCTTCATACATATCATGCGTGGTTAAAAAAATCGTCGTCCCCTTTTTATTCAGCTCTCGCAACCCATCATGAATATGCTGGGAATTTGCCGGGTCCAGAGCAGCTGTAGGTTCATCAAGAAAAAGCAGTTCAGGTTCGTGGAGAAACGCTCTTGCCAAAAGCACCCGCTGTGTCATTCCTTTCGAAAACTTTGCCACTTGTTTTTCCGGCTTCTGTCAGATTGACAATCTCCAGTACCTTATCTATTCTATTATCTTTTTGGGAAATTCCATAAAGATCGGCGTAGAGCCTTAAATTGTCATACACGCTAAGCCGCTGGTACAATCCGCTCGTATCGGTCATGAGCGGAAAGACGCCCATATGTTGATATCGTTTTTCCACACCCTCTATTTTTAAATACGTCAATTAAATCCTCCGCTCCCGGTTTTCCCAAAATAATACACCCTAGTTATAGTGAATAATACCCGATCAATCGACGCAGGATAAGAATGATCCCTCGTCCTATCCATTCATTCATCAAACGTTTGATGAATGGTGATTTCCTTTCAAACCAAATTGGTACCTATTAAAATTATATGTAAATACTAAGGGGCTGTACATAAGGTTTCTATCCCCTGCCTTATGCCCAGCCCCTTTTTTGTTTCTATATATACGTGAACTGCGCCTCCTGAAGATTTGCATAGTGTCCGCCGCGCTGCAGCAGCTCTTCATGGGTTCCTTGTTCTTCGATCCCTTCCGGTGTCACGACAATTATCCTGTCAGCGTGACGGATAGTCGCGAGACGATGAGCAATGATCAACGTCGTTCTACCTTCCGCCAGTTCATAAAGGGAACGTTGAATCGACGCTTCTGTTTCTGTATCCAGGGCGGAAGTTGCTTCATCCAAAATCAAAATGGGCGGGTTTTTCAAAAACATTCGCGCAATCGAAAGACGCTGTTTCTGTCCGCCGGACAATTTCACCCCGCGTTCGCCGACAATCGTATCCAGCCCCTCCGGCTGGTCCTGTACAAAAGATTCCAGTTCTGCGCGGCGGGCGGCTTCCCATACTTTTTCGTCGTCTGCGTCTAATTTGCCGTAACGAATATTGTCCCGCAGGGTCCCCGAAAACATGAAGACATCCTGCTGGACGATGCCGATCTGACTCCGCAGCGAGGAAAGCTGAATGTCGCGGATCTCCCTCCCATCTACGGTAATCGATCCGTCCTGGATCTCATAAAAACGGGGAAGCAGGCTGCACAGCGTCGTTTTTCCGGCACCGGACGGGCCGACAAAGGCCACAGTCTCCCCAGGTCTAATAGAAAGATCGATCCCATCAAGCACAGGCCGCTCCTCTTCATAGCCAAAACGGACACCGCTGTACACGATATTTCCTTTCGCGTCATGAAGCGGTTTCGCACCCGGGCGGTCCACGATATCCGGTTCTGTATCCAGCAGCGCAATATAACGTTTGAAGCCGGCATAGCCTTTCGGATAACTTTCAATAATAGCATTAATTTTTTCAATCGGACGGAAAAAGATATTTGTTAATAAAATAAAAGCCATGAAATCTCCAATCGATAATTCTCCCTGCACAATAAAATAAGCGCCGCATAAAAGCACGAAAAGGGTCATGATCCGCATCATCATATAACTAAGGGAAGTGTTCAAGCCCATCACGCGGTACGACCAGATTTTCGCGTCTTTAAAACGCTGGTTGTCCCGTTGAAATAACCTGCGCTCGTGCTTTTCGTTCGCGAAGGCCTGTACGAGACGGATGCCTCCTATCGTATCTTCCACCCGCGCGTTAAAATCAGCCATCCGCTTCAGCATAAATTTCATAGCCGCTGTCATACGGCGGTGGCAGTAAATGATGATAAAAATGAGCGGCGGTACCACCAGAAAAGTGAGCAGGGCCAGTTTGACATTGATATATAACATGACGCCGAAGGAGCCGAATAATGTCATCAATGCAATAAATACGTCCTCCGGCCCGTGATGGGCGACTTCGCCGATTTCAAACAAATCGTTTGTCAAATTGGAAAGCAGATGACCGGTTTTATTATTGTCATAATAGGTAAAGGAAAGCCGCTGGACATGATCAAACAGCTCGGCCCGCATATCGGTTTCAATGTTAATCCCAAGACGGTGGCCCCAGTAAGTCACCACAAAATGGGCGCCGGTGTTACATATATAAATGAAAAAAAGGGCGGCACACGCCCAGAGGATAACCGAGATATTCCCCTGCGGGAGCAAGGTATCAACGACATGGTTAACAACAAGTGGAAACGCCAGATCCAACAGGGCAACAAACACCGCACAGGCAAAGGTCAGCGTGAATAATTTCTTATAGGGTTTATAGTAGGCAAAAAAGCGGCGCAGCATCGTCCTCTCCCCCTTGCATATATATCGATACATTGCAAATGATTATCATTCTCCTATCATAGCATAATCATAAGCTTCTTCTATACCATTTTCTTATAAATTCTACCTCCCTAATGAGAATTGCTAAAAGAACGGTAGGTTCAATTGACAACTTGCCAAAAGGTGTATACAATAATTGATAATGATTATCATTATTGAAAATGCACTCGCGTTCTAGATTGTTATTTCATTACGGTAATACATATTCATTAAAAAGGCGGGGATAGGAAATGTTTGCTAAACGAACGATTTCATCAAGTGTGTTACTTATTTTGGCAGGTTTATTAATTGTACTGGCTGGCTGTTCCAGCGAGTCCACCGGTACAACATCTGGATCCAATTCAGCAGAACAGGAATCAGAAAGTAACGAAACCTCCGGCTCAGAAACCTCCGATACGAATGATTCAGCGTTAGAAGAGCCAATTGTGATCGAGCATGCTTTTGGCGAAACGGTTATAGAAGAAAAACCTGAAAGAGTAGCGACAATTCAATGGGGGAACCAGGACACAGCTCTTGCACTGGGAGTAGTACCTGTAGGCTTTTCGGCAGCGAACTACGGTATCACAGACGAGAACGGTCTTTTACCGTGGACGGCGGAAAAAGTTGAGGAACTTGGCGAAAACAACCCCAACGTATTTCAGGATACAGACGGTCTTGATTTTGAGGCTATTTCCGCTTCCAATCCAGATGTCATCCTCGCCGCTTATTCCGGCATAACCCAGGAAGATTATGATATTTTAAGCGATATTGCGCCGGTTGTGGCATATCCCGAATCTCCCTGGACCACCTCTTGGCAGGACCAGATTACAATGAATGCTAAAGGGATGGGCATGGAGAAAGAAGGCGAGCAACTCGTGGAGGACACGGAGAGTTTAATTAGTGAAAAGGTGAAAGAATACCCTGAAATGCAAGGACAGAAAATAGTCTGGGCTAACTTCTCGGCTGAGGACCTGTCTGAATTTCATATTTATACCCCAGCTGATTCCCGCGGCTCTTTTCTGACCGAAGAACTGGGCATGGAATATCCTGAGAGTGTGAAAGAAATGATCGATGATGAGAGCAGCTTCTCCTTGAGTGTAAGCGCTGAAAACGCGGACGTACTGAACGAGGCGGATCTCATCATAGGATACGGCGATGAAAACCTCCTTGAAGCTGTTCAAGCGGATTCACGCCTTGGACAAATTCCTGCAATGGAGAGAGGTTCTGTTGCGTTCATTGGAGACGGAACGGTGCTTGCAGCTTCCGGGACCCCGAGTGCGCTCTCCATCCCTTATACCATTGATGATTACCTGGAGTTAATTGGAGATGCCATTTCTAACATCGAGGAGTAGAGAACGGAAAAAAAAGGATTGGCAAATTACCCATTTCCCTAAGCATTTGACGATAGTATTAGTCCTCTCTGTTGTACTGCTCGGAGCATGTGTGCTGGCTTCTCTCATTTTTGGGGCACGTCTGGTCACACAGGATCAGCTGATAGCCGGATTGTTTCATTCGAACATTGACTCTTACGGAGCAACCGTCGTCCGCGAACGAATCCCCCGGACAGTGTTTAGTTTGTGCTGCGGTGCGGCTCTTGGCGTGTCCGGCGCCCTGATGCAGGCGGTTACCCGCAATCCTATCGCCGACCCGAGCATATTGGGAGTAAATACAGGTGCATCTTTGTTTGTGGTCAGCGGAATAGCTTTTTTGAACATAAGCACCGCCGGACAATATATATGGCTGGCGATAGCAGGAGCAATGATCACTGCCGTTTTCGTCTATGGCATCGGCTCGATGGGGCGTGACGGTGCGACTCCTCTGAAGCTTGTCCTGGCGGGGGCAGCCACAAGTGCTGCCCTTTCCTCCCTGGTAAGTGCCATCATGATTCCGCGTACCAATGTTATGGATCAATTCAGGTTTTGGCAGGTAGGCAGTGTCGGAGCGGGAAACTGGAGTGCGATTACTACTTTTCTTCCGTTTCTTATTATCGGCCTTGTGGTGGCGGTTCTTTCGGCGTCAGCGCTCAATGCGCTGGCATTGGGGGATGAGGTTGCCACCGGGCAGGGTGTGCGGACGGGCATACTAAGACTGATTGCAGCTTTTGCCGGTGTTATTCTTTGCGGAGCCACGACGGCGCTGGCCGGACCTATTGGTTTTATCGGGCTTTTATCCGCCCATCTTATACGTTTGGTTCTGGGCCCTGATCTGCGTTTTATTATTCCGATGTCTGCCGTGGCAGGAGCTATCATATTAACGATATCCGATGTGAGCGGCAGACTCATCGGGAGTCCCGGAGAACTTGAGGCAGGGGTCGTTACCGCATTTATAGGGGCTCCGCTTTTGATTTTATTAGCTGTGAGAATGAAGGTTCGTTCCATATGACAAATCAAACCATTGACATAATTATAGCGGGCAGGCGGCAGAGACGGCGGCGGTGGTTCATTGTTAACAGCCTGCTCCTGCTGCTCTCCTTTATCCTATGCAGCACCATGCTGCTGCTTGGCAGTACGTTTTACACGGTTTCAGAAGTTGTGCGGGCCCTTTCAGGGGAAACGCTTGAAGGAGTATCTTTTGCAGTAAATACCATCCGGCTTCCAAGGATGCTTGCCGGTCTTTTTGCCGGATTTGCTTTTGGTATTGCCGGCAATACCTTTCAGACCATGCTGCGTAATCCTCTCGCAAACCCGGACATACTCGGGATTACAGCAGGTTCGAGTGTTGCGGCTCTTTTTTGCATCCTCATCCTCCAGACAAGCGACACAACCGCTTCCATTGCCTCAGTGATAGCGGGGCTGGTCACCGTTGCACTTATTTACTTGTTGTCGAGGGGCAGTTCGTTTTCAGTAGGACGGCTCATTCTGGTGGGGATAGGGATACAAGCCATGCTGAGCGCTGTCATTTCCTATCTTCTCATGGAGGGGGCGCAGGAAGATCTCCCCTCCGCCCTGCAATGGATCAGCGGCAGCCTGAACGGTTCTCAAATCGATGACATGCTTCCTCTTATGCTCACGGTGCTGATCTGTACTCCTATGGTGATTGTACTGGGGAAACATCTGAGTATATTAGAGCTTGGAGAACAATCGGCTTTTTCTCTCGGACTGAATACAGATAAGACCAGAATACTGCTTATTGTGAGTTCCGTTTCTATGCTTGCTCTTGCTACTTCGGTGACAGGTCCCATCTCGTTTGTGGCGTTCCTTGCGGGACCGATCGCGAAAAGGTTAGTAGGAACGGGGTATTCTAATGTTGTCCCTGCAGGTCTTGTCGGTGTTAACCTGGTCCTTGGCGCTGACCTCATCGGGCAATTTGCCTTTGACGCCAGATTTCCAGCCGGCATCGTCACCGGTCTACTCGGAGCACCATTTCTGCTTTATTTACTTATTCGTATGAATCGGAGGGGAAGTTTATCATGAAACCAGCACATAGGTTCCAAGCCGAGGAAATTTCAGCGGGATATGAGCAGCATACTATTCTTAACGATATAAACGTAGAGATTCCAAGTAATCAAATCAACGTTATTATTGGAGCCAATGCTTGCGGAAAGTCTACCCTTCTTAAGACGATGGCAAGGCTGATTAAGCCCGAATCAGGGGAAATCACCCTGGACGGAAAAGCCATCAGCAGCATTCCGTCAAAACAGCTGGCCCGGGTTTTAGGGCTGCTGCCTCAGTCCCCCATCGTCCCGGAAGGTATTTCGGTAGCGGATTTAGTGGGACGGGGGAGGTTTCCACATCAATCCTTCCTTCAGGGATGGACAAAGAAAGATTATGAGGCCGTTGCCGAAGCCATGGAAATTATGGATATCACAGAGCTTGCCAACCAGAATATAGATGAGCTTTCCGGCGGGCAGCGGCAGCGCGTCTGGATTGCTATGGCCCTGACGCAGCAAACCGATATTTTATTTCTGGATGAACCGACTACGTTTCTCGATATTACCTACCAGATCGAAATTCTCGATATGCTCACAGACCTTAACCGAAAATACGGAACGACAATTGTTATGGTTCTTCATGATATAAACCTGGCCGCCCGCTATGCCGATCATATCTTTGCGCTCCGTCAAGGGGAACTTATCGCTAAGGGGGGCCCATCCGAGGTGATGACAAGCCAATTAATCGGAGACTTATTCGGGCTTCATTGTACCGTCATAAAAGACCCCGTTTCTCACTCCCCTTTAGTTGTGCCAAAAGGACGGTATCATGTTTAATAGTGTTTCTGTTTGTAAAATTCAATAACGGCAATAGCTGATGCCGACTTCATTAGAAAGGCCTTGGCGAAATGACTTTCATTTTGTTTGCGGGATGAATGTAGTGTTTTGCTTGTTTAACCGCCTGTTCAACTCCGGCTGTGATAAAAGTAAGCGGTGTCGTACCTTCAGGGATGGTATTAGGGATACTACGGTTATTTCGCAGACTCTTTCATTGTTATACTAATTGCCGTTCATACACTACCTCTTTCGTCTCCAGGTCAACGGCATCCACTTTCATATCCAACACCCTGCCATCTTCATTGCTTTTGGAGCCCCACAGTCTTGTATAATTTTTCATATTATGGTCCTGAAACGTCACTTCCACTATTCTTACTTCTTCGTTATTTTCCTGTTCCAGGCGCACGAAGCACTCTTTAAACTCCATCGTCTCTCTCGGCTGGCTAAGTAAGTATTCCTTTAAAATCTGTTCCAGCTCAGGAAATGATATCCCATTATCTTCTAGTCCTTTATTTTCAAATTCCGGAAACTCAGTAAAATGATGAACCACTTTTGATTGGTCACTCATGTTTCTGCCTCCTCCTATGGTTTGCAGAGACTCGATTCCCTAAAATGATTGGGGAGAAACATGAAGTGCGGGACTGGATAACGCTGAAATCATTAATAAAAATTTTTTATTGGGGATAGTTCTGGAAGGACTGTTCTATCATGATATTTTGAGTAAAGGGGTTAAATCCGGAGAAAGGAATAGAAAGAAGAAATAGAAGATAATGATGCAGGATACTCATGAATGGAATGGCGCCGGGATAATTGGCGTGTTTTTATTGGGATTTTTTCAATTTGAATAATTCTAGTTCGGCTTCGCTGAGTTTGTGAGTCTGGAAAGAAATTCTGTCTTTCACATCCGAAAATTCTCCCTTTAATTCAGTGTGATATTCAGAGAGTTTTCCCGTTTGATTAAATATTACTTCCTGTTTGCTTTCCATACGGTCCATCGTTTCTTGAAGCTGATGAACGTCATTTTTTGTAGCAAGCTCTTTAATAGCTTCATTTGTGACTAAATCTTTGAGCGACTCCTTTGTTGCCAAATCTTTCAGCATATCTTTCGTGGCAAGATCCTCCAGCATTTCTATTGTTGCCAGATTATTCAGTGATTCCTGGGTTGCCAGTGATTTCGTTTCTTCTTTGATAAGCTGATTGACTTCCTCCCTGGTCGGCAGCGATGCTATCTCTTCCTTTGTTGCCATATTCGTCTCAACGTAGTGCAGACGTTGTTCCATGCTTTGTACAACGCCGAGAATCTGGTTTAGTACATCCTTTTCATTCAATGTTTTCAACCCTCCTTTCCTTCTTAAAATTATATCATATTCTTCAGCAGAAGAGCGTGAAGAATCTTTCTTCCTATGTACTAACAAGTTCAACTGACGGCGCCGGTCTCAGATGATTTTTATTGATTCTCCCGATCTAATCTGTTAAACCTTTTTCGATTACCTTAATCTAAGCTAATACCCAAAAAAGCCATCCTTTGTTATATTTCGCTTTGAAATATTTTTACTTCTTAAATCCACTGAAATTGAATCTACCATGGACTTTGGTCCAGCAATAAAGTAATTACCATTATTTTGGTATAAGGTGATAAACTTATCTATCTCCTCGTAAAGGTGATCTCTTGAATCAACATACTTTACATTCATTACGTTGTTTTCAGCCATTTCACCAAGTTCCTCTTTAAAAATATCTGGCATTTTATTACTCATATAAAGGAGGTTTAATTGCTTTTCATTATATCTTCCTTCTGCCTCTAGTTGTTTCAGAACCGAGCGATACGGTGTAATCCCAATTCCCCCTGCAATCAGGAGCGCAGGGCGGTTATCTTTGAGGTGGAAAGAACCGACTGGACCGCTCATTTTAATATTCATCCCGTGTTTTAATTCTAATAACGCTTGTTTAAATTCACTCGGTTCATCATTTATTAACGTTGTTATTTTAACGACATTTTCTGCAGGAGTTGACGACAGAGTGAACGGTTTCGTGGAGTTTTTTACTTTCTTATGTGTAATAGTGAATAAGCCGTGCTGGCCTGCTGTCCACGTTACATCTTTCGGTTTTTCAAACAGAAAGGAATGCACCCCTTCCGACTCCTTGCTGCTTTCTAAAAAGGATAATTCTCTCTTTTTAAATACGGATATCATATCTTTGAAAAAACTCATAACGTGCGCTCCTTTTATCCTCTCAGAAACTCTTACAAGATTTCCAAGGGGACTCGATTCGTATTTTATTATTTCCGCCAAAATGTTGAACACTCTGCCTTATCCCAAATATTAAAATCGATCATCTTTTCAAGTAGGGCGTAATCAATCGGGCGGTTCCAGGGAATGCGGATTAATTCTTTGGTATAATCATAACCAGCTTTCCCAATATCATCCTCGAGATGGGTAATCGCTGCCCCTTCTGGAGCAACAGCTACATGCTTTTTAGACACACTAATTCCAATAATAAATGTCCCGTGATCCGTAAACATTGGTTGGTTCCATTTTATTTCTGCTTCTAAATCCGGATATTTATTTCTAATCCAATTCATTATTTCTTCTACTCTTTCTCTATGTGGCGGGGGGTCAATACCTTTTAAAAATTCTCTCAAATCAGCCACTTTTATTCCTCCCCTCATATTTCATTTAATACTTTTTTTAGCTCATCCACTTTGTAGGCCCAACCGTATTTTGCTCCATTAAACGCCTGCCCTTCTTCCTCAAAGCCAGTTTGTTCGAGATAGAGATATGTTTTATCATTCTCTTCTTTTAAAGTCCAGGTTACAATCGTATCTATCGGGCCGCCTACCCATGTATAGGACAACTTATAAGGTTTCTCTACTACTAATACTTCACACTCCACCACTAAATCTATATCCTCATTCCAGAATTGGCATGTATGCCCCACCACTGGTTTGAAATCATTTTCCATCACCCATTCCGAAAGCATTTCTGATTCCGTTAACGCCTCCCATACCTTTTCAATAGGGCTTGAAAACTGAAAATCCAAAATTAAATCCGCCATCTTTCATTCCTCCCCCAGCAATTTTTTTAAGCGCGCTGCGTTGTTGTTCCAAAAATTTTCATAATAGGAAAGCCAATCTTTAACTTCCTTTAATGGTTCAGCATTCATGCGATATCTGGTTTCTCTGCCAGCTTTGCGCTCCTGTACTAAATCGGCCTCTTTTAAAATAGTAAGATGCTTAGAGACGGCGGTACGGCCCATTTGAAAATGAGGGGTCAATTTATAAAGAGGCAGTTCCCTCTCATCCGCCAATATTCGTATTAACTTGCGCCTTGTAGGATCAGCTATGGCCACAAAAACATCACGGTTTAATTCCTTGTTCAATGGCCTCCTCCCTCCTCATTAAATAAGACACCATTTAGTGTCATTATTATACGACGCTAATTGGTGTCATGTCAATATGGATATTATATATATAACGCGAACTAACTGGTTTGCGCTTGCATGAGTTCATAAATCTTACGGGCGGTGATTACATTTCTTACCGTCATTTGCTTGTATACCTTTGATCCAACGAGTCTAGACATGCCGCTCTTGGTTACATTTTTTTTGTCCACGGACCATAGAATCGCTCCTGGAACATAATTCACCGTGTCAATATTTGGTTTGATGACTAATTTCTCAAGGACAGACTTATCATCTACTTCCTCCCATAATTAAAGCTCCATCTATCCGATTTCTCTCAGGCTCGTCCAGAAGCTTGGAGCGATTTTGATTCGATCTGTAAAACGAGCGTTCATGGCTTGCCGACCTCCTGAGACAATATCCAATTGCAAATGGTCCACGGAGCCCGTAGACCATTGCTTCATCTGATTATAGTCTAGCCGTCGAGCAGTGTCATCTGTTCTTTCATATAACGCGTACCGTGAACGACATTCTTGGGGCTGACCTGATCGATACGTTCGAGGTCCTCCTTCATGAGAAGGATATCAGCCGCGGCCGTATTTTCCTCTAGGTACTTGATACGCTTCGTACCCGGTATAGGCAGCGCCCCGTTGGCAATCGTCCAGGCAATGGCCAATTGGGATGGTGTACAATTCTTCTCCATCGCGATCTCTTTAATCTTGTCGACAACCTCAATGTTCTTCCGGAAGTTGTCTCCTTGGAACCGCGGCATCCATCTGCGAAGATCGTCGTCGGCCAGATCCTCGAAAGTGCGAAGCTCGCCGGAGATAAAGCCCCTGCTCAGTGGACTGTAGGCTACATGGGTAATCCCGAGCTCTCTTACGGTAGGGAGTATCTCCTCTTCGATGTCACGGCTCCAGAGCGAATACTCACTCTCTAGCACGGAGATCGGATATACGGCATGAGCGCGGCGAATGGTGGAAGCGGAAGCCTCGGACAAACCGAGCGCCCGAACTTTGCCTGCCTTGACTAAGTCTGCCATCGCTCCGACCGTTTCCTCTATCGGGATTTGCGGATCGACGCGGTGTTGGAAGTATAGATCGATGTAATCCGTATTCAAACGGCGAAGGCTATCTTCCACTGCTTTCTTAACATAATCAGGATGGCCACTGATGCTCTCGTAATTTGGGTTAAACGAGAACTTGGTGGCGATAATGGCTTGCTCGCGGCGCCCTTGAAGAGCACGGCCGAGCAGCTTTTCGTTATGTCCGTTCCCGTAAACGTCCGCGGTATCGAACATCGTGACGCCAATGTCCAAAGCGCGATGCATCGTTTGGATCGACTGTTCGTCGTTAGTCTCCCCGTAAATGCCTGGAGACATTCCCATAACTCCCAGTCCGATCGAAGAGACGCGGATATTGCTATTGCCTAAAATCCTTTGCTTCATTTGTTAATCCCTCATTCCGTGTTTGTTGTCGCTCGGACTCCTCCATCTTGACTAACAACTGGCTCTCGGAAGGGTTTTTCCCTTTCACGATGTCTTCGTATATCGACAGTTTGTTATTGACGGCGTCGAGCGCTGCGGTCAATTCGTTCTGGCGGCGAAATAAATCTTCCTTGTACTGATTCAAGATCGCTTTGCGCTGTGGAATCGTGGAATCACCATCGAGCGCAAGAGCCACCATCTCCTTCAGCAACGACAGCTTCATCCCTGTCGCCCGGAAACATGTCATCACCCGGAGCCAATCTAGGTGATCTTGTTCGAACAGTCGATTCCCGTTCTTATCTCTCTTAATGTAAGGGAGCAATCCCTCCTTCTCATAAAAACGAATCGTATGAGCCGGGCAACCAAGCCGCTCTGAAGCTTCTTTGATCGTGAATGCCATTTGCAAGATCCCTCCTTGTCAGTTATTTTCAGACGGAATCAGCTGGTTCTTCCTTATCTTAAACCTTAAAGTACACTTTAAGGCAAGCATTATTTTGAGAGACAGCTGTTAACGTATGAACTACTGGTTATCATTCTAATGCCTATCATTGACCCTATTTAGGTGGGGCTGTGATAACTGGAGTTATAATAGAAGCACCTTTGGCGTTAAAATATGTTTATGGCAGTATAAAAATGTAGGTAACGGCAGGCCTTCTATGTTGATAGCCTGAGGAGGTAAAAAAAAAAAGCCACTTGCTAACAATTCCCTAAATCGATAGACTTCCTGTTGCGCAACCCATAAGGACAGAAGGTCATCAAGGAAATGTTAGAAGTGACTGACATTGATTATATAAGGTAAGAAGAAAACAAAAAAGGATGCAGCTATTCCGACGGGGCAAAACATACAAACACCGACTATCGCACTGTTAAAAAATAAGCAGACCAAGGAACGTTCGAGCTTTCGCCCCAAACGGATCCATCCACCCCTTTGTCATTTCTGCGCTGTTAAATTAAACCTGTGCCAGTCCCCCATCTACGAACAATTCAGTTCCCGTCAAGTAGCTGCTTTCGTCTGAAGCAAGGAAAGATACAACGTTTGCTACTTCTTCAGGTGTCCCAACTTTTTCGGCTGGAACAGTATTTCTTGTATTTTCAAGTACTTCTTCAAGTGCATCACCAAAAAGCTCATTGTAGGCAGGCGTATGAATAGTTCCTGGGCTAACCACATTTACACGGATGCCAGTTCCTTTTAGGTCAAGAATCCAGTCGCGAACTAAAGTTCTTAGTGCTGCTTTAGATGCTCCATATACACTAAATGCTGGGTTGCCAATTGATCCAGCAGTAGATCCCGTTACAATAATGGAACCTCTTTTGTTCGGGAATAATGATAATGCTTTTTGAACAGTAAATATCGTTCCTTTAACGTTAATGTCGAACGTTCTATCAACCTGCTCTTCAGTAATTTCACCTAATGGAAGAAGGCTGCCGACGCCTGCATTAGCAAAAAGTATATCCAACTTACCTTTTTCCTGCTTTATAATGTCATATAGTTTGTCTAAGTCCTCAAGCTTAGAAATATCCCCTTGAACACCGGTTACGTTCTTGCCAATTTGGTTAACAGCTTTATCAAGTTCATTTTGTCTGCGTCCTGTGATATAAACATATGCACCTTCGCTTACAAACTTTTGTGCTGTAGCAAGACCAATGCCACTTGTTCCGCCCGTTACAAGCGCTATTTTACCTTCAAATTTATCCATACTTAACACTCCTTTAAAGTTAATTTTGTTTTATGTCTAGGATCTTTAAGTACTTGAAAAACATCTTACAAGATATAGTGTCTATCAGTAATCACTTTATTTCAAGTACCCACTTTTTTGTGATATAGTAACTAAAAGTAATAAATATGGAATGAAGGGGTTTATACATGAAAAAATTCAGTTGCGGTTATGAAGTAACAATGGAAGTTATTGGCGGAAAATGGAAAGGCCTTGTATTATACTTTTTAATGAGTGGACCAAAAAGAACGAGTGAATTAAAGCGAAATATCCCAAATATAACTCAGAAAATGCTGATTCAAACACTTAAAGATCTTGAAGCCAGTGGACTCGTGAACAGAAAGATGTATAATCAAGTACCGCCGAAGGTTGAATATTCACCCACTGAACTTGGAGAATCTCTTAAACCTATTTTGCAGGAGTTATGTCTATGGGGAAGCCATTTTGCGGAGCAAGAATATGCAGAGGGTGAATTCGAAATTGTATCACCAGATGAGGCTTTTTAATAAGGAATACAACTTTTTAACACCTTTATTGAACTTTTGAGAGGCTTTTTAGATTTATAATGCTTTTAGTCAGGCAAGTCAATCTGACTTTCTAGGTGAAACTAAATCCTTAACTTTAAGGGTCATGGGTGCATGATCACATCATGCCGCCCATACACTAAATAGACGAAATACATAAAAATAAGTGTTGAAGATGCCTATACCACTCTTCCCACTTTAAAGTGTTAGGTTATTGTTAAATAAGATATCAATATTAATGAACGATATCCAGTCAAAAACCAGTCAATAAAAAACTTGCGCTCTGCCAAGATCACCATATTATTCACTTCCTATTATATCGAAGAGCTGGTGATGTTAAGCCGGGAGGTGAATCGTCATCATCCTACCACTCATAATATGGAAGAAGCGGCCAAGCTTTTTGACCAGGTCGCCTTTCTAAATGATGGACTGATTGTTTCCAAAGCTTTTAAGTACAGCTCAATGCCTTCATTCGTTAAATTGGTTAGAGGACTTTCAATCAAAAACAGCTTAGGAGAAAGTAAAAACATCCGGAATAGACTCATCCTTCGCTTCTGGTCGACTGTCAATCGCTTGATCCTCGTTTTCCAGACATCGGACAAAGAGAAATCCGCTATACAATCATCTAACGAACCATTGAAGGCTGAAGTCTTTTTGAAAAAGGTCAAATATCCTTGAACAGTTAAGCCTTTATATAAACAATCTTCCCTAATATCAGCTAGTACAAAATTCGTTTCCCTTTGAATATGACCGCTGGAAGGGTTCACCTTTCCAGAGATCAGTTCAAACAGGAGCTTACTTTCTTCCCTGGACATTTTGATACTGATTCGTGAGTGCTCTTCAATCACTAAATTAATCGCTTTTAAAACCGTATGATTCTGATCCCACTACAAATCACTATATTTCGACTGAACGAACTGAATGACCGCTCCTTTTTTCCTGTTTTTTTGGAATACCACCCTCGAGATTTAATATAGTTACTCTCCATTGATCAACATTACAGCCTTTCCTGAAAACTGCCGGTCTATTAATTGTTGAGCAATCGTTTCAATTTTCTCCCATGGGGCTTCTACTGCTATACGAGGTTTCAACTGACCCCTTGCAACCAAGTCTACTAAAATATTCAAACCTTCTATTGGTGAAAAGCGATGGACCTCATCTCCTAGAAAAAACCTATATAAGCTTATTCCTCCTACAGATGCAAGCTTAGAAAGATCAAAGGTGGCAATTGGTGAAGCAGAATACCCCGCAGACACAATTACTCCTCCTGGTCTCAGTTGAGATAGTAGAGATGGCAAAGTTCCGCCACCTAGAGTCTCTATTATGAGGTGAAATGGATCAAATTTTTCTACTGATTTCGAAATGGATTCACCTATAATTACCTCGTTGGCACCTGCCTCTATTACTTTTTTTGCTTTCTCATCATTACGAGCTATACCAACATTGAATGCCTCACTCAGGGAAGCAAGTTGATGAGCAAAATGTCCAAGTCCACCAGTCGAACCGGTTATAAGTATTCGTTTACCTAGAAGCATTCCCCCTTTTCTAAGTATATAAAGAGCAGATAACCCTGCCACTGGCAGAGTGGCAGCTTGAGCATAGGATACTGTATCAGGAATCTCGGCTATGAAATTCACAGGGGCAGCGACCTTCTCTGCCCATGCTCCTGATGGTAATAGTCCAACGACTCTACTTCCTTTTCGTGGACCTTCTCCATTCCGTGCTTGCTCGATTACAATACCGGTAAAATCCCATCCAGGAGTAATTTGTTCTTGCTGGGTCATCACATTGGTAATTTCCCCTCGATTAAGTGAAAATGCTCTAACTTCAACAATCGCTTCCCATGGTTTGGCTTGAGGTGCAACAAACTCCCGTAATGTTAAGTGTCCAAATTTATCTGTTGCAACAGCACGAATCAAATTAATTCCCCTTTCTATTTATTTTAGCTATGATAATAACTGAAGTGATGATTCCTAAATATAGTATACTTTTGAGTAATTCTTGAACCAAGTGTATAACTGCACTTAATATAACGGTCAGAAGGAGGTTTCCATGCAAGAAGGATTGAATGTTCAACATAAAAAAACAAAAAAATTATTAGTTGCAATTGAAACGATTCGTATAAAGCGACAGGAAGAAAATTCTAACACAAAAACTCATCTGTTATTAAAGCGTTTTACCCAACAGGAACTTAACGATATGGCTTGTACGACGTATAAAAACTTACTTGTCGGGCGTTCCACGAGAATGCCCGATCGTGAGACTTTAATAAATATTGCTGACTATTTAGAATGCACTAATGTTGAGTGTGATGATCTCCTTATCACCGCGGGTTATTTACCAGTTCAAAATTACCCAGGAGATCAAACACATAATTTTGCATTGGATCAAGCTCGTGAAATCATGAATACTATTTCTTTTCCGAGCATAATCGTAGATTACGACTTGGAAGTTCAAGGAATGAACAGGCAATTTCACAATTTATTTGACATCCCTTTAGACATTAATATCAATAAGCACAAGGTAAATATGATAGACCTGCACTTTAGTCGAGATCTCCCTGTACGATCTCGATCTACTTTTGATACAACCTCCAAACTTCAATGGGAGTTACATGCCATAACTGGTATACAAGCATTTAAAATAAATAATATGCTA
>NZ_AUCI01000033.1 GCF_000429685.1 Salibacterium aidingense DSM 18341
CGGTCTTGTGATGATTTTCTTGATGCATGGCTGCCCATTGTAGAAAAGCTTCGAATCCTTCTCTATCATTGGAGAAGCTGATTCGTTTTCCAAATTCAAAACCGCGGTCATCGAAAGCACGAGCCACCTGTTTGTTTTTAGCGATATCTACGCCAATAATGAGTGTGTTAGAGGTGATTTGCGTGAGTTTTTCGTTTTGCGTATAATGCATGGTGAGTCCTCCTTGGTTTCCTGGATTCGAGGTCGATGATTTTTCATCAGACACTCCGTACTATACCAAGGGGGCTCTTTTTTGTTCAAAACTCA
The DNA here is from genome assembly GCF_000429685.1 of Salibacterium aidingense DSM 18341. GTDB lineage: Bacteria > Bacillota > Bacilli > Bacillales > Marinococcaceae > Salibacterium > Salibacterium aidingense. The sequence continues at coordinate 307 of NZ_AUCI01000033.1, forward strand.
CATTTTCCCCTAACAGGAATGCTCCTTATTTCCTGTTTTTCACATAAAAAAACCTCTTCAACCTTTGAAAAGGACGAAGAGTATTCCCGCGGTACCACCTTTATTCACAGCATAAACGCCTGTGCGCTTCTCCGGGTAACGGTTCTTCCGACTTTTCCTACTGATTCGCTTCAGAAAAGCTGCTCCAGGGCGACCTTCTGAGCGTCCTGCCTGAAAAATCTCTCAGCCTCCGGATTTTTCTCTCTGGTCAGGCGGATCCGTTCGTACTCCTCCCTGTTTTGCGCATCTCCTATATAAGTATAGTCATATTTTACGTTTAAAACACCCCTTCGTCAAGACAGGGCCGTCTGTTTCATGTTTTTCTGCACATTATCATGTTTCACACATAGGATAATAATACGATACTTTGTCAGAGAAGGTGGATACTCATGGGCTACTACCCTTCATATCCCGGTCCTCCGCGCCCGCCGTACCCCCCGCCGAAAAAACATAAAAAAAAACACCGCCATCACCGGCCGAAACCGAGATGGTGGTGGAGATGGAAACTGGCTGTCATGCAGATTCTGTTGACGCTGATTCTCTTTCAGTTGTTACGGACCTTTATTTTTCCTACGAGTTTTGACGTTTTTTTACTCTTTTTATTACTCGGCGCCTATCTTTTCTGTCTCTTTACTCCTTAAGACCACTGCTCTTCCTTGGGCCAACCTGCAATATCCTGTTTTATTTTTTCCAGCAGATGCATCTCCCCCTCCAGATGCATCGTCCACTCCGGTTCTGTACGAGCCGTACGCCGGCGGGCTTTGTTTATTACATCAAAAAGGGGAGCCGGTGATAAAAGACGGCTTTTTAACAAGGCTCTGTCTTCCGGCGTGAAGACGTTATGTTCTTCATAAGCTTTGATCCATTTGCCTCCCGAGCATGGTTCCCACTGCCGTTCCTTCATACAGCTTCGGAACAGCCACGCTGCGTCATGCACCGGGTGGCCCGGCGAAGTATGCTCCATGTTAATAAAACGAAGACGCTGCTCCGGGTCCAGAATCAAATGATCCGGCGAAGGGCGTCCGTGGCACTGAACTTCCGGTGTCTTCAACGTATTAAATGTCTGCTTTTCCCATTCTTCAAACCAAGCCGCGGACTGTTTGCAGCAGTCGTAAATCAGTGGAAAAGAAGTCAATACCGACAATTCAAACGGAGAAAAGTAGCGTTTTCGTTCGATATCATCGGCATACACTTCCAATTCCAACAGCTCTTTTTCCTCTTTTTGTTTTTTTCTCTCCCCTTCTCTGCCCAGCATTTCTTTATCGATCACCGTTGTTCTTTTCGTGGCCCGGTGAAATAAGGCAAGCGTTGTAAAAAAATCAACCTCCTGCCGCTTTCCCCGGCTGCCTTGCCCCCATGGCATTAAATAATAAAAACGGCCGTTTTTCTCTACATAAAACGTTCCTTCTGTGTTTGGAAAAATCGGTGTCACTGCAGGAAGCTGCTGCCTTTCAAAATAGCGGACGGTATGAAAGCATGTTTCCGTCTGTTCCCCGGTCAGGGTCGTTTCTTTTAACGCAAAGAGACCCTCGTCTGCCTCGATCTTTCTCACTTTCCCCCATCGGATGATCCGGCGGGGGTGGATGGCGTAGTGCTTTAGAATCTCGGTGAAGTTATCGGTCTTCATTATTCTTCTGGGAGACTCCTCCTGGAATATATAAAATCTGGCCTTCTTCCACGTGATCTTGATCAAGCCGGTTAAAACGAAGGAGATGGCCGATTGTCGTATCATACCGTTCCGCTATCGTATCTAAGGACTCATTTTCCTGAATGATACACATCTTCAGCCGGGAGAAATCCTCATCTCCGCTCGTCATCATTTTTGTTAAATAAAGCGCATTGTCATCCCGGCCCGAACTTTCCGGCTCCACTTTATTTTCAGCATCTGCTTCTGCAGGTGCCTCCTCTATTTCTCCCGATTTGGGTTCTTCCGGTTCTTCCGGTTCCCGGCTGTGAAAAGCGGTGACCACCTCCGCTGTTTCTCCGGTGTTTTCCTCGCCTGCCTCTTCTGTGTTTTCCACCTGTGCTTCTTCAGTTGGCAATTCTTCCCGGACTTCCTCGGTTTCCATCTCTTCCCCGGCTTCATCCACATTGTCTGCAGGAGGATCTACATCCGGCTGATAGGTTTCTTCCATTTCCCACCGCGGCATGGCTTCCTGAACGGTCGTTTCTTCCAGTGGTTCCTGATCCTGCTCTCTTTCCAGTTCATTCACTCCCGTGATGCTGACATCAGCTGTAAGCTGAATGCATCCCGGTTCCGGCAGATCATAATCGAAACTATCTATGTTCACATAAATATCGTCTAAATTACTGATTCGATTTAAGGGAACCGTTACGTCCACCGGAAAGAAATGCTGCAGTTCGCCTACCCCATCTTCCCGTAAGGAATGTTTCTCTACATATTGCGGAACCGGCTGCTGTGTTTCTTCTTCCTTCTCTTCTTGAGGTACTGGGTAATACTCTCCCTTTAAATAAAGACCCCCTTTAATATCGACATAATCATATTTTTCCTCAATTCGTATATCCGGTTCCAGCCCAAGAGAAAGGAGTTCTTTAATTTTTTCCCCCTGATTAAGCCATACCGATTCTTCCAGGTTAAATGTCAATGCTGAAGAGTGTTCTTCTCCCATTGTTTAGCCCCTCCTTCATATATGATATCAATAAGGTTGTCTTATTTTTTCAAGCCGCGTTCTTTATCATTGTCACTATATGCTCCGTTTTTCTTTTCTATGATCTAAAAATAATTCTTATTGTCTTTGCTGTGACAGATTGGTAGAATATATTCGTGTCTCGAAACAACGAAAGCTCACTATAAATTATGATAGTAGAAAAGGTGACATGATGGAGCAGTCAGATTATACTTCCCGTTCCCTGACATCCAAGGAAAAGCTGCCGGTGCATCCCCCGTTTTTTTACGGATGGCTGATTGTTGTCATTGCCGCACTGGGAGCATTTTTTTCGGGACCCGGGCAGACGTATACCATTTCTGTTTTTATGGATATTTATATTGAAGAGTTTTCAGCGAGCCGAACGATGATATCAAGTCTTTATTCAGGCGCTACGCTGGCGGCGGGTCTGCTTTTATTTTTGGTAGGGCGTATCATTGACAAAAAAGGCCAGCGGTATACCGCCCTTCTCGTCGGTACGATGCTGGCTGCGGCATGTTTTTGGAACAGTGCGGTCCTCGGGCCGGTCATGATGATTATCGGATTTTTTATGCTGCGTTTGTTTGGGCAGGGATCGATGACACTCGTTCCCAACACATTAATTCCACAATGGTTCTCCAAACAGCGGGGCCGTGCTTTCAGCTTTATGACACTCGGAGTCCTCGCCAGTGCAGCTGCCATGCCGCCGATTCACTTTTTTCTCATTGAGACCTGGGGATGGAGATTTGCTTGGCAGTTCTGGGGAGTCCTTCTTCTTCTAGTTTTTGTACCGCTTGCTTATATTTTCATCCGCAATAAACCCGAAGATGTCGGTCTGCTGCCGGATGATGCAGGAAAAAACGGAGATAAGGAAAAAGCAGCCGCGGCCTCAGCAAGAGAACGGAAGGCGTCCTCCTGGTCTGTACGGGAGGCCGTACGTTCCAAAGCATTCTGGTTTGCTTTATTTTGTGCGGTGGTCCCTTCCCTGGTGAACACCGGCATTACCATTCATTTGTTTTCCATTTTAGGGGAAAAAGGCATCGAGCGGCCGGTCATCGCCTTTTTATTAAGTCTCATGCCGATTGCTGCTTTTGTGTTCACCCTGACCGCCGGTTTTGTCGTAGAGAAAATCAAAGTCCATCACCTGTATGGACTAAGCTTTTTGTTAAGCGCAGGTACCCTTATTCTGCTTATCTATGCGCAGTCGGTGTGGATGATTTTTCTCTATATTATCCTATGGGGCGTTTTTGATGGCACGTCAAAGATCTGCAATAACATGATCTGGCCGGAATACTTTGGCCTTGACAACCTGGGAAAACTGAAAAGCTTTGCCACCACTGCAGTTGTTATCGGCTCCGCCCTCGGCCCGCTGCCGTTTGGAATGGCCTTTGATTACTTTGGACAATACAATGAAATACTCTGGATCATGATGGGGCTTCCGGCAGTGGCTATGGTCCTTGCCTTTTCCTCCCCTCCGCCGCAAAAAAAGAGCAGAACCGGAAAATAATTTCCGGGCTCTGCTCTTTTTTATGCTTTTATTTTTGCAAACGTATGATCAGCTGCCTCGATCGTTTGTTTAATATCTTCTTCTGTATGGGCTGTGGAGAGGAAGATTCCTTCAAACTGAGACGGCGGCAGGGAAATGCCTTGCTGCATCATTTCCCGGAAATAGCGGGCGAACAATTCGAGGTCAGACGTTTTTGCCGTTTCAAAGTTCACCACTTTTTCATTCGTAAAGAAAAAGCCAGTCATCGCCCCGGCCCGGTTGATGTGATGTGGAATGCCATGCCTGGCGGCGGCTTCTTCGAGGCCATCTGCAAGCTGATGGCCGAGTTTCTGAAAGCGTTCATAATCAGCCGGAGTCAGCTGGCTTAATGTTTCATAACCAGCAGTCATCGCAAGCGGATTACCGGACAAGGTACCGGCCTGATAGATCGGGCCGTCCGGTGCAATTTGAGCCATAATATCTTTGCGTCCGCCGTAGGCACCGACCGGAAGCCCGCCGCCAATCACTTTACCGAGACAGGTTAAATCCGGCGTAACCCCGTATTCCCCCTGGGCGCTGTTATACCCGACCCGGAATCCTGTCATAACCTCATCAAAGATTAAAAGACTGCCATTTTCTTCGGTAATATCACGGACGCCCTGCAGAAAACCATCTTCCGGCAGGACTACGCCCATATTGCCGGTAACGGGTTCGAGGATAACAGCTGCAATTTCTTCTCCATATTTTTCAAAAGCGAGTTTTAAGCTTTCAAGATCGTTGTACGGCACCGTTAACGTATTGGAAGCGATGCCGGAGGGTACACCGGGGCTGTCCGGAAGTCCGAGAGTGGCAACTCCGGATCCTGCTTTAATAAGAAGAGAATCGCCGTGGCCGTGGTAACAGCCCTCCATTTTTACAATTTTATCCCTGCCGGTGAAGCCGCGTGCCAGCCGCAAGGCACTCATTGTTGCTTCTGTACCGGAATTCACCATACGGACCACATCGATCGACGGCACACGGTCAATGATAAGTTCTGCAAGCTTTGTTTCCATTTGATGGGAGGTGCCAAAGCTTGTCCCCTTTTCGGCCGCTTTTTTCAACTGTTCTACGACATGATCATCGGCGTGGCCCCGGATGAGCGGTCCCCAGGACAAAACGTAATCAATAAACTGATTACCATCCAGATCCCAGACTTTAGAGCCCTTCCCTTCTTCGATATAGACCGGCGGATGCCCCACCGAATTGTACGTCCGGACCGGACTGCTCACTCCCCCCGGCATGAGCGGCTCTGCCTGGTCAAACGCAGCCTGGGATTTGTCAAAAGTTTTCATACAAGCACTCCTTTTCGTGTTCTTTCTGCTTCCAGCTTATCAAATAGGATCGAGCTTTGTCCGCTGATCTGATCGGATGTAATCTTTTTTTTCTGCCCTTCAGGCTTCGTCGATCCAATGAGCTGCATCAATCGCATAATACGTAACAATAAGGTCGGCGCCGGCCCGTTTCATGCTTGTCAGTTTTTCCATCACTACCTCTTTTTCATCAATCCATCCGTTTGCAGCTGCCGCTTTAATCATCGCATACTCCCCCGAAACATTATAGGCCACCACAGGTTTAGCCGTTTCTTCTTTTACTTCACGTACAATGTCCAGATAAGACAAGGCCGGTTTCACAATGATAAAGTCGGCCCCTTCTTTCACATCTGAATGGGCTTCCCGAAGAGCTTCCAGCCGGTTGGGCGGATCCATTTGATACGTATTCCGGTCGCCGAATGATGGCGAACTGTGGGCGGCGTCACGGAATGGACCGTAAAATGCCGATGCAAACTTAACAGAATAAGACATAATCGGTATATCTTTATGGCCGGCGTCATCAAGTCCCTGCCGGATAGCAGCGGTAAAACCATCCATCATATTTGATGGAGCGATAATATCTGCCCCTGCATCCGCCTGCGAAACAGCTGTCTTCGTTAAGTAATCAAGAGAGGAGTCATTCACGATAATTCCGTCTTCGATCACACCGCAATGGCCGTGATCCGTATACTGACACAGGCATGTATCCGCAATAATAGTTAGAGAAGGAAAAGCCGTTTTTATCTGCCGGATGGCTTTTTGCACAATACCTTCCTGAGCATAGGCTTCAGAGCCATTCTGATCTTTGTGCTCCGGCACTCCAAAGACAATTACGGATAAAACGCCGGCGCTTACCAGTCTATCCATTTCCTCATTTAAGTGGTCCAGAGATACCTGGTAGACACCCGGCATCGATGGTACTTCCTTTTTTATCTCCTTGCCTTCCAATACAAAAATCGGGAAAATTAAATCTTCCTTTCTCAGGGCATGCTCCTGCACCATTTTCCGTATGCCGGGTGTCCGGCGCAGGCGGCGGTGTCTGTCAAATGTTAAATCATCCATTTATACATCCTCCTTTGAAAAGGCGGTTAAAGTATTTACGAGTCCTTCAATCGTGGATGGGTCTGCCGTTCTTCGATAAAGAAATCCGCTCCGTGCCGCTGCTTCATCAGTAATGGTTCCAATGCTGACAAGTGGAATCTCCTTCCACTTCGGATTCAGCTCCTCCATAAAGGAAGCAAAAGCCTGAACCGAAGAAGGGCTTGTAAAAGTTAAAAAGTCGAGCTCTTCCTTTTTCACCCATTCCCGCAGGGTCTGTTTATTCTCCACCGCAGGCGTGCTCGTATACAAAGGGAGCTCGCAGCAGTCGGCCCCTGCCCTGCGGAGGGCATCTGGAATCACATGGCGGGCGCGGGCACTCTTCGGAAATAATACGTTTTCTCCCTCTTTTACGTTGGCCTGCAGGAGATCTGCCAGTCCCTCCGCTGAATAATGCGCCGGCACAATCGGTTCAGCCCATCCCTTCTGTTCCAGCACTTCTGCTGTTTTACGGCCCACTGCGGCAACACGAAAATCAGGGCTGAAGGCGATGTCATGGTTCGTGTAAATATCATCAAAAAAAGTTACAGCATTCGCACTTGTGAAGACAATCCAGTTCCATATATGGGCCTGGGCGTACTGAATTTGATCCTCCCAATCGGAGACACGGACGGGTTTAATCAACGGCAGGACCCGTGCCTGTCCCCCGCGTGCTTCAATAAGGCGCTGCAGAGCCGGAGCCTGACGCGGTGGTCTTGTTACAAGCGTGGTATAGCCGCGAAGCTCCTCCCCCATTACGAGTCAAGCTCGCTTTTCACTTTATCAAGTATTTCTTTCCCCCCGCGCTGGAGAAGAGTTTGAGCAGCCTCTCTGCCAACCTCAAGCGGGTTGGACCCTGTCTTTTTCTCACGCAGCACCGTCGCTCCATCCGGAGAGCCTATCATTGCTGTCAATGTTACGTCTCCGTTGGCTTCAAGCAGGGCGTAGCCGCCGATCGGTACTTGGCAGCCGCCTTCCACTTCCTGCAAAAAGGCGCGTTCTGCTGTCACTCGTCTTGCCACAAGTTCATCGTTCAGCTCATCCAAAACGTTCCGTACTTCTTCATCATCAGCACGGCATTCTAAACCCAGGGCCCCCTGCCCTACAGCTGGAAGGCAAATATCCGGATCAAGGTATTCTGTTACGATTTTTTCATCCCAGCCCATACGCCCAAGACCTGCCGATGCCAGCACAATGGCGTCAAAATTTTCCTCACGGAGCTTGCGGAGACGTGTCTCAATGTTACCGCGAATCCACTGAATGTCTACATCCGGCCGCCGCGCCAGAATTTGGGCGGAACGCCGCAGACTGCTCGTGCCAACCACAGCTCCTGACGGTAAGTCATCTAGTAAAAGATCTTCATTTGAAATGAGAACGTCCCGGGGATCCACACGGTTTGTAATCGCCCCCAGGGTAAATCCTTCTTCCATTTCCCCGGGGAGGTCTTTCATACTGTGTACTGCAATGTCAATTTCATTATGGATGAGGGCTTCCTCAATTTCTTTTATGAACAATCCTTTCCCGCCAACTTTAGAAAGAGTGACATCAAGAATTTTATCCCCCTTGGTCACAATTTTTTTTGTCTCAAACTCATAGGGGAGATTTCTTTTATTGAGCTCATTAATGACCCACTCCGTTTGTTTCATTGCGAGGTTGCTTTTTCTCGTTCCTAATACAATCGTACGCATGTTATTCCTCCATCTGAAGCTGAGCCCAGCGAGGGCCGCAGCTGTTCTTCCTTTCATGTTTGGCTTCGAGCCTGACAGGACCCAAGCTTCCGTAGTTAAAAGCTTTTACAAAGATATCCTAATCTAAACCATGGCGGGAGCCAGCTTTAAAAATACCAGAAATGAAAACCCGTCAATTCACTGGATAGAAAATAATTAATCAATACAATCAAAAAGCCCGAGATATTAAATAATGCCATATTGTAACCTCTGCGATGTTTAACAGCCCAAAGATAAAGGTACATGCTGTAGACAATCAGCACCACGGTCGAGCCAAGCACTTTGGCATCCAGCCAGGGCAGCTGCTGCAGCTGAATGGACGCCCACACAAACCCCAGGATAAAACCAAGGAGCATGAACGGCACGCCAAATGTTGTCATCATGAAGGAGAGACGTTCCATTCTCGGCAGGTTCTCCAGCCGGAGCAGGCGTTTCCCCCACTGTTTCCGTTTTAATAAATAATGCTGTAATAAATACAATACCGCAAACACGAAGGCAATGGTGAATGCCGCATAAGCGATCATAATAAGGGTGACATGGACAACGAGCAGTTCTGAGATTAATAGATCATTTAAATCAGCAGGAACGTCCCCATCCGGGGTAAATAAACTGAACGCCATCATCACAAACCCCACCACATTCGTGAAAAAAACAAGAAAATCGACCCGGAAAAACCAGTTGATGACAAGGGATAACGTGACAAGCAGCCAGGCATAAAAAAACAGCCCTTCAAATGGCGTAATGATGGGCAGTCTGTCAAATTGCAGAGCCCGGATGATGAAAAATACCGTTTGCAGCACCCAGACAATAGAAAGCAACCAGAAGGCGATTCGATTCACCTTCCGGTTGGTCTGTAAAAAATCAATAAAATATCCAAATACGCTCAGGCTGTAAAAAACAATGGTCACAACATAAATAATTCCGGCTGAAGCAACCATCCATTACAACTCCTCTCCTAGGAACGGAAGGTAATATCTTTCGCGTAGGCGTACGGAGATACGGCACGTTTCTTCTGCCGCCCCCATTCTTTCTCGGCTTCTTCCACTTTTGTCTGCTGTTCTTCCGCTTCTTTCGCTATTTCCACTTCCTCTTCCAGCCCAAAGATTTCAGTGAATAATGCAAGAGAATCTTCGGCATCTGGTTCTGCCGCCATTTCTTTTGCTCTGGTAATCGGTTCTTTCAGCATTTGATTGATAATGCTTTTTGTATGCTTACGAAGAACTTTTTTCTCTCGTTCCGATAAATCAGGAAGCTTCCGTTCAATGCTGTTCATGGTTTCCGATTGAATGGAAAGAGCTTTTGTCCGGAGCGCCGAAATGACAGGAACCACTCCCAGGGTATGCACCCATTCCTTAAAGGCCGCAAGCTCAGATGAAATCATATCTTCGATTTTTTCCGCTTCTGTTCTGCGTTCTTCCATGTTAGCCGCTACAATTCCCTGAAGATCGTCAATATCATATAAGAAAATGTTGTCCAGGTCCTCCAGCGCCGGATCAAAGTCACGCGGTACTGCAATATCCACCATAAATAGGGGACGGCCTTTTCTGCTCTTCAATACCTTTTCCATCATCGGTTTATCGAGAACATACTCTCCCGAACCGGTAGAAGAAATGACGATATCTGCTTCTGTCATATAGCTCCGTAGATTATCCATGCTTCCTGCTTTACCAAAAAAGCGTTCCGCCAGCTCTGCTGCTTTTGCATAAGTCCGGTTCAGCACAGTAACTTCAGCGGCCCCGCTTGAATGAAGATGTTTTGCCGTCAATTCACTCATCTTACCGGCCCCAAGGACAACGACATGCTTGTCCTTAAACTCTCCTAGAATTTTCTTTCCGAGTTCTACTGCGGCATAACTGACAGATACCGCGTTATCATTAATTTCTGTCTCGTGATGAGCTTTTTTCGCAAATGTAATGGCCTGACGGAACAATTCATTCAGCACCGTTCCCGTTGCTTCTTCCTTTTGTGCGTAAAAAAAGCTGTCTTTCACCTGGCCTAAAATCTGTGTTTCCCCCAGAACCATGGAATCCAGACCAGCAGTTACCCGGAATAAATGCTGGATAGCCGCATCATTTTCACGGATATTCAAATGGGCGCCGAATTCATCAATCGGAAGTCCGAACCATTCGTATAGGAACTTTTTTATAAAGTGCCGTCCGGTATGCAATTGATCGGCTACCGCATAAATTTCCGTCCGGTTGCAGGTGGACACGATGGTGCATTCCAGAATGCTCTTCATACTGCGAAGCTGATGCAGGGCATCCGGCAGTGTTTCCTCCTGGAAAGCCAACTGTTCCCTTATTTCTACTGGGGTTGTTTTATAATCAAAGCCAGCCACAATAATATGCATGTTTTCACCCCGCCATTGCTGCAATTACGTCAAATCTATAGATCGTTACTATTTTCTTTCCACACAATCGCTGTATTATACCTTATTGTATCATGGTTGTAAAATTCCTCAAAAAATCAAATGTGAACAGTTCCTGACTTTTATGATATCATAAACTTTCGACAAGTTTCTAATAATGTGATGGAGGACTGTCATGAAAAAACAAAGCCTGTTTTACGGTATTATTGTTACCGGATTGGCTCTTATGCTGCTTTTCCAGAATTGGGAGGTTACAAAAGCAGAAGCCTGGATGACATGGCCCTCCCTGTTGATAGTGGGAGGGGCTGCATTTTTAGCCGAAAGTGCAGCAGGCCGCATCCCCCTTTCCTTTTTACCGGGGCTGCTTATGCTGTTTTTCGGGCTGCACTTTCATTTACTGCGAATTCTGGAATTCTGGCCGGACCACCCGGGAATGTATTTTCTTTACTTTGGACTTGCTATCGTGCTGGACTTTTTACAAACGAGAAATTCCGGTTGGTTTACCGGAATCCTGCTCCTGCTCACAGGAGCTGCTTTGTTTTATTCCAGCGAACTGCGCACCCTTATTGGAGAACAGGCCGCCTTTGGAGTAGAGCGGTTTGGTCCATTGCTGCTTCTTCTCTTCGGTCTTTATTTACTATTTTTGAAAAAAAACCGTTAAATTTCGGAAACGCAAGCGGGCTTTCCCTTGTCCCCGCTTGCTTTTTTACATGAATTTCTGAAGGGCTTTCCAACTATCCTCTTTTCCCTGTCCGGTTTCTGCTGAAAACAGCACAATGTCATCCGTCTTTTCCATCCCGAGCGTTTCTTTCACCTGCTTCACATGCCTTGGGCGTTTATTTTTAGAAACTTTATCCGCTTTCGTGGCAATAACAAGAATCGGCAGTTCAAAATGTTTAAGATAGGCATACATTTGTACATCTTCCTTGCTCGGCGCATGGCGTACGTCAATGATGAGAACTACTCCCTGCAGATTTTCTCTGTTGGAAAAATAGGTCTCCATCATTTCCCCCCAGGCTGCACGCTCGGACTTCGATACTTTTGCGTAACCATATCCAGGTACATCGACAAAAACAAAACGCTCTTCGATGTTATAAAAATTAAGTGTCTGAGTTTTTCCCGGTTTTCCTGAGGTCCGGGCGAGATTCTTCCGCGTAACAAGCGTGTTGATAAACGACGACTTGCCCACATTAGAACGGCCTGCCAAAGCAATTTCGGGAAGACCTGTTTTTGGGTATTGTTCCGGTTTCACTGCACTTATAATCAGATCCGCCTCGTTAACTTTCATTTTCCTCCCCCAATGCATGTGCCAGTACTTCATCAAGATGAGAAACCGTAATAAAAGTCAGCCCGTCTCTCACACTTTCCGGAATGTCCTCAATATCTTTTTTATTTTCTTCCGGAATAATAATCTTTTCCAGACCTGCCCGGTGCGCGCTCATTGCTTTTTCTTTCAGCCCGCCTATCGGCAGAACACGGCCGCGCAGTGTAATTTCCCCGGTCATTCCCACTTCTTTTTTTACGACACGGCCGGTCAGTGCGGAAATAAGGGCGGTTGCCATCGTAATCCCGGCGGAAGGGCCGTCCTTCGGCGTAGCTCCTTCTGGTACATGAATGTGGATATCATATTTTTCATGAAAATCCGCATCGATTTTTAGTTCATCGGAGCGGGAGCGTATATAGCTAAAAGCAGCCTGAGCAGATTCTTTCATGACGTCCCCAAGTTTGCCGGTCAGCGTCAATTCCCCTTTCCCTTTTGCAAGAGAAACTTCTATGGAAAGGGTGTTACCTCCGGCTGTTGTATAGGCAAGTCCGGTAGCTGCTCCAATCTGGTCCTCTTCCTCCGCTTTTCCATAGCGGTACTTCGGCTGCCCAAGCATTTCTTCGATAGTATTCACGGTCACTATCACTCGTTTTCTTTCGCCCGAAATAATCCGTTTTACTGCTTTCCGGCAGACCGTTGCAATTTCCCGTTCTAAACCGCGGACTCCAGCTTCCCTCGTATAATAACGAATTAATTTTAATAATGCTTCGTCTTTAAATTGAATTTTCCCCTTGGTTAATCCATGTTCTTTCGTTTGTTTCGGCAGAAGGTGATTCTTAGCTATTCCCTGCTTCTCCACCTCCGTATAACCTGCGATAGAGATGAACTCCATTCTGTCAAGAAGAGGCTCCGGAATCATGGAAACATTATTGGCGGTAGTAATGAACATTACTTTGGATAAATTATACGGTTCTTCAATAAAATGGTCGCTGAATGAATTATTCTGCTCCGGATCAAGCACTTCCAGCATCGCTGCAGAAGGGTCCCCGCGGAAGTCGCTTGCCATTTTATCTATCTCATCCAGTAAAAACACGGGGTTTGTCGATCCTGCTTTTTTCATTCCCTGAATAATCCGGCCCGGCATAGCACCGACATACGTACGACGATGGCCGCGGATTTCTGCTTCATCGCGTACACCGCCGAGGGAAATACGGACAAAATTCCGTTCCAGAGCGCGGGCGACGGACCGGGCAAGAGACGTTTTCCCGACACCCGGCGGTCCAGTGAGACAAAGAATTGGTCCCTTCAAGGATTCGGTCATTTCCTGGACAGCCAAATATTCCAGCACCCGTTCTTTCACCTGATCGAGTCCATGATGATCTTCATCAAGAATATTCTGGGCATGGTTAACATCCAGCCGGTCTTCCGTTTCCTCTGTCCATGGAATCGCAACCAGCCACTCTATATAGTTTCTTATAACCGAACTTTCAGCTGAGGTGGATGGCATTTTTTCGTAACGGTCAAGCTCTTTGTAAGCTTTTTCCTCAACATTTTGAGGCATGTTTACCTGCTCGATTTTTTCTTTCAGTTCTTCGACCTCTCCAGTCTTTCCTTCTTTGTCCCCAAGTTCCTTCTGAATCGCCTTCATCTGCTCACGCAGATAGTATTCCTTCTGCGTTTTTTCCATGGACTTTTTTACACGCTGCCCGATTTTCTGTTCCAGTCCCAATACTTCTTTTTCATTATTCAAGATTTCGAGTATTTTCATCAGCCTGTCCCGGACCGGTACTGTTTCGAGAAGTTTTTGTTTTTCCGCCACTTTCAGCGGCAGATGGGAGGAAACGACATCGGCAAGCCTGCCGGGTTCGGCTATATCCTGAACGGATTGAAGGGTTTCGTTGGATACTTTTTTGGAAATGGACACATATTGTTCAAACTGCTCCATCACATTTCTCATTAAAGCCAGTTCTTCCGAATCATTTATATTCTCTTCCGGCTCCAGCAGTTTCATTTCCACTTCAAAATAGTCTTCTCTATCTAAAAAACGACTGATTTCTGCTCGGCTTAAGCCCTCCACAAGCACCCGGATGGTTCCGTTAGGTAATTTAAGCATTTGTTTCACCTTAGCGTGGGTACCAATATGGTACATATCGCTTTCGGCCGGTTCATCGATAGATAAATCAATTTGACTCGTTAACAATATCTCGCTGTCATCCACCATCGCCTGCTCCAGTGCCTGCACTGATTTTTCCCGGCCGACATCCAGATGCAGCACCATCGTTGGGAAAACAAGCAGCCCCCGAAGCGGAAGCAGGGGGATATTTCGTTTTCTTTCTTGTTCCACCGGCACAACCTCCTTCTATTCTCCGTTATCCAAGACCTATATGTATGAACAGTGTAAAAAAAGACCCGCTTTAGTCTTTTCATCCGTCAAGCGGGTCTGCTTTCTTCCACTGTTAACCTGTAGAATGACTGGGTCATTTCCTTGGGAGTTTTACAGGGTAATGATGTTTTCATTCTATCCTATTCTTCAGGCGTTTGTCTAATACCCAGCTCTTCTGAAAAGGAAAGGGATGGCGAAACCACCGCTTCTCTGAATGAAGCAGGATTATTCCATGCCGCCTCTTCTTCTTCGATCGTCAAAGCCGATTTTAGCAATTGTTCCATGCGGTTTACCGGAATAATTTCCGCTTCTTTCTGATAATGAAAGGAGAGCTGATCGTTTTCTTCCGGAATAAAGATGAGACCTGCCCCGGCTTTGATCGCTGCCTCTACTTTAGCTGGAACACCTCCCACAGGCTTAATATCCCCATGGATGCCTAATTCGCCGGTCACAGCAATTCCGCTTTGGATTTTAATACGTTTTACAGCGGAATAGACAGCAAGCATAATTGCCGCCCCGGCTGATGGTCCATCTACGGGGATGCCCCCTGGAAAATTAACATGGATATCAAATTCTCTCACCGGCAGGTGCATGGACTGAAGAACTGTCATTACGTTTTCAACCGAGCTTTTAGCCAGACTTTTTCTTCTCGCCGAATAGCCGGGAGTCCCATGTTTCTCTTCTTCTACAATGCCTGTCACCGTGACATTTCCCGTTCTCCCTTTTTTGGCAGCAGCTTCTATTTCAAGCAGCATCCCGGCTCCTGTCCGGGAAATCCCCAGGCCGTAGACTTTTCCTATTTCAGGCGTCTCCCGTACGGTTTTATCCAGACGCGGGGTTAAGCGCCCGGCTTGAACGACCCATTCCATATCTTCTCTTGTGATCGCATGCCGTCCTGCTTCTTTTGCAGCACCGGCTGCAATTTGGATAGTATTTACTGCTTCTCTTCCATTATGAGCAAATTTGGCTGTGAGCTGTACCGCTTCTTCTTCAAGTTCAATTCTTGTTTTTTCAGCGGCATGATGGGCAATTTTCATAATTTCGGAAGGATCCAGAGCACGAAAGTATATTTCCATGCAGCGTGAACGGATAGCGGCCGGCAATTCTTCCGGCTGCCTGGTGGTAGCACCAACTAAGCGAAAATCCGCCGGCAGCCCATTTTTAAAAATGTCATGTATAAACGGAGGAATCTGCGGATTTGTCTCGCTGTAATAGGCACTCTCCAAAAAAACTTTGCGGTCTTCCAGCACTTTCAGCAATTTATTCAATTGAATGGAATGCAGTTCTCCGATTTCATCAATAAAAAGCATTCCTCCATGGGCTTTCGTTACCGCCCCGTGCTTTGGCTGCGGAATACCGGCCTGCCCCATTGCCCCTGCCCCCTGGTAAATAGGATCATGAACAGATCCAATCAGAGGATCCGCAATCCCACGGTCATCAAAACGGGAGGTAGCACCATCCAGTTCGACAAACGGTGCGTTCTTTTTAAAGGGGGAGGCCTCATTACGTTTTGCCATTTCAAGTACTAGGCGGGCCGCCGCTGTTTTCCCAATACCCGGAGGGCCGTATATCAGAACGTGCTGAGGATTTTCTCCACACAAGGCTGCTTTTAAGGCTTTAATTCCTTCTTCCTGGCCGATGACTTCCCGTAATGCCGAAGGTCGTACTTTTTCGGATAACGGCTGGGAAAGGGAAATAGAGCGAAGCCGGCTCATGTGTTCAATCTCTTTTTTGGAATCACGGTTCAGTGAAACTTTATTGGAACGCTGCTGTCGCAGCAGATTCCAAAAATATAACCCAACAATCACACCAAAAACCATTTGTATAAGAACCACAAACATCATGATATTCAAAAAAAGTCCCCCTCGGAAAAAATCCCTGATCCTGTCTTTAGTATGTGTTACAGCCTGTGAAACATACAATGATCCGGAATTCTTTCGGGGAGAGGATGGCATACTTTTTCCTGCCACAGCGCAGGTAGTTTTAGTCCAAAAGAAAACCGTCCAGCCTTCCTATCCGGCTGGACGGTTTTATGACGATCAGGCGCTTTCTTTAGGTTCTTTTTTATCCAAATATACTTCTTTGCCATCTTCAGTTTTTAATACAGGAGAAGCATCATCGGTGACAGCTTCTGCCGTGATGGTGCAGCTAGCAATGTTGTCTTTGTTTGGCAGATCATACATGATATCAAGCATGATGCCTTCGATAATAGAACGTAAGCCCCGTGCTCCCGTTTTTCGATCGATTGCTTCGCGTGAAATCTCACGAAGGGCTTCTTCTGTAAATTCAAGTTCCACATTATCCATTTCCAACAGCTTTTGATACTGCTTGACGAGCGCATTCTTCGGCTGCGTCAGAATTTCCACGAGCGCGCTTTCATCGAGTTCGGAGAGACTGGAAATGACAGGGAGACGCCCGATGAATTCCGGAATCAGTCCGTAACGGAGCAGGTCTTCCGGAAGAATACGGCTCATGTATTCTTCTTTATCCATCTCTACTTTTTCCGATTCGGAACCAAAACCAATGACCTGTCTGCCAAGGCGCTGTTTTACAATTTGGTCAATACCGTCGAAAGCACCGCCGCAAATAAACAGGACGTTGGTTGTGTCAATTTGTATAAATTCCTGATGAGGATGTTTGCGTCCGCCTTGAGGAGGCACACTTGCCGTTGTTCCTTCAAGAATCTTCAGGAGGGCCTGCTGGACCCCTTCCCCGGAAACATCTCTTGTAATGGAAGGGTTTTCTGATTTCCTTGCCACTTTATCAATTTCATCAATGTAAATAATCCCTTTTTCTGCTTTTTCTACATCATAGTCGGCCGCCTGGATGAGCTTGAGCAGAATATTTTCCACGTCTTCTCCTACGTAACCGGCTTCTGTCAGAGACGTTGCATCGGCCATAGCAAACGGAACATTAAGAATCCTGGCCAGAGTCTGAGCCATCAGCGTTTTCCCGCTTCCAGTCGGACCAATCAGACAGATATTACTTTTGGCCAGTTCCACTTCATCCTGCTGTTTTGCCGCTGCGGTATTCACTCGTTTGTAATGATTGTACACGGCTACTGCCAGAGAACGTTTCGCCCGCTCCTGCCCGATGACATAATCATCAAGGATCTCATTGATTTCATTCGGCTTCGGAATTTCTTCAAACTCCACTTCCTCTTCCGTGCCGAGCTCTTCTTCCACAATCTCTGTACACAGCTCGATGCATTCATCACATATATAAACGCCAGGTCCAGCAACTAATTTCCGGACTTGATCCTGTGTTTTCCCGCAAAAAGAACATTTCAGTTGTCCTTTTTCTTCATTGAACTTAAACATTAACTTCACCCCTTACATAAATATTGTACACGAATCTTCCTGTTTCAGTACAATAATTTGGTATTCATTCCTCCATATTATACTGACGCTGATTTCCGCGTACGAATTGTCCCTAGTATATGATCATGATTTGCATTGTATCATACAAATAGGTCCAACTTGAAATAATACGATTAAGAAAAGCGCAAACAAATATAGGTTCCATTCTGTTCTATGTACTTCGGCTTTTTTCATCATAGCCGTTTCTGTAGTTATATTCAATAGACGGCCGTGGATTTCCTTCTTTTTTCGCATAAAAGTAACAAACCAACGGATTCCCGGCCTTTTTCCGTATGTAAGTGATAAATCATCTATTCCGGCGACCCACCGAGGAGGCTTGCCGCTGCGTTGCGGGTTGTTGTAAGGCTGATCGGCTAACACCGCCATGTCCTGTGGATGCGCCGACCTGGCCCTCGTCGTGCGGGCCTTCTAGCCGATGGTGCCGGAAGCTGGAGCTTAAAAGCACAAATTATTTTACTTTTTACCTGCCATTCTTCCCAAAAAAACCCTAAAAACCGTCTGGGTTTTTAGGGTTTTGTTTCATTATTCTTCTGGTTGTTCTTCTTGTTCTTCCGTTTCTTCGGATTTTGGAACAGTTTTACTGTGTTCCACGAGGAAATCAATCGCTTTTTGGATACGGAGGTCGCCTTTCAGTGCATCTGTACCGCCTTGCATCGCAAGAAGCTGTCGAATTTCCTCCTTATCCCTCTGATACGTTTCCGCCATTTTGTCGAGTTCTTTTTCGACATCCTCTTCACTTGCTTCCACATCTTCTGCTTCCGCAATTGCTTCAAGGGTGAGGTTCATTTTAACGCGCTTTTCTGCTTCGCCTTTAAACTGTTCTTTCATTCCTTCTTCATCCGTGCCTGCAACCTGATAATACATATCAAGAGACATGCCCTGTGCCTGCAGGCGCTGATCAAATTCCTGCATCATCCGATCGGTTTCGCTTGTGATCATAGCATCAGGAATGTCCACCGAGGCGTTTTCAGATGCTTTTTCCACTACTGTATCCCGTTCATGATGTTCTTTTTCATGTTCTTTATCATGCTTAAGCTTGTCTTCTTGTTTTTTCTTGAGCTCGTCAAATGTTTCCACATCTTCATCCACATCTTTTGCGAACTCATCGTCCAGTTCAGGGAGTTCCTTACGCTTGATGTCATGTAGTTTCACGGAGAAAACAGCTTCCTTGCCGGCAAGTTCTTCTGAATGATAGTCTTCCGGAAAGTTTACCGTAATGTCTTTCTCTTCTCCTGCTGCCACACCTACAAGCTGCTCTTCAAAGCCGGGAATAAACTGACCGGAACCAATTTCCAGGGAATAGTTCTCCGCTTCGCCGCCTTCGAATGCCTCCCCGTCTACATATCCTTTGAAGTCCATTACAACGGTATCGCCGTTTTGAACTTCTCCGTCTTCAACGACCACAAGCTCAGCCTGCTGTTCCTGCAGCTTGTTCAGCTCTTCCTGTACATCTTCTTCCGATACGGACGTATCAAATTCTTCTACTTCCAGTCCTTTGTATTCCCCAAGCTCCACTTCCGGTTTCACCGTAACGGTTGCTTTAAATACAAGGTTTTTGCCTTTTTCAATGTCTTCAATATCAATTTCAGGCTGATCCACCGGTTCAATTTCTGTTTCCTGCACGGCTTCGGAATAAGCCTGAGGCAGTACAATATCAACAGCGTCCTGATAAAGAGATTCTACTCCAAAACGCTGTTCAAATAATTTGCGCGGTACTTTTCCTTTACGAAAACCAGGTACATTTACCTGTTTTTTTACTTTCTGGAATGCTTGGTCCAGAGCATTGTCAAACCTTTCCGAATCCACTTCGACAGTTAAAACGCCCTGGTTCCCTTCGAGCTTTTCCCAATTGGCATTATTGGCACTCATTTATCTTTCCCTCCAAGTTTCATAGGTTATATCCGTATTCACAACCTCCTCATTATAACATATCAAAGGTTCATTTCAATAAGAAAAGCGTAAGGCACCCGCCTAAAATAAAGGTTCTTCTACTAAAACCGTGCCCGTCCTGTGCCGGGCATTGAAGCCACCACATCCTATGGGCCTTCGAGCCGATGGCGCCTGAAGCTGGAGCTTAAAACGATAAATTTTATACATTTCTATGAACCTGATAATAGCATAAGAAAGCCTGAAGGAACACGGATTGCATGTTATTTATAATTCAGATAGCTTGTTTTTTAATGTATCATATTGTTCCTTTACTTCACAAAAGGTTGATTCTTCAATGTTGTGAAGCCGGCAGAAAAAAAGAGGATCCCCCTCTCTTCCAGACTGCGCTGAAGCCTCGGCATGCAGTACCGCAGCCAATGCTTCCAAATGAACAGAAGGAGGAAACGGATAATAAAACAAGAGTATTTCTCTTAACAGCTCCTGGGCATGCTCTAATAATATAGGGTCCTCATGAGCTAAAACCTGCTCCATAAGCTGAGAGATATTTATGTAGGCAGTGCTTTCCTCAATGGGACAAAGCGATGCCGGTGAAAATTCCCCTTTACGATTTACCTTTTTCACCCATACACTTTCTTCTATGTTTAAATCTTTTAAAAGTAATAACAGCAGACTTTTTAACAAAGGGGTGCAGTCCTCGTCCGTCAACAGCAGTCTTATAGCTGGAAGGACATTTTCCGGTGGATAATTCTTCATCTCTCCCAATAAAGTAAGTTTGTGTTCGCCGCTTCCTGTTTTTAATTCTTCTTCCCAATTCACATCATTAAGCGGGGCCGGAAGTTTATCATCCTCCATATCAACGGTGTGAGAGTCTGCCATATTTCTTGATAATTCCAGAAGTTCAAACAGCTGTTCGGCCATTCTCGCCGGAAAGCGTTCTTCTTCCTGAATCCCTTCCAGCACAGTGACAACTTTTTCGTATTCCCCTATCTGGGCTAACAAGGACACATATACCTGTAATACGTCAAAATAATTGCCATAGTCCCACTCCATCATTTTTTCTGCCCACTGACTGCCTTTTTTCAGCTGCCCGGTTTCTGCATAAGCTAAAAGCAGGCCGTAGGAAGCTTCTTCATGTTCTGGATCATGCTTCAACGCTTCGGAAAACAATTCAGAAGCTTTTTCTTTATCGCCACCCTTTAATTCATCCAATCCTTCTTTAGACAACTTATCCGCTGATCCGGGAAACGGGACGATATTGTTTTGTTTCTGTTCTTCGTTCATCCGCTGCCCTCCTTTCACCGTACCGGTAAATATAATGGAAAAAGAAGGCAGCCCTGGCTACAGACTGCCTTCCTGCCTTACGCATTTTTTTCGAATTGATCAATCTTATCTTCATACTGCAGGGTAATACTGATTTCATCCCAGCCGTTAATCAACATCTCTTTGTAATACTCATCAATGGCAAATGTCTCTTCGAACCCTTCCCCGTCTGTCATTGTTTGCTTAGGAAGGTCTACTGTAATCTCATATTTCTTATCTTTCCCATTTTCCATTAATTTATAAACCTTTTCTTCTTCAAGACGAATAGGAAGAATGCCGTTTTTAAAACAGTTGTTATAGAAAATATCAGCAAAACTCGGTGCAATAATGACGCGGAACCCATAGTCCTGCAACGCCCATGGGGCATGTTCACGGGAGGATCCGCTGCCAAAGTTATGGTCGGCAATTAATATTGTGGCGCCTGCCGCCTGCGGCTGATTGAGCTCGAATTCCGGGTTGTCCCTGCCATCTGCAAGAAAACGCCAGTCAAAGAACAGAAATTGGCCAAAGCCTGTGCGTTCCACCCGTTTTAAAAACTGTTTCGGGATAATCTGATCCGTGTCTACATTGACCCGTGGAAGAACAGCGGTGTTCCCGGTGTGTGTTACAATTGGTTCCATGGTAGTCACCCTCTTTTATTCTAATTTTTCTAGTTTGTTATGACTTCCTCCAGGTAGCGGATGTCTACAAATCTTCCTGCAATGGCAGCAGCTGCAGCCATGGCTGGACTTACGAGATGCGTTCTCGCGCCTTTGCCCTGACGTCCTTCAAAGTTCCGGTTGGACGTGGAAGCACACCGTTCTCCTTCAGGCACAAAATCTGGATTCATACTAAGACACATACTGCAGCCGGATTGCCTCCAGTCAAAACCAGCATCCTTAAAGATTTTATCCAGTCCTTCTTCTTCGGCCTGGAGTTTTACCTGCTGGGAGCCTGGAACAACCATCGCGCGAACTCCGTCTGCCACCTTTCGGCCTTCCGCGACTTTGGCAGCTGCACGGAGATCGCTGATGCGCGCGTTGGTGCAGGAACCAAGGAATACATGCTGAATGTGAATATCCGTCATCTTTGTGCCCGGCTCCAAATCCATATATTCCAATGATTGCTCAATAGCCTTGCGCTCCGCATTATTTTTAGCATCGTCGGGGGAAGGTACGCGGCCGTGAATGCCGACACCCTGGGACGGATTGGTTCCCCATGTGACCATTGGTTCGATTTCTTCGCTGTCAATTGCAACGACAGCGTCATATTCTGCTCCTTTATCGGTAGCCAATGCTTTCCATTCTTCTACTTTCTTCTCATAGTCTTCGCCCTCCGGCACATGTTTACGTCCTTCCAGGTAGTCAAAGGTCACCTGGTCGGGGCTGATAAGACCGGCTCTTGCTCCTGCTTCGATGGACATATTGCAGATCGTCATACGCTCTTCCATCGTCAAGCCGCGGATAGCTTCCCCGGTGTATTCAAGGACATGACCGGTCCCAAAGTCCACCCCGTGTTTGGCGATAACCGCAAGAATGATATCTTTTGCAGTGGCCCCGGGGTTAAGACGGCCGTTCACCCGTACTTCCATTGTTTTCGGCGGAGACTGCCACAGCGTCTGCGTGGCCAGTGTATGCTCCACCTCACTGGTTCCTATACCAAACGCCAGTGCACCAAAAGCCCCGTGTGTGGAGGTATGACTGTCTCCGCAGACAATGATCTTCCCAGGCTGGGTTAACCCTAATTCCGGTCCGATAATATGGACGATTCCGTTATTTGGGCTGTTTAAATCAGCTACTTCCACGCCGAATTCTTTACAGTTTTCCGTCAGGGTTTCCATTTGTTTTTTAGAGACCGCGTCGGTAATAGAAGATCTGTTTTCTGTCGGTACATTATGGTCCATCGTCGCAAAGGTTAGATCAGGACGGCGGACTTTACGGCCGGCAAGGCGAAGGCCTTCAAACGCCTGGGGCGATGTGACTTCATGCACCATTTGTAAATCTACATACATTAAGTCCGGTTTTCCTTCTTCAGAGTGGACTTTATGGCTTTCCCAAATTTTTTCTATAATTGTTTTTGGTTTCATTCTGCTTCCCTCACTTTTGCTCCCACCGGTTTTTCCGGTTATTTTTTCAAAGCCTCTATCACTTTTTCTGTCATTTCATCCGTAGACAGAATGGTTTCTCCCTCTTTGGCAATATCTCCGGTACGGTGCCCGGCGGAAAGGACATCGGATACAGCCCTGTCAAGCGTCTCTGCTTCTTCCAGCATGCCAAAGGAATACTTCAGCATCATAGCAGAGGACGAAATCATAGCGAGCGGGTTGGCTTTTCCCTGGCCTTCAATATCAGGCGCTGACCCATGAACTGGTTCATATAATCCCGGCGCCTGCTCGCCTATACTTGCTGATGGCAGCATCCCAAGCGACCCGGTAAGCATGGAGGCAGCATCGCTTAGGATATCCCCGAACATATTGCCTGTAACAACCACATCAAATTGCTTCGGGTCACGGATAATCTGCATTGCCGCATTATCAACGAGCATGTGTTCCAGTTCCACATCCGGATAATCCTGTTTTATTTCTTCGACGGTTTCCCGCCAGAGACGGCTCGATTCCAAAACGTTTGCTTTATCCACAGAAGTGAGCTTTTGGCGGCGCAGTTTTGCCATTTCAAAACCTTGTCGTACGATTCTGACAATCTCTGATTTTTTATACACCATTGTATCCAATGCTGCTTCTTCTCCATCCATCTGGCGGCGTTCCTGCGGTTTTCCAAAATAAATGCCGCCTGTCAATTCGCGAAGGATCATTAAATCAACATTGTCTACCACTTCTTTTTTCAGACTCGAGGAATCCGTTAGACTTTCATGACCGGTCACAGGACGCAGGTTCGCAAATAACTGCAGAGCTTTGCGGATACCAAGAAGCCCCTGTTCCGGACGCAGCCCCGAGGGGTGATTATCCCATTTCGGCCCTCCGACTGCCCCGAGTAATACGCCGTCACTGTTCTTACATGATTCTACGGTTTCCGGCGGCAGCGGATCTTCATATTTGTCGATGGCTGAACCGCCGATATCTGCATATTTATATTCAAATTGATGACCATAAAGCTCCGCCAGCTTATCTAATACTACGGTTGTTGCTTTTACGACTTCCAGGCCGATTCCATCCCCTGGAAGAACGGTTATCGTCTTGTTCATTTTCTTCTCTCCCTTAGAGCCTCATTCCTACATAAGGCTAGACATTCACTTTTTCCGCTTGATGATGAAGACCATCCCGCTGATTGAGCGCTCTGTTAATGGCATTGATATACGCCTTGGCTGATGCTTCGAGCACATCATTTGCCGTTCCGCGCCCGGAGACGTCTTCTCCTTTATATTCAATCTGTACATATACTTCAGCCAGTGCATCGCGGCCGCCCGTAATAGATTGAATGCGGTAGTCTTTCAGTTCTGCTTTTCCGCCGATCATCCGTTCTATCGTTTGATAAACAGCTTCTACGCTCCCGGAGCCGGTACCGGCTTCCTGAATGGTTTCTCCATCCGGATCTTTCAGGGTAACGGTGGCGGTTGGAATGTTTGTGGTGCCATAGTTTACCTGCAGTGTCTGCACTTCATAATAACGAACGGCTTCTCCAGCTTTTTCTTCTGACATTAGAGCGAAAATATCTTCATCTGTAATCTCATTTTTCTTATCTGCAAGTGCTTTAAATTCTTCGAATACTTTTTTCAGCTCTTCTTTGGTTGCCTGGTAGCCGAGAGATTCGATTTTTTCTTTAAAAGCATGAAGGCCGGAAAGTTTGCCAAGCACCATCCGGTTGGAATTCACCCCGACAAGATCAGGAGTGATAATTTCATACGTCGAACTATTTTTCAGCACCCCATCCTGATGAATACCGGATTCGTGGGCAAAGGCGTTTTCTCCAACGACAGCTTTGTTGCTTGGCACCACCATGCCGGAAAGCTTGCTGATCATCGTGCTTGTGCGTTTAATTTCGTTCAGGGTCAAGCCGGTTTCTGCTTTATAAAAATCGCTGCGGATTTTCAACGCTACTGCGATTTCTTCCAGAGAGGCGTTGCCGGCGCGTTCCCCGATACCGTTTATGGTTCCTTCCACCTGTCCTGCCCCAGCCTCCACGGCGGCAAGGGAATTAGCCGTTGCCATTCCCAGGTCATCATGACAGTGGGTAGAAAGGACTGCTTTATCCATATTTCTTACATTTTCTTTGATATGACGAAACAGATGACGGATTTCATCCTGGGTCACATAACCTACAGTGTCGGGCAGATTGATCACTTCGGCACCGGCATCAATCACTCTTTCGATGATCCTTACAAGAAAATCAAGATCGGACCGGCAGGCATCTTCGGCAGACCATTGTACATGGGGAAATTTCTTTTTCGCATGTTTCACCGCTTCGACGGAACTTTCAATGACCTGATCGGGCGTCATGCGAAGTTTATGCTCCATATGAATGGGGGAAGTGGCAATAAATACATGCAGTCTCGGCTCTTCTCCGCCCTTCAACGCCTCCCACGCTGTATCGATATCTTTTTGTACGGTGCGGGAAAGACCAGTGACAGAACTTCCCTTCACGGTATCAGCAATGTGCTTCACTGATTCAAATGAGCCATTGGAAGACGCCGGGAATCCGGCCTCGATGATATCAACACCGAGGCGTTCCAGCTGGTTTGCAATCTGAAGTTTTTCTTCAAAATTGAAATTTACACCGGGAGACTGCTCTCCGTCCCGAAGCGTCGTGTCAAAAACGTTAATTTTCCGCACTGCCCACCACTCCTTTCTATTTCTTGCCGACAAACGGCATCATTTCGCGCAGTTCACGGCCGACTTCTTCAATCTGATGTCTGTTTTCCCGGGCATTGGTGGCATTAAATTCGGGACGATTTGCCTGGTTCTCAAGAATCCAGCCTTTAGCAAAACGACCGGTTTGAATATCGGAAAGAATGCCGCGCATGGCTTCTCTTGTCTGCTCCGTAATAATGCGCGGTCCTGCCTGGAAATCCCCCCATTGCGCCGTATCAGAAATGGAATAGCGCATGCCTTCCAGGCCGCCTTCGTACATCAGATCGACGATTAGTTTCATTTCATGGAGACACTCAAAATACGCGACTTCCGGCTGGTATCCAGCTTCCACCAGGGTTTCAAAGCCTGCTTTTACGAGAGCGGAAGTGCCGCCGCAAAGTACAGCCTGCTCTCCGAAGAGGTCCGTTTCTGTTTCTTCCTGAAAGGAAGTTTCCATAATTCCGGCACGGCCGGCACCGATCTGTTTCGCATAAGCGAGCGCCGTATCTTTTGCCTGGCCGGATGCATCTTGATAAACAGCAATGAGGGACGGAACGCCTGCCCCGTCTTCAAATACGCGGCGGACAATGTGCCCCGGACCTTTTGGTGCTACCATAAAGACATCAATATCTGCCGGCGGAACAATCTGGTTAAAGTGGATATTAAAGCCGTGTGCGAAAGCAATCGCTTTGCCTGGCTTCAATTCAGGCTTTATTTCATTTTCATAGGTTCCCGGCTGGTGTTCATCCGGAAGCAGGATCATAATAACATCTGCTTTTTGTGCGGCTTCTCTCACAGTATAGACGTTAAACCCATCTTCTTCGGCTTTCGTCCATGATTTTCCTTTTCTTAATCCAATGATTACATTTACGCCGCTTTCTCTCATATTCTGGGCATGGGCGTGGCCCTGTGACCCGTAACCAACAACCGCTACTGTTTTTTCCTGCAGAATGCCTTCGTTTACGTCTCCGTTATAAAATACTTTTGCCATGATTCATACCTCTCCTTTTGTACATAATGTAATAGTTTAATTAATAATGGAATATTTAGGGGTTTCAAAATCGCTTTTGGTGGCTCCCCGCTTAAAAGCGGTGATGCCGGTACGGGCAAGTTCCTTTATACCGTACGGCTTCAAGAGATCGATTAATGCTTCCACTTTCTGCTGATCTCCGGTCACCTGCAGCGTCACACTTTCGCGGCCGACGTCCACAACAGAGGCGCGGAACGGTTCGGCAAGGGCCGATATTTCTCCTCGATGCTGCGGCGCGGCTACTACTTTAATAAGCGCCAGCTCTCGCGCCACGATCGAATCATCGGTAATATCGCGCACTTTCAGTACATCCACCTGTTTGTTCAACTGCTTAATTACCTGGTCGAGTCCACGCTGATTATCAACATTTACCACAAAGGTCATCCGGGAAACGGAAGGGTTTTCCGTCATCCCTACGGTGATACTGTCAATATTGAACTGGCGGCGGGCGAACAACCCCGTAATACGGTTCATCACTCCGGAGTTGTTGTTTACTGTTGCAATGATCGTTCGTTTCATGGTTTAATCCCCTCCATTTCATGATGACCTTTGCCTGGAGCAATCATCGGATAGACATTTTCTTCCTTTTCCACGCGGCAATCCAGAAGAACCGGCCCCTCATAATCCAGAGCTTCCCTCAGAACTGCCTGCATCTCCTCCGGATTGTCAATTTTCCATCCCTTAATGTTGTAAGCTTCAGCCATTTTGACAAAGTCCGGTTGAATCGGAAAAATCGAATTCGAGTAACGCTGATCATAGAATAGCTCCTGCCATTGGCGGACCATTCCAAGCGCGGCGTTGTTGACAAGTATAATTTTAACCGGAAGATTCAACTCCTGCAGAATCGACATTTCCTGGGCCGTCATCTGGAACCCGGCATCGCCGAGAACAGCCACCACCTGCCGATCCGGGGCGGCGAACTGAGCACCTATCGCAGAGGGGAAACCAAAGCCCATCGTGCCAAGGCCTCCGGATGTTACCCAGCAGTCCGGGTTGTCGAATTTATAATACTGAGCGGCCCACATTTGGTGCTGACCGACGTCTGTCGTAACTACCGCTTCGCCTTTTGTTTCCTCGTAGATCATTTCCATCAGACGCTGTGGTTTTAAGGAGTCCCCTTCTTCACGGTACCAGAGCGGATATTCCTCCTGCCATTCGGCAAGCTGTTTTTTCCACTCCGTAAAATCTCCCGGTGTTCCGTCGTATTCATTCAACATGCGAAGCGCCTCTTTGGCATCCCCCACCACCGGTATGTGGGTTTCCACATTTTTCCCGATTTCGGCAGGGTCAATATCAATATGAGCAACTTTGGCGTTCGGTGCAAAATGTTTTAAGGCCCCTGTTACCCTGTCATCAAATCGAGCTCCAATACTAATCAAAAGGTCCGCTTCATGCAGCGCCATATTTCCGGTATAGGTACCGTGCATCCCCACCATCCCGAGAAACAGTTCATGATTGCCCGGAAATGCTCCAAGTCCAAGCAGGGTGCTTGCTGCCGGAAGCTGCTGCTTGGTAATATATTCGAACAGCTCTTCTGAAGCATGCGCGTGAAGAATCCCCGCGCCGGTGAGTACCACCGGTTTTTTCGCTTCGGTTACTGCATCTGCCAGCTTTTTGATCTGCAGTTTATTCGGAATAACCGTCGGCTGGTAGCCGGGAAGATCAACAGATTGATTGTAGTTAAAAAATCCAGATGCCGCTGCGATATCTTTAGGCAGGTCTATTAAAACCGGTCCGGGTCTGCCGGTTGCAGCGATATGAAAGGCTTCCTTAATCATACGCGGCAGATCTTCCACTTCCCTTGCCTGAAAATTGTGTTTTGTAATTGGCATCGTTACCCCGATCACATCAGCTTCCTGAAAAGCATCTGTTCCAATTGCATTTGTGGCTACCTGCCCGGTAATAACAACCAGAGGAAGCGAGTCGATCATAGCGTCGGCGATGCCCGTTACTACATTGGTGGCTCCCGGGCCCGAGGTTACAATGCAGACGCCTGGTTTTCCAGCAACTCTGGCATAGCCTTCGGCCGCATGTACAGCGCCCTGTTCATGGCGGGCGAGGACGTGGTGCATCCCCGTTCTGTATATTTCGTCATACGTGGAAAGATTGGCGCCGCCGGGGTACCCAAAAATGACATCCACATCTTCCCGGGCCAGCGCCTGAATGAGCATGCTGGCCCCCGTCATTTCCTGATTTTCATCTTTAAGCTCGCGGCCCTGCATTTCCTTCGTTTTTGGCCCCATCTCTGCTTCCTCCCTTATACCAAGTATCGTTATAATGTACCAATGCCTTTTTGTCCATTTACAATATGAAATAAAAAAAATCTTTCCACCCCATCGGCCAGACTTAACCTGACCGAAGGGGTGAAAAGATTGATTTTCACGGTACCACCCTTCTTCGCGGTTCAAAAACCGCCTCACGACAGAACTTTTCAGTTTCTGTCTGTTTTTCTAACGGGTGAAGCTGGCAGAGTCTGCTTCTGCACCCGGCCTGTATTACTAACAATCTATGCTTTCACACAGGCACTCAGAGGTGAGTTCATTTTTGGCGGCAGTACCGCATCTCAGCTGCCGCGGTTCTCTGTAAAAGCCGGGCCAAAAATTACTTTTCCTCTTCCTCGTGTTCTCATTATTCCGTTGTGTCAGTATATGATTATTGCTGTAAAAAGATTATATTTTTTATTATTCTTTACCCGATTTCCACTTCTGATGCAGAAGAATACACGTTAACTCCGTCTTTTCCAACCTTTTCGCGGAAAGCTTCTAATATACGCTGCGTTTCGGAGCCGGGCCTGCCGTCTCCAATGATACGGCCGTCCACTTTGACTACCGCTATCACTTCCGCAGCAGTACCTGTCAAAAAGACTTCATCTGCAGTGTATACATCGTGACGGGTAAATGGTTCCTCCCTTAAATCATAACCCATTTCTCCAGCGAGTTCAACTATGGCCTGACGTGTGATTCCTTCAAGCGCCCCTATATATCCAGGCGGTGTATAAAGAACACCCTGCCGAAGAATGAAAATATTATCTGCAGAGCCTTCCGCCACATAACCTTCATCATTCAGCATCAAAGCCTCACTGACTCCTGCCAGACTTGCTTCAATTTTCACCAGAATATTATTTAAATAGTTCAGAGATTTTACTTTCGGGCTTAATACATCCGGGCGGTTCCTTCTTGTTGCCACGGTAACAATATCAAGTCCTTTTTCATAAAACTCCTTGGGATAAATCGCTAATTCCTCTGCTATTACTACAATCTGGGGACGTGCGCAGGACGCCGGATCCAGGCCTAGATTCCCGACTCCGCGGGAGACAACAAGGCGGATATAGGCATTACGCAGGTCATTTTTTTTAAGGGTTTCGACAATGATCTCCGTCATTTCCTCCATCGAATACGGAATTTCGAGCATGATGGATTTTGCAGAATTATACAGGCGTACCAGGTGTTCATTGAGTTTATATACGTTTCCGTCGTAAACACGAATGCCTTCAAAAACACCGTCCCCGTACAAGAAGCCGTGGTCAAAAACGGAAATCTTCGCATCTTCTTTTTTGACAAATTCCCCGTCCAGATAGATCCATTGTTCCCCCATGGCCGATCACCTCTGATGCTTCTCCTATATTCAAGATGACATCGTAATATACATGATTTTTCCAAAAATTGAACCTTGTATGAACCTTGCAAATTACGTGTTTGACGTTCATAATACGCCGATTCAAAGCGTGGGTCAATCCCTTTTTTTAAAATTATTAGACGATTCAAAAAGGGATTTAGCTCTTTGCATGCGGTTACATTATATATATGTCAACATTTTTTGTCTGATTATCTCCCAAAAAATTTTTTACTCTTTTTGGGCGAGGAACGTAATCGTTTTTCTGTTAGAAGCACTTTCTGTTTTTTCCACAACTACCCGCCAGGAAGTGAAGGCGCGCCGCAGTGTTTTTCTGGCTGCTTCGGCTGCCGGACGCCACCCCGGCTGGACCGGTCCATTCTCCACCTCAACGTCAAGTACAATCGTAACATAGCGCTTAGGGCGGACACCTGCCTCGAGCCGTGATAGCAAAGCTTCCACTGTTTCCTGAGATGGAAGATATTCAAGCAGGTTGACCGCGAATACCCAATCATAAGTTTCAACCGGCACCTCCATTTCTTCCGCTCTTTGGAGAACAGGATGGATGTGATCTTCTACACCGTACTGTCGAGCGTAATTGGAAAGCTGTTCGATGGCAAGGGGAAGATGGTCCACGGCTGTCACTTTTCCCTGCTCCGGTGCAATCGCCTGTGCTACTGGAATAGCATGTCGTCCCGGGCCTGCCCCAAGGTCCAGCACCTGGCTTTGGGGTGTTTTTTGAATGACCGGAATATAGCGCTGGATAGCTGGAGACGGTTTTTCCAGCCAAGACCCTTTTTCGAACAGGGGATATGTATTGTAAAAATAATGATCATGCTCAATCTGCTGTTTCAGGTTGTGTTCCCTGTTACTCATCCATGTGCCTCCTTATCGGGCAATATATATATAACTGCTGGATCCTCATATGCGGGATTTTAGATGCGGTGCCCCATTTCTTTACTTTGCAAAAAACCCCCTGCATATTTACTGCAAGGGGCTGATGATTGATTTGATTGGTTGGCGTCCCAGGCAGGATTCGAACCTGCGACCTACGGCTTAGAAGGCCGTTTACGACGTTAGGAACACTTATTATGATATAGGAAGAAAGCTGATAAATCAATATTCCTTTCCGCTTACTATGGAAGAAACTCGATTATTTTGGGGCAGAAATGATGAAATTCTGCCCCTAGTCTGCCCCAATAATAAAAACGTTCCTTACAAATTGCAAGTAGCGACACTGATCATGCGCATATTACTATAAAGTAGTTACAATAAAGTTCTGTCCGTTTTGTATCAA
The DNA here is from genome assembly GCF_000429685.1 of Salibacterium aidingense DSM 18341. GTDB lineage: Bacteria > Bacillota > Bacilli > Bacillales > Marinococcaceae > Salibacterium > Salibacterium aidingense. The sequence goes on from NZ_AUCI01000033.1 coordinate 31,957, forward strand.
AAAAATAATCGGGATCCCCCCGATTAAGCAATGTCTGCATTTTAATGACCTATCGTTTCTAATGCTTTCCTCCTTGCTATTTTCATTTCATCTTTTTTACGATTTTCTTTATTTTTTACAATTTCTTCTTCATATTGTAAATTTGTCATTGCGTTATCGTATTCTTCTTTGCTAATAATCCTTTGGTCGTATGCATTATTAAGAACAAGCTTTTGAATCCTAATATCATCTTTGTGCATTTTCACGACCTCCTTAATATTCTGTAGTAGATGCTACTTCTTGTTCGGGACCACTTAAATATTTAGCACCATCAACCATCTCGTAAGTTGAGGCATCCAGGATTTGAGCATAAAGTTTAATAATATTATACGTTTCATCATCAAAAGGGGTTAACGAATCAACTGTCATAATTCCTAAATCACTAAAGGGTATGCAAATTAAAGCTTTATATTCACTAATAGAATCAGAGTTATGCTCCCAATCGTGATCATCGGTTACATTCGGGATGTTTAATGGTTCTCTTTTTCTAAAACTTCTCCCGCCTATAGTTTTATTAGTATCTAACTTTCTATTCCCTGGATAAGAGTCAGGAAAACCTGGACTTCCAATTAGAAACTCCAATTCGCTCTCATCTGCCGTTGCCATCCAAAATGCACATCTATGTGTGTTCCCCCTAGAAGTTTTTATATCGGCGACTAGCGATGTTATTATTTCATCATTTAGTCGTTTTGCCTCCTGTGTTTTATCTGAAGTATCCATTTTTCTTATATGTATAAGTTTTTTGAGTAAGCGTCTAATGTTTTGGACAGACGTGGCATACTGATTACAAATATCATTAAGTGTTTCGTTATCTGCCTGCAAATTACTCTTGTGCTCAGATAAAACCAGAATTTTCTCTTCAACACCTGATGTTTTAAAGATATTTCTAATGCTGAGAAGAGGAAGAAAAAGGAGTAAAACCAAAAATAATAAAAAAAGTAAGGCCGCAACCACGTAAGTCCACTCAGGGAAACGGCTCATTAACTCTAACCATACTTCCGTATTCATCTACAAAACCTCTTGTCCCCTTTTATTATGATACTTTACTATATGATACTATATAATAGAATTAATTGCATTAAAATAGGAATAATTTACTGAAAATTTAAATTGTTATTAACCTATCTTATTATACACACTGTTGTTTTCTTGTCTTGCAGATAGGAGGTTCTCTAATCTCAATGTACGGATCCCTTGCTTATAATGACACCAGACAAGCACATTCCTTTCATTCATCTGATGCACCGTTACTGTTCTTTGGCTGAGCGTTCCGTCCCTTGATTCATATATCACCTGAACCGGATCTCTGTTTTCTGCAGCGCGTTTTAAAATACCATCCATCATGAAGCCTCCTTAATGATTCGGAATGTTCGCGACTTCGATTCCTCCCAGGTAACGTGACCATCTCTACGTAACTTCTCAAGAAATCCATACACAGTTGAAACGGATTTAGTATTAACCAGTTCAGCTAATTCTCTCATTGAAGGCGCGTAATTATATTGGTCCATATAGGCCACAAGCGCATTGTATACATCACATTGTCGTTTCGTCATATAATCACTCCGTTCGTTTCCTTCCATTATATACGAACACTTGTTTCATTTCAATACTTATACAGAACTTTTGTTCGTGTTATGCTATGGGAACAGGAGGCGATCAAGATGGCTAACAAACTGACACCAGGATCAAACCTTAAATGGGAGAGCATGAGAATGATACTCCCGGAACAAAGAGAAATGTGGCTGGAGCATCAGGAGAAACAACGACGGGTCAAGAAACCGGTGCTGGATGAGCAGCAATGGGAGGAGTTTGAGTGGCTGCTTGCAGAAGCTATGAAAGAGAACGCGGAGCTTGTATTTACCTACTGGGCGGACGATGCCGTCGGCTGGTGCCATTACGTCAATACCGATCAAAAACAGTTCCACGTGAAGGATAATGAGAAGGATGTGCACTTCATTTCATTCGATTTAATTACAAACATTCAGTATTGCATCTAGTGCTTATAACACAATGATTAATACTTCTTTCACTGTGAGTACCTTTTTCTCCATTGGTTATATCCAATTTATTAAAAAAAAGTGAATAGGCACAATAAAAAAGGGGGAAAGTAAAACCAAGTATACATTAGGAGGAGCAATATGCAATTTTCAGAATCTAACATTTCATTAACTTCAGCAGAAATTTCACAATTATGGGTAGCATATATGAATGATAGTGCGGCTATTTGTCATTTAGAGCACGAATTGAATATCGTCGAAGATGGTGAAATAAAAAATTTACTACAATATGCCTTAAAGGTGTCTCAATCTCACATTCATGCCATATCTCAAATATTTTCTAACGAAAATTTTCCAGTCCCCCACGGTTTTAAACTAAGTGAGGACGTAGATGTAACAGCCCCTCGTTTGTTTTCCGATACATATTATGTAAATATGCTGAACCAATTAGGAAAAATCGGATTAAATAATTATAGTGTATCTTTAAGTGTAACTGTAAGAGAGGATATTTATCGTTTTTTCAGTAACTGCCTAAGTGAATCAGATAAAATTATAAAAGGGAGCAACGATATTTTATTATCCAAAGGGTTATATGTGAGAGCTCCCTATATTCCAAAACCAGAAACCTATGATTACGTCAAAAAACAAAACTTTTT
>NZ_AUCI01000034.1 GCF_000429685.1 Salibacterium aidingense DSM 18341
TGAATGTTTGAGCTTAATCCATTAATTGCATGTTGATACAAATTTTTAAGTTCTTGATCCTCTATTTTAGGATAAGCGTTTTTTAACTTCATTAGCCCAACGGATTGAAAAGCAACTAATTCATGTAATTCTAACGTTTCATGCCAGGCAAGATGATCGGGCATATGGTGAGTCTGATAATTATTCTCCATATATTATCCTCCTAATGCAGTATTCCTTACCTACGGTATTCGAAATGTTTGAATTGGGACTTTGTCTAATTATTTTTGGGCTTGTTTCAAAGGAAATGTAGAGGATATTCAAAAAAGAATTGAATTTGTATCCAACCTATATCGTTAAGTTTTAATTCATATTTCGACGAAAACGCGAAAGGAGCTGAGAAAGATGGCGCTCATACTTGACCAGTACATGGATACGAACAAGTATATAAAACTATCAGCAAAGATGTCAGATATGGATATTGCGCGGCGGTATGGAGTCAGTCGGACTGCCATACTTAACTGGAAGCGAGCGAATGGTCTTGTGAAAGGGAGGAATGATTGATGGAATGCGGAAAATGCGGTCGAGAACTGAAAGATCGGAAGTCAATTGAGCGCGGGTACGGGCCGAAGTGCTGGCGGAAAATTCGGGATGCGGAGGAAGAGAAAAGTGAAAGTAATTAATTATTGTTGGTCTTGTTCCAAGCAGCATGACTTGAACAATACGCATTTCATAGGCGAGATAAAAAATGTGAAATGCGAGTGCGGTGGATATGTGGTGACGCCCAGTGGAAAAGCGTTATTTCAAATAGTAAAAGAAGGTGGAAAGGATGAAGCAAACACAGGCTAACAGAGGCATTGCTTTTGAGAATCTTGTCAATATAGCTAATACTCAGTATAAAAACAAGGGGCTGGCGCTGATATCGAAGCGCCCAACCCCGGTTAAGGTTCTCAAATCAAAAGGCACACAGGTACTTAAAGGCTTTTATGAACAGAAATCCAGCGTAGACTATTCCGGTATTTATGCAGGAATTCCAATAGAATTCGAGGCCAAGAGCATTTCCGGTAAGCGGTTTGAGCTTAAAAACATCCATGACCACCAGTTGCAGCATCTAAAAAATGCGGAGCAGCATGGGGCCACTGTGTTCCTGCTGATTGAATTTAGAGACACCCGGGAGATATTCTTTACGCCACTCTCTCTGATCACTCTGGCGGTTAAAAATGCGGCTCGGGGAGGGCGTAAGTCGATTCCTATTGATGACTTTCAGATATACGCTGATCAGGTGAACCAGGGCAGAGGTGTTCCGTTGGATTATTTAGCTGTGGTAGACAAGCACGTGGAAAAAGTAACAAGTTAGGAGGCGTTTCTATGAACGATCAAATAGCGTGGCAGAAGCAAGTGACCAAAACCGATGTTCCCGGCCACATTGTGACTCGGAAGATGACAGAGAAAGAGAAGCGAAGACTTGAGGAGAAACCTCAGCGCCAGTTGTACAAGTCGGAGCCAAAACGCAAATCAGATTTCACGTGGCCGAAGAGGAGGGAAGATCATGGGAAAGTATGAAGTTGAATTGAAGATTCAAACGGAACACAAGGTAAAGGTCATAGTGGAAGGTGATTATCATGACTCTGATGATCCGACTATTGATGAAAATGCCATACAGGAAGCAAATATGGATCATGGAAAATGGGATTATGTAGATACTGATTTTGATGTCGTGGCTATAAAAAAAGTATAGTAAAAAAGCCGCCCCTCTCGGAACGGCTGACCCTACAGCAAGTATATCAGGGAGGGGTCCAAATGAGAATGAAAGACTTGGAAATTAATACAGCTACAGGTAAAATAGAACTAGATGCTACAGCATACGACAAACCCGTTTTGGTGATGATCTCAGAAGGGAGAGCTAAGCAGACGGTTCTGCCTCATCACGGAGAAACAAAAGTAGTCACCCATCAAGGGAAGTTAAAGCGGGTAAGGTTTGATGAGGGGGAAGAGTTTTGAGAGGTGCGGAAAATTCAAACTAGGTATTCGTTAATTGAATAAAGGAACAAATAGTTTAATTAAAATAGGTGGTTATGATGGTTATATTAAGTACGAGTCCATTATTCAAAGATCCTAGCTTTTTAGGGGCGTTGATCGGTGCAATTATTACAGGTTTGATAGCAATATTTGTTATGGGTGGGCAGATAGTTTACGACAAAAAGAAAAAGAACCAGGAAGACAATAAGAATTTTGTGAAAGTGTTGACTTTAATTGAAAGCGAAGGGGGACGTTTTTATTCATTAGGTAAGGTGATTGTTGAATTAGGATACCAAGAAAACCATATGACTGCAGGATCTTTAGAAAGAATTGAGAAAGTAAAGCAACACCTTAGTGCTATAGATCATAGACATGTTCCACAGGAATATTATGAAGAGTTCATTTCTTTTCAATCTACTATAGAAGCTTTACTGAAAAATATCAAGGCTGGGATGGAAGGTCTGCCAGGAAGTGAAGGGAATATTGAGATGTTAGAGGATTTCAAATACGAAATTGATAGTTTCGTTAAAACAAAACAAAAACTACAAAAGAAAATATAAGTTCTACCAGCCCACTGGAGGACGTTGAGATTTACGGTACATCCGTAATCTTGGCGTCCTCTTTTTTATTGGAGCAAATAACCCACTTGCAACCAATCTGCAAAACGACCCCTATTTTTGCAACCGAGGAGGGAGAGCATGAAGAAAAAGAAACCAAAAGAGAAGCTCACTGATAAAGACCTAAAGGAACTCATGGGTGTGAATAGACCGACTTACGGCCGCGGCAATGGTGGAGCGATTAAGCAGAAATAAAGGGGCGATTCCATGAATAAGCGACAAATCGAAGCGCTGTTGAAAGATTACCACTGGATGATGAACAGCATTAAACTGCTCCGCGATTCGATGGAGGACGCCGGAGAGAAGCTCACAGCGCAATACGGAATTGAATCCGTCATGCCGAAAGCGCAGGGCGGCGGTCAGAGTGATCCGGTGGCTAAAGAGACAGCCAGGCGTGAAAAGCGCTGGAATAAGGTCGCTCAGTATGAGAAAAAGGTAAAACTTATTCAAGACCGTATTCATCTGATCACGGACGATCGTGAAGTTGAGGTGCTGCATTGGTTACTCGAGGGCAAATCTTTGCGGTGGATTGGTAAGCATATGGGGTTGTCTCATTCTCATGTGAACCGTATTCGAGAGTCCATTGTTGATAAAATTGCAGGCAATGTTCCAGATGTTCCAAATGTTCCAGAAGAAACAGATTTCGCAAAAGAAATCTCTGGTTGTTAGAATGGGAGGCAGGAACGGAGCGGAAATTCATTACAGGTTTTGCTCATAATTTTCTGTTCTCCTCGGACATATTAATAAAACGAGGTGAACGTGATGTGTTTATATGGAATATATAAAAATGTCAATATAATAAATCCTGATCAAAATAGATCGGTTGTACCAGTTGATGCTTGCATTGCTGATGAAATTAAATTTCTTAACGATAATAGCGTGATAACGTTAGCATCTTGTTGTGGGCATGGCCGAGCAGGACAAATACACACATGGAGTAATGCATATGGAGAATGGAAGGGGCACCACCAGCCACCTATTGTGTTAATAAGGGAAGACAGTATTCATTTGGCAGAGGATCTTGGCTATCGTCCTTATCCTTACTATTATGCAGAAGGAGAACATGATAGAGTTTGGAATCTCTTATTGAAAACAGGCTGCATAACGATGGAGGATTGTAGGAAATGGCATAAAGTGAACAAAGTTCCTTTTAAACGTGATTTGGGGTTACTGGCAGAGTCAAAGCGCTCTGCCAGCATATAATTTAATGCTTTGAATTTCCTATGCATTTCGCACAGTTGTCAAACCCCTCTCTTTTTGCTTGAGCATGAGTGTCTGGAGAAAATGTTTTCACATGGCTGTCTCTTATTAAAGGAATATTACATTCGCCATAACGATCCTCGTTGTCTAAATCATGCACTTCATTTGAGTTGGTGTTGCCGATGAACCGTTTGTCATTAAATGGAGCTCGTTTTCTCCGCATAATTTCACCTCCTTTCTTAATAGAACTATTTCAACAAAAAGGGAGGTTTTTCCTTTTTTTAAAACTAAATAAGCAGGAAAATAGTACCTCATGTCGAATTATAATTCGTTGTAAGGAGGTACTATTATAATGGGTTTTTCTAATGTGGATGCCACAGCTATTGATGCAATTGCGCTGAAACTAGGGGCGCTGCTGTTATTTATGTTTTTATCCGGTATTATTGTTGCATTTATTTCGAAAGCATGTAAGATCCCTCCCATATTTACGGGAGTTCTGAGTTTAGCAGCATCATTGATCGTAGCCTTTTACTGGTTTAAGTTATTGGCTTAATGTCGATAATTGACGAACGAATGATGAAGGAATCATGCCTTTCTACTCAGAATTTGTTGAGAGGAGGGATTTTAATGGAAAAAGAAACTTTGCCATTTCTTATTATTCTAGACATTTATGAAAACGTGAGTCCAAGCTCAGAGAAACGTTATGGTGTGGATAGTACACAGTTCGAAGGAGCTGCAGAATGGCTCTTGGAAAATAATCTTATCAAAGATGTTTTTTACGCGGATGATAAACCGCAATTGAACGGAGCGGGTTTGACAAATGCAGGGGCCGAAAGAGTAAATGCAGTCAATGAAGTAGTTATGGGGGTATTAGAGGAAATAGACGAAGGTTCGAGACCGGAGAGAGGGAAACATCAAAGTTCAAAAGATCACTGGGTGACTGCGGCAGCTTTTCTGAAAGACACAGGGAAGTTGGATAACGTAGAGATCTCAAGAGGGGGAAGAGATGTGGCAACGGTGGTTCACTATAACAAGCCAATAATGACTGATGAAGGAAAACGTTATTTAGTGCAGAATAAATGACTAGCAAGGAGGGGTATTAAATATGCGTTTCAGCTTAATAGAAAATGGAATTGATTCTTTAAAAGTAGCAGGAGATATTTTGCTTAATTATTATCAGGACTATGAATTTGAAAACCATCAAATAAAGGATGCTTTATTTTCATTTGTGCATGGTGTCGAAGTGCTTGCGAAATATGTAATTAGAGAAGAAAATGAAGAAAATATTTTCAGCAACAAAGCAGAATATAGTTCTGCTAAACAAAGAATGGAAGAAGAAAATGCAGATAATATTATGGAAATAAATCCTAGTATACATACAATTAACCTTCAAAAGGCTTTAAATTTTTTGAAAGATGGGAAATGGGAAATGTCGCTAGAGTTATACGATAAGCTTGTAGAAATGAAGTATTTCAGGAACCAACTGATGCATTTTACAGTTGAACTTGACGAAGATTCATTTTTAGAATTTATTCGTGATCTTCGTATTACTTTTGAAAAATCAGTAGAATTCTTTGATAACAATATTTCTGAATTCAAAGAAGCATTTGATAGAGCAGTTAGAGAAGTTGGTTTGACTGAGTACGAAACGTACTTAGATGAATTAGAATCCAGAGCACTAATGGCCGAAGAGGAAGCGAGATTAGATGCGGAAGCAGAATACTATGAATCTCTGGAAGAGTACCATAAGCATTAATTAGCCTATAAAGATGCTTTTCTAACAAAACAACTCAATGGAACGTGGAGGTGGGTGAGGATGTAAATGGCAGCGGACCATAAGAAAGCCGAGCAGGATTACTTGAAAGGCATGAAGTATAAGGACATAGCAGATAAATACGGCGTCTCTGTAAATACCGTGAAGTCATGGAAAAGACGACATGGATGGAACAGGGAAAAGGGTGCACCCAAAGAAGAAGGGGTGCACACAAAAAAAGCAGGTGCGCCACAAGGAAATAAAAACGCTATCGGAAACCGTGGAGGAGCTCCAGTCGGAAACGACAACGCTACCTCACACGGTTTTTTTCGTACCATTTTTCCCGATGATGAGGAGACGCTTGGCATTGTCGATGCAATATCCTCGAAGGGGCCGGTCGATATGCTTTGGGAGAATATCGTTATTAAGTATACAGCGATAGCCAGGGCACAGAAGCTTATGTATGTGGAAGACCAGGACGACATGACCAAAGAGGTTAAAAAAACAGAGTCTGTCAGCGGTGAGGAAATGGATATCAGCAAGGAAGAGTATGAGATCCAATTTGCTTGGGATAAACATGCAACGCTAATGACGGCTCAGTCCAGAGCGATGTCTGAGCTGCGATCATTGATAAAAGACTTCCTGCAGTTATCCGGCCAAGATGATCAGCGCCGGCTGCAGCTGGAGAAGATGCAGCATGAAATGCAATTGAGTCAAGATAAGCTGGATCTAGATAAAGCCAAAGCCAATGTGGATGAAGGGGAGTATGAAGATGATGGATTTATCGATGCATTAGGAAATGCCGTCGAAGAGGTGTGGGACGATGACGACAACACAGAATAAAAAGAAGCCCGCGCTGTTTAAATTCGAGCCGTTTTCGAAGAAGCAAAAGAAAGTCCTGACGTGGTGGCATCCGAAATCGCCGGTATCTGATAAAGACGGCATTATCTGCGACGGATCCGTCCGAGCCGGGAAAACAGTGGTCATGTCGCTCTCCTATGTGATGTGGGGCATGGAAACGTTTAATGATGAAAACCTGGGCATGGCCGGCAAAACCATCGGCTCTTTTCGGAGAAACGTCATCCGTCCTCTGAAGCGTATGCTAAAGTCCAGAGGGTACCGGGTAAAGGATCACCGAGCTGACAACTTCATGACCATAAGCTATAAAGGGAAGACCAATTACTTTTATATCTTTGGTGGTAAAGACGAAGGCAGCCAGGATCTTATTCAAGGTATCACATTGGCCGGGATGTTCTTCGATGAAGTAGCACTCATGCCGGAGTCATTTGTCAGCCAGGCGGAAGCACGTTGCTCGGTGGACGGTTCGAAATACTGGTACAACTGCAACCCGGGAAGCCCTTATCACTGGTTTAAAGAAAACTATTTAGACCAGCTGGAGGAAAAGAATTTAGTCCATCTTCACTTCATGATGCAGGATAATCCTTCATTGAGCCAAAAGGTTATAGAGCGCTATGAGAGGATGTTCAGCGGTGTTTTTTACGAGCGCTTTATCCTTGGATTATGGGTGCTTGCAGAAGGCGTTATTTTTGACATGTTCAACAAAGAGAAGCATGTCATGAAGGTGAACTTCAAACGTTTTGATAAATACTATGTGTCGGCGGACTACGGCACCCAGAACCCCACAGCTTTTGGCTTGTGGGGTTTACGTTTGGGCGTTTGGTACAAGCTTCGGGAATACCATTACGATGGACGGAAGGAAAACAAACAGAAAACGCCGCAGGATTATCTTGATGATTTACTATCATTCACATCAGATGTCCGGGTATCTGGCGTTATTATAGATCCAAGCGCCACCCCATTTATAGCTCTATTAAAGAAAAATCGACTGCGGGCTATAGAAGCAAAGAACGAAGTGCTGGAAGGGATTCAAAATATGGCCAATGCCTTACGGGAAGGCGAGATATTCTATGATGAATCCTGCAAAGAGACATTCCGAGAATTTTCTTCTTACATCTGGGATGAAAAGGCCGGAAACCGAGGGGAAGATAAACCGGTTAAGGCTAATGACCATCATATGGATGCGGATAGATACTTTGTTAATACGATTGTATATGGACGAGGCAAGAAGTCACTGAAAGAACGGTACAAAAACTTGGCATAAGGTGAGTGAACACGATGGCAAAGAAAACGACACTGGACCGCGCAAAAGAATATAAGAATGATTTTATGGCTGGTGGCGGGAAAGCTGGGCAACGTGATCCACTCACTAAACAAAAGCCAAGTGGCCGCCGTTACGTGAGCCCCGAGGAAATCACGCGCATGTATTCGAACAACCAAATCGTCCAGAACATCATCGATATCCCTGCTGAAGATGCAACAAGGGAATGGATCACGTTGGAGATGAAGGATGAAAGATTGGCCCGAGGATTGGAGCAGAAGTTGCAAAAACTCAATGCACAGGAAGCCTTTGAAAAAATGGTTGGGTTTGACAGGCTACGTGGCGATGGCTTTGTCTCTATAGGCTCTGCCGAAACAGGGAGATGGGACCTGCAGGATCCACTGAACGTGAACAAACTGCGTAAAATTGATTATCTGCATGGGTTTAGCAGCAACAAAATCACAAAGTTTGAAGTGATAGACGATCCATTCAGTCCAAATTATGGGGATGTTGAGTTTTATCAAGTCAATTCCTCAGGCATGCTTGCTGAGATGTCACGCTATGTACACCGCTCTCGGCTTCTGCATCTTCAGACCAAAAAGCTGGAGGATGACCACTGGGGACAGCCAATGCTGGAACCGATGTGGGATATCTTGACGGTATTTGATACCGCGGTTTGGTCTGTAGGGCAGATTTTATATGATTACACATTTAAAGTGTTCAGCTCGGATCAGGCAGAAGAGTTATCCAGAGAAGAACTGAGAGAAACACAGATGTTAACGGACTATATGTTTAGAACGGAAGCTCTTGCTCTTATTGGTCAGAACGAAACGCTGAGTAAAGAAACGACACAAGTCCAAGGTATCGAACAGCTCCTAACCTTCGTTTGGGAGCTTTTATCTGGTTCAGCTAGAATGCCGAAATCTCATTTGTTAGGACAGCAAGCTGGAACGATTAGCGGCGCTCAATATGATAGCCTGAACTATTACGCTCGAATCGCCGGGATTCAGGAGAACTTCATTAGACCGAAAATTGAATACTTGGTCCGACTTCTTTTGTGGGCAAGTGATGAAGCTGGCGGTCAAATTGACCCGGATAGCTTCGAATGGAACGTGAAGTTCAATCCACTCTGGAAACTGGATGATCAAACGGATGCTGATATCCGCAAAAAGGTGGCGGAAACAGATGCTATCTATCTTAAAAACATGGTTATTACATCAGACGAAGTTCGAGAAAAACGCTTTGATAGTGAAAGCCTGATGGGAGAGCTCGATTACTCGGAAGAAGAGGCAGCAGAGGTCAACGAAATGATTCAGCAGGCTCAGGAGGCGAACGGCAATGCCGGTTCCTAATTCACAATTCCCGACTGCCGTTGCTGTTCAGTATGCACGCCGACTCCAGAAGTTGGTTGATGAAAACAGAAAGCTGATCTGGGAGAAATGGAAGAATGAAATCAAGCCACTAATCCATGCTTACCGTGAACGCAATGACTCCTTAACGTTGGATGAGGACGAGCTTTCCGAGATTGAATCTATCCTAGAAGAGATTGAGGCAGCATCGGCAGAAATATTAAGCGCCGCGGTGATTGAGAAGGTAGCAGGGGAATTCGTGGCAGCCCTGAATCGAAGGCAACGAGAACGATTTCGAGAGCAGTTCCAGGAAGTAATAGGCATAGACCCTATTGAAAATAATAGTTGGCTTGAGTCCTTCATGAACACCGCCGTTAAAGAAAATGTCAGTTATATCAGATCTATTGAACGTGAGTACCATAACCGCGTACAAACTGTCATCATCCAAGGCGTCAGACGTGGGAAATCTTTGAATGATATGGCGTCTGAGATCAAGAGAGCATCTGGAGTAAGTAAAAGCCGGGCTAAATTTATAGCTCGTGATCAGGCCGGATCTATTTATGGAGATTTAACAAAAAAGCGTCAAGAAGAGATGGGTTTAAAGAAGTTTAGATGGCGAACCGCTAATGATAACCGCGTTCGTGATTCGCACGAAGAAAATCACAACAAAGTATTTACTTGGAAAGACGGCGCCAACGGACTTTATCCGGGTACCGATTATAACTGTCGTTGTGTAGCTGAACCCTTGGAGGAAGAGCTCTTTGAGTTTGAATAGAAAGGTGGTGATCTTATGTCTGTAGAACGAGAGACAAATAAGCATTTGAAACAAATTGGCGATTCTTTAAAAAGAATAGAGAAGCATTTACGGCCTGTTGAAGAAGGCGAAGATTCTTACGATTTCCAATCCCCTACAGCTGGAAAGAAAGTCAAATCGAAAGGGGGTGACGAAAAGTGAAGACACAGCGTTATGATCGCTCGTTTGTGCTTGATTATGAAGAAACAGACGAGGGATATCTGACAGTGCGTGCCGTTGTAACAAAGCCAGGCGTTTATCCATACCAGCGAGGGGATGGATCCGTGCAGTATGAATTGAAACATCTGGAAGATATTTATTCCGACCGCACTGTAATGAGCTGTAACGCAAAACCGATAACGGATGATCATCCCCGAGAACCCGTTAATCTTAAGAATGTAAAAGTGCATGGCAGAGGTTTTTCTCACAGTGATGCCCAGGTTAAAAATAACGGTGTAATGGTGACGTTTACGGTCTTCGATGAGGATCTGATTCGAAAGATCCGAGAAGAGGATAAGCGTGAGATCAGCCTTGGATTTGAAACGGAGCTTGTGGCAGAAGACGGCGAGTACAACGGACAACGGTATCAGTACAGACAGACGCAGGTTGATGTGAACCATATTGCTATCGTTGATAAGGGTCGAGTGGGGCCTGAAGCAGCTATAAGGGGCGACTCGGATGCCTGGCAGATTGATAGTAATCAAAAACAAAACGGAGGTGGATCCACCATGGCAAAATTGAAAATCGATGAACAAGAATTTGAAGTACCTAGTGAAGTAAAATCGAAAGTGGAGGGGCTCCAGGCCAAAGCTGACAGTTATGATCAACTAAAGAAAGACCATGATACAACTGTAGCTAACTATGACGCTCAAAAAACGGAACTAGATAAAAAGAAAAAAGAATTAGAAGACGCTCAGAAGGCGGAGCCGAAACAGGACGCGATTGACAACGCTGTAGAGGCCCGTCTTTCTTTATTGGATGAAGCTAGGGAACATTTGCCTGAGGACTTTGAATATAAAGGTAGAACGGATTCTGATATCAAAGTCGCTGTTATTCAAGCTCAGGATGAAAAGTTTGAGGCTAAGGATAAATCCGATGAGTATATTAACGCTCGTTACGATGCAACGATGTCTTTTCTTAAAGATTCAGTACAGACAGCAACGGGGCAAAATAACATGAAATTCACGAAAACTAACACAAGCGATGCACTGGACCAAAAACGTCAACAGCGCTTGAACCTGCGAGACTCTAAGTAATTAAAGGAGGATGAGTGATCATGGCAATCACCGAATATAACAAGTACATGCAAGAAGCTGCGTCAAAAGGGAAACTGGCTGAGTATCCGGATTATCGAGCGGACACCAAGGCAGCGGATGCAGCCATTAAATATGGGATGGCCGTTGAACTTGCCGGTTCATCTGGGGAGAGGGTGACTACTTTCTCGGGTGGTACTCCTTTTGGTATCACACTCGCACGAGAATACACTGACTACACCGAAGAGAATCCCGATGATTTGAAATACCGTGCAAATGAACCAGTTGCAGTCATCCGGCAAGGAACGATATGGGTAGAAGTCGAGGATGATGTAACGCCGGCGGACTCGGTATATGCAGATAATTCAACAGGGAATTTTCGCGCCACTGAAACAGATGGGGAAAGTAATACAGTTGGGACAGCGATCCCGGGAGCAATGTTTAAGTCTGCTGCAAATAGCGGTGAACTCGTAAAAGTAGAAATTAATCTGCCGGCATAAGTGAAAACGGACTAACTAAAAAGGAGATGAAAGCACATGCCTATGAAATATGATGCAATGATGCGTCCCGAAGATCTAGAGGCTGTAGATAATACGATTTATGAACCAAAACGCGAGGAGCTCATTGCAAGAACCCTTGTAAATGTTAAAAGCGATGTTCCGGATGGTGCGGAGACTTATAGTTATGATGTTATGACGCGTAGCGGGGCGGCGAAAATCCTGGCTTCCGGCGCAGACGACGTAGCGTTAGTTGATGCCGATATGCGGCGCCACACCGTACAGATTTACTCTATAGCTGCGGCTTTCCGAGTATCCGTTCAAGAGCTTAGACAAGCTCGTATGGCTAACAAACCAATCGAAGCAACAAAAGCAGCCACAGCGCGCCGTGCGATTGCAGAAAAGGAAAACAAACTTGCATGGATCGGCGATGAGACGTATAACATCCTTGGTTTTACTAATGCAGAAGGCATCCAGACAAGTGCCCTTGATCAAAATGAAGCCGGGGACTCTACACAATGGGCAGACAAGAATGGGAAGGAAATTGTTGCTGATTTGCGACAAGCACGGTCGAAAGTAAATCGGCTCCCGGGTCATACCCCTGATACTCTTGTAGTTACTCCAGACGCTCTGGAGGAGTTGGAAAAAGAGTATAACCAATACACTGGACAAACGGTTCGCCAGTACATTCAAAACCAAGGCTGGTTCTCAACCATTCAGAGTACATCCGATTTAGAAGGACAAGGAGATAACGGAGAGGATTCCTTCTTGGTCTTTGATAGTTCTAATGAAGTGGTGCAATTGCTAGTTCCAATGGATATTATGAGGCATGAGCAAGAATATAAATACCCGAGTTATAAGGTTCCTGTCGAGGAACGGTGCGGCGGTGTTGTTATTCGTTATCCAATGGCTATTGTGAGAGGAGATGGTGTTTAATGTTAGTACACAACAAAGGTAAATACGTCCGTCATGCAGCAGGGGCCACTCTGCTGCCTGGTACTAATGACATTACTGAAAAAGAATTTAAGCGATTTTCCTCCCATCCGATTGCAAAGAAATGGATTGATAAAGGCGAAATCGTGGCGCATGAAGAGAAATCTTTGGTTGATATGAATGCGAAACCGGCTATCGAGATAGTGGAAGACACATTCGACAAGTCAAAGCTTGAAGAATGGTTGGATAAAGAAGATCGAAGCACAGTGATTGAGGCTATTAACAAGCAATTGGATCAACTTGACGGCGAAGGAGACGGCGGACCGGAAGGTGATGAGTAGATGGCAAAGACATCTCCTGAAAAAGTTCAATCTATTGCTCAGCATCTGAACTCATTAGATTCCTCGACTATACAGATGTATATCGATGATGCAGCATTAGAAGTCGAGGAACACAGTGTTCCAGCGAAATATGTAGAGAAGATGGAGCGTTACTTGGCTGCTCATTTTGCAACAATTGATTATCGTCGTCCAGAAACTGAAACAATAGGGGATCTTTCAACTTCTTACAAATCACCACGAGAACAAACAAGTGGATCCGGTTTAGGTATTACAGAATACGGCCAAGAATTTCAGCGAATCCGTCAAAAAGCTAAAGGGTTCAGGTTGGTGGTGTTATAAGTGGGAGTGAGGATTAAAGACAATAACAATGTCCCTCAAATTCTGCGTGTCATTAAAGAGCTGTCATCCAAGCGTGTGGAAGTAGGAGTATTTGGTGACGATGATTCTCACCTGCTTATGATCGCGCGCGTGCATGAGTACGGAACAAATATCGAAGTGACGGACAAAATGCGCGGGTGGTTCGCCTATCAAGGCTATCCTCTAAAAGAAAGAGACAACAGAAATCAATATACCCGAACGTTCCTTTGTTCGAAGTACATTTGATCAGGAAGTAAAGAAGCTTGAGCAAAACATGGAAAACCTCCTAGAGCAAGCTTTGAATCTGAGGATCACACCGCAAACCTGCTTTGAACGAATAGGTGCATGGATGGTTAGTCGAATTCAACGAACCATGGAGGAATTAAAGGAACCGCCTAAATCAAAGATGACTCTCGAGAGAGATGATCTGAACAAAGACAATCCTCTAATAAGCAGCGGGCGTCTTAGCCAATCCATCACGTGGAGGGTAGTGTAATGCAACTGCCTATGCGTTATTTAATGGATTTCATTGTTCTAAAAGAAGGGGAGCGAATATTAGACCCGGAAACTGGTAAATATCGAACTCCTGAGTTAGTAGAAGAAACAGTGCAAGGCATCATCCTACCCTTGAACGACGATGAGATGAAGTATGGAGAGGCTGGCACATACACCGTTCAAGATCGTAAGGTGTACGTATCTTTTCCAATGAAAGTAGGACAGCAAATTAAATACAAAGATAATCGATACACGATCCGAGCCGAGAAAGACTACGGCGATTTAGCGGACGTGTATATTTATTTTGCTAAGCGAGTAGGTGAGACTAGTGCTTGATTTGCTGGAAGTAAGGAAAGCTGTTGTATCCGAATTATATTCTCACCTTGGTACAAGGGTGGAGATGAATAATCAAATAGCATCCAAGAAAGAGTATCCGTTTCTGGGTTACGCATTCACTTCGTCTTATATTGCAGACAATGGGCATGGTATTTATACAAGAGAAGCTGCTGGAGATGATGTAGCAGTTACTAAAACAACGTTTCCGCGGCTCACGCTTTCTCTTACTGCTTATGACACGGATCCGGATAATGCATTCCAACTCGCAAAAAAGGCACATGGTTGGTTTTCGTTTCAAGGTTACGATTACCTGAAAAGTAATGGTTTAGTCGTCGTGGAAGCAGGGAGTATTGAGAACCGCGACACCTTGATTGCTGATGATTACGAAAGGCGTCAAGGTTTTGACGTCCAGCTTAGAACAACAGAGCGATTAACCATGACGGTTCCAGCGATTGAAACCGTACAAATTGAAAGGAGTGAAGGCTAAATGGCGTATAGTGATGTTGATGTGGAAATAATTGAAGAGTCGTCATCGGTGTCGGAGCAAGGTTTTGGCATGCCATTGATCTTGTCCACGTCGGGCGATCACGAATATAAAGAATACAGTGAGATTGGCGAAGTGGAAAGTGATTTTGATACTAGCAGTGAAACGTATAAGCAGGCGGAAGCTATATTCAATCAAGACCAACCCCCAGATCGTATCGCCATTTTTGGTATTGTTTATGAACCTGATCTTGATACAGACCCGGACGATCCGACTGTGCTAACAACTGCATTGAATGGGCTGATTGAGCGTGATAATGACTGGTACTTTCTTTTAAGTATTGAACAAGGGGACGAGGAGATCACTGAGCTTTCAAGCTGGATAGATAATCACGACAAGCTTTATTTTGCTGCCACGGACAGCCAAGATCTTCCTACTCAAGTTCAAAATAAACATGCTATTGTCTTCTATCATAGCGAACCTAGTACGTATCCAGATGCAGCATGGATTGGAGAGTGCGCGGGGAAAAATCCAGGCTCCCTCACCTGGAAATTTAAAAACTTAAATGGTATTGATCCTGTGGACTTATCACTCACGGAGATCGGAGATTTGCATGATAATTATGCGAATACGTATCTGCGAGTTAAAGGGAACAATCAAACAAGCAATGGGCAAACGAGCGATGGTTCTTATATTGACATTAAGCGGGGTACTCATTGGCTGAAAGCGCGTATGGGAGAGGCCGTCCAGGAAGTACTTGTGAGCAACGATAAGGTTGCTTTTGATGACGATGGTATTTCTCTAGTCGAGGCCGCAGTACGAAGCATCTTAAAGCTGGCTGTATCGGACGACTTCCGTATCATCGCTCGTGATAATGATGGTAATGGATTATTCACTTTATCAGTTCCTGACAGAAACGATATCAATGAAAGCGATCTTGAAGATCGTATACTGCCGGACATTGAATGGGAGGCCACAATTGCCGGCGCTGTACACAAAGTGAAAGTGAGAGGCGTTTTACGATACTAAATTGGAGGTGGATGCAGAATGGAAACGTATGATCCAAGACAAGTAAAGTTGGTGGTGGCCGGTCGAATCATCACCGGATTTGCCAGCGGTTCGTTTATCACAGCGGAGAAACAAAACAATAACTACAGCTCACATGTAGGTGCTCAGGGTGTTGTTTCTCGTACTCGGAGTGCGGACCCCAGAGGGAACATTTCTACTACGATCAAACAAACGAGTCCTGACTCTGGATTTTTAAACAGTTTGGCGAAGTCAACTGAACTTTTTCAGGCTGAATTGATTGATCGAAACACTAATAAAGTAAATGTTGGCGGTAATGAATGTTGGATCGAGAAGCCTGCATCGATTGAACGTAGTAATGAAGAGCAAGAGCAGCAGTGGAATATTATTGTTGCAGACTACGATCAAGAAATTAGTTAATCAAGGGGCTGCGATGCCCCCTTTATTCAAGGAGGTCATATACATGGCAAAACAAGAAAAGGTAACTATTGGCGGAACAGAATATACCCTGCAGCATCCAGGTGCTAGGTGGTATGTATCCCTGCAGGACCGCATCAGAGACCCGCGATCTGGCCTGAAAATGAACGAGAAATACTACGATGAAATGCTGGAAAACGTGGTTGCTGATCCTGTCGTTGAAATCGATGACTTTGATGATAATACTAAGGATTTAGGTGAGTTGATCAGCGAATGCGAATCCTTTCTTAACGCCGGATAGTTACGAGGAGATTTACCAACGGGTAGAAAAGGATTGGGTGTTTTGGCGACCGGTGGCAGCTGGAATTATATCACTGGAACGAGCTGAAAACATGGATATGAATGAGTTATTTGAGATTAATGCTGCTTTAGACATCTACCTTAATAAAAACAACATGTGAAATTTGCCCCACCAATTGTAGAAATACATGTAAATATGTAAAATTAAAGTCATAATACAAAAGGTGGGGTCATTATGTTTATCTTTGCATTAATTGGCGTGCTTGGGTTTTTAGGGACGATTGTGTTCTTAATTTGGGCGCTAGTCAGGAAGTTTCAAAAAAAGCCTGCTAAGCAATTTGTTTCTTATGCTGGGGTTTCATTCGCGGCTTTTATAATTGCTATGATTTTTGATCCAGGAACTGAACAAACAAGCTCAGATTCTGAACCAGCTGAAGAAGAACAGTCAGAAGAAGTTCAATCAACTGAATCTTCTGAAGGCAATAATAATGAATCAGAAGAGGAAGAAACAGAAGAACCGAAAGAAGAATTGTATTTATCCGCAGAGACCCTGAAATACAACAAGGAAAACGATGTCGTAACTATAGCAGGAGAAACCAACGTAGTCGATGGTGCATCAATTACGTTTGCCTTATTAGGTAATGGAGATGAGGATTACGCATTAGTTCCTGACTCCACGACTGTTAAAAATGGTGAGTTTGAAATAACATTAGGAGATTTTGAGGATAATAGTGAGCAAGAGTACGTAGAGAATGGAGATTATCCAGTGGTGGCAAGTTTTGGGACTCAAAGAGATGAGGCATTATCATCAGAATACGAAGGTTATGAATATTTCACTAACAATTATACCATACAAAACGACGCGCAAATTGAAAATACCGAAAGTGGGTTTTTAATAGAATCGATTGATTTAGGTAATATATCAATTGAAAATGCTTATTCCGCTGAAGAAATAGAAGACTTGAAGTTAGATAATAAAAAACAAAACGCTGAGCAATTAGACTTCGCTAGATTGAAAAAAAATCCAGATAAGCATGCAGGTACTTATGTAACCTATACCGGTGAAATTATTGAAATACAAGAAAGTGATAATACGACCTATATGAGGCTTGCAGTTACAAAAACGAATTATGGTTATGACTATGACGACGTAATTTATGTCGAATATGATGATTATACTGAATTCGTTGAGGAAGATGAGGTCACTATTTACGGTGAAGTTTACGGAACATTTGACTACACTTCTCAAGCAGGATGGGACATTTCTATACCTGCTGTCATAGCAGATATAGTTGAATAGTTAACAGGCGTCCTCCGGGGCGTCTTTTTTATGGAAGGAGGGATATAATTGGCTAGAATTAGAGACCTGGCAATCGGCATTAGCTGGGATATCAACGACAGGGCCATAAGAAACGCGAATGAACAAACGGATCGGTTTGTAGATAAAGTCAGCAATGCTGATAGAGATATTCAGAATATGGGACGTCAATTTGATCGCACTGGTTCAGGTATGGATCGTACCCTTAACCAAACTGGATCGGCTGTTGATCGGTTTGGTGAGCGGATAGATAGTGCGAGCGCTGGTGCCCGAAACTCGATGGACCGGGTGAGCAGCTCTATTGTTGATGTTCGTGGCAATATCCTGAGTATCCCTGATCCTAATATAAGTGCCGGGCAGCCTATACGTCAGCTGCAAGATATTAACGATGCGGCCGAGGATATCCAATCATCCATTAGAAGCATGCCGGATCCGGAAATTAATGGCTCCCAGGCCAAGGAAGAGCTACAGGATGTCGAGAATAAAGCACTCGATCTTCAAGACGTATTATCCGGTATCGGTGGATTCGGTGCAGGTTCAGTAGTAGGCGGTGACATTGCGTCATTCCAACAAATGCCCCGTGATTTTATGGCTTCGTTGAATATCGATCAGGAAGTAGCGGATCGGCTTACCGAGGAGACTAAGGATGTATGGGAAAGCATACCGAATATACATCGAGAGGAAGCTCAGAATGCTGTTGAGCAGTCATATCGTCGATTTGAAACAGGTCAATATGGTGAAGACATCGCCAATTTAGCAGATGTAAGAAATGCAGATGTAGATGAGGTTGGCCGTTCAGCTTCACTTGCCTCTGATCGTTTTAATATTAGACCTGAGGAATCAATAAATCTGTTTTCTGAAGCTGCAACACGATTGGAAGATAATTCATTTGAAGAAATGCTTGATAATTTTGATGAATTTTCAAGAAATATAGCTGATGTAGGTTTGAATGCAAAAGATGCTTTTGGACCTATGATTGCTGCTGGAGAAGTTAATCCAAGGGTAATGGATCGCTTTGCGGATTCGTTATCCTCAGAATTTTTTGCAGGAATTAATCAAGAAGACGAAGAAAAAGTAGGCGCTTTAGAGGAATTAAGTGGTTCTGAAACCCAAGCAGAAGAATGGATATCTAGAATCCAAAGTGGCGGGACCCAGGGACGAGAAGCCTATCTGGATATTAATAATCAATTATTAAACTTAGAAAACAATGGAGATCGCGCTAGAATTGGAAGTGAACTATATGGAGCAATGTTCGAAGAACAACAAGGTGATATTTTAGATGTTATAAGCAACATGGACGATTCCATGAACGATTTCTCCGCAACAATTGATGATGTGGAGCAAAAGAACGACGGCATGTGGAATGATTTCATGGAAAAAGGGAAAGAAGCTCGTTCTTGGTTGGATGAGGCGACAGCAGGAACTTTTGGACCATTTGCTGAAGTGCTGGGAAATCTAATGCCGACGTTAGGTGCTATCGGGGGTTATGGTTTAGGGAAATTAACTTCAGGCGGATTTGGAGGCAAAACAGGTGACGGCCGTGGTCAATCTGGCAGCCTTAAGGGTCGTGCCGAAGGTGCAGGCCGAGGTATCATGAATACGGTGCGTGGTGCAGCCAAATGGGGTGGACGTGCTTTGGCTCCTGTGGGCGCAGCCATGGACATCTATGATATTTCCACTTCGGCCCCTGGCGAAGATCGAGAAGAAGCACTTAGCTCGGCAGCTGGCGGATGGAGTGGGGCGGCAGCCGGTGCAGCTGGTGGCTCAGCATTAGGTTCAGTAATTCCAGGTGTTGGCACGGCTATTGGGGGCACTGTCGGAGGTATAGGAGGCTATTTCGGTGGCAGTAAAATTGGAGAATCGATAGCAAATAATGTAGACTTTTCAGCTATCCCTGATAAGATGCAGGATGCAAAAGAGGAAGCCATAGATTTTCTTTCTGATCTCCCAAGTGACGCAGCCACGGAAGCTGGTAAGATAGCCGGGAGCGTTGGTTCGGAGCTGGTTGGCTTTCCTGAGGAATTCGGTGCTTGGTTTGAAACCGCCCATGAGAATGCTATGCAATGGATGAGATCCATCCCTTCAGACATAGGAGGGTTTGTTGCTTCTATACCGGGGCAAGTTGAAGCAGGAATCGGAGCTGTATGGTCATCTTTTTCAAGTCTCGGCTCATCTGCAATTGATGGTATAGTGTCTGGCTTCAATTCAGCGAAAGAAGGACTCGGGGCAGCGGGTAGTTGGATAGTTGACCGAGTGAGTGGGGGCGTCAATTTTGTGCAGGATCGGGTTGATCATTTTACGAGTGGGTTTAATCAAACATACAATTCATCCGGTGATATGCCTGGGCATGCCGAAGGTGGCATTTTTGACGAGCCGCACGTAGCAACATTTGCCGAGAATGGACGTGAAGCAGCTATCCCCATCGATGAAAATAGGGACCGCGCACTTGGAATTTGGAGAGAAACCGGGCGGATGCTTGGTGTTGGTCAAGAAGCAGGAACCTCGATGAACGTTCAACGAGGTGGGAACACGTACAATTTTAACCCAATGACAACTATCAATGTTATGGGGAATATGACTCCTGATCAAGAACGTCAAACCGAAGTGAGATGGAAACGGAAAATTAAGCAGTGGCATGAAGATTTTCATCGGGAGATAAGAGCAAGGGAGGTCTAGGAGATGGCTAGGATAGGAAACGTTGAATTCAATGCACTTCGAGAAGAAAGAAGTTTTATTAATGAAGTGACCAGTCATCCGGTCGAAGACGAAGGGGCTGCCAATGATCATGTAATCAATGAACCGGTTTCCTACACCATCGAAGGCGTAGTAACTAATCCAGGGGCAGCCCGAGCGCATAGAGAATTGAAAAGCATGCGTTTAAGTGGTGAGCCTATACGTTATGACGGGCGTGCGAATTTAAAGAGAGCGATCATAGAAGAGTTTATAACGGATGTGGATGTAAATATCCAGAACGGTTTTAACTTTACTATGACTATCAAACAGGTGAATTTCGCTAGGCCTTCTACTGTAGGTATGCTCCCTGTCTCATTAAAAGCCGATACTTCTGAAGTAGGAAATGCAGGAAGGGTGCAGCCTCAATGATCATACCGATTGAAAAAGAACGAATCCCATACGAGTTTGAAATTAGGCTGAACGAAACCTTGTACACTTTCGAGATCCATTACAACGGAGAACATGATTTCTTCACTGTAGACCTTTACCAAAATGGGGAGGTCATTATATATGGCGAAAAACTTGTGTATGGGCGACCGCTGTTTGAAGGTGTGACGGACTCAAGACTTCCTTCTGACCAAATAACTCCTTTAGACCCTTCCGAGGAGGAGAACAGCGTGACATACGATAACTTCGCAGAAAGCGTGTTGCTCTATATTGGTGCAGAGGAAGAAGGCGATATCGATGAATAGCTTTATGCGTAAAGGTAATATCATTATGGGGCGCGCTTCGTTATCCTCTGAATTATATGACTATGAATTCGAAGTGGAGTTTGATGATAACCCGGAAAAGAATCATGCCGAAGTCGTCTTTTTTAATTTATCTCATGATCGTATTAATCGGATATCCCGAGGTGACCCATTGATCATAAATGCAGGTTACCAAGAAGATGTTGGAACGGTCTTCGTTGGGGCTGTATATGAATCGGATACTGTAAAAGAAGGTGTTGACCGACAAACAACGGTAAGGGCTGTGGATGCTACCGACCAAAGAGATAAACTTCGTGTAAATAAGACTTACAAGGAAGGAACGAAGGCTTCGCAGATTATCGAAGATCTCTGCGGCATCGTTGGACTTAGCATTGGCGCGTTGAATTTACCTGAGGATGTGCAATACCGACAAGGGAAGCATGAAGCTGGAACCATCTTATACCGGTTACGATTGTTAGCAGAAGATTGCGGCGCTAAGTTTCATATCGCTAAAGGAATGGCAAACTTCCGCCCTCCTGGTGAAGGAGATGATATTCGCTTTGTTTTTTCTCCTGAACGTGGCCTGATTGGCAGCCCAGAACCGTTCGTTGAGGAGGATGAAAAAGGCAATGAAGTTAAAGGGTACAACGTCCGTTCATTGCTCAATCACCGCATACAGGCTGATAGCAAGCCAGAAATTAAGTCTCGAGATGTTAATGGGAGTTACCGTGTAAGGAAAGGCACACATACTTGGAATCGAGACGAAGCTATTACAGAATTGGAGGTGATTGAATGATTCATACAAATATGATCTGTAAAGTGGAGCGCTATGACGCAGAAACGGGGATTGGTGATATAGTTCCTCTGTTTACAGACGAGGACGGAGAGCAGCTCCCGATGATTGTAAATGCGCGTGCTCAGAGGCAGCGACTGAAGATTCCGAAAGAACGGACGCTCGAAAGCGGTAATGTTGAACACTCGCCGATCCCAGATGGCGGAACCTCACACACCATTAACAGCGGTAGCGAGACAGTCTCCTATAAGGCAGATGGAGATGCCCAGGACATATTATTAATTCCGTCATACAAAAAGGGTGACATTGTCATGGCCTGCATCACGGAAAGAGACTTTGCCGACGCCGTGAAAGGGCGTGTAGGGAACGGAGACAGTAGAGAGCCACACGATTCCATGTCAGCCATCATCACAGGATTGGTAGGTGATGAAGGGTGAAGGCCTTAAAAATAAATGAAGAGACCGGCGACATCGAGATGGAAGACGGTGTGCCTACTTGGGTTGATGGTAATGATGAGTTGATCCAAGAAGTCCGTAGCGTTGTAAAAACAAATATCGAAGAGTGGTTTTTAGACCCCGGTTTTGGTACGGACCATAACTCAATGGTCGGTAAAGATGTAACGGAGGATGACATAACGCAAGCGATTGAAGAAGCGATGGAACAAGTCGAAAGAGTAGAAGGTATTAGGAATATAACGGTTAATATGGATCGCAGCGACCGAGAACTATCGGTCTATTTTTATATCTTGGTTAATGGGGAAGAGTTACCGGTTGATGGGGTGATAGAAAATGCTTGATGGCAATGGATTTAAACGTAAAAGATACGCCGATATTATAGCATCTTTAGAAAATAGAGCCAGGGAAGCATTTGGTGAAACGGTTAATCTATCCCATCGTCAATTTTTAGGTATCGCAATCCGAGTGATAGCCAGAGTTCTTTCAATTTTCACCCAAGACCTTGAAGATACCTACAATGCAGCATTTTCGGATACGTCATCAGGAGTGGCTCTTGACCGCAATGCCAAAAGGCAAGGGGCGAGAAGATCAGGACCCTTACGCTCCACTGGGGAAATTGAAATAACCGGTGAAGAAAATACGGATATCGATTCCGGCTTTGTGGTTGAAACGAGCCACAGCATACGGTTCCGGACTACAGAGAGCGTAACCATTCCGTCGGACGGTACAGTTACAGCCGACATTGAAGCTGTCGAACGAGGGCAGCAGGGCAACGTTAATGCTGGCGACATAACGGAGATCGTGAATCCATCCCCTGGTATCGACAGTGTCACTAACCCGGAAGCCACTTCTGGCGGACGTGATCGAGAAAGCGACGAGGAACTTCGGGGACGTTTAGACCGAGCCCGTTCGAAAGAAAATCGCCTTGTGTTCAATTTGCTTGATGTGCCGGGCGTCCGGGATGTCTATCTGGACTCAAATGAAACGAGTAGTACGTCCGATGGCATTCCTCCAAAGAGCATTGAACCAGTCGTCTGGGGCGGTGCTGAACAGGACATTGTGGAAACGATCATGAGATACAAATCAGGCGGCATTCAGTCGTTTGGTGACACCGAAGTAACTGTCCAGGACAGCAAAGGAAAAGATCAAGTGATTGGGTATTCTCGGCCGAGCATTGTCGATGTCTATGTCAATGTAACGCTAAGCGGGATAGCCGACCAGGAGGCCATCCGATCGAATATCATTGAATACATCGGCGGTCAGGACGCAGACGGCACCGAATATGACGGCCTTGGCATCAAAGAAGATGTTATTGCCTTTCAGGCTCTCATGGCAGCCGGCGAAGACAGTGAAGCTGATGATATCAGTATTGAGCTATCGACTGATAATGAATCATTTGCCTACGAAAATATTGAAATTAGTCAAAGAGAGTACGCCCGCACGGACGCGGACAAGGTGGTGTTTCAATGACACTAGCTGAGAAGATGCTGTCATGGATCACGGACCGGTACAGTAAACGGCCGGATTCCAAGATCGCAAAGCTGATGGCGGTAGTGGGGGAGGAAATACAGGAGAAACTGTTTGATACTCGGGACGCCATCGTCTATTACCAAGATATCGATAACGCAGAGGGGAAGGTGCTTGATCGATACGGGCAGGATGTAGGCCAGCGACGAAACGGGATGGATGATCAATCCTATCGGTACATGATCAAGACGAAAGACAGCGCCAATTTCTCCAATGGTGATATCGAGACGATAAACGAGATCATGGAGAACTTACTCGGTGAAGCATACAAAGGTCTGGCGGAATGCTGGCGGTACGAAAAGTACGACAACGAACCGGCAGCCCTTGTTCTGTTGTACGAGACCGATATCTTCACCCCGCAGCTTAAGTTTGACGGTACCGCCAAATTCGATGGAACGTATTTGTTCAGCGGAACCAAAGAAGGCGAGTTTGCAACGGCCGCGATTGAAAATGTCAGAACATCGATCCGGCGCATCGTACAGGATGGCATCCGGATTTACTTCGGCGTTCCAATCGAAGCAGCATACCAGGACATCATTGCATACAGCACCTTAATCGTTCCAAGAATCTCCAAGACCTATACGCTGCCGATCAATTATGAAGCCGGTTTTCACGTACAAAGGGATACGCAGATTACCAAAGCGCTCAAGTTCGACGGGAGCGCTTCTTTTAATGGCGTGCACCAGTTTGATGGCGAACGAGATCCTACGGAGTATGGCCTCCAGATGAGAATTAATGGAGAGGAGGTTGAAGCATGAAGGTGGCTTCCAAACCAACCTATAATGTCGAGATCAAAGAAAGGAAGGTGAAGCAGCATGGCGGTAAAAAAAGCCGTAGCAACCACTCGCAGAACGAAAAGCGCTGAGGCATCGGCCGGAGTTGATACGTTAACTGCTATTACTCAGGTCGGCTGGGGAGACGGCGGCCACGATGCAAGTACCGGTGATGTGAATGATCCGGATCCGGATGCGACTCAGGCACCAGGGGAATTTCTGGTCAAAGACATTGAGAATGCAAATGTTGATGGCACCAATGCAGTCATTGAAGTGGTACTTTCTGCAGATGAAGGAAACGGCCGAAATATATCTTCCGTTGCTCTCTATGACGAAGATTCAGACCCTGTAGTATTTGTGAACTTCTCCCCTAAGGGGAAGGATTCAGACACGATCATCGAAATTGATCTTACTGAAGAACATTAAAGGAGGGATAGCATGGCAGATCATCCTATTGAGGACCCGAAAGCATATGACCAACAGTTGAGACAGATAGAGACAAGTGATGATGTTCATCCGGACGTTGTAAATCCGTTATTTCATCAGCTCATTAACAACGATGCTTACTTGAAAGAACAAATTGGCGAACTAACTAACCTTTCCACCGAGCAGAAGAGCAACCTGGTTGCTGCCATAAATGAACTGCTCGATATGAGAGGCGACTTGAACAATTTGGATACCGATGATAAATCGAGAATTGTTGCAGCCATAAATGAACTGGTGCTGAAATTTAGTACGCATAGTTCCGAAACTGTGTCAGATGGCGCGCACGGAATGGGTAATATTGCTTCTGAAGAATATGAAGAGGGGGAATGGACTCCTAGTTTGGTTGGAAACACAAATGAAGGAAATCATTCATATAACACCACACGGGTGGGAAGGTACATCAGGATGGGGAACATGGTGCACGTCATGTTTCAGGTTCGTATATATTCTGAGGACGTTGATACGAGTTGGGAGGGCCGTCTATATGTATCAGGGTTGCCTTTTCCAGCACGAGCACCGTGGGCAGGGAATTTCGCCCATGAAATGGAATATTTAAATACAGGTTCATCTTTTATTTCTATTGATGCTAGTAATAACGACATTCGCTTTTGGACTCATTATACTGACGGAACAAATTCTTCTGACCCTGTGGACGTTGAAGATGTAAATACAAATGAGAGGATTAGGATTAGGGGTTCTGTCAGTTATGAAATTGAATAGGAGGGGAAGTCCATGAAAGAAATTATTACAATATCAAACTTAACGAGCAACAGTGTTAGTATATTGAAGCAAAAATTCACAGAAGACACGGACGAACAAGTAGGAAGCAACTGGCGTAAAGCATATGTAAATTCGGAAAGAGGTCGAAAAAATGTAAGTGATGAACTGCCGTCACCGCAACAAGACGCTATTTTTACGGTTTGGGGAGACGAACCGACAGTAATTGAGGGCAGCGAATAGCGTGGCTTATGCGCACTAGATGCAGCACCCCCAATGGATGTGTTTTTTATGAAACGCATATCTTGTTATATTTTGTTAAGATAGGAGGGATATAAAATACAGAGGTGGTCAAATGCAATTTAGAACTATTACATTAGAACGCAACTCAGTTTATGTCGATGCTTTCCCTAATAAATGTGGACTATGTGGTAAGAATGTAGACCCTGTTTATATCGGCGGAGCTTTCCATAATGGTGGAAGAGAAAAAGCAAAGAAAATGGAATTGTCGTTTCAGTGTCCCAATAATAAGTGTAATAGCTTAATTATTGGGTACTATGAAAGGACAAGTGAAAACCCTCAATTTGCGTTGGAAAGCCACGCCCCTATCCGGCCTGTCGATCGAAAATTTAACGAAGAAATTCTTGAAGTCTCGCAAAATTTTACAGAAATTTATAATCAATCATATTTTGCAGAGCAAAATGATCTCACCCAAATATCTGGCATCGGTTACCGTAAAGCGTTGGAGTTTTTAATAAAAGACTATTTAATATATATAGAAGCCGATGATACTGACAAAATTTTGAAAGAACCTTTAGGCCAGTGTATAAATAAACTAGATAATCTTAACATTAAAGAGATTGCAAAAAGAGCAACATGGATAGGTAATGATGAAGCCCACTATATTAGAAAGTGGGAGGATAAAGACGTCAACGATTTGAAAAAATTAATCGAAGTGACTGTATACTTTATCGCAATGGACATTTCTTCAAAGAAATATTTAAATGAGATGTCTTAAAGGAGTTAAAATTATGAAAGAATCAACTTGCTCGAAAGCTGAGATTGTAGAGGTAATAAAAGTTATAGTGCATTCAGGATCTGGAGAAAAAAATTCAGATCCCATAAAAGAGAAAGTAGAATACTGGACAAAAGATGGAGAGTTTCTATTTTCTGAATACTAACAAAAACAAATGTTCTTATATTGCTTTCTCAACAAACGAAAATCAAGGACTGTCTGTAACCGAGAGAAAGCCTTGAATTAAGCAGCACCACAAAAGACGTTTGGTGCAATAAACAAAACATTGAGGAGTCTCCAAACGGAGGCTCTTTTTTAATTCTAAAAGGAGAGTGAGGACATGAAAAAAGTAATTGATAAGCTATTCAAAGGTGACAAGGAGAAGGCGCAGGTGTTCCGGAGTATCTTCACAATTCTTGCAGGTATTGCCGCAGCCATAAAGCAGGTGCTGGAAGCCACGTTTGGTCTTGCGATTCCTTCAGAAACTGTAGATGCATGGGTGGATCTGGTGTCCTGGGTAGTCATCATCTACGCCATGTACCGCAATAACTATTTCGGCGAAAAAGGACTCAACCAACTCAAGCTACTTATCAATAGCGGACTCGAGTAATATCTTGTGCTTGATATAGAGAGAAGGGGGCCAAGCATGGGCGATGAACAAAACAATGAGTGGTACTCGAACAAAGAACTATTCGAAAAGCTAGACGCTTTTAAGGATAACTTTCGTGATCTGCGTGTTGAGATGGAGCAAACCAGATCCGCAATAAAAAAATATAACGGGCTGCGTGAGGAAGTTGGCAAGGCCAGAGAAGAAATTGAAGATGTAAGGGGCAAAGTTAATCATCTGGAGGCAACAGCTCAGGGCCGGTCAACTGTGTGGAATAGTATCAAGAGCTGGGGCGGATGGATAGTGGCCGTCCTTACTATGGTGGCCGGGTATTTAAAACTTATTATGTAAAGGAAGGTGGAATACATGGGATACGCCATCACAAAAAAATACATCCGGCACGGGAACGCTCGGCCTGGTCACAAGCTGACCGGGCCAATTTTTGGGGTCGCACATGATACGGGTAATCCGGGATCCACTGCACACGGCAATCGTAACTATTTCAACAGCCAGCAGCCGTCAGCATCGGCTCATACGTTTATTGATGATAAATACATTTTAGAAATAATCCCGCTGGACGAGAAAGCCTACCATGTGATTTACAATGTAACCACTGATAATCGTCGGTATGGTGATGACGCCAATGATGCAGCGATTGGAGTTGAGCTCTGTTATGGAGGTAACATCAACTTTGATGAAGCGTATGCGCGTTATGTATGGTATTTTGCTTATCTATGTGATAGATACGGTTGGGATCCGGACGAGGATATCACAGGACATTCCAAATTGGATCCAGAACGTAAGACGGATCCGGAAAATGCGCTTAATCAGAACGGCGTGTCGTTCCAGCAATTTATTAATGACGTAAAGAGAGAACTGGACGGGGAAGGAATCGCATCCTCCACTGATGATGAACTGCTGCAGAAAGGCGACAACGGAAGTAAAGTGGAACAATTGCAAGAAGACCTGATGGCAGCGGGAGAAGAACTTCCGCGTTTCGGTGCAGACGGAGATTATGGCAGTGAAACAGTCGAAGCAGTGAAGGCATTTCAAGCACGCCATAATTTGACTGTAGACGGCATTGCCGGACCGAATACAATGAAAAAGTTGAAGGAGGTAATTAAAGATATGACACAACAGAAGCCTAATGAAAGCCATAAAGAAGCATGGGAATGGGCGCAGGAAAAGGGTTTACTCAATGGAAAGGATCCACGGAAGCCGATTACGCGGGAGCAGATGTCTACTGTTATGATGCGGCTATATAAAAAGCTGAAATAAACAGGGCAGGGGCTTTCCTGCTAAACAAAGTAGAAAAGAGCAGACTTGAAATTGGGGTCTGCTCTTTCCCATGTTCAACTATGTGATTGAATAAAGGAATGGATTATTTTTAGTATATCCTTTTTTAAACAGAATAACCAAAAAGAACGTATAATGAAAATTAATTTTTATCAGCTAATTCATCCCGGTCCGCTGCCCGTGGTGGTTCCTCCATCCAACCGTGTTTGATCATGATTCTCGCCCCATTGTCCGCAAACTTAGCGATTTCAGCGATTAATCTGCTATACATAACTCCGATATCCCTGCGTGGACTCATGGACATGCTTGTACCGTAATATCCCATACCGGTGGCTGTCAAAGCTGAACAATAAAACATCATTTTTTTGTCAGAATAAGTGTAAGTCGTTGAATCTGTCACCTCAGAGTCTAACATCATGGGGCTGGGTAAATCATTATCTTTTAAATAGGATTCAAATATTTCACAATGTTTTTGAGCAATTTCTTTACCCTTTTTAAAATATTGAACAACCTCTTTGTTCCTGGCAACCTGACTGTAACCCATCATTGTAGCTGATCCTAAAGCATTTCTTAGGAAATTGGCATAAAGATTGGAGATTTCTATAGCCGTTAACGGTCGTCTTTCTCCAAAATATCCGCTTAAAAAGTTTTGTTTTTTGACGTAATCATAGGTTTCTGGTTTTGGAAT
>NZ_AUCI01000035.1 GCF_000429685.1 Salibacterium aidingense DSM 18341
CTTTTTTAAAATCGCCAATTCTTCTTCTTTATCCGCCAGTTCCTTTTCTTTGGCTTTCAACTGACGTTTCAGGTCTTTGACGTGTTGGTGGTCGACAACCGGTTCGTCGTCAAATTCGCGGTATTGCTTCATCCATTCATACAACGCGCTTCGAGGAATCTGTAAGTCCTCGGCAATGTCGGTGATGTTTTTCTGTTGTTTGTGCTGCTGGACATAACGGACCGTGTCCTTTTTAAAAGCTTCGCTGTACTGTTGACGCTGTTCACCCATGGGGGAACCCTCCTTGTTGGTTTTATCATGCCATGTCCATTAAGAAGGTGTCCACTTTTTATTCTAAATTTAAATTGTCCTTTATGATGGATTTCGTGGTCTTTCGCGTTAGACAGCCAGACATCTCCCGAGGCAACAAATCCATTCATCTCTATTTCCTGCTGTAGCTGCTTTTCCGTCAACGTTTGAAGCAGTTGATCGGTTTTCTCTGTATATTGTTTTACGATGTCAACTACTTCTCCCATCGTTTCGACGGCCGGTGCTGTGTCCGGCATGACAAAGGCACCTTTTTCTATCATTTTGGCAAACATGTGCATTGATGTGGCTGTGTGAACAGCTAAATCTCCCAGAGCGAAGGCATTCTCCCATGGTTTGAAATTCATTTGTTCATCGTCGACGAGTTCCAACAGGTCTTGAAGAACTAATCTGTGACGCAGCCATCCTTCTCTAATTTCTTCCACCTTATTCATTCATGTTTCACTCCTCTCCTGTTAGAAAATAGTTTCAGTGTCTTCTTTCGATGCCGTTTCTTTTGGTTCCTGTATGTTTTACAAAAAATCCCCCTTTTCCTGTAAGGTGCCAAGCGGTCCAGCAGCGGCCATGTGGGAGATAAAGGATACGATAGCTTCGGGGGGTTGTTCCATCCCGGATTCAAGCCAGTGCTGGATGACACCGAGCTGGGCCGAAATGATAAACGTTATCAAATATTCAGGCGGGACTGGCAGCTTTTCTTCCTTTACCGGTAAAGTGTCGAGTTTTTTTGACAGTTCCCGTGTCATAAACTGTTTCCATTTCACGGTGAACGACGGGTCTCCTTTTGGGCCAAACAAGACCCTTAAAAAGTCAGCATGTTCCTTCATTAACTCCACCACCGAAACCATTTTCGTGTAGGGCTCGCTGCCTGTTTTCATAAGTTCCTGTATGTCCACCAATGACACTTTTTCCCGAAGCTGCTCAAAAAACGCATCCTGCTCCTGTTCCAGGAGATCCTCGGCATCCCGGTAGTGCAGATAAAAAGTGCCTCGGTTGATGTCCGCCCTCGCCGTTAGATCGCTGACCGTGATCCCTTTGACTCCTTTTTCTTTCATAAGTTCAAGCATGGCCTGCCGCAGCAGCTTTTTGGTCCGCTTTTTCCTGCGGTCTATTTTTTTCTCCATCCCTCAAACCCCCCTATTTTTTACCATTACTAAACACTGCAATCTTCGATGTCCACTAATCGACAAGCAGAAAAAATCTGATTATTGTTCTTTGTATTTCTATCATTATAATGAACAATAAGATTATTAATCAACATTTTGTTCATTATAATAAAAAAAGAGAGCTGGATGGATATCTGATAATGAAAAGAGGGGATGCAGCGTGACTTCATATGTATTATTTTTCCATGAAATGGACCGTTCGAGCCTGAAGGAAGCAGGAGGCAAAGGGGCGAACCTTGGTGAACTAAGCCAGGCCGGCTTTCCTGTTCCGGAAGGGTTTTGTGTAACTACCTCCGCCTATCAAACATTTCTTGCTGAAAGCGGGGAGATCGACGCTTTATTGGATGCGTTAAACGACTTGGAGCCACAGGATAACGAAAAATGTCGTCAACTCGGATCCCGGCTCCGCGGTCTTCTTGAATCCCTTCCTGTGCCGGAAGAGATACAAAAAGCGGTCCGCGGCGCCTGGCAGTCGATTGGTACAGAACATGCCTATGCTGTACGCTCCAGCGCGACGGCAGAAGACCTGCCGACGGCTTCCTTTGCCGGCCAGCAGGACACGTATCTTAACATCCGCGGTGAAGCAGAGCTGATGGAACATATCCGCAAATGCTGGGCGTCTCTGTTTACGGACCGAGCCATCACCTACCGGTCGAAAAACGGTTTTGATCATCGGCAGGTTTTTTTATCCGTCGTCGTCCTGCGGATGCTGCATCCGGAGATATCCGGAATTGCTTTTACTGCAGACCCGGCGAACGGGAACCGCCGTGTAGTCTCGATTGATGCCAGTTTCGGGCTCGGGGAAGCCATCGTTTCCGGGATGGTGTCGGCTGATTTATACAAAGTGAAACATGACAGGATCATTCATAAAAATATTTCGAGGAAAAGGGAAGCTATTTTTAACTTGCCGGAAGGGGGAACTATAACAAAAAACCTTCCGTCCGGGCAGCAGACACAGCAGGCCCTCCCGGATAAGAACATTCTTGAAACCACGCGGTTGGCAAAACAGATCGAAGCCCGCTTCGGCGCCCCACAGGATATTGAATTCTGTCTGGAAAACGGAGAAATGTATGTCGTGCAGAGCCGGCCGATCACTTCTCTTTATCCACGGCCGAAGGTGCCGGAAGAGCCTTTGCGCGTATTCTATTCCGCCGGCCATTTTCAAATGATGACCGACGCGATGAAACCGCTCGGACTGGCCGGCATGAAAACCATTCTTCCGCTTCCGGGAAAATATGTGCATGAAACAGGCGGCCGCCTTTATATCGATTTTACGGGTGTATTGTGCCATAAAATAGGACAGAACGTGTTTTTGCGTATGATGAAGAATATGGATGATGCCGCAGCCCGGGCCATGGAGGAAGTTATGAACCGACCGGCCTTTTCCTGGCATCCTTCCCGGCGTCTCCCCCTACGCTTTTTGCTCACCCGTGGTCAGCCGCTTCTCCGCCAGGTCTGGGGCACATTGTTCCGGCGGGAACCGCAGACCGTAGCAGCAGAGGTGAATACCTTTATTGATATAAAGGCAGCCGGAATCCGGGAAGAATTACAGCAGGCGGACGGGACCCGGCGATTGGAGCTGGCCCGCTCCAGCCTGAAGCATTTTTTCAATGACATCGTATTTCCTTCCATTTTTCACTATGTTGCCTCTTTTTTTATCTCCTCGGCCATTTTAAAGAAGCTGCTGCGCCGCTGGACCGGAGCGGAGAAAGAAATACAGGAGCTGAATAAGTCGCTCCCCGGCAATATCACGAGCGAAATGGGACTTGCGATTGGGGACCTGGCCGATACGTTACGCGGCCTTCCTGAAGTGGAAGTTTATTTAAAAGCAGCAGAGAATGAAACATTTTTCGAAGGCTTAGCCAACATAGAAGGCGGAGAAACGTTTAAAAATGAATTTGAACACTTCCTTCGTAGATACGGCACCCGATGCCCCGGGGAAATAGATATGACCCGGCCGCGCTGGCGGGAAGCCCCTACACAGCTTGTTTCCGCCATTGTAGGCCATAAGCAGAGCGTGGAGCCCGGAGCCCACCGCGAAAAATTCAGACAAGGGCAGAAAGCTGCCAAAGCAGCCGAACAACGGATTCTCACGTCATTACGACACAGTCGCTTCAAAACGAAAATCATGAAACGCTTTATTAGGAATTACCGTTATTACGGGGGATTGCGCGAACATCATAAATATTTGCTGACTGTGCTCCTCGATGAATGCAAAAAAGCGGTCATGGCCGAAGCGGCAAGCCTGAGCCAAAAAGGCATTCTGTCGACCCCGGAAGATGTCTATTTTCTCACACTGGACGAACTGACACGTGCAGTTAAAGAGCACGATCCCAGACATATCACCCGCCTGATTTCCGAACGCCGGCAAGAGCATGAGCAAAATAAAAAACGACAGCCGCCGCGGGTAATGACGAGTGAAGGGGAAAGCGTTACCGTACCGCGCGCCGGTCATTTCCCGGAAAACGCCCTCGTCGGCAGCCCGGTCTCAACCGGTACCGCCGAAGGAAAAGCACGCGTCATCCTAAGTCCGGAAGAAGTAGCCCTGCACGAAGGGGAAATTCTTGTGGCCCCCCATACCGATCCCGGCTGGACCCCACTGTTTCCATCCGCCCGTGCGCTTGTCACCGAAGTCGGCGGCTTGATGACCCACGGTTCCGTGGTCGCCAGAGAATACGGAATTCCAGCGGTTGTCGGCATTGATGAAGCAACTACTTCCATTCAAACAGGAGACATCATCCGCGTCGACGGGGAACAGGGAACAGTCGAGATTCTAAAAAATGAGAAAGAAGAATAGTTACTGCCTATTTTTGCTGGCAGATTGTCTATTACCTCCCGTTTGCAGACATTTTTCCTAAAAATCACCGGCCTCTTGTTCATAACAGGCTGGTTATAGACACTTTTTTTATGAAACAGCGGGGAAATGTCTTATATAATAAGATCATGGACA
Organism: Salibacterium aidingense DSM 18341; assembly: GCF_000429685.1. Classification (GTDB taxonomy): domain Bacteria; phylum Bacillota; class Bacilli; order Bacillales; family Marinococcaceae; genus Salibacterium; species Salibacterium aidingense. The sequence continues at coordinate 4,420 of NZ_AUCI01000035.1, forward strand.
TTATTTTGTCTGACGCGGGCGGAAACTCCATCTAAAACCCGGCAAACTGGAGCAGATATCCACCGGCCACACCGAGTATGACAATCATCCAGGCCGGCACTTTCCAGACATTCAACAGGGCAAATAAAACAAGTCCAAGCGCGAAATCAGCCGTGTCAAAAATCGAACTTTGCACGACGGGGTCGTAAAACGCGGCGAGCAGAATACCGACGACGCTGGCGTTCACCCCCATAAGCACGCCTTGAAAGGAAGCGCGGCGGCGTAGCTCGTTTAAAAACGGCAGAGCAGCCATCACAAGCAGGAACGACGGCAGAAAAATGGCTATCGTCGCGGTGACAGCACCAGCAATGCCTTCCATCATCGTGCCGAGATAACTGGAAAAGGTGAACAGCGGTCCCGGCACGGCCTGTGCCATACCATATCCAGCAAGAAATTGGTCGGCGGACAGCAGCCCCTGGGGCACGATTTCACGTTCGATCATCGGCAGAACGACGTGGCCGCCGCCAAACACCAGGGAGCCGACCCGGAAAAAGATATCAAAAATGCGGATGAGCGGGTTCTCCGTTGCCCCTGCGATTAACGGCAGTACAAGAAGCAGAGTCAGCAGGGTCCCAAGGGAGACGAGGCCTGTTTTTTTCGATAGGTTGACGGAAAATGATTCAAGATTGGATGCGGCTTTATCTTTAAAAAAGGTCCACCCGCCGGCCCCCGCTGCAGCAATGAGGAGAAGCTGCACCCAGGCGGTGGGAAACAGCAGCATGACCACGGCGGCTGTGACAGCCATGGCCCTCCGTCCCCCGTCAGGTGCCAGTTTTGCCCCCATGCCGATTAAAGCATGGAGCACCACAGCCGCAGCTACAATTTTCAGACTATGTATAAAAGCGGCATCTTCCAGGGTGAACGTCTGGTACAGCATCGCAAAGACAACCAGCACAATAACCGACGGCAAGGTGAAGCCAAGCCAGGAAACAAGCCCTCCCCATAAACCGCCGCGCAGCATCCCGATCGAGATTCCGACCTGGCTGCTGGCCGGACCGGGGAGAAATTGGCATAAAGCTATCAAGTCCGCATAGGTTTTGTCCGTCAGCCATTTCCTTCGGTCAATGTATTCGTCCTTAAAATAAGCCAGATGAGCAACCGGCCCCCCGAAAGACGTCAATCCGAGCTTTGTTGACGTAAATAAAATTTCCAGCAAAACCGCCAGATGATTTTTCTTCCCCATATTGATTCCCCTCCTTATTTGATTTCCCTGAACAATTCATACGCTTTCGCCCGGGCTTCGTCCAACACCTCTTCCCCTTTTTGGGTCGCGCTGTAATATTTTCTAATTTTCCCTTCTACGTTGATTTCTTCTTTATGAAGGAGTTCATCCGCTTCCATCTGGTGGAGAATCGGATAAAGCGTTCCAGCGCTGATATCATACCCGTGCTCCCGCAGCTCCTCCAGCATCCAGGAGCCGTAGATCCCCTCTTCTTTCGCATGAAACAGGATATGGATGTGAATGAACCCGAGAAATAATTTCCTAAGTATTTTATTGTTCATCATCCCTTCCTCCTTTTGATATCGAAATTCAATATCGTATTTCGATATTAGTGTACACCTTTCCATTTTATTCGTAAAGATGTTATAATACGTTCATTTATGTGGAAAGTATGAAAAAGACATGCGAGGCAGACGTTCCATCCTATCATTACAAAGATGGGACCCGGGGCCATTTTGGTTGGCGTCGCTGCCCCGAGTCTGTTATTGTTAAAATCGGCAAACCTGTTGTGTACAGGGGGACGAGCTTTTATGCTCATGAGGCCGGACCTTTGAAGATAAGTTCAGGTGCTGTACCGGGGACAAAAGCCCTGAACCCAAAAGATAGGGAAATTACGACGAGGGGGTGATTGACCATGGCTGAAAACCAAGAAAATGAAAACCAGGACTTAGAGCCTGAGCATGAAGACGAAGCGCGCGAAGAAAAGGGTCACGAAGAAGAACGTGAGGAAGAGGAAGAAAGCACCACCGAGACAGACGTTGGCAAAACTTTATTTACCATCGGCCAGCAAGTGTCATATAAAGGCAAAGCGTGTACCGTGATTAACGAGTATGAACGAAGCCTTTGTATTGAATATAACCACTTTCCGTTCCCTGACGAATCCGAAGAGGATTTTCCGTACCGGCGGGAAATCATCCGCAAAGGGGAAGCCGGAGAGGCATTAGAATAAAATAATAAAAGGACCATACATATTAGCCGTGTTAATATGTATGGTCCTTTATTTGCTTTTGATTGAACTAATCTATCCAATTAATTATTACCTTTTCCGGAGCCATAACGTATATTCCAGAATCAGCAGGCAGACGACCAGCCAGCATAATCCCAACGCAAGACCAGCCGCTACATCGGTGGCATAATGGACACTCAGGTACACCCTGCTGCATCCGATCAATAGAATAAGCAGAACCAGAATGCTGTTCAGGATCCATTTCCCTGTTCGGGAGATGCCGCTTTTTACTGTTAAGTAAATAATAAAACCATAAAATACCATTGTGCCGGTCGAATGACCGCTTGGAAAACTAAAACCAGTACCATCAAACTGCTCCAGCAGATCCGGCCGCTCCCGTTCAAACGTGACTTTCAGTGACTTGGTCAAAATGCTGATACCAATCATCGCCACCGCAAAATAAAGGAGCCGCCACCATTTTCTCCGGTAGACAAAAAAGATGAAAACGCATAACAGGACCGAAGCCGTGGTAAGCCAGGCCACCGAGCCCAATTCCGTAATCCAGGCCATCACCTGATATAGCCAATCCCTTTGGATCGAGGCAGTAAAGGTAGCAGCATGACGGTCCAGGGCAAATTTTTCTTCCTCCAGCACTTCATCGGCCAGTTCGGCAAATATGAAAAAAGTAACGCCGATGATAAATAAGGCTGAGATAATGTATAGGATTGGGAGAACCGGAATCTTAGTTGCGGAGTTTCGTTTTGAGAGCATGTTTTAGACTATTCCCTTTCTATTAAAACTAAGGCATCACCGAGGTGTGTTCCCGGCATGCATTGGTTTAAAACGCGTCTGCTTCTTCTGCATTGGCTTTGGCCTGGTGTTTTTGTACCAATGTAGACAAAGAAGGAAAATAATGATCAAATCGATCACATCCCCGCCGTAATACATGAGCATGCTGCCGGCTTTCGCCTGGGCTGCGGTAACCTCAGCTGGGGGGTTTGCGAATAGATGCTTTGATAGGATGCCATGGCCTGCAAGAGCCAGGACAAGGACGACGGAGCGGTATAGAAAGGGGCGCCTATGCGGAATTGGGTCTATATAAATCATTGAGGCTGTAAAAAGAAACCCGGCCAGATAGACGTGAAAATGGACCATGAGGTGAAGGAACACATTCTCATGCATGGCCCCATATAACGCCGTCGTATAAAGCACCCAAAGCCCGCCGATATTCAAAAAAGTGGCTGCCGCTGGGTCTGTCAGCATTCCTGCTGCCCTTGATCTCAACAACCGGGTTAGACGCTTCGCCCATGGAACAGGAAGAGTTCTGAAAATAAGGGTCATCGGAGCAGCGAGAACCATCAAAAGGGGTGCAAGCATACCAAGGAGTAAATGACCGGTCATATGAAAGATAAAATTCGAATGAGCCTGCTGGGCCAGAGGGCCGGCTGTGGAAACAAACGCCAGAATGCAGCCGGTAAGCCATAGAACCGTTCGATGAAACGGCCAGCGCAGGGAAGACCGATTGGATACCACCGCGGTGATATACATAAACGCAGCAGTCAAAAATGGAAGTCCCAGCAGTACCTGCGGCAGAAGCTCCAGGTGATCATGAGTCATTGGAAGCCTCCCGGTTCGTCTGTTTGAGCATGAGGAGACCGGCTGCAAGCACCATCAAGGCCAGGCCATTCCATATTATATCGTAGATTATGACATGGTCTACATAGCGAATCTGATGTATTCTCATTAATTTATGTTGGATCGTACCATCATACAATTGAAAAGCCCCGGCTCCCACGAGAACGCCAGACCACCATCTCTTAAGCCTCAGCGCATTCCGCCGGCGGAGATCAGCAAACATAAACAGACCTCCAATGGTGGCGAACCAGCTGAAAGCATGAAATAAACCGTCGGAAATAAGCCCGATACTGGTGGTCGATTTGTCATAGAAATGATGCCAGTTTAACAATTGATGAAAAAGAGTTTCATCCAAAAAAGCGACGACTCCCAAACCGAATAATAGACCGGACCACAAATTACGGGAAGCATACCTCATAAGATGGTTTCTCCTTCCTTGTTAAAGGATAATACATAAAATATTTTCCATTTTTGAAAGGATTTAAACCAAGATCAGGTAGGCCGGCCTGTAACTATGCTCTCTTTCTCCGCTTCAGCTCAGCGTCCCACTCCTCATCGGTCGGCGGGTATGTTTTCTGGAGTTTGAAGGAAAGCAGCAGGGCGGCCGCTGTCAACAAAAAGATTAGGCAAAACGCCACCTTGGCCCCAAAAATGTCTGCGTGTTCAATCGCATCCCAGTTATCCGCCGTCTGCGCAGACGTCGTCATCGTTGTCACAAGGACGGCCGTTCCAATGGAAGCCGCCAGCTGCCTGGTGGTATTGGTTACCGCCGCACCGTGTGGAATCAGCTTAGGCGGAATTTGATTCAGGCCGGCCGTGTTGACCGGCATCATTACCATCGAAAAGCCGAACATCCGCACCGTGTAGAGCACCATCAAATAAGCCATTGACGTTGTGGTGTCAATAAATAAAAAGCCGAAGGTGGATATCGCCATAAGGATGAATCCTGGGATGGCCAATGATTTTGCACCTATCCTGTCAAAAATACGGCCGGTGATTGGAGACATGAGCCCTGCAAGCAGAGCCCCCGGAAACAGCACCAGTCCCGACTCCATCGCCGTAAAACCGCGCATATTCTGCATATACAGCGGAATTAACGTTTCCAGGCCGATCAGCCCGACAAAGCCGACCATGCAGATGATGGTCGAATACGTGAAAATCCGCTGCCGGAACACCCGGAACTCCAGCATCGGGTGAGCCAGGCGGAGCTGGCGCCGGATAAACAAAATAATCGTCAAGGTGCCCAGCACAAGAATACTCAGGGTAAGCGGGCTTCCCCAGCCGTTGTTTCCAGCACTGGTAAAGCCATATAAAAGACCACCGAATCCAAGCGTAGAGAGCGAAATCGAAATTGGATCGACTTTTGGATTCTTCAGCTCGGTTACGTTTTTCATAATAAGATAGGCGACTACGATCATGATCAGCGCCAGCGGGAAAATGCCCCAGAACAAAAGACGCCAGTCATAATTATGCGTGACCCATCCTGATAACGTCGGCCCGATCGCCGGCGCGAACGAAATCACCAGGCCGATATAACCCATCGCCGCTCCCCGTTTTTCCACCGGAAAAATCAGCAGAAAGATCGTCTGCATCAGCGGCAGCATAACCCCCGCCCCGGCCGACTGAATGATTCTTCCGCTGATTAAAAGCGGAAAATTCGTAGCTAGACCGCCCAGCAGCGTGCCCGCAGCAAAAACACTCATCGCCGTCATAAACAGCTGACGCGTCGTAAATTTCTCGATTAAAAAGGCCGACACCGGAATCATGATCCCATTGATCAGCATAAACACCGTGGTCAGCCACTGGCCTGTATTCGCGCTTATATTCATTTCTTCCATGATCGGCGGGATCGCCGTGATCATCAGCGTCTGATTCAGAATCGCCACAAACGATCCGGCAATCAGCAGTCCCGCGATCAACACCCTGTTATAGCTCTCTCCCTGACTCATGATATGTAGCTCCTTGTTTTCCAGCGTTCTTCATTATTTCGTGAATCTAAGATTATACGCTTGTTGAGAGAATTTGACAATTCACTTTATTCATGAATGGAGGGACGATTTCATCGATGAGAATGTTTTTGCTTATCGCGCCCCGCTGTTTTCTCTTCATCAGACTGTTTTTCTTTTTATCCCGGAACCTTTACTCGTTGTCTCAGAGCTTTTACTTCTTGTCCCGGCCGTTTTTCTTCTTCTCCCATGTTATTTTCTTTTTACCCCGGCTGATGATTTCATAATCTCCCCCTCCTTTTTCCCCGTGGGCGCTTATTTCTATAGTGAAAGGAGGTGAGAGGAAATGGCTGAAATGATCAACTCCCGTCTCACGCTGGAATTTGAGGCCGGTGTCGATGAAAACGGGGAAACCACATTTAAGCAGAAAAACTTTAACAACGTAAAACCAGAAGCCGAAGATAATTCCCTCTTAACCATCGCCAACGCCATCGGCGTACTGCAGGACCTTCCGGTCAACGGCATCACCCGCACCAATGAATATGACATCACCGAATAATATTTCATTTTAAAAAAGAAAGGAGGCCGTGCTCATGAGCAAACGCATCGAACTGCGCTTTTCCAATGAAGAAGGACGAAATGTCACCGTATCGCTTGATTCCCCGGTGGAACCGGCGGACCCTCAGGCAGTAGAAACCGCTATGGACGCCATTCTTAATGAAGACGCCTTTTTCTCCTCCGGCGGCAGCATCGTAGAAAAGCGGGATGCCCGTATCGTCGAACGTACCGTAGACACTGTTTACGAAGCCTAAACAAAGACGGAGGCCGGCCCAAGCATACCGGCCTCCGTTTTTTCCGATCAGAAAGGAGGAGCTTTCATGGAAATGTGGCTGAACGCCGCCGGCGAATACGGCATGACCGCCGTGATTGCGTTTTATCTTCTGCACCGGATGGAGAAAAAACTCGACACGCTCATCTATGTCGTCCAGGGCCAGCAGGATCCAGTCTCTTCCCTCGTCAACTCTCCGCCGGAGGGACAGGATAACCAATCTCAATCTCAGGTGCAGTAACCGCGGGGACAGGATGAAAAAGGTAAAAGGAGGATGTGGTAGGTTTGGTGGCTTATCCTCCCTTTTTTCACTACTATTGCAAAGAAAAAGAACTTGTAACCATCACTTTTCTGCAATCTACTGCCAAAAGTCACGCTGAGCCGATGCCTCAGCCTCCCTTTTTCAGCCCACAGCAGCTAATGTGATCGTAAGCAGGAGTTTCAGCGTAACAATGGGAGAAATTAGCAGCAAAAGTCATCAATAGAAAAAATAAATGTCAGTTATATCTTTACAGCCGGACCCAGCCAGGAGCCGGCTGTTTTTTATTATTCTTCTATTCCTGCTGCCCTCGCTCCCTGTGCACGGATATCAATCTGTTCCGGAATCTTTAAAACAATCGTGCCAAATCCTAACTGAACATCGGAGGGATGCTCTTCAGTGTTTTCGAACTGTAAAAACGGAAATTCCTTTTTGTAGCCGGCATATTTTTTATCTTCCATGAGTTGGGCGTCTTCTTCTATTGAGAGAATATTATTGTTCAGCTCAATGGTTGGCTGATACCCTGACGTCACCGCCGAGCCATTCACAGCAGAAGGCGATTGGTAATAGGCTGCTTCCACCTCCGAATAATCTCCCTGCAGATAATAGACCGATAGATCATTCCTGTGATTTTCAATATACAACTTATCTGCCGCAGGTTCCATCGTCCAATCATTTCTGCGGTAATCTTCTTCCATTTCTTCGAAGTTACCGGTCTCAGCCTGCCTCTGCAGCTCTGAATAAGCGGTCTGCACCTCTTCGGAAGTGATCTGCTGTTCCGAAGAAATGGCATCCGGTAGAAAGAATGTATAATGGACAGTGGAAACGAGTAGTACAAAACCGTAGGCACCGAACAGCCAGAAAATTTTTCGTCCGATAACCCATTTTTCAGCAAACATTCGTTTCCCGCCGAAAAAGGAAAAAATAACGAACAACAGCAGCACAATCAAAAGTACACTCGTCATCCTTGTTTCACTTCCAATCGATTTGCGAGTAAGAGAGCTGCCCCAAACAACAGCAGAAGCGCTCCCAGCATTTTCCCTGCAAAAATGGGAAACGATGATTCAAGATAGAAAAAGTCATGCAGCCAGGCAGCAGTATTATTTTCTCCCTGAAGCATCAGGCCACCGAGGATAATCGCGGGCAGAAGCAGTTTAAACAGCTGGTGCCACTGAATGATAATTCCGGCAAGATACCCTGCCGCCGTGAACATCAGGACATAGAAAACCGTTGAGGCCGTCCCAATTATAAAAAGAACTGCTCCGACCTCCATATTCGTCCCGATCAAGACTGTCGGATCATTCAAATAGTAAGCAAGCACTCGGACTAAAAAAGAAGAAAATGCGGCAGTGATACCACCTACCGTACTAATGGCGGCTAAAAATAAAATGGTGGAAACATGACTGGTAAAACGGTTCGTGACAAATAAAAAATCATCTTCCCGGTACGCCCTCGTGGTCAAATTGATTGCGCTGAACATCCCCCAAATCATTGTAAAAACGATCACCATATCCGCGGAGTAGTTCTCCATAGTGAGGTGTAATCCATCCTGAAAACTAGTCGATGTAGAGGAAGTCATAATGGTGACTGATAGTAAAACGGCAAACAACTGTAGCAGCAGCAACGAACTGAGCATTTCCACGTAAGCTTTGCATTTATATCGAAAAAGCCGGCCGATAATGGTTACGCTGCTACCTTTGTTCAAGGACATCATCAATGCTCCTTTCTTCTTTCGCCGTCAAATAAACTGCGGCATTTGTCGGAGAGATGTCAGAAATGGCAATGCCTGCCCGTTTCATTTGCTCGCGTTCTTCTTCGGAAAAACCGTTCTCCACGACCACGTATTCTTCTTTTTCTCCGGCGAAGGAGGTATGAAGAATCCGGTGTCGCTGCACCCACAGCTCCAGCACGCCTCTGCTTCCGGTCAATCCGATCACTTTTTCGCGGAGTTCTTCCATGGAAAGATGAAGCTGCAAATGCCCTTCATCGAGCAGCAGGACATCTTCGAGCAGTTCCTCGACTTCCTCCAGATGGTGGCTGGATAATAGGATCGTGCGCGGATATGCGATATATTCTTTCAAAAGGACCCTGTACATATCTTTACGAACCGCTGCATCCATTCCTGTCATCGGTTCATCGAGAAGCGTGAGCGGACAACGCGCCGCCAGCCCAAAAATCATGTTAAACGTGCTTTTTTTCCCTTTGGAGAGGTTCTTATGTAACGCTTTGTGATCCAAATTAAAATAATCAAACAACCGTTCCGGCAGGGTTTCATTCCAATTTTCATAGAAACGCTTTCCTTCCTGAAGCAGTTCCCCTAGCTGCAGGGATGTCGGCCAGTTCATATAATCCTCAATAAAAATCGTATTAGCCGAGACTTTCAGATTGTTGAATGGTTTTTCTGAAAACACGGTGATGTCTCCAGACTCGGGGCGGATAAATCCGGCGATGGTTTTCAGCAGCGTCGTTTTTCCGGCTCCGTTTCTTCCAATTAATCCTGTGATGGTATGATCCTCCATCGAAAACGACAACCCCTGCAATGCTGTTTTTCCTCCGTATGTTTTCGTGAGGCTTTGCGCCTTCACCACGTTCATTCGCCATTCCCCCTCCCTTTTATTTCGTCCTCTATAAGATGAAACAGCTCCGCCTCCGACAGTTCCAGACGTTCAGCTTCCTGGACGAGATCCGTCACCATTTTTTTCAGCGTATGCGTTTTCCGCTTATGAATGACCATCTCGCGTGCATGTTCGGCCACAAACTTGCCCATGCCGCGCTTATCGTACAGCACCCCTTCTTCTGCCAGCTTCGTCAGTCCCTTCGCCGCCGTCGCCGGATTAATCGTAAACCTATCCGCCAGTTTATACTGCGAATACACCCGTTCACCCGGAAGCAGATGCCCTTTCAGAATCTCCGCCTCGATCCACTCTGCAATCTGTATATAAATCGGCTTCGTTTCATCAGCTGGGAAAATCACAGACTCCCCTACTTTCTAAGTCAGTGCATTAGTCATGTAATGTAGTATATAATAAATTAAAACAAACGTCAATTCAGGATTGGACGTTTGTTTTATCGGACAAACCCAGGCGTACCATGTCTAGTTCTCGAATATATTAGACAAAAATATCCTTGAATCTCAGGGTAGTGTCTCTTATTTTTAAGTAGTGGACATTTCTTAAAGGAGCGCCGGGAAATATGTCTAATATTCTTATGTATGGGACAGTTTCAATCACGGGAGGAGCCCTAAATGTCTTGGACAAAAAAGTGGATAAGAAGGACTGCGCTCACTAAACACAGCACGGAAGACACGCCAACCGTTATCCGTGCCCGAACAGGTTTTTCATTTTTTCTAATCCCCTGAATGCCCTCCCAAATCCTATCGCCGGTAACAAGAAACACCACCACAAGACCCGCCCACTCCGTGTCGCCAAAAAACACCCAGAACACCCCAATGACAACGATGACCACGAATAAAAAACGATACCATTTCATCCTATTCCTCCTGCAGCATTTATTCCAGCTATGCAAGCAACGATTTTATAGGAGATTCGAGATGCTGACATGTAAATAAAAGGAAATAGCAGTCTCCCAAACCCCGAGAAAAACTTAACGCATGCATTTCATGGGATCATATTTCCAAGGATTAATGGTTATGATATGATAAATCTATCATATTTTCCCAGTAACATAAAATTATAGGTAAAAAAGGAGTAGAACGATGAAGAGGAAGGAGCTCTTTAAAGGATTACGACGTTCGCAGCACAACCGTTCGATCGTCGGGGTCTGCGGAGGCATATCAGAATTTTTTGATATACCGGCACTTCCTGTGCGGATTTTGTTTCTTCTTATTATGCCCGCCGGTGTGGTTCTCTATCTGATTTTCGCTAATATTCTGCCAGAAGCACCGGCATCGCTGTAGAGGGAGGTGTTCATTATCCGGTATGAGTCGTTGCCTGAAGGGTTTTGGCTGGAATTTTCCCTGGTCATGGGGGGATTTCTATGTTTTTTCACTCTCGTTCCGTTTTTCACCCGCCGGTGGATGCAGGCGGATAAAAAGAAGTGGTTTTCCTATAACCATATTAACGATTTTCACAAAAAATGGGACTGGATCCTGCGCTTTTGCCCTGTTCCCGCCCTTTTGATCTGTTATATCTTTTTTACATATCAGCCGCTTATCCTTCCTGTTGTCATAGGAATATTTATTGTTATCCAAGCGGGGTTTCAAGCTTATGTGGAATGGAAATATACCGACAATCCTTCTAATTATAAGGCAACCCTGATTGAAATGGTCATGATCATCATTGGTATTGGCAGCTTGGTCATCTGGCTTCAAGCTTTCCTGGTGCCTGCTTAAGTATCGTTTTTGGGTGTATAAGGAACGGCTAAGATTTAAATTATGATGAACAGAAAAATCACTTATACTGTTCTGATTTTTTTCCTTCTGCTTTCAGTCAGCTATAATATTTATCAGCATGTTCAGCTCAACGAGTATTCATTAAAACAACAGGCTCAGGAGCAAAATCGTTTAACCATTACGAGTGTCTTAGGGAAAAATAACAACACAGAAGAGGTTATCGAGGAACTGAATACCCTAGAAGAGGAAATAAAACATAATGACGTCAGGGAAACGTCGATGAATAACGCCCGCGAAGAATTAGAACATTGGAGTGAATGGGCTGCAAGTGTTATCCTTTCATTAGACACTACTGACGGCGATATCGCTGTTGCCTGGCACTGGACACCAGAACAACAAACAGTGTGGATGACTCCGCAACAAAATCAGGTCTATGATGGATTGGTGGAAATTCGATTGAAAGCAGATCTCTTAATAGAACAGGCCGCAGATAACACAAAGGTAGAAAAGATTCACCAGCTGCGCCGCGCATTTGAATCGTTTGCATCAGAGGTAGTCGATGATCAGGAGAGACCCCTGCGTTTGGTACTTATGAGCAAAGACAAAATTCTCCAGTCGTTCCAACAGGCCCAGCAGGACTTTCAAGACATCGCGGATCCGTAGAATTCGGCTCAAATGGAAAAAACGAAGCTTACATAAAAACTGTATGTATTATTCCAGCCTTTGTGTTTTATAGTCCTTGTAATCACTGTAGTAATTTTTACGAAACCATAATAGTTATTTAAAATCCAAATTAGATATTCGTTAGACGGATTATGTTCAACAATTCGTCTACAAGTATATTTTTATTCGGTATATAATGCAAGATTTTCCAGGGTGGACTTTAAACCAGCATCGTGATCTTCTTTCCTTATTCCTTCGGGTACATTCTCGCAGACAATGGAAACTTTGGTTCCTATTGCCTCAGCTGTTAAAGTCCACGTCATGATCATCTCACCAGCATAAGCGGAATCATCAGTCTCGAATTTAACTAGTTGTACAATCTGCTTATTAGGGATGAATTCCAAAAACCTGCCTTCAACTACATCTGCGCGTTCTGATGTCTTACCTTTTGTGATGTGATTTGGATCGAGATAGGTTAACGACATCCGATAAACACCGCCATTTCGTGCGTCGAATTCGTGTATATGGCCTTCCATCCCCTTTGGCGGAAGCCATGAAACTAAAGCCTCTGGGTTTATAAATGCATTATAGATTGTTTGTTGTGAGGCATTTATAATTTTTGAAGCTGAATCCATTCTTTTATTATTTGATGAATCTGTCATCACATAAATCTCCTTTAAAGATTTGGTTTCATTTCTTGATTAAATAATAACATGAAAATTTGAGAAATATTTCTTTTATTTTGCTGATTTGATCAAAAAAATCTTCCCGTAAATTCTGAACCGTTTCAGCTGGAAGCGGCCTTTTTTTATCAAGTTCGCGCTTTAATTCGCTTATCGTTTGCAACATTACACCCCCATTTCACATTTTTATTCACGTTCACTTCGATGATTATTGTAACAAAAAAGGATTGGAAAAGCTTTTTCCCATATCCCCCCATCTCTTATATCCTCTTTCTGCTTTCCTGTATTTGCTTCCCCAATTTATAGAAAGCAAAGAAAACCATAACGAACAAGACAACAGTAGCGGTCAAAAACATAACAAAAACCATAATTATATCCTCTGTCGGCGGCATCATGCCCGGACGTTCAGGGTTTGGTAAAACACGAAGGAATGTAACCATCAATAGATTATTCATCGCATGCACCATCATCAAAAGCCACACCGTTCCAGATAATAATAACATAAATTTCCATATCATAAATAAAATAGAGAAAAAATGCAGGATCTGCTGTTTTTTCTCCCTCCAACGTTTGAATGATTTGAGCCGGAACAAGAAGAAAATTGGTTCAGACAATAAGAAAATCAGCTGGGATAATAAACAAATCGAGTGAACCGATGAAAAAACCATTAGCTTAATAAGAAAATTCCAGCCTGCAATAAGAAAAGTTTTGTCAGCAATAAGAAAAGCTCCCGGCAAGACACCGGGAGCTCGATCTTTCATCCACTCTACATATTCAGATTTAACATCCACTGTGGATAAGGGGTCCGTGGTTCGCTGATTTCAGTCAACGTATCATATTCATCCTGCGACAATTCAATCTCGGCAGCTTTCAGGTTGGCTTTCAACTGCTCCGTTTTTCTCGATCCGATCAAAACAGAGGCCACACCCGGGCGATCCATCAGCCAGGCGAGCGCCACTTCCGCCGGGCCGACATTGTGATTGCTGCCGATCTCTGTCAGCTTATCGACAATCTCATTGGCAACCTTTATATCCGGAATTGGCGGAAAATCCTGCAGGTCCGAAGTTGCAAAACGGCTGTCCTCGTCTTCTCCTTTTCTGTATTTCCCAGTCAAATAGCCGCCGTTTAATGGACTCCATACAAGAATTCCCATGCCTTCTTCCTTGGCGAGCGGAACTACTTCATGCTCAATGTCACGGTTGATCAGGCTGTAATGCATCTGCGCCGAAGCGTAGCGGGGCCAGCCGTTTTTGTCCGAAATGCCGAGTCCCTTCGCCATCTGCCAGGCGGCGTGGTTGGACATGCCGATATAGCGGACTTTACCTTGATTGACAAGATCTTCGAGCGTCCGAAGCGTTTCCTCGAGCGGCGTGTTGTTATCAAAGGAATGCAGCTGATAGAGGTCGATATAATCCGTATCGAGGCGGCGCAGGCTGTTTTCTACCGAATTCATCATATGGAAACGGCTGAGTCCGCGGTCGTTCACCTCATCACTCATCGATCCCATCACTTTGGTCGCCAGAATAAGATTCTGGCGCCGGTTTTTTACCGCCTTGCCGAGCATTTCTTCAGAAACGCCGTAGCTGTAGACGTCTGCGGTATCAAATAGATTGATGCCGGCGTCAATGGCCATATCCACCATCTGGTCGGCCCGTTTCTGATCCTCGAAACCGATGTTCCAGTCGTCGCCGAACGTCATCGTTCCAAACGACAGCGCACTCACCTTCAACCCCGTATTTCCCAATCTGTTATACTTCATGAAACTACCTCCTACTATGTTTTGGAAGCAACATTCTGAGTTTATGATTCTATATCAAAATTATCAGAAAATACCGATCGCGCCAAAAATTCTGCTCAACATCATATAAAGTATGTGCTACAGTGGAGCTATAGTAGTACCTTATTCATGTGCGCGATTACGGTGGTTCTTTTTTTCAAATATGGATGAAATTTTTCTACAGGGGGGCGGGGCTGTCTCTTAACGGAAAGAGGAGGTCTTCAAAATAATCTACAGCACACACAAAACATGTGACCAGCATGTCGCTCGGGCATCTTCAGAGGAGGCAGACAAGAAATGAAATATTTTTCACCCCTGCTTGCTTTTGTTGTTATCATGCTAACCAGTTGCTCTCTCGAATCCCAGAATAATGGCGAAAACACAGAAACTTCAGACGGGACATCCGGGTCATATCAAGCATGGATCAGAGTGAACGAAACGGTTTATCAATCCCAAGGATCCGAAAATAACGGGAAATATACACGAGATGAAAAGATAGGAGAAGTCGAGTATAACCTGCCGGCAGACGAATCCATACAAGAAAATTTCGCCTCCAACTATGCGGAAGAAGATGCAGCCATTTATTCTATTCAAGAAAAGAAAAATATACTTTTGGTTGAAGTAGAAAGTGGAACGTATGAGATTTTTTTCAATAATAATGAGTAGCTGTTTAAAATAGAAAAAAGATATTCCCACTGCAACAGACAGGGACGCGGCGGAGCCGGCTCGTACCATTTATGTCCTTACGTTGCTTCATATTATCGATGTGAAAGCATATTTTCCCAAAATATTCTTCTATCCACCAATTTTGGATTAAATAAGATCTGATATGAACATAGGAGTAGTCCCGGCTGCTGTTTTAAAGCCTAATTTTCCATAGAACTCAACTACATTTGGATAAGCGACCAGCACTTTCGTTTCGTATCCCTGATATTTATCAAGCATCAAAGCCATCATTTCTTTCCCAATCCCTTTTCCCTGATAACCCGGATTTATTAACATATAATGAAAGTATGCTGTTAATACGCCATCCGACAACGCGTTAATCAGTCCAATAAGTTTATCCCCATCCCACGCAGTAACCACAAAGTGAGAACCTCTCATAGCTTTTAAAAGTTCACTAGGAAAATGTCCCGACTCCCATTTTACCGAAAGAAACAAGTCCTGAAGACCTTCTTGTGTAATAGTTTCTATGTCTGTGGTATAGCTGATTCTCATTTCCAACCCCCTTTCCTTTTCAGCGGTGCTCCTTCTTCTATAAAAAAACCACGGCTGCCCACGGACTCAGAATAAGGAGGAGGCTGGCAGCCACCAGTTTCCAGTTTTTCAGCGTCACTGCGGCAACCATCGAAAACAACCCGCTGACCAACGTGACTGTGAGGGTCATCGCAAACCCGTAGTCCTGCGGCCAGAACCACCATGAAGCCAGGCCAATGGCAAAAATGGACCAATAGACAACATACGGAAACCATCCCATCTCGATCTCCTCATTCCTTTGTTTTGAATAACGGACAGCGTCGTATGGAAAATGTCCATCATTCCGGGATAGTGGACACAGGATGCTTCCCCTGCTGCTTTCGTACCCACTTTATTTATATATAGGACACTTTGCTGCCAAAAACCTCATAAAATGTCCACTGCTTGCGTCTTATGGAGACTTTTTCAAAATAAGCCAGGCATAACCGTTCCATTTCCGGCGTTCACAGCGGTATTTCGGACTTACTCAAATAATGTAACATAGGAGATCCCAGGCGCCGTTAATCCTCCCATTTTTCTTTTGTCAAAAGAATTATAAGGTTCAGAACTCGTCTTACCATTACTTTCCGATGCCCCGCATCAAAATGTGAGCTTGAAACCAGACCTTAATATCATAATTCCGCTCCCGGCAGAACATTGTGACTTTTAAAGCATTAAAAATGTCCTCCATAAATTGAAGGGTATCGAAGTACTCCCGTTCTCCCTAACAGAAGAAATCAGCAGTTTTTGCATTTCCTCCAACATTCCCACGCACGTGATAACGCAGCCTTCTCCTACTATGATGGATCGATCCGTTCGTCTGGAACGATGGCCCTTGTCAGAAATACGGAAAGCTCGGCTCTTGTCACACCCTGTGCAGGAGCAAAACTGCTTCCGCCATCCTTTCCTTTGGCAATCCCTGCATCCGTTATCTCAGAAATGTATTCAAACGCCCAGTGCGTAGAAGAAACATCGGAATAAAATACTCGCTTTACGTCCTCTTGAGGAAATACTCTCGCCAACACAGCGGCCATCTGCGCCCTGGACATCGTTTCTCCCGGGCGGAACGCATCCTGGCTGCCCTGAAACACTCCTTCTTCTGCCGTTGCCGCAATTTCCCGGAAATGGGGAGTGTTTTCATCGACATCTATAAAACCGGGATCCGGACGGCCGTCAAGCTCGAGGTCTAGTGCTTCTGCTATCATGCTGGCTGCCTGGTGGCGTGTCACATCTTGGTTTGGAGCAAACGTGCCATCCGGGTACCCATTAATGATTCCCTGCCCACTCAAATACTCAATTTCCTCTGCTGCCCAGTAATCTTCCGCTACATCAACAAATGCAGCCTCCGCCTCTGCTGCAACAGCGCTCCAGGAGACAACCGCTATCATCAACACTACAATAACGCCTGATATCTTGCCCATTCTAACCCTCCATGAGAATCGTCCAATTCCCGGCTGTGTTCTTCCCTTAATTCCCGCAGCTTTTCCTCTATCTATATCCTACCAAAAGCTACAACAAACACCTATATTAGAATGAAAAAGTTTACAGAAATATAACATGGAATCTTTTATTTTCTACATGTCTTTTTCCCGTGGAGGCCTGACTTTAAATCCCCTCTTCTTTACGATAATATAAAGGACTTTTTCCTCCTATTTGTTATCTCACCTTTTTTAACGCGGGACACCGCTCTCTACAGCATTTCTCCCCTCGTTATATGCAAATAAGATATGCCGGTCTTGGAGTAGGATAAAAATTGTCAGGAAAAACGCGCACCCATCAGCTAGTGCGAAGGAGAGCCAAACTCCTGTTATCCCCAAGAAATGGGGCAGGGTAAAAATCAAAGGAAGCAGGAATAAAACGGTTCTGGAGATAGATAGTACAAAGGCTTTTTTCTCCTTGCCCACTGCCTGGTACATGCCCCCTGTAACCAGGGGCAGCCCAATCAAAGGAGCGATGAGGAACATCCATCTCAGCGCGTCAGCCCCATTTGAAATGACTGCCGCATCAGCTGAAAAGATATTCATTAAAAACCCAGGGACAGCCATGATCCCGATCCACGCAAGGATTGCGATGGTAGTAGCGATATATACACAGAATTTAAATGTTTGAATCACTCTTTCTATAGAGGCAGCTCCATAATTAAAACCTATAATAGGCTGCATTCCTTGAACGATTCCATTGATCGGCATAATAGAAAAGAAGAGAAGCCGATTGATGATGCCATAGACGGCAACCTGAGTGGCTCCGCCGAACAGCACCAGCGCCCAGTTCACACTGAGTACCGTTAGACTTGTGGAGGCCATCGCGACAAAGGCGGGCAGGCCGAGCAGGGTAATGTCCTTTACTAGATGGAAATCCGGCTTCCAGGCTATCCAGTGCAGGGAAAAAGAGCTTTTTTCACTCTTGAAATAGTGGACTAACCAAACCGCTGTGACACTTTGACTAATGACCGTTGCAATCGCTGCCCCCTGCATCTCCAGTCCTAGCCAAAAAATAAACACAGGATTCAGGACAACATTGAGGGCGGCTCCTATAACCATGGTATACATCGCCGTTTTGGCATTTCCTTCGGAGCGGACGACATTATTGGTGCCAGCAGCAAAGGAATTAAAGATGGAGCCCAACAGGACGATCTGGACATAATCTTTGGCATAAGGGAGGATCTGCCCCGTTGCTCCAAAAGCTCTTAACAGAGGATCCAGAAATACGATGGCGGTTACCATTAAAACGATACTGAAAAATAGGATCAACCAAACAATATGCCCAAACACTTTATTAGCACCTTCCAGCCGTTCCGCTCCCAATCTTCTCGAAATAATAGACGCTCCCCCGACTCCGAACGTCTGCGCTCCAACCGCAATGATAGCTTGAATAGGAAACGCTATCGAAAGGGCAGCTATTCCCAAAGTTCCGACGCCGCGGGCAATAAATATCGTATCTATAAGATTAAAGAGAGTGCTTATAAACATGGCCGAGAACGCAGGAAACGATAAAAGCATGACTAACCTGGGGATGCTTTCCGTCCCCAGCCGTCTGCTCTGTTCATTCATCGCCCCCCTCCTCCATGCCAGAAATATAATCGACAGCGTTGTCGGATACTCTCTTTAACATGTGGAGCAGCTGTTCTCTTTCCTCCTCTGAAAACCCCTGCATCAATATATCTGTCCACACCCTCATCGTAGACAGGATTTCATGATAAATTTCCTGCGATTTCTGCGTAAGAAAGATCAAATTAATTCGCCGGTCCTGTTCACTTGGGTGACGTGTTACAAATCCTAATTCTTCCAGCTTACGAATAGACCGGGCTGTGGTGGTTTTATCAATGTTTAACTCGTGAGCTAATTCATCCTGTGAAATCCCGTCTTTTTGATATAAGGCACTTAAAAAATCCAGCTGGCCGGCCCCGATACCATACGGGCGAAAGCTTCGTGATTTATACATCATGTTGTACCGGTGAATGATAGAAAACCATTTTCCAATGGACTCGTTCTGGTGAGCCAAAGACATTCCCTCCTTTTCGATTAATTGTTCCCAGTATACACGAAAATTAGTTGCATTAACAACTAATTTACCCGGGGATCGAAAAGGAAATGCCATCCATTTATGTTCTCTCAGGGGACTATAAACCATCCAACTCCCCTTTTTTATAGAAATCAACGGAGCTTCCGGTCTCTTTACATGCTTCATTGAAGTGTAGTATGTTGAAAGTAACAAAAGCTCACAAAAAATCAGAGCAGTAAGACTGCCCTGGTAAAACAGTAACAACCACGTGAAGAACGGTTGGCTGGTTTAAAGAAAGTAATCCCATCTTCTGTCGCCAAACATGCGGATGGGGATACTTATTGCATTCAATAATCATTATCACAACCATTGGGAAGAGCAGCGATCCAAATCCTAGAATAACATTTGTAAACAATTATTATTTCACCTCCCTTCGTCCTGAATGACAAGGGAGGTTAACGTTTATCTGCTTCTGTCATTAGCCAGTCTCACCCCTCCGGATGCTTTCTTTGGCAGCATGGAGGCTCGACTGTCCCTCTTTTTTGTTACATACAGCTTCCTTCCGCTATTACAAATACCCGGCCGCCGACTTCGATGGAAAACTCCCGGCTGTTGCTTTTCCCTTCCTTCTTAACATGAATCAAAGACGGCCCAGAATAGCCCTGTTCCACCATGTAATCAAAATAACTGCTGTTAAAATAGTTGTATTGCAGCAGGTACGCTGCCAAGTTTCCGTTGGCACTTACCATCGCCGAATTATCCATAGCTCTTCCAGAAGGATTTTGATTGGAATTCGTACTCCTGGGGGAGGAGTTCAGCTTTCGTCCGCGGAATGCACCATCTCAAACCGTTCACAGACAACCAGCATATTTTCGCTGAAACCTGAACCATGGCTCTCAAGCAGCTGCCTGAAAAACGTTTCGTGAGCGTTCCACCATGTGTTATAATCCCCTTCGCCTTCCGCCAGCGCAAAGGCTTCGGGGACTTCCTTCATCGGCGTAATAGCAACTTCCGTAATGCGGATAACAGCAGCGGGGTCCCCTTGGGCATCGAGAACAATACGGAGGTCTCCTTTTTTCGGAAGAGGCTCCCTTTCCCATTCATATTCCGCATAAACGGAACACGTCGCTGTTTTCTTTCCCTGTTTCACGAGATCCGCCAGCTCATCAGCGGATTCCCCAAATGAAAAGACATCCACCGCCTGTCCCGGCTCAACCTCGTGTTTTTCACAATAATCGTTCCAGAATTTTTCTGTCTGCTGGTTCATAACCCTGTTCCTCCATTTTTATCCTGCCAATGCTATGATAACGTGATTTTAACATAATTTTACATAGAAGAGGAATGCAGGAATATATACGGAGGGATATCCATGAAAAAGGGATTCGTGCAGGCGGGCTTCTTTCTCCTGCTGGTCGTCTTCGGCTGGCTTTCTTTTTTCATTATAATCGCCACCGGATTCAGCGGGGATTTCCATATTGGCGTCTTTTTATTTACAGGCATGCTCAGTAGGATATGGGCCAGTACTTACCTTTCGATACCTCTCTGCTTTCACCTGGAAAAGCGCAAAGTATTCAGGTTTCACGATGGAAATACGTTAATAAAAGTATTAGAAGGCTTACTTTATTCTGAAAAAATTTTTGAAAATGCACAGGTTTTTATTCAACAGGTCATTGATTTGGAGAGAGATGAGCAGGGACGGCCTACCAAACAACTCATCATTTTAAAATGTGGAAAGATATTTAGACAACTTAGGAGATGAGTTTCTTCCGTAGTGATTTTAATAAGGCAGTCATGTCGCTGCCTTATCTTTTTTCCAGGCTTTTGATCAGTCTGATCAACCAGTACAGAACAATCCAGGGAAGAATATACTTTGTCGCCCACTGTATAAGGCCTGGAACGACAATGAATACATCTATTCCAGCCAGTGCCAGGACATACCACAGTGCAGCTAGGACCACGATACCACATAGTATGATCACAGTTTTTTTCATTTTCACGTCCCTTTCCGTTTTCCAGATTTCATCCATGTGCGCACGGTAACAAACAGATCAACAAGATACCCTGCCAAAAAAGCCAGCAGGGTATAAAAAATCATCCATACTGAAAAGGTGGAATTATACCAAACCAGTATCCCTGAAAAAGCCACAATGAAAACGACACCCGGCATAATAAAAAGGTTTTTTAAAAGCACACGTCCCAGGATTCCCGCAACAAGGGAAACCGCCGGGAAAACAACGATAACCTGCACGATTGTGTTCATCACGACTTTCTCCTTTCATGAATCCGCGTGTCTTTTCACTACCTATGGAAATGTACCAGCTCATTTTTCATAAATAATGGCCTTTATCCGGGATTAGAGAACAGTAATGTGGTACTACTGCCAGGTTAGTGTCCTCCATTTTCATATAGGGAACACAATGGTTCGTTCAGCCGCCGCTAGTGTCCTCCATCCCGGTTTGGGGCATAGTATTTCGTCTTAACACCTTGATAGAGGTCTCTACCACTGAAAAACAAGGATAATATGGTGTTAATTTATGGACCATTATTATTTCTACCAAGTTATTTACTTATCACTTGATCCATAAAGAGGAGCGCCAACATTTGAAATAGCGATATATGTCCGCTGTCTGCCATCTGCAAAAAAAAGATCCCCTGTCGTTTTGGGACCATCACTTTATTGATTATAGCTGCTCCCAGCCTATCGTTTCAGCCTGTATTTATCTTGCCTTCACAGATGACTAAGAATATTAACAAGTTGTCCGAAAGGATCTCTTACATAGAATCTTCTAACGCCCCAGGGTTCATCAACTAGTCCGTATTCTATTGAAAATCCAGCTGTTTTCATTCGTTTAAACGCTGCATCTACATTGTCAACTTCAATGGATAAATCAGGTGTTAAAGTATTGGAGCCTCCCTGTGACGCAAAACTGATCTGCACTTTCATCTCTTCATCGGATCCGTATGTTTTCAACCAGCCATGATCCATCAATAATTCGAGACCTAGTACATCTTTGGTAAAAGCTTTTGGCTGCCGTAGTATTCTGAGTATCTATGTTGGAGACAATTCTTTTGACTTTCATATACAATTCCACCCCATTTTCGTATTTTGTTACTCCTTTCTACATTCCCTTATCTCCTCCTTCTTTTTTCATACTTCCCGCTGAATAGAAATAATAAAGTTGTTTACATTTCACCATAGACGGATGATGCGAATCAATAAAAGGGAGCTTGCGTAGCTCCTAATACATTAAATATTCAAGTGTAAAATATGTTGAGGGCCTTTAGGGCCATCGTAAACTTGGTTTTTATCGACGAAACCAGTTTTTAAGTAGAGGTTTATTGCAGCAATATTTCTTTTGTTCACTCCAAGGACGACTTCGTTGATACTTCTTTGACAAAAGAGGGAAGTAATTTTAGTCCGCGTTTGGCTAGTCCTTTTCCTTGAGACCCAGAATCAATGGAGAAGGATGTTAACACTCTAGCCATTGGATTATTACTATATTTATAAACTTTTTCACCCTCTTCTAATGCAAAAAATCCAACTGGAGTGTCGTTATTCATTATTAGTATATGTGTAGAAGTTTTCGATACTTCCGGATTATCGATTTTTTCTAAAGGAAGACTAGTAAATTTAAGTTGTTCCCCAGGTAAATGAAAGGTAGATAAATGCTTTTTGAATGTATCACTATACTCAATTAACTTAACATTTGATTCCATATCTATGCCTCCAATTTCTGTAATAAAACGAGTATATTTCACCTTCAATTTTCAGGCAAGCTTTTGAAACACATAACGATAAGGTTGGGTTTTAAACAACTTTTTTATCATTTTTAAATGTACTAATACCCGAAAAGCCGAGCCTCTTATATAAAAAGGAAAACTGTATCAGACTAAGACTGTATAAAGTCATTTTTTCCTTCACCATGATTTCATAGCAACAATATCAGCACGGGAGAAAGCCCGCCTATGCTAGTAAGTTAATAATTCTTTTCATCTTCTTCTATCCAAGGGAAATTTCCAACAGTTGGTTGTCCCCTCCTGACGATTAGTTAATCCAACCGGGGGCCAGTGTCTAATTTCTTCCGTTCCAGAATGGAAAAAAGGGTTATTCTACGATTGGGCCCATTGGAGAGAACATAGAGTGGATAATGTCAATAAACTGCGAATGACGACATTTTGCAAGCGTCCCCATCTTATTTTCTCCGTTAAAATACCTTACTCCCCATTTTATCTTCTTTTTCTCCTTCATGTGTCTCTAACCCGTTTATTAGAGACATGTTGAGCCGGAAAATGTCCTTTATCTCCTCCAGCTAACAAAAAGAAGCCTTGAGTTTACGCTAGACTCAAGGCTTCTTTTGTTGGACTATCAATTTATTGTTTCCTATTATCCTTTCACAAACACGGTTTTAATATCGGTAAAGAATTCGATGGCAGCTTCCCCCTGTTCCCGCGAATGCGAGCTTGATTTTTTCATGCCGCCAAAGGGGGCCTGCAGCTCAACGCCGGCGCTTTCAGCATTCACACGGACCAGGCCGGCTTCGATGTCATCCATGAAATCTAGCATGTTCTGGATGTTGGTGGTGAAAATCGAGGCACTCAGGCCAAACTCAACATCGTTGGCCAAATTGATTGCAGCTTCCATCGAATCCACCTTCATCAGCGCCAGCACCGGACCGAAAATTTCTTCCTGTGCGATCGTCATGTCGGTCGTTACCCCGTCAAAGAC
>NZ_AUCI01000036.1 GCF_000429685.1 Salibacterium aidingense DSM 18341
GAAGTGATTCTCCCGGTCTCTTGGAACCTGCAGATCCGAGATTCGCCCGTATTTCGTATCCAGGTTGCGGTTATAATACCCATTTTTTTGATACGTTTGTTCTGGATGCTCCACCTCAAAATATTGTTCCATTTCCTCTCTCATGATCATTTCCATTTTTTCTTTAACGAAAGGGCGTATCATATCATCCAGTTGATTTTCGATCCAATTCTGTCCTATACTATGACTCATAGGTAGGGTTCCTCCTTTTGATGAATTTTCGTGTTATTTCAAAGGGTACCCTACCTTTTTTTATGCTTTCAAGTCTTACACAAAATATTTTACGTCATCGTCCGTGGCGGTTTTTTTGGACATTTGTGCCGCTATCCGGGCGTAGACCGCTTCTTTGACGTTCAAAAAGGGAAAATAGCGGAACAGATGTCCGAATGCCCCTTCAAAATGGGAAAAATCGAGGAAATAACGGAATAAATGTCCCATACTGAAAATTTCCGGCAGACGTTAGGCCTGCAGCGCCCGTCTCAATAGATTTTTTCTATGCGAACGATGGTGTGAAATTGAAGGCTGGGTCTGAAGGGGGGAACTGCAATATGTTTATTGGCATAAGTCCACCTTAGGGGAGGATTATGCTTTTTACCCTTAAGTAGAATGGGAGATGGATCATGACAATACTATTTCAGATCCTGCTGCAGATCATATTTCCTGTATTCTTTTTACTTGGGCTCGGCGCGCTGCTGCACCGGCTGTTTCAGTTCGACCTGCAGGCATTGTCCCGGCTGTTGACCTATCTTTTTCTTCCGACGATTATCTTCGCCAATATTTATCAAAATGAAATGACACCATCCCTGCTCCTGGACATCGGCGGGTTTCTTCTTATTCAATTCCTGCTGCTTGCCACATTGGCCCATCTGATGACGAAAGTGTTCAAGATGGACAAAAAGCTGGCCTCCACGTTTAAGAACAGCGTCGTACTGAATAACTCCGGCAATTTCGGCCTTCCGGTCAGCCAGCTCGTGTTCCAGGCCAATCCCATAGGGGCGTCGATCCAAATCATGGTGATGATGTTTCAAAATATTATTACCTATACATATGGGTTAATGACGGCAGCTTCCACCGAGGGAAAAGGGGCCATGAACATCAAGGAGATCCTGAAAACGCCTATTCTGTATGCGCTGGTACTGGGTTTGATTTTCTACAGCTTCGATATTTCAATTCCGTCGTATATCTGGACCCCGCTTGAAAATATAGCGGACGCCTTTCTAGCGGTAGCCTTGATCACATTGGGAGCCCAAGTCGCCTACCCAAAATTGGAGAACCTTTCGTTTATATTTTTTCTCGGCATCGCCGGCAGGCTAATCATTGCTCCTCTTACGGCGATTGCTGTCATTGCGCTGCTCGGCATCGAAGGGACGATCGCGCAGGCGTTGTTCATTGCCAGTTCCTTTCCGATGTCGCGCAATAGTGCACTGTTTGCGCTGATGTACCGCAACTACGAAGACTATGCGGCGCAGGCTGTTCTTGTCTCCACCCTGCTCAGCAGTGTGACGGTGACGATCGTTATCTATGCGTCGCGCCTATTATTCTAGTGATTGTAGGGATTTCGCTGATAAAATGAAAATTTCACTGATATCAACGTAAAAGTACACTAAATGGAAAATAGCCACATGCGATATTATTTCCCCGACCTCTTGACAACTGTACCGTGACAGCAGCCCGGCCTCCATACCAAAAGCACTGACAATCAGTGGAAAATGGTTGAACGAAGAGAACCATCTCCTTGCTTCATCCATTTTCCATCCTAAGCTGTTGAAAGATTGTGTCTCGTTTATTTTGATATACTTCCCGTCCAGCAAGCAAGTTAATGATTTGGATGTTCCTTTGAACCGATAAGCCTAAATTGGTAGCAGCTGTTCCGTGGGAATGCTCCAAATTTGTCAGGGTAAAAAAATGATGGTCTCTTTTGTCGTTAAAGATAAGCTGATAATCTCTGGTGATTTTGTAATGTTTATTGTCTTCCCACTCAATTTTGTCCTGGAAACGATCATAAAACCAGTCAGGAATATAGGGTTTATAGCCTGTTGCCAGGATAACCTTATTCGTTTCGTAGTCAAAGGAATTTTCTATTTGCCATTGATGACAGCGCAGGACATACTTATTTTTCTTTTTGCTTAGACTCTTTACTTCTGTATTAGGCTGTATCGTTACCGGCTGCTTTTTTTGTCCAATCGTTTTATGATAAAGCGTGTCGTACAGTTCCCCTAATGTATCTGGATTAATCCCTTTTCTTAATGTTCCTAAGGTTTCCAACGTTTCATTCCGCTGCTTCAAGTTCAGTGAATGGAAATAATCCACAAAATCAGGCGAGAAGTATTCCAGGCCAAATTCTCCCTTTTCCAACTGAAACAATCCGCTGGAACGAGTGAAAAGTGTCAATTGAAATTCTTTATTTTCCTGTTCCTTCAATAGATCAAGGAGCACCTCTATGGCGCTCTGACCGGAGCCCACTACCGTAATATCGGGAGACTGAACCAGATTTTCCTTTTCAAACATATATCGACTCGTATGTAACACATCCGCCTCTGGCTGTCCTGTCATCGTATCTATAACAAAGGGCTCACTGCCAGTTCCCATTGCTACGTGCTTAGTAAAGTAAGCGTTTTGTTTTTTGGTCGAGGTTTCTTCAACTACGACCTCATAGTGCGGCTGTTCAGCCTCTTTATGGTCAATCACATCCACAACTTCATGACCAAAGTGCAGCTGTGTCAACTTCCCTGCAACCCACTGTAAATAATCATTATATTCCTCCCTTGGAGCCTCAAATTTGCTTAAGAAGTAGAACTCATGCAGGCGATTATGTTCGTGTAAATAGTTGACATATGTGAATTTACTTGTTGGATCAGCAAACGTGACGAGATCCGCTAAAAAGGGGATTGTCAAAACCGTCTGCTCAATTAACATGCCGGGATGCCATTCAAATTTTGGCGTTTTGTCGAAAAACACAGCATCAAGTTCCGGAGTATTCTCAAGCAGCGCCGCTAATCCAAGATTGTAAGGGCCTATCCCGATTCCGATAATATCGTATAATTCGCGCGACATTTTCCACTTCTCCTTCAGCGTGAATTTCCTGATAGCTTTCGGTATACTAAATACGAATCCGTAAGACACTCAATTATTTTTGAACTTACTGCGTTCAACATGTAAAGTTCCCTTGTTTCTATTATTTATGTAAGTAAGTTTTATTGGTACATTGCAAAAACGAATACGATAAATTTATTTTCGTACTGTTACTTCTTATACAATTTTATATAATAGAAACAGGAGACTCTTGTATAAAAATAAGGATTAACAAAGGGAGGAATTGGGATGGCAAAGAAAGTGGAGACTAATAACCACAATGAGTTATCGCAGGAAGAATTACTTGAAGTGTTGAAAGATCGTTTTGAGAACAATAGGCACCGCCATGAAGGTTTGAAGTGGGAGGACGTGCAGGCAAAGCTTCATGCGGATACGAAAAAACTGGAATCGCTTCATAACATGGAACAAACGGGCGGAGAACCGGATGTGGTGGGGTATGATAAGGAGAAGGGTGGCTACATTTTTTATGACTGTGCCGCAGAAAGCCCGAAAGGCCGCAGAAGCGTCTGCTACGACCGGGAAGCCCTGGAATCAAGAAAAAAACATAAACCGGAAAATAGCGCGGTTGATATGGCAGCAGAGATAGGTATTGAGCTATTGACGGAAGAAGAGTACCGCGCGCTGCAGCAGCTGGGGGAATTTGATAAGAAGACATCAAGCTGGGTGCAGACTCCCACGGATATCAGGGAACGCGGCGGGGCCCTTTTCTGTGATTATCGCTTCGGCCACGTTTTCCTGTACCACAATGGAGCAGAATCCTATTACGCAGCCAGAGGATTCCGCGGCTCACTGCTCGTCTAAAGGCTGTACCTGGTTTATCATCGATGAAGGGTTTTGTATACTATGAAGTGGGAGGTGGAAACGATGCCTTGTCCATGAGTAGTAAAAAGCGAGGTCGTGTACGATCTAAAAGATAAAAGATGGGTGAAAAATGTCGGCCAGCTCCGAGCAACGGATCACGAAGTGGTGTTGACGTTCGACGATGGACCGGGCCGTCAGCTCGAAGCCATATTAGATGTGCTGCAGGCGAAAAACGTTCCAGCGGCATTTTTCTGGCAGACGAGATTGTTATATAACGAAAGACCCTGGAAACGGGTGATCCAGGAAGGCCACCAACTCGGCTCCCACACCCACTCTCATAAAAAACTAAGCAGATTACCCAAAGCCGGGCAGCGGAAGCAGATAAAAGACAGCGTGGATAAAATGAGAGCGGTAACTAATACAAATGTTTCGTTGTTCAGACCGCCGTTCGGCCAATATGACGAGTCTACGATGGAAATTCTGGAAGAATTGAATATAACGCCTGTCATGTGGGAGATTTCTTCGTACGATTGGATCCACAGAAAGGATCCGGAAACGATTATTTCCAACGTGGCAGCTCATGTCAGAGATGGGTCCATTATTCTGCTTCATGAACTCGAACAAACGCAGGCTGTCCTTCCACGCCTGATTGATGAAATAAGAAACAAAGGATACCAGTTTACGTTATTGTAATACCATTTCAGTCTCCCTTCTTAAGTAAGGAAGGGGACTGTTCTTATTAGCGGAACAGCGGCGCGGGGAAGCCGTTTCACATCGACACCGCCCGGGGCAGAAAAAGCAGACGTTTCCTTTTTTATGACGGGAGTGGCGTATGGTAAGCATTTCTTTCATCGTTACCTCCCTTCCTTCCAAAGCTTCATTGGATTCTCTTGTTGTTCAAGCAAAGGCATTTGAACCATGGCCAGGTGCCGTTTTTCTTTAGGCTTCTGCAAGTCTTTATATATTTCACCAGCTTTCCCTAAACCTGCCTTCGCCGCAGTCTCTCCTGACGTACAGTAATACACCGTTTCGATTCCGGCAAAATAGATAGCGGTGAGGCACATCGGACAGGGCTCCCCGCTGGCATACATCGTATATTCTGATAAATCATTGGTCTGTCCCTTCTTCTGAGCACGTCTGATGGCAAGCAGCTCCGCGTGGCCGCTGACGTCATAGGTTTTGTGCAGTTCATTTACCCCTTCCGCCATAATACTATCATTCTTCACAAGAACTGCGCCAAACGGCTGGCCGCCCTCTTTCACGTTTTCCGCCGCTAGATGCACAGCCCGTTCCATAAACGTATCCATGTAAAACCCTCCATCTGGCAATTTAGTTTGTTTCATTATAAATCATGAAAAATCACTTCTCCACAAAAGCAGAAAAAAACACTTTGGCCGGAAAACTACGTTTCGTGTTTGGTTTAGGTTAAGTATTGAAGGAAAACCAGAATTTTGAAACAATGGAACGTGATAATGGAAAGTGGGGGATGGGGATGGAAGAAAGAGCAGGATTTGGGGATAGGCTGCTGGCAGCTATTCTCGATTTTTTAATCAGAGGGGCTGTGCTCACTCTGATGGCCTGGATCGTCTATGGCGAATTTACCGTGTATGGAACAAACCTTACCGATATTCTTGATCTGGCTTATTTAATTTTTGTTCCGGTGGTCTGGCATGGCTACGTGATCGGTAAACGGCTTGTCGGCATTCGTATTGTAAAAGAATCCGGAGAAAATGTAACAATCGGCACAATGCTGCTTCGGGTGCTCGCGGGCGGGTTGATTTATGCACTCACGCTTGGCATTGCAGCCCTGGTGAGCGCGTTTATGGTCGGGCTCCGGGAAGACCGCAGGGCGATCCATGACTTTATCGCCGGGACGTATGTGAAAAAAGAGGCTGGATAAAGGGGTTACTTTATGTATACCAATTTCCCCCAAGAAAAGTAACCCGATCATTGAAACGATGATTCCGAAGATCCCGTATATGGATTACATTCTAATAAAGCGGGAGTGTTATGTTGGAACCCAAGGTCAAAACGTCCCAATACGTTGATATTGTAACTGAAAAAGAAACAAATACGAGAAAATTATTAAATATAATCGGCCTATTCCTTTTTGGCGGAATGGCATTAATGAATGTAACAAATCCACTCCCGGAGAGGGAATTAACCAAAGAATCTTTGCTGTTTATTGGCGGCAGTGCTATTCTCTATTACGTTTTAGTGAATATCTATTTCATAGGACCGATAGGGAGAAGGATTGTTTTTATATTTCTTACTTTGTTCGTTTGTTTTAGTATGTTTATGGCTTTTTATCTTGCAGTTAATACAACAGCCCATTAATACTTAATGGAAGGTCTTTGAGTAAGGAAATCCTATGAAACCAGTAAACTTTTCCATGTATATTAAGTATAGTTCAAGTTGTAACTGGAGCCCTCCCTTGTTGATTTAGAGTTTGAAAAGAAAAGTCAGCTTCGTTTAAAAGATGAATCTTTCCAACCAATGTTTCCATTCTTCTTTCACTTCTTCCTGTTCTATCAGAGAAATGTCCTCTCCAACATGGACGAAGAAGTGCTCTTCCTTGGTTTTGACAAAATAAATGTTGTCAAACGGGGTATTAATGACTTCCTCCAGCGGGAGGTTCTTTCCTATAAAAAACCTATGAATCATGTTAAAGGTCTTTCTATCAACAGGGTTCTTTTCCGCTTTCTCCGGAGTTTTAAAATCGATATATTCCTGCAGGATTCTATGGGTATGAGAACTGTCCATCCCATTTCTCACTGCGGCTTTGACTACTAAATATAAAACTAGAAAGAAAATGCTCCAGAGAACTATAAACGTAGTGATATTCATTTATCTGCAACTCCTTTGCTCTTTATCATTCAAATATCATCTCGATTGTAACAAGATTATCCATTAGATACAGAAAAAAGAACAGATCACCTGGTATGGCACCGTGTTTGGCTTGGAACGCGCCCGATTTGGCTGGTATTTAACCTAGAGTGGTGGTTGTTATGGGAAATGAGGTCCGGGGATCTTTCACCGTCCACTGGGAGAGCGGCAATAAATAATCATATAAAAAGAATTGCTTTAAACGGGCGGGAGCTTTAATATAAAAGGTACAAGTAAATAAACTATAGGTGGTATGATTTAGAAATAGAGTATCTTGAAGCGGAGGAACGCTGTGGAAGATATATTAAAACAGATTTTAAGCGAAGTGAAAGAAATCAAGACAGATATTGGTGAATTAAAAGCGGGGCAGGCAAGACTTTTAGCAGGACAACAGAAATTGCAGAGAAACGTAATCGAAAGCCTCGGAACGTATACAGAGAAAATAACGGAACATGTTGATAACAAAACGGAGGTATTGATGAATAAAAGAGTGTACAACGTTGAATCTGAGAGAGAGTGAGCAGACAGTAGAGAAGGTGATCTCTATTGTCTTTTTTGGATTAGTCTTACCTGGTCAGTCTATGAGTTTACGTGGACTCTTGGTTTCGCCGATAAAAATAAACATGCCGTCGATAAACGCAGCAAAAGTGCCGATGAATTGCCTCTTACCGCCGATATATACGAAAAAGCGCCGATAACCAGACAGAACCGACTATTTTCTTGCTTAATTCCTGCTTGAAGGCAGGATTACAACCTTGCCTACGTGCTGTTGTTGTTTGAAGAAATACTGCGCTTCATGTATTCTGCTCAATGGAAATGTTTCGGCCACGCGGGGGTTGATACGGCCGGCGTTCGCTTCCTCAACCAGTTCCCGAAAGTGGGCCGGTGTATGCATGGACGATCCGATTAATCTCCGATTGTGCAGGTAAAGGCGGCGCAGGTCGAGGGATACCACGGACCCGCCAACGGCTCCTGCAATCACCCAGCGGCCGCCTTCCTTGAGGAGCGGTGACATGCTGGTTACCATTTCTCCTCCCACCACATCAGCCATAACGTCCAGGCCATCAGGGGCCGCATCCAATATGTTTTCCCCGATACTGTCGGAATCACGGTCGATCACGTAGGTGGCGCCGGCTGCCGTGACTTCCTTCGCTTTGGCCGATTTACTCATAGCTATGACGGAAGCACCCCGCGCGGCTGCGAGCTGCACCAACGCTAAGCCCACGCCGCCCGATGCACCGGTGACGAAGACGGTTTCTCCGTGACCAACGCCGGCACGCTCCAACATGCCGAGAGCCGTTCCGTACGCTGTGGGCAGGCAGGCCAATTGTTCATCCGATAAGGGAGAATCGCTCACGTCATGGGCCCGCGTCGCGTCCACCACCACATATTCGGCAAATCCGCCGTCCTTTTCGCTTCCTAACAGCCCGATCGGGTGGGCATCGTCCTTTGCTGTCTCATAAAAAGCAGGATCGACCAACACACGCTTGCCTATAAGACTGGCATCGACCCCTTCCCCGACATGGCTGATGCGGCCGACCATGTCTGCGCCCTGGATCCGCGGGAACTCCACCGATCCACGCCACCCGGCTTTCGCATCGGGGTTTCCGGGGAGTCCGTAAGCCCCTTCCCGGGTCCAAATATCCGTATTGTTGACGGATGCAGCGGTCATGCGTACCAGCACCTGCCCCGCCGGCACTTTAGGCACGGGAACATCCTCGCGCAAATGTAATACGTCCGGTCCACCAAACGCTGTGAGTACAGCCGCCTCCATAACATCACTCAACACCATCGCTTCCTTTCTCTTTGGAATAGTTTAGTCTTTTGATGTTATTTTTTTAAAAATCACTTGAAAAATGTTAAAGATAACTATTATCAAGGCCCCGGTTAATGCTCCTAATACAGAGTATATACTGCGGGTAACCAAATAACCTCCGATGGAACCTCCGATAAATGTAATGAGTGCATAAAAACTGAGTCTCCATTGGGAAGTTTTCCATTGAGTTTCTATCCTTTTCACATGAAAAATGATCGTTTTCATACGTTTCATCCTTCTTCCAAAATATGAAAAATACCTTCTCTATACAGGATACATGATTCTCCTCTGTTATTTCATTACAATCGCTTCGCGGTGTTTGCGCATGTTAAGATAATTGGTAAATATGTTGCGAAACCTAGTGGTACAACAAGGTGGAAGGAGAAAAAGTAATGGCAGACTTAACAAATCAGGTGATTCTTATAACAGGGGCCAACCGCGGGCAGGGAAAAACGATCGCGGAGCACCTGGCCGCGCTCGGCGCGAGAGTCGTGATCGGCGCCCGAGATTATGACAGCGCACAGGAGGTGGCTTCGGAAATAGGAGAGGATCACGCGTATCCGGTGCAGCTGGATGTCACGCAGGAATCCGAGTGGAAAGCGGCGGTGGACGAGGTCGCAGCCACATTCGGCACCATCGATGTTCTCGTCAATAACGCAGGCGCTCTGACACGAAAACCATTCACGGACCTGACCCCGGAGGATTATCAACACATGATCAATGTAAACCAGCTCGGCGTATTCATGGGAATGCAAGCCGTTACCCCTTATATGGAGAAACAGCAGAAAGGGTCCATCATTAACAATGTATCGGTCTCAGCGTTCGCACCCATCCCTCAATCGTCCGCTTATGCGGCGACAAAAGCATCGGTTGTCGCGATGTCGAAAGCAGCGGCCGTGGAACTGGGGCAGAAAGGCATCCGGGTTAACATGATTCATCCGGGAGGGATTGAGACAGAAATGGCCACCGAAGGCCAGGGGGTTCCGGAGGCATACCAATCAGTTCCGCTCGGACGCATTGGTCAGCCAATAGAAATTGCCCGGACAGCAGCCTTTCTTGCGTCAGATGAAAGTTCCTATTGCACCGGTACAGAAATTGTCGTGGATGGCGGCATGACGCTTGGATCCGAATAAAAAGATACAGATATTACTCTAAAAAAGGCTGGGAATACTGTACGACGCCCTGCACCTCATCCAGCGCGTGCTCGGTTAACTCCAGCGCCATAAAGGCTTCTTCCGGCACATCGAAAGGAGCACGAATATTCCAGTGTTCCGCCTGCCGAAAGCCGAACTTGGCATAATACCCCGGATGCCCCAGTACAATAACGGAGGAATGTCCAACCTCGGCCGCCCGATGTAACGCGGCATGCATCAACTGCGTGCCGATTCCTTGATTCTGGCGTTCCGGCGCTACCGACACAGGTGCAATCGCAAGAGACTCCACAGCCGCTCTGCCATCCTCAATGCTGACCCGGGATAACAGAATATGGCCGATGATATGCTCCCCGCTGTCCAACGCCACCAGCGACAGTTCCGGAATGAAGGCATCTGATTCCCGCAGGTTGTGAACCAGTGTGTCTTCCGTTGGATCGCTGTAGGATTCTTCCCCAAATGTTCGTTTTACTAGAGCTTCCGTGGTGCGGTAGTCTGCAGGGAACTCCTGCCTGATCGTAATATCCATGACCGTTTCCCCTCTGTTTCATTATTTTAAAAATCTACACATCTATCAGCCAGGGCGGGTAGATGGGAAGAATACCATAAAGGCTGTACACTGCTTCAACTGGTACCGGCTTTCTGTACATCAGCCAGCCGAACACGGAAGACCGGAATACGACACGAAAATCTGCTCCCAGCTCCTGCTGCACGCGTTCCGTTAATCGTTTCCCTTCTTTATTATGGGCCGTCTCCAGCACTAATCCTCCCGGAACCAACCGGTCGTCATGGTCCCAATCGATCCATTCCCCGTACCGAAGCACCCAATTCATCAATTCCGTTTTCAATGCTTCGGAGAGAGGCAAGTCCTCCAATTCCAGATTATACGAACAACGGTTGCACCATACAGGATCTACGGCAACATCCGCTTCCACCCGTAATTCCGATCTATCATTTTTTTCGCAAAAACAAAGCATGAAGAACTCTCCCCATAAAAATAAAGCCAGTTAATAGAAAGACAATCAATACACTTTCAAAAATAAGGAGTATTAATTATTTTTAACCTTTTTCGTTATATAATCAATAAACTGAATCAATGCACCTGCAATAGCAATCCCTGCTATAATCCATAGAAAGTGCGCAGGAAAATCATCAGGCGTACCTTGAGCCAAGTAAATTATTTGATAAATAATTAACAAAACTAAGCCTATTATCTGAATGACAGTGCCCAGCAATCTCATATCTAACCATCCATTCCATTTAGTAAGCTGATTACATTTCTAAACACATTGAAACACATGAAAGAAAAGCCAGCCATATTTAAGCGGTGATTCGACGTAACAACAATCATTACGACAAAAATCGCAATGATGATGTGTATGTAACGGAAGGTTCCAGCATTAGTAGAATTCCTCTCACGGAGTCATTATAAATTGTAAATGAAGAAGATACCATCCATGTTCTAATGTTCACCGAGCTGCCGGCAGCCCGGGCTTCATATACAGAGTTATGAATACTTTGTGTCTATTATTGTTAAAGTATTCACAAACATACAAAATGCGATATAATAAAAGTAGATCAAATGTGAAAGATTTCACAAAAGGAGGAATAAAAATGTTCATTCGTTTTTTGAAGGAGTCGATGATTGCAGCGGTATTGTTTCTCGCGGCGCGCTTGTATTTAGGCTGGACGTGGCTCACGTAGGGACTTGGAAAAATCACAGACGGCTTCAACCCCGGCGGATTTCTGCAGGGAGCTGTCGCCGAACCCGTCATGCAGGGGGGAGGAGCGGCTCCGGCTTATCCCTGGTACACAGCCTTTCTGGAACATATAGCTGTTCCGAACGCCGACGTTTTTGGTTTCCTCGTGATGTGGGGGGAAGTCCTGGTAGGTGTCGGTTTGATTGTCGGCTTGTTCACAACCACTGCCGCTTTCTTCGGCGGTACGATGAATATGGCGTTTCTGCTGGCAGGTACCGTGTCGACCAACCCGGTGATGTTGATTCTCGCCATCCTCATCCTTGTTGGAAAAGGCAATGCCGGCAGCATTGGACTCGACCGTTTCGTTCCCACTTTGAAAGAAAAAATCGGCCGCAAGCCGAAAGAGGAGCACACATCAAAAGTAGCGTAACGTTGAAAAAAGCCCTTGAATGTGGGCTTTTTTTAATGGATTACCCGGCATGAGTTATAGCTGGGGGATGAACATTCACTGCGGACTTGATTGGAGGTGGAACGGTATAGAAAGCTGTCTCAGAACTGGGAATACTGAATCTTACTGATTAAATATCCTTTTTTAGAAACAAATGAAATCTTCTTGTTTTTATAAGTCAATTGTATTATACTTATTTTAAGTCAAATGTATTACAAAAATTTTTGGCTGGAAATATTCGAATATTTCTATCTATCAACAAACATTTAAATGTATGGAGAGAGAAACATGGCAGCCATGAAGAAGACAAAGGACGGTTGAAAAATGAATAAAGCAGAATTTTGCGCACATGTTGATTACTCGATTCTTTGGCAGAACAGAACCAAGGACTCGATAGAAAAAAGAAGTCAAGAAGTGCTTGATTACGGGCTTGCCTGCTTATGTTGTTATCCGACAGATGTGGCAGCGGCAAAAAAAGTGATAGGGGACAAAGCAAGTATCAGCGGTGTGGTTGGGTTTCCATTTGGATTTGAAACGATCAAAACCAAGGTCCATGAAGCTTTAGCCGCCATCGATGAGGGGGCAGATGAAATCGATATGGTCATGAACATAGCCCGCTTTAAAGATGGTGATTATGATTATGTGTTAGATGAATTAAAGCAGGTTATTCAGGCAGCAAAGAATAGAAAAAGAGACTGTAAGGTTAAAGTCATCATTGAGACCCCGCATCTAAAAAGTCGGGAAGAATTGGCAAAAGCTTGTGAGTTAGTGATTGACTCCGGTGCAGATTACGTAAAGAACGCTACGGGATTTGCCGCAGGATATGACGGTTCTGGACAAGCTGATTATCAGGACAGCCTGGCCGAAACGTATGAAAATACAGGTATTGATAATGTGAGAGCCATGAGTGAGATTGTAAACGGCAGAATCAAGATCAAAGCTTCTGGTGCGCCGGAAAACTTAGAAGAATGCCTCTATTATATTGAAGAATTGGGTGTATCCCGGATTGGTAATGATAATATTATTGATTGGCTTTTCGATGCCGGGGACAATTTTTGGAAGAATAAATAGACGAAGCAGCATATAAAAGGAGTCGTTTTGTAATGAAGAAAATCGTTTTGATGATTATGTTTTTATTAATATCCGTTGCTTTATTTGCATGTTCACAAGGGGGCAGTGTAGGAGAAACAGAAGAAGAAACGGAAGAGGGAACAGAAGAAGAAACAGAAGAAACCACAGAAGCGGAAACAGAAGAGAAGCCGGAATTAGTACTAGGTTTAACAAACTGGACAAGTACGGTTCCGCCGACGGAGATTGTGAAGGCAATTCTGGAAGAAATGGGATATCCTATTGAAGTGGAAGAAGCGAATATTGGTGCCATTTATGCGGCCCAGGCCGAAGGTGATATCGATATCTATATGGACTCCTGGTATCCGCAGCAGACCCAATATTTAGAAGAATATTCCGATTCCATTGAGCAATTAGAACCGATCTATGAAGATGCGAATGCCGGCATGGTTGTTCCGGAATATATGGAAGATATCAATGATGTGGAAGACCTGGTTGGTAACGAAAGTATGGTAAACAATGAAGTAATTGCTATTGAAGACGGGGATCCTGCGATGGACGAGCTGCAGGAATTAATAGATGCCTATGATCTTGATCTGGAGCTCGTAAACTCTTCAGAGGGAGCTATGATCTCGGCAGCGAAAGCAAGTACCGATCAAGAGGAACCTATATTATTATATGGATGGAGACCTCATTCCATGTTTAATGAGTTAGGATTGAAAATCCTGACGAATGAAGAACACCCGGAGTATTTTTCAGGAAGTTCGGTTCACCCTCTCGTTTATAAAGATGTCGAGGAAAGAGTACCGGAAGTTTATGAATTTTTAGAAGAGCTGACAATATCCATTCCTGACATGGAAGAGATGATTATTAAAATTGATGGCGGCGAAGATCCGGAAGAAGTAGCGCAGGAATGGATTGATGATAATCGTGACAGACTTGATGAAATGATAAACAATAATCAATAGTCTGTCGTATACCGCAGGCGAATGGCAAGACTCTTCGGGCATAAGCCTTTGGGGTCTTGCCTTTCCCTTTTGTTTCCTGGGTGTTAATGACAAATACTTTTTAAATACTCTCTTACTTTATTGTCCACGACTTCTTCGTCATACAAATAGTCGTAAATCACCGATTCAAATACCAGGCCGGTGATAAATATAATGAAGGCATGCGCCTCCTCTTTGATCTTGTCCGCATTCTCAATATATCCATGCTGATGCAGAATGCGTAAAATCCTTTCTGCAAAATTAAGGTTAATCTTGCGGTATTCTTCTCGCAGGTCCTGATATTCGGGGTTCATACTAGCCATCAAGGTGAATTTCACCCAGATATCATTCTCGATCCGTCCTTCTTCTGTATGAATCTGAACAATTTGTTTTCCCATCCGCACAGCGGCTTCAAAGATATCCTGATCTTCTTCCACATCGACCACCTGCTGCATTCGTACTTCAAATCGGTGAAAAATAACCTCCATGGCGAAGGAATAGATGTCCTGTTGTTTAGGGAAAAAATATTGAACCGATCCTAAAGACAAGCCGGCGTGTTTTGCAATTTCACGTAAGGTTGTTTTTTCGAACCCATATTGATAAATAACATCAAACGTTGCTTTCACAATCTGCTCTTTTCTCTCAGCAAGATCTATTTTTTTAGGCATGGGATTACTCCTTTACTAGTACATCTTCCTGTATTATAACATTTCTTAAGTCAAATGACTTACAGGAGTATCACGATACGCTGGAAAATTTACAAATAAATGTGAGAGAAGTGATCTGGGAAATGTTTCGTTGGGGGTGAACCATTGGAAGATGGAAGGGAGATATGTAGGCAATCACGTTCCAGGCAATTACGCTGCGGTGGAACGTGATTTTTTTGTTTGTCTGCGTCGTTGAAATGGAAGAGGACTCTGTTCTTTATTCCGACCACGGGGAGTGGATAATGCATTCGCAGAAATTCTTGTGCCTGTAGTCAGGCTGATAGTGGGAGATGACATCTGCTTTAATATTGCCGAAGGTCGTTTCCGGCTTGTGCTTGAACCCTTCATAAAACGCAGGGATGATCTCCTCTTTAAAATTATTACGAGGGAATGCCTCGACAATTTCCTTCCGCTGCTTCGCCGGGAACTGATCAAAGTTGTCACCCATGACATCCAGGCCGACCGCGGAATAAAGCAGGGATACCTGCGGCGTCTTATGTTCTGTAATCCCGATCGTCGTATGCAGAGCAATCGCATCCCACACCAGATTCAACGACTCCTCCGGAATCTGATACTGCTGCAGAAAACTTCTCGCTGCATTGGCACCATCGACTTCAAAACGCAAATCCGGGCTGCTGTATTCTTTGGTCAGCCCCAGATCATGGAACAACGCACTCACATACAGCAGTTCCAGATCATAAGGCTGCGCCGCCTGCTGCCCCTGAACGGCACCGAACAAAAACACACGATTGGAATGATTCCACAGCAGATCATTCTCCTGCTCCCGCAGAATATCCGCCGCATCCTTCGCCAACTGGGAATCCGGAATCTTAATACCCGCTATTTCCTGCCGCATACCTAACATCCTCCTACTTTATTGGTAGAAACTTCGGTTACTCCACCCCTTTACCACACCCAACGCCAATCCAAACAAGAGCAGTTCTTCTCTACAGGGATTTCATCATAATAGAGAACCATGTACGAATGTAGATGTTCCAATTTTCGATAAATTTCTTCGTTATTTCTCTTCCATACTTGGAAGGATGTGTTAGAATGGAGGCATAAATCCATACATGTTACTACGAAATTAGACTTATTCGTACGGTATTGGAGAGGAAAGTATGATCGTCTACGAAGCCAGCAAGAAAGATATTCTGCATCATGTGGACCAGGACGTGCTGGTGCCGAAAATCTTGGACACCTTCACGGAGAAAATGGGGAGAACGAATGATAGGGAAACTCGGTCCTGGGACAACTCGATGCTGCATATGTACCGGGTGCTGAATGACACGGCCATACCGGATAACGCCGGGGTGGTGGCAATTGAATATAACATCCCGAACACCTCCAAGCGGGTGGAATTTCTCCTGTCCGGACAAGACGGAAGCAGTGATTCTGTTGTGATCGTGGAACAGAAGCAATGGGAGAAGGTTGAGAAAGAGACTTAAATCACGATGCTCGTCCATTCTATCAAACTCTGCGTATATTTATGGCATTAAGTATTGAATTACTGCCATCTTTAATAACATAGCTTAATTTTTTATTTAAACTATAATTGTAATTTTTTTCTGAGGTGCAAAAGACGATGTAACTAATATTTGTGTAACTTCACTACACAAGAATAGAAAATATTATGGAGTAATAAACGCCATTCTCATAGATAATTAATAAAAAGATAATCTTATAGGGCATGATAAAGATCAAAATAATTTCTTTAATGCTGTGTCGTCCGTTTAATTCATTAATAAGTAAAGATGAATAAATTGAAAGTGTCCTTTATAAATATATTGCAATTAAGGTGGGAAGGTAAACTTTTATGAAACTAATTGATAATGGTGGAGCATTTGCAATTAAGGGTTTTAACTTTCAAAAAGCTTCAATTGCTCTAATTGCTATTAAGAATTTTGATAAAAGTAATTTTCAAGTGTATGTGGAGGCAAAAGAGGATTTTCAAGTTGAATTTGATCAATTTCAAGCATTTATTCAAGTGAAAAGTAAAAAACTTACCTTAAACAAAATTTTAAATAATAAAGAACTAATACTTTATAAAAACATCATAAGTTCAAAAGTAGTAAATTCTAATACTAAATATAAAATAATAACTAAAGATTTTTCAGAGAACGATTTAAGAAATATGGTAGTTGATAATGATGGTGAAATCTGCGCACCATTATATACTTATAATGAAAAACAGTTCAAAGAAATCATAAACAAATTAAATAGTCAAGGAAAAGTTAAAAATCTAAAAGACAGATTGAGAAACAGCTACATATATGTCACTCCGTTTAAAGATAATATGGAAGATGCGGTTTTATTTTTGATAGGAGCCATGGATCAAAAGAAAATCGAGGTCAGTAAAGATAGAGGAAAGATGGCTATTAATGAACTTTTTACCTTAATTGATCAAAAAAGTGAACTCATTATTGAGGATCACGAAGATATGGAAATGAAGAAAATAGTACAAGAAGATTTAAAAGAAATTTTTAAAACAACTTCTCAATTCGATGCTTTATATGAAGTTCTTAGAGAAACTTCTTATAATTATTTTAATAAAGAAAGAATAAAAAAAGAACAATTAAAAATATTGTCAATGTATAAATCAGAAAAGGCCGCTGCTAAAAATGAACTTAAAGATTTTGATTTAGACAAAGATGTTTCAATAGATTCACTAATCAAAGATGCAATTCAAATAGCTGATTCAAAAATTAGCTTCAATAATTTGGAATATTTCACAAAAGTGGCAATTGTCATAGAATTACTGATAGAGAAGAGTGAAACAAATTGATTATTAATAGTTTATTGATTGTAGATTATAAAAATGAACAAGCAAATGAATTTAATTTCTCTGAAAAAACAAATATTATCACGAGTGATGAAACTACTATTGGAAAATCAAGCTTATTAA
The DNA here is from genome assembly GCF_000429685.1 of Salibacterium aidingense DSM 18341. Classification (GTDB taxonomy): domain Bacteria; phylum Bacillota; class Bacilli; order Bacillales; family Marinococcaceae; genus Salibacterium; species Salibacterium aidingense. Next base: position 17,601 of record NZ_AUCI01000036.1, read on the forward strand.
AATCAATTTTTTATGCTTTAGGCTTTTCCATTAAGCAAATTCCTAACGGTTGGAATATTGGAACAATGAGATTTCGGTTAGATGTGACAATTGAACGGGCTAATTATTATATTATTAGAGATAACTCGTTGTTTTATGTTTCTGATTCTAATGAATCATTAAGTCTAAAAGAGTTTGCAAAATGGTTGGAAAATAAGCTTTCAATAAAGATGCAGTTAAAATTAAAAAAATCTCCTGATGATAGTTTATCATCTGTTTATGCATCTGAAATTATAACGCCATTCTATTTAGACCAAGATAAGTCTTGGGATGGTTATTTATTTAAGAATTCTTCAGACTCTCTTAATAGATATTCGAGCATACCCCAGGATTTGATGGAATATGTTTTAGGAATTTCAAATCATGAAATTTTAGATAAAGAAAATCAAAAAAGAGGGATTGACAAAGAAATTAAAGCTAAAACAAGTGAACTTGAAGTATTAAAAAAGCTGCAAAATGAGTATTCCAATAAAGTAAAAATGATGGACACCTCTCTGTATGATTTAGATGAGTTGAAAAAAACATTCGAAAATAGTATTAAATATTTAAGCGAAGTATCAAATAAAACATCTTTAATAAAGAAAGAAATTGTATCAAAGAAGCAAAAACAAGATATGCTATTACAAGACAATATAGAACTGAGTAAAATCTTAGAGGCAAACAAAAAATCATATAAAGGTATAGAAACTGAGTGTATACACTGTCACTCTAAATTAACCACTGAACAATCACTTACAAGGTTGAAGATCAGTAATAACATTTTTGAAATTCAAAATCTGATCGAAATGAATAAAAAGGAAATAAATAAACTGAAAGATAGTATTGACAGCTTAATATATGATATTTCGAATTTAAATGAAACGTATAATAATGTCGAAAAGCAAAAAGAGCAATTGCAAAATGAATTACAATTGCAGGAATATATTCAATTGGAATCTAAAAGAATGGCTAATGAGGAATTTATATCTAAGATAAATTCAGTAGTTATTAATAAAGATAAACTTAGCGAAGACAAAAAGAGCTTAGAAAAAGAAATAAGGGAGCTGAAAAAAAATCAAAAAGAAAAAAAGAAAAAAATAAATAATAGATTTTTAGAGGTTTTGAAGGATATTAATCTAAAGTTTGGTAGTGATCTAATAAAAAATAAAAACTTATTTGACTTCCAGGAGGTGAAGGGAAGTGGAATGGATAAAAATAAGGCAATTTTAGCCCTATATCTTACATATATAAGATTATTAATAGAGTTTGGTGTCTATTCAATTCCGATTGGTATAGATTCATTTGTTAAAAATGAAGTTGAGAGTAAAACCATTGAAATAACCTTTAAAGAATTAGAGAATCATATATTATCTTCAGATCACCAATCTTTCTTTGTAGCGATTAAAGATAATTTAGAGTACTTATCATATTTAGAAAGTTATAATGTAATACATTTAAAAAGTCCAATACTTGATAAAAATAAATACAATAATTTAATACAATTCGTAGAAGTTGATAATTTATGATTCAAATTTTGCAGAACACTTTGAAGATATACAATTAGCAACAAAAATATTCAATATAATGAATATTTCACTTTGGAGCTTCTATATCTTCTTAGGCAATCATCAACTCTTTCTCAAGAGTCTGCAGGGATACGCCGTTTTGGGCTTTCTGATAGGCATAGAACAGGAGAGAATGGCGCCTTTCCTTATTATACCGCCAATATAATATCCGGTAGAGAATCCTTGCTGGTAATGCTACACGATAAATGTATATGCAAGTTGAAGCACCAGCATATACCGCTGTATGGCGAAAAGAGATCGCTACCTGTAATCCCCCATATGATGTTCCAGCGTTCAACGTAGAAATGTATGATATGTTGGATAGTTAAGCTCGTGTCGGAGCAAAAGAAAAAACGAACCGATGATCCGCTGGCTGCTGTATTAGTAGGCCGGCAGGCAAGCACGATTCCCTGGAGTCCACCTTTCAAAGCTTCGTCATAGCGATGAATGCGGTAGAAAGCGTCTCCCACGGTGACGATGCAAGATGTTTGGTCTTCATTTTGATGCTCCCGTTCTCTTACAGGTTGAGGAACACAGCTATTACCACTTTATAATCGCTTCTTTTTAACAGAACTATACCCATATATTATTAATAAATAACATCACCAAAAGCTCGTAAGAACCACTCTAATCTAGCAGTTACAGTTGTTCTGAAAAGTTTATTCGAGAGAATAAGCAAGTGTACATTCTTTCCTTTCATAGGCAGATCTGCCACTCGACGTGTATATCGACTATGTTTTCGATGGAATCGATTTTGGCAAGAAGGGCAGCTCGCAGATGTCGATAAAACTTCCTTAACAACTTCGATCTCCTGTGAGTCCTCTGTCCACGATAACACTTGCAGTCTATCATCAAGATCATCGCATGAAAAAAGTGGTTTTGTGATCACCTTTCTTGTGAAACAAAGGTATTTACAGAGCGTTACGACTGGCTACCATCCTACAACAGGAATACTCAGCGAGCAGAAGAGCTGTTGCGTAACTTTCGAAAAAATCTTATTGAAGCAATTCCAGAATGCTTTGTGGTGATTGATTCGCTTGGGCTAACATCGTTTGCGAGGATTGCTGCAACACTTGCACTCGGGTTAAATCCATCATTTGACCAGCCATATCGGCATCCCGGATTCTAGATTCTGCAGACTCAAGGTTTAAAGTAGTATTTTCCAAGCCAGTTTTAATGTGTTCGAGCCTATTTTGATAGGAACCTAATTTCGCTCTTTCAGAAGTTAGTGTATTAATAGCATCATCAAACTTTGTTATGGAATCTGCTGCCTTCGCCTGTGTCATCATTGAAACGTCATCAATTCCTAATGGTTGTGATTTGGCATCCATCAAATTGATGCTGAAAGCATCATTACTATCGGCACCTACTTGTAATTGGATGTCTTGAGGTTCTTGCAGCTTTTCATCTTCGCCCTGTTGTTTATTTAAAAATAAAGAGGTAAAAGCTGTTCCGGACAACTTGTCTATGGAGTGATCTGCACCTGCTTCCTTGTGGGTTAGTAATAAACTGTTGTCTGAATAAGAGGCTTTAAGGGCAATATTATTAGATGATAATTGATTATTAATTTCATCTTTTAGTTCACCAGAATTATAATTACCTGAAGTCAGCTCGATGGTGTGCTCCACACCATCTACAAGGAAGGATAGTGAATCATTATTGTCTTCATCAATTGTTAAACCATTTGAGAGATCGGTATTTCCGTATACCATGGCAGGCCTCTCTTCTTGTTCTTCACCTTCCACGGAGTTAATAAAAAGATCCTGATATGCATTGCCGGATAATTGGAGATTGTTTACATCACCAGTTGGTGAAGAGGTCCGAGATAGCTCGATGACATTAATATCCGGGTCCTCATTACCTGGTTGATCCTCTGAATAACTCGGTTCAATAGATGCTTCAAGTTCTACTCCATTGTTTGTTAACCTTGAATTCAATTCATTAATTAGTTCGGTAGAAGTATAATTCCCTTCTGCGATTTCAATTGAATAATTTTGATTATCAAGCTTGATATCAAGATTATTATTAACTCCATTTTCAATTGTAAGTCCTTTGGATAAATCATTATTACCCTGTATGTATTCATCGTCCCATTGGTGACTGAATATAAAAGATGCTGCATTTCCGCTTATGTTTTCAATGTTATTATCACCGTTATCTGTATGCTCTAAACGGCTGGTAGAAAGGGTGCCATTAGAAATAAAGTAGCTGTAAAATTCTACATTGGCATCTGTTTCATCAAGACGTTTATTGACTTCATTTTGAATTTGCTCATCATTACCGTATTCTCCTGGTGTGATCGTAATTGAATAGTCTTCTCCATTAACGGAAAAATCCAGATTATTGTTAACGCCATCTACAAAAGTGTGATAATCAGGATTTGCATTGCTAAAGTTGTTATCTCCGGCCACATAGTGACTGGAGATTCCTTTGTAATCCTGCCCTTTTTCGCGATTTAGAAATAGGTCCGCGGCTAAATCACCTGTAACATGTTCAATGGAGTGGTGGCTTCCGTGATTATTATGAGAAAACTTTAACTCATTATTTTTTAATGAAGCGTTTATATTGATATCTGCATTGTCTAGTTTTGAATTCATTTGATCCATAAGCGCATCTTTATTATAGGTTCCTGCTGAAATCTGAATATCTTTTTTGTTTCCATCTACGACAAATGATAATTGACTGTTTTGGTTTTCTATTATTTCGATCGTATCAAAAGAACCGATTTCTCCAGATACATTAGAAGGTCTTGAAGGATGAATGACATTAGGGTCTTCGTTATAAGTACCATCTATTAAAGGTAAAGTATTGAACTCAGTATCGCTGGCAATCGTATTAACGTTTGCCTTTATTTCTTCGACTTCTTTTTGTATTTCTTCCCGGTCTTGATGAGTCAGGGCCCCATTAGCTGCTTTAACAGATAATTCTCTCCCTCTTTGAAGGCTATTTTGTATACTACTTAAACCGTTTTCGGCCGTTTGAACTAAAGAAACCCCATCCTGCACATTTCTGTTTGCTTGATCCAGTCCGCGAATTTGCGCCTTCATCTTTTCAGATATAGCTAACCCCGCGGCATCGTCGCTGGCTGCATTTATTCGCTGTCCTGACGACAGCTTCCCCATCTTTGATGACAGGGATTTATTGTTTTTATCAAGTTGATTTAGCGTGTTTAATGCTGGAATGTTTGTGTTAATGATCATCATGACACCTGCTCAAATGGTAGATATTCCTTTTATCGGAATATAAGGGAGAGAGATTAAATTTTGATCAATTGAAAAACTGAACAACTATAAGAACTATTGATAATAGATGGAGAAACTTTTTGATCCGAGCCCATTAAAATATATTTGTGTTTCTTATTACTTAGGTCGTAGGTACTTTCTATACCAAGCAACAGGCTAGAATTATAAAGTGCTATCTGGGGATTTGTTCTGACAAATAATGTTTGTTTGTATCCATAGGGAAGCATGTTTGATATATTAATGGATAGATAGGAAGATATGGGGGTTACATGTATGGCAAAATTAACGTTGCAGGAATTGGAATCACACCTTTGGGAATCGGCCAATATTCTACGCGGGAGCATAGATTCTTCCGATTATAAGAATTACATATTCGGATTGTTGTTTTTAAAACGGTTGAGTGACGTGTTTATTGAAAGAGCGCAGGAGATTGAACAGGAAGAAAAGGATGATTACGGCTGGTACGACCGTGATGAGCATCAGTTCTTCGTTCCTGAGAGGGCGCGATGGAACCACATTCAAGTGCAGACTACTGATATTGGTAATGAGATTAACAAAGCCTTTGAAGCATTAGAAGAAGAAAATCAGGCATTACACGGTGTATTAGCCTCGATTGACTTTAATGACAAGGATAAACTGCCTGACAAAATGTTGATGCAGCTCGTTCAGCATTTCTCCGCCATCGACTTGAGCAATAGCAACTTATCAGAACCGGATATGCTGGGCCGTGCTTATGAGTATTTAATTAAACAGTTTGCTGATGATGCCGGCAAAAAAGGCGGCGAATTTTATACACCGTCAAAAGTGGTTAAACTCATTGTGAACTTAATCAAACCGGAAGAAAATATGCGTGTATCGGATCCGACCGTCGGCTCCGGAGGAATGCTTGTTCAGTCGGTAGACTATATTAAGTCACAAGGAGGCGATCCACGTAATTTATCGCTGCATGGACAGGAGAATAATTTGAATACATGGGCGATCTGTAAGATGAACCTGCTACTGCATGGGCTGAGTGACCACCGCATTGAACGCGGTGATACGATTCGTGATCCACAGCTGTTAGGTGACGATAAAGAGCTTTTATTATATGACCGGGTGATTGCCAATCCGCCGTTTTCATTAAAGAATTGGGGCCGTGAAGAAGCGGAAGCGGATGAATATGGCCGTTTCCGCTTCGGTATGCCACCGAAAACCGCCGGCGACTTTGCTTTCGTGCAGCACATGCTCTCTACCCTGAATCATCAAGGAAAAGCAGGAGTCGTCATGCCGCACGGTGTACTGTTCCGCGGAGGTGCAGAAGGAAAAATCCGGGAAGGTTTAGTAAAAGAGGACTTCATTGAAGCGATTATCGGCTTACCGTCCAACCTTTTCTATGGCACAGGCATTCCAGCCTGCATCATGATTTTAAACCGCAATAAAACCCAAGAACAAAAAGGAAAAGTATTTATTGTAGACGGTTCAAACGAGTATCAGGAAGGAAGAAATCAAAATATACTTCGCGACGAAGATATTGAGAATATCGTACAGGCTTATAATGCCTGGGAAGACCAAGAAAAATACTGCCGCATCGTTGACTTAGAAGAAGTTGAAGAAAACGACTATAACTTAAACATTGCCCGTTACATCGATACCACCGAAGAGGAAGAAGAAATCGACGTTCAGGCAGCAGTGGGAGATCTGAAAAAGCTTGAGCAGGAACGTAATGATATTGAAGAGAAGATGTATGGGTATTTGAAGGAGTTAGGGTATGTTAAGTAATAAATCTGATTGGTCTTTTAAAACATTTGATGACATTTGTGAAGTTAGAAAAGAAAAGTTTAACCCAATAAATAATCCTGACCAACCATATATAGGGTTGGAGCATATTGAGTCAGGAGTAGGAGTTATCAATGGCATAGGTTCGTCAAAAGATACAACTAGTATGAAGAATGTATTTAAAGAAAGTGATATTTTATTGGGTAAACTACGTCCATATCTGAAAAAATACTGGTACGCAACTTTCGAAGGTGTGTGTGCAACAGAAGTATTACCTTTAGTAGCTAAACAAAATATTGATGAAAAGTACTTATTTTATTTAGTACAGAATGAAAGTTTTATTAATTATATATCCGACAGAGCCTTCGGTACTAGAATGCCTAGAACCTCATGGAATGAAATTGCAGAATACGAAATACAAATCCCTTTAAAGCTAAAGGAACAACATAAAATTGCAGCCATTCTTTCTTCTGTCGATGAAGCGATCGAAAAAACAGAACAAATCATTGAGCAGACAGAGACAGTGAAAAAAGGGTTAATGCAGCAGTTGTTGACGAAAGGCATTGGGCATACTGAATACAAGAGCTCTTCAATTGGTGTTATTCCTTCCAATTGGGATGTAAAAACTTTAAATGAGCTTGTTGTAAAAATATTTGGTGGTGGAACTCCATCTAGAACAGTCACTGAATATTACAATGGAAAAATTCCTTGGATCACTGTGAAGGATATTGAAGATAAACAAGAGATTGAGGATAGCCAAGAATATATATCAGAGGAAGGGTTGTTAAATAGTTCAGCCACTTTGATACCAAAAGATAATTTAATAGTGTCTACAAGAATGGCGGTAGGAAAAGCATTGAAAAACAATGCTGATGTAGCTATTAATCAGGATATGAAAGGTATTATTGTTAATAATAATATAGTCGAGACAGATTTTCTTCTATATGCTTATATCTATAACACAGACAAAATAAAAAGGTTAGCAACAGGTACTACTGTAAAGGGGATAAGATTAGAACAATTAAAACAAATTCAGTTTAGATTACCGCCTAAAGATGAACAATTAAAAATTGTATCTATTTTATCTAATTTAAATGAAAAACTTAACATTAATAAGAGAGCAAAAAGCAGACTTGAGAAATTAAAGCAAGGCCTCATGCAACAACTTCTAACCGGGAAAGTCCGTGTACCAGTCAATGAAAGCGAGGAGGTTCCGTCGTGAGTGGGGCGCAGGCTTGGAATGAAGAGACGTTAGTGGAAAATCGCATGATTGACCAACTTCAACAGCTTGGCTACACGTATGTTCACGGGACGGTCCTGGAGCAGGAACGGGCGTCGCAGACGGAAGTTGTTTTAAAAGAGCGGCTGCGGGCTGCTGTGATGCATTTGAATCCTTGGATTAATGAGAATAACTTAAATAAAGTTATTCGTACGGTTACCCATATGGAAGCAACGAGCGTCATGGAAGCCAATCAGCATTTCCATGAGATCTTAATTAAATATTTATCCGTTCAGCAGGATCTAGGAAACGGACGGAAAAGCCAGACAGTGAAGTTGATTGATTTTGACCATACTGCCAACAATGATTTTTTAATCACGAGCCAGTTCAGCTACACGCATGCAAGTGACACCATTCGTCCGGATATTATGCTTTATGTAAATGGCCTGCCGCTGGTTGTAATTGAGTGTAAAAGTCCTGCTCTTCAGCCTGAAGAGCAAATTGGTGAAGGAGTCAAACAGTTACGTCGGTATCAACAGGAAAATGAAGCCTTGTTTCACTACAACCAATTTTTAATTGCGACAAGTAATGACCGTGCAAGGGTGGGAACCATTGGGGCGAAAGTACAGCATTATAGTTCCTGGAAAGAACCCTATCCATTAACAGAGAATGATATAGGCGAAAATCCAACACCTCAGGATATTTTAACAGCAGGCATTTTAGAAAAAGAGCGGTTGTTCGATATTATATTAAACTTCATCGTGTATGAACCTGCAGACGGTAAAGTCATTAAGAAAATGACGCGCTACCAGCAGTACCGTGCAGTGAATAAAGCTGTGGAGCGTATTAGGACAGGGGAGCATCCTCAGGCGCGCGGCGGAGTGGTATGGGCTACGCAGGGGTCAGGCAAGTCGCTTTCCATGGTTTTCTTATCGATGAAAGTAAGACGCCTGCAGGAGTTGGAAAACCCTGTGATTGTTGTGGTGACGGATCGTCAGGACCTGGATCAGCAGATAACCAACACGTTTAAACGCTGCGGCTTCCCCAACCCACAGCAGGCCGAGTCTGTGGAAGAGCTGAAAACGCTACTGCAGCAAGGCCCCGGGGCAACTGTGATGACGCTGGTTCAGAAATTCCAGGTGGATGACGGGGAAGACTACCCGTTACTCACGGACGCTGAAAATGTGATTGTACTCGTGGATGAATCGCACCGTTCCCAGTACAGCTCTCTCGCGATGAATATGCGGATTGGTCTGCCGAATGCTACGTATATCGGTTTTACAGGAACACCGATTGATAAAGAGGATAAAAGTACGCTTCGTACGTTTGGAACGTACATTGATAAATATCCGATTGAAAAAGCGGTAGAAGACGGGACAACTGTTCCGATATTCTATGAAGCCCGGTTGATTGATCTGCATGTACAGGGGGAGACGATCGATTCGTTGTTTGACCGTTTTTTCCGAGACTATTCCGATGAAGATAAAGAACGGATCAAACAGAAGTATGTTACAGAAGAGGCCATCACCGCATCATCAAAACGTTTGAAAACGGTGGTCCTCGATATGATCGACCATTACGAACAATACATTAAGCCAAATGGTTTTAAGGGACAGATTGGATCTATGTCAAGAAAGTAGACACCTTTTTTTATGATTTGTCCGTTATAAAACGGAACGGACGCAGGCTTTTTTTCCCACCTGTCAGGATAGATGATGCCGCGGAAGCGTCAAGCTCAAACCGCTTGACCCATCCGCTCTATCATCTAGAGCGGTGGTTAAGGAAAAAAGTATTCTCCTGCCTGCATTAGGAGGTTTCTACGGGCGCTCGACTCCGCAGAACCTGCTGTTTATAATACTGCACCGGGGTCAAATAGTTCAGGGTACTGTGGATACGCTTGCGGTTGTAAATCAGTTCAATATAGCGAAAAATCT
>NZ_AUCI01000037.1 GCF_000429685.1 Salibacterium aidingense DSM 18341
ATTCCAAAACCAGAAACCTATGATTACGTCAAAAAACAAAACTTTTTAAGCGGATATTTTGGAGAAAGACGACCGTTAACGGCTATAGAAATCTCCAATCTTTATGCCAATTTCCTAAGAAATGCTTTAGGATCAGCTACAATGATGGGTTACAGTCAGGTTGCCAGGAACAAAGAGGTTGTTCAATATTTTAAAAAGGGTAAAGAAATTGCTCAAAAACATTGTGAAATATTTGAATCCTATTTAAAAGAAAATGATTTACCCAGCCCCATGATGTTAGACTCTGAGGTGACAGATTCAACGACTTACACTTATTCTGACAAAAAAATGATGTTTTATTGTTCAGCTTTGACAGCCACCGGTATGGGATATTACGGTACAAGCATGTCCATGAGTCCACGCAGGGATATCGGAGTTATGTATAGCAGATTAATCGCTGAAATCGCTAAGTTTGCGGACAATGGGGCGAGAATCATGATCAAACACGGTTGGATGGAGGAACCACCACGGGCAGCGGACCGGGATGAATTAGCTGATAAAAATTAATTTTCATTATACGTTCTTTTTGGTTATTCTGTTTTATGCCGAATTCTAGTGTAGAATGTAAGATAATCGTTCGGATTTTTATCTGACCTATATGATTTTTTCCCAGCCTCCTTCAGTCAATATTCGTTTCGTGCAATCGATGCGTTAGACCACATCACTGCGGTTTCTAAATTTGTAATGCCCAGTGACTTTTCTCGGGATCCGGGGCTCTCTTGATCAATTAAATAGTCCAGTTCTTTTTCTCTAATTCTTGTGTAATGATAATAAAGTTGTTTACTTTTGAATCTGAAAACACGCATTACGCCGTCCGAAAATATGGACGGTGTAAGAATAAAGTTATTATATTTTGTTGCAATTGCTGAATAACAACCCACAGATGTTACAATAAAGTCGTTTAAAATAATGGGGGGTTGGTTATTCCCAATTGCGCCCGATGATTGAATAACATAACAGCCAGCTTTCAACACCCTATGCCTTCTTTTTATAGTTATCCCAGAGGAACCCTGAGTTACGGCTTGTTTTGGCAACAGTTTAGGGCGGCAGCCTAGGTGCCGAGATCGTCGGAGCGTCCGGCTGCCAGGCGGGACCACTGGGAGGACGGGCGGCCTTCCAGCTGAAACTGACCACCTTTGGAGCCCCAATGCTGCGGCCAGCCCTCGGGCGAGTCCTCCCAGAACTCCTGCCGACCGTAGACAGTCAGGTCCAACAGTCCGTACGACGGTGCCATCCGTTCGTTGCCGCGACCGGTGGTCCAGTAGGTCTCGTAGACCTTGTCACCGTCCCGGAGATAACTGACGAGGATGCCGAAGTGCCGGTCTGTGATCAACCGGTCCACGGCGTCCTGGGGCACCGAGTACCAGGGAACCGCCCAGCCCATGAAGTCGCGATACCGCGAGCTCTCCTCGTACGGCCCCTGACAGAAAGTCGCGTAGCTCACGTCCCGCGAGTGCAGATAGGACAGCTCGTTTATGTGGGTCGTGGAGAAGGTGCAGCCCTCGCACTGCTCCGCGGCGGGCCTGCCGGTGTGCCACATGTGAAAGTAGACGATCAGCTGGTCGCGGCCCTCGAACGTGTCCAGGAGCGTGACCGGGCCATCCGGGCCGATCAGCGGGATGGTCGAGTCCACCTCGACCATCGGCAGCCGCCGTCGGGCCGCGGCGATCGCGTCACCTTCCCGGGTGTGTGCCTTCTCCCGGACCCGTAATTCATCCAGTTTGGCCTGCCAAGTGGCCCGGTCGACCACCGTTGGCAGCGCAGAGGTTTTGTGATTTTGATTCATGCAAATATCTCCTTTCGCTATGGTTTACCTACACACTTGATAGTTTATCAAACATAAATACAAAGGACTTCTCCTCGATTGCTAAAAATCTCCTTATTCAACATAATGGGCATTAATGGGCATGACTGGCATCTTAAACAACTTTACCTCCTGATATAAAAATAACGCCTATTTGGGCGTTTAATTTAGTGCGCATAAAGCCACGTTATGATTTACACAAAAAAGAAATCCCATCTTAGTAGATGGGGGTGAATATATCTCTAATTGCTTTTTCCAATCGGTTTAACAATATTTTCATTATTTGAGCTAAAACTTAAATAATACGCTTCATCGCACTGATTTGTCCCATATGAATGCCCTTCATGCATTAATAGTAAACTCGCTATTTCTTCAAAGGTTTGTACTCCTTGGAATGGGAAACTCAACGGTTCATCCAATGTTTCATTTAAGCGCTCGACCGGGATCTGGTTCCATCATACGGAATTAAAATGCATCCTGCGTATCTCCATCTGCCTTATAGGAGACTGTCTAGAAAGCAAAGTTTTCATCGTGAAAATCATCAATTTTTTAAGAATCTGAAATAAAAAATGTTAGTTTTTCGTTATTTTTTTGATAAAAAAAGAGATGTGACAGGGTAAAAACCCCGTCACATCAACTTTTGGAAGGGCGGTTTACATCATGCCGCCCATTCCTCCCATGCCGCCCATGTCAGGCATTCCGCCGCCGGCACCACCGCCGCCGTCGTCTTCGCCTGGCTTATCGGCAATGACAGCTTCCGTTGTAAGGAACATGGCAGATACAGAGGATGCATTCTGCAGTGCGGAACGAACCACTTTTGTCGGGTCGACAATACCGTCGTCGATCATGTTGACCCATTCGCCGCTCAGGGCGTTAAAGCCGTATCCGACTTTTTCACTCTTCATACGCTCTACAACAACAGAACCTTCCTGGCCTGAGTTGTGCGCGATTTGACGGAGCGGTTCTTCCAGGGCGCGCAGCACGATACTGACACCAGTCGCTTCGTCGCCTTCTGTTTCATCCTCTAATTTGCTTACAGCTTCGTGTACGTTCATGAGTGCCGTACCACCACCGGATACGATGCCTTCTTCTACGGCAGCGCGGGTGGAGTTTAAGGCGTCTTCGATGCGGAGCTTGCGTTCTTTCATTTCTGTTTCGGAAGCCGCACCGACTTTGACAACCGCGACACCGCCGGCAAGCTTAGCCAGACGCTCCTGCAGCTTTTCACGGTCGAAGTCGGATGTTGTTTCTTCGATCTGTGCTTTCAGCTGGTTCACACGGTTGGTAATGTCTGCGGGGTTGCCGGAACCTTCTACGATCGTGGTGTCGTCTTTGTTGATAACAACTTTCCCGGCACGTCCGAGCTGTTCTACCGTTGCCGATTTCAAATCAAGACCGATGTCTTCAGTAATGACTTCCCCGCCTGTAAGGAGGGCGATATCTTCCAGCATGGCTTTGCGGCGGTCACCGAATCCTGGTGCTTTTACCGCTACGGCGTTAAATGTACCGCGCAGCTTGTTTACAACGAGTGTTGCAAGAGCTTCACCTTCTACATCTTCCGCAATAATAAGGATCGGTTTGTTCTGCTGAACCACCTGTTCCAGCAGCGGCAGAACTTCCTGGATATTTGTGATTTTCTTATCAGTGATAAGAATGTACGGATCATCCAATTCCGCTGTCATTTTATCAGAATCAGTTACCATGTAAGGGGAGGCGTAACCGCGGTCAAACTGCATGCCTTCTACGACTTCCAGTTCGGTTTCAAGGCCGCGGGACTCTTCTACGGTAATGACACCGTCGTTACCGACACGTCCCATAGCTTCAGAGATAATCTGACCTACTTCATCGCTGGAAGCAGAAACAGAGGCAACCTGGGAAATTGCTTCGCTGCCTTCTATCGGCTTGGAGATTTTTCTCAGTTCTTCGATGGCTACTTTCGTTGCATCTTCAATCCCCTTGCGGATGACCATCGGATTCGCACCGGAAGTTACGTTTTTCAGGCCTTCCTTGATCATGGCCTGTGCCAGAACTGTTGCGGTGGTTGTACCATCCCCTGCCAGGTCATTGGTTTTGCTGGCAACTTCTGATACAAGCTGAGCACCCATATTTTCAAAGTTATCTTCCAGTTCGATTTCTTTTGCAATGGTTACACCATCATTTGTGATAAGAGGAGAACCAAATTTCTTCTCCAGCACCACATTGCGGCCTTTTGGTCCTAATGTAACTTTTACAGCGTTCGCCAGTTCATCTACCCCGTTCAGCATAGAACGGCGCGCGTCTTCACGGAATTTAATATCTTTTGCCATTGTTTCGACCTCCTATAAAATAGAGTATGTAGGGGTTGTCCCCTCCTGTATTAACCGATAACAGCAAGTACATCGCTTTCGCGCAGGATGAGGTATTCACTGCCCTCATACTTCACTTCCGTGCCGGCATACTTCGAGAAAATAACCGTTTCGCCTTCGTTTACTTCCGGAGCGATACGTTCTCCGTTGTCTGTGACACGACCGTTTCCTACAGCAATAACCTTTCCTTCCTGCGGCTTTTCCTGAGCGGAATCCGGAAGTACAATGCCGCTTTTTGTTTTTTCTTCCTGTTCGATCTGTTCAATAATAATGCGATCACCAAGAGGCTTTAACAAGGTAAACACCCTCCTTTAATATTAGCGCGGCTTTCAGCCTTTTCGGCCGGCCGACATGATTCGCTATTATTAGCACTCAGTTATGTCGAGTGCTAATACCAATTATTATGATAATCATTCCTTCTTCATTTTGCAAGGGGGAAGACTAAAATTTTTTCATCTTTTCCTTCTCCGTCCATCTGCTCCCATTTACCGGGTTCTTCTTCCATATAAAAGCTTCCCGTTTCCTGAATGTCCTTAAACCTGATTTTTCTTCAATATTTTTTCACATGTGTTTCTTATCACGTTTGGAAACGCATTATGATACAATACGTACATATGATTTGTTTACAGGGGATTTTTCCCTGAGAGGGACATACATTTGCTGCAGAGGAGTTGAACAGGTTGACAAAACGTTACTGGTGGATTTTGATTGTATACATACTTATGCAGCTCTCCGGCTTAATTGGAATTCCAGTGTTATTCGGCATGGGAATGAGCCGGGAGGAAAGTGCGGCCGCATGGAGCATGGGAAGCTTTATCGCAGCATTAATAGTCATTATTTTTCTAGTGCTTCCAGAGCGGAAAACGACAAGACACCCGCACCTTCGTAAATCATCTGCCGGTCAGGCTGTAAAATGGGCAATACTTGGTGTTTTCATGGCTTTTATTGCTCAATATATTGCTATTCTCATTGAAACATATGCGTTAGGCATTGAACCAGGCTCCCAAAACACGCAGGATATCTTAAGCGTGGTGGAGCTCTTTCCGTTGTTTGCCGTCATTGTAGCTGTAATCGGTCCGATTTTGGAAGAAGTGGTATTTCGGAAAGTGATATTTGGTGCTTTCTATAAACGATTTAACTTTGTGATTTCCGCGCTGCTCAGTTCATTAATTTTTTCTGTCGTTCATTTTGATTTCACCCACGTATTAATATATACAGCGGTCGGCTTCACTTTTTCGTTTTTGTATGTGAAAACAGGAAGAATCCTTGTCCCAATTATCGCCCATGTTTCTATGAACAGCTATGCCATCCTTGTTCAAGTACTTCTAGGCGAGCAGCTTCAGGATATGCAGGAAGAGCTGGAGCAGCTCAACTTCATTCTGGGAGGACTCGTGCTATGAGAGGGAACACAATGGGAATGATTTATTTCGGTCTGGCGGGCTTATTTATCTATCTGGCTATCGTTAATGTGAATACGGAATCCTGGAATTTGTGGACATTCTTTTTTGCAGCCGTAGCGGCTATCGATATCATGATTGGGATCCGCTTTTTCCGCTCCACTCCAAACAAAGATTCTCATAAGTAAAGAGGCTTCCGGGCCGAATGAATCCCTTTCTAAGGAAAAAACCTGCCTGACGCTGCATTTTCTGCAGATCAGGCAGGTTTTCTTATTATTTCCGGCGGTCCTGCTCCGCCCATTCTTCTGCTTTTTCTTGTTCTGCTTTTAACACCTTACGGTAGGAGAATCTTGAAATCACAATACTTACTTCATACAGCAAAAACAGAGGCACCGTCACCATCAGGTGGGACACAATTTCCGGCGGTGTAATAAATCCGGCCAGAACCAGCAGGATAAAATAAGCGTATTTTCGGATTTTACGAAGCCAGGCCGGAGTCACCAGCCCCAGTCTTGTCAAAAACATGATAACCACCGGCAGCTGAAATAAAAAGCCGAACGGGATAGTAATCTGAAACAAGAAACCGAAATAATCATTGACTCCGTACTGTTCGGTTAAATTCAGCCGATCGGACAAATTGCTCAGAAACCGGATGACGTTCGGAAAAAGGATAAAATACGCAAACGCCAGGCCGCCCAGAAATAAGAAAGTGGCAATCGGGATATAACCAAGCGTTACCTTTTTTTCTTTTTCCATCAGTCCGGGGGAAACAAACGCCCACAGCTGATACAGCAGAACAGGAAAAACGAGAATCAATCCGATAAAAAAGGCAAAATTCATGTACAGTTTTAATGAATCCGTTAATTTAAACACGTTCATAGGAAAGCTTTCGGCTTCCGGAATGTTTTGCAGGTATGTGATTAAAGCAGGAGCCGCGAGTAAACCGATAATCATAGCGGCGGTAAAAAACACCGCTATAATAATGACTCGTTTTCGCAGCTCTCCAATGTGGTCATATATGGTCATCTCATTCTGTGCCATGACTTGTCCCGTCCTACTTTTTACTTCTCAGAATTGTCGGATGTCTCTTGGTGGTTTTTCTTTTTCTCGTCTTCTTCTACATCATCAGCAAGACCCTTTGTCGCACTTTTAAACTCGCGCAGAGTATTTCCGGCCGCCCGTCCCAGTTCCGGGAGCTTTTTCGGGCCGAAAATCAATAACGCCGCCAGTACAATCAAGCCGATGCTCATCGGACCCAGATTCATCGTACAGCACCTCCGTTTTTCGTTATAAAGGATAGTTTTTTAAAAAGTAAACCAGTGTCTGCAGTTCCACGGATAGATCAATATGATGCACCCTGATTGTCTCGGGAACCGTCAACCTTGCCGGTGTGAAATTAAGGATCCCGGTAATGCCCGCTTCCACCAGCTTCTCTGCCGTCTGCTGCGCAGCAAAAGCCGGAACGGTTAAAATCGCGATGGAAGCATCCCGTTTCTTTTTCACTTCCGGAAGATCATCCATATGATAAATCTCGACTCCGCTGATTTCATGCCCTATAATCGCCTCATTCACATCAAATGCAGAGACAATCTGGGTATTATCACTTTTAGAGAAATTATATTTAAGCAGGGCTGTTCCCAAATTTCCAACGCCGACAAGAAATATTTTTGTCACCTCATCCTGGTCCAGGGTTTTACGGAAAAACGAAAGCAAGTACTGTACATTGTATCCGTACCCTTTCTTCCCAAGCGCGCCAAAGTAGGAAAAATCACGGCGGATGGTCGCGGAATCCACCTTTACCGCTTCACTCAGCTCAGTGGAAGAAACACGCTGTTTCCCGGACGTATGAAGGTTTTCGAGAAACCTATAATATAGCGGCAGGCGTTTAGCCGTAGCCTGCGGTATTTTTTGCTGATCTATGTTCATTGCAGCCTCCAACTTCTTTTTCCATGTTCTACGAATTAGTATAACATTGTGAACCACGCATAAATAATGAACAACAGGCTGGAACTGTCTGCACTTCTTTCCTATTGTACACTAATTCCCGCCATTATGTAATAGGAAGTGCCATTTCCATCAGGGGTTCACGATTTTGACATATATTGCGGTTTCGCGTTTTCATGAAAAATAAGATACACTTGTACTAGTGAGTTTGAAATAAAGGATGAACGATAATGATAGTACTTCAATGTTCTAATATAACCAAATCGTACGGTGTAGAAACGATTTTAGACCAGGTTAAACTGGAAATCAAAAAAAATGAAAGGGCGGCACTTGTCGGGCGTAACGGCTCCGGGAAGTCGACCCTTCTTAAAATTATAGCCGGAAACCTTCCCTATGATTCCGGGGAGGTTATTACTCCCAAGGGGACAAATATCGGATACCTGGATCAGCACACCGGTCTTCAGTCTGACCGGTCGATTTGGGATGAAATGCTGACCGTCTTTGAGGAGATCCGCCGGATGGAGCAGCAGCTGCGTAGTCTGGAAGAAAAAATTGCCGATCCAGACATTTATAAGGATGAAAAAAAATATGAAAAAGCGCTGCAGGAATATGACCAGCTCCAGTACGAATTTCATGAACGCGGCGGCTACCAGTATGAAGCGGATATACGCGGCATATTATCAGGGCTGAAATTTGACAGTTTTGATTACAATACCCCAATCACCTCCTTGAGCGGAGGACAGAAAACCAGGCTGGCTCTCGGTAAGCTGCTGCTTTCCAAGCCGGACGTGCTGGTCCTTGATGAACCGACCAACCACCTGGACATTGACACGCTCGGCTGGCTCGAGAACTTTTTGTCCAATTATGAGGGAGCCGTGCTGATTGTTTCCCACGACCGCTATTTTCTTGACAATATCGTTTCTAAAGTATATGAAATATCCCGGGCTAAAGCGTCAGCCTATTATGGAAATTACAGCAAATATCTGGAGAAAAAGGCAGAGCGCTACGAGCAGGAGTTAAGAGAATATGAAAAGCAGCAGAAAGAAATCGAGGCGCTTGAAGATTTCATAGCTAAAAATATCGTCCGTGACGCGACGTCCAAGCGCGCTCAAAGCCGCCGCAAAAAGCTTGAAAAAATGGAAATGAAAGAGAAGCCGCAGGGAGATGAAAAATCGGCGAAATTTTCGTTTGATATCAACCGGCAGAGCGGCAATGAAGTATTGAATATTTACGACCTCAATGTTTTCTATGAACAAAACAACCCTGTCATCCAAGATCTGAACCTATCCGTCCATAAACAGGAGAGCATCGCATTGATCGGGCCAAACGGCATCGGGAAGACAACCCTTCTGAAAGCTATTGCGGGAAAAATCACGCCTGTTTCCGGCACCGTTCAGTATGGAAGCAAAGTTTCGGTCGGCTATTATGATCAGGAACAGGCCGATTTACATTCGAGCAAAGACGTGCTCCATGAGCTCTGGGATGAGTATCCGCTTACGCCGGAAAAGGATATCCGCACCGTCCTGGGGAACTTTCTTTTTACCGGAGAAGATGTTCTTAAGCCGGTTACCAGCTTAAGCGGAGGTGAGAAGTCCCGCCTGGCCCTTAGCAAATTGATGATGAAAAAAGCGAACCTGCTTATATTCGACGAGCCGACCAACCACCTCGACCTTGACAGCAAAGAAGTGCTGGAATCAGCTTTGCTCGAATATCCCGGAACCCTGTTGTTCGTCTCCCACGACCGTTATTTTCTCAACCGAATGGCAACCAAGATTGTCGAATTAACCGAAGATGGATTGCAGGAATACCCCGGGGATTATGATTATTACCTTATGAAAAAAGACGAAGAACAGCAGCGGGCTCAGCTTCGTGCCGAAAAAGAACCAAATCCGGAGGCAGGATCCGCATCGCAGGGCGAAGACAAAAAAGCTTACATGGATGATAAAGAAGCAAAAAAACAGGCGAGAAAGCGGCAGCGCCGGATTGAGGAAACAGAGCAGAAAATTGAAGCGCTTGAAACCGAAATCGAGCAGCTGGAAGAGGAAATGCTTTCTCCAGAGGTTTACGAGGACCACCAAAAAGCAGCGGACATGCAGAAAAAGGTGAACGAAGCCAAGGAACAACTTGACCAGTTCATGGAGCAATGGGAAGCACTGCAGCTTGAAGAAGCCTGATACCGCTGCTGCTTTCTCCTTTTAAATGTTTCATAGGCCTTCTGCTTAAGTCTTCAATCGACTCGTCGTCCAGTTTCTTATACTCATAACTCCATTCCAGTTCACCAAACCCATCGCTGTCTTGATGAAAATAAATCACATTTGCTTCCTGCGCCTCTAAAAACTGAAATCTTCTGTTTCTGCAATGGTACTTCCCTCTGCATCTTGACGTTTGATATGGTAGGGACTATCCATGTCAGCATAATTTAGAACTGCAGACGATATTGATCTCCATGACCGTAATAATGATGATAAAAGACGTTAAAACACAGCCAAACAAAAAACGGACATTCCAAACCATGTCTTCCCGTTCTATACATTTCATTTTCATTTATTTCCTTATAAAATGTTTTAGATTTAACCATGAACTCCTCCATTCCATATATATCGAACGCAGAGAAGATAAAACATCGAGGTCGAAGCGGCGACGGCTCCGGAATCATTGAGGAGAAGCAAAAAGATAGAGCCGGCCGTACCGACTTTTAGCACTATCTGCTGGGACGGCCGCATTGTGTTCTTTTTTTCCATCAGCAGATAGAAGGAAGCCAGTGCATAACTGGTGATCAGCAGTTTTGTCCAGTTCGAATGAAACATGATTTTGATGTTCATCTCGATTTTACGGGTAATCATATTTTCAATTTCTTTCCATTCTCCCAAAAACAGTTGCTGAAAAGCTGCCCCGATATGAGAGGGGCCCCCAGTATATTGCAACAGCCATAGTGCCCCCACCAGAGCGGAAGCTCCCGCTGCACCGGCCGGAAGAGATCGTTTCCACCCTGCCCGGCGTAGGTCCTCCATCCACAGGGAACCAAACATCAGTCCGGATCCAATCGTTATGCCGGCGTTTTTTCCCAGAGCGGAACTTCCGGTGATGATGATGAAACAGAGAATCATCGGAAGAGCAGCTGTTTTTTTATATCGAAGAAGCGGTTCAAGAGATACGATAGAAGCCGCAGCAAAAAAACCTCCAAGTTCGTTTCCAATTCCGCCATAGCGGGCTCCAATCAGTGGATCATAGCCAAGATAGGAACGCTGGATCGCATAGGCACCATTCATTAGATCGGCACTTAACAGGGTTATCAATAAAAGGGAGATAATAACTGCCGCTCTCTCCCGTCCGAACATAAGCGCTGCCCCTCCTGTCCCAAGAGCTGCCGCCGTAATTAGAGCGGCATATACAGCTACGGGCATTTCGGGTCGTCCGATGACAGCCGGGAGCAGAGTGAACGCGAAGGGAGAGGCCATCCCGGTAAGGACCGCCAGGTTTATCAGCCGGGGGGGTTCGGCCGAATGGAACTTTCCATACAAAAACCCTGCGGCCAGCAGGAGTATTAAAATGGAAATATACGTGGACAATACCGCAGCGCGGGAGGTATGAACCACGCTCACCCCCTCGATTTCCGCCTCTACGTCCTGAAGAAGGGCGTCCTCATCCGGTGTTAACTCAGAACCGTACCAGGATGCAGGCAAAGACAGCTGAAAAGTCCGCAAAAACGTTGGAGCGGCGTCTATGCTGCTTCCCAAATACGGCTGCCCCGTCGTCGCCGAATTCAGGCGCTTCATGGAACCGGATCCGCCATGACCCCACTCCACAAATGGAATCATGTTTTCTTTAGATGGATCCACGCCCATTAAATATAGGGTCCCTTCTCTTTTTTTTAATTCTATCAGCAGATGTTGAAGCGGCTGAAGTTGTTTTGGAGAAGAAAATAGGTCGCCTTCCTGGTGAGAACGATAGACATCCCCCCATTCAATCACCGACCAGCTCAACGGCGATTGATGCTGTACCTTATCGACCCACGCCAGGGTTTTTTCCACATTCATGAGCCAGCCTCCCGGAGCGGTCCTGTTTTTATCCACCACTCCATCCCGGCTTCCCCGGGCTTCCCCTTTATAATTCACTGTAAAAAAAGGAGCGTAACTGTGCTGCTTATCCACATAATCACTGTGGCCGGCAAAGCGGGCGGTCCCCCCCGCCTCTTTCAGCTTTTCACCTAAAATCCCCGGAGAGGCACCATAACTTGTCTCTTTGTTTTCTTTCCTGATTTTTGAAAAAGAAGATTGAACATATGTGGACTCTTCCTTTTCCTCCCAGCCGCTCATAGAAGACAATCCGCTTTTGGCACGCGCCCCGGAACTCAGGGTTAGTAATTCATTCAAGGGGGAAGCAGCATCAGCTGTCACTCGGTTCAGCCCGGCCACAGCAGCACCATGCTGCAGTCTTTCTTTGGACATCAGCTGAAAAAATTCATCCATCGATAATCCCGGAACAAGGACAAGTACCGCATGATGCTCTTCTGTCTCGGAAGGATCCGCGTCAGGCTGCTGCGCATATACATCCCCAGGCTCCATCCAAAGGAGCATGAACAATAATGCTATACAAAAAGGGGATACCCGTACTGCATATATGCTTTTCATGCAGGCGACTCTCCTCTCTAGGAAAACAGCTGCGTTCATCCACACTATTAACAGATTTATTAACATTAGTATGGCTGTTTTTCTAATTTTTATAGCATTTATGCACATCCAGGCCAACTTATCCACAGATTCGTTGTTAACAACTTTAAAGACTTTCACATTAGTTTTCCACTGACTTTTCCCCATTATCCACAATAATACTTTTACACAGTCTTTAGGAAATATTAAAAAAAAGACTTGACCTTAATATAAGGCCAAGCCTGGGACACCGTTTAATTCCCAGCCGGCGGTGTTTCCCTTTAACCACTGTACATGGCCGGCTGCTCCAATCATTGCGGCATTGTCCGTGCAATATGTAAAAGGAGGAATGGTCAATTCTACGTCAGAGGCAGTAAACGCTTTTTCCATCGCCCTTCGCAGTCCTTGATTGGCAGCAACTCCTCCAGCCAGGACGACCTGACGGACTTGATAGTTTTCTGCCGCCCTTTTGGTCTTCTCCACTAATACTTCAATCACGCTTGCCTGAAAGCTGGCTGCAACATTGGCGGGTTCAATTTGTTCGCCTCGCTGCTTGGCGTTGTGCAGCGTATTCATTACCGCTGACTTTAAACCGCTGAAGCTGAAATCATAGGAATCTTCCTCGAGCCAGGCGATCGGGAGTGCTATATCCTCCGTTCCTTCTTCTGCCAGCTTATCCACCTGAGGTCCCCCCGGATACGGGAGACCAAGAGTTCGTGCCACTTTATCATAGGCTTCTCCCGCCGCATCATCTCTTGTCCTGCCGATGACTTCATATTCTCCTTCTCCATGCAGAAGAACCAGTTCCGTATGGCCTCCGGAGACAACAAGAGCTAGCGCCGGATATTTCCACTCCCGTTCGAGACGAGCTGCCTGGATATGACCAGCAATATGGTGGACAGGATATAGTGGGAGCTGGTGGGCAAAAGCCGCTGCTTTTGCTGCATTTACCCCGATCAGAAGCGCACCGACCAAACCAGGCCCCTCCGTTACTGCCAGTCCGTCCAGGTCAGAAAATGTAACTTCTGCTTCAGCCATGGCTTGTTCCATGATCAACGTAATATTTTCCGTATGATGGCGGGAGGCAATTTCCGGGACGACCCCGCCAAACCGTTTATGACTTTGAATTTGGGACGCTACGACATTGGACAGCACCTTTCGGCCTCCCTGTACAACGGCGGCTGCTGTTTCATCACAGCTTGTTTCTATCGCAAGCAGCAGTTCATTTTCGTTTGAATTTATAGTCATCAATATTCACCCACATGACCAGAGCATCCTCCCGGTTGTCCGTATAATAATTTTTGCGGATCCCCCCGGGCTGGAAGCCCAGTTTTTTATATAAGGACTGTGCTATGAGATTACTCACTCTTACTTCCAGTGTCATTGTTCTCGCACCGTAGGCATGAGCCATATCCAGCACATTTTTCAAAAGAAGTTCTCCAATGTGATATCCGCGGAAAGAGGAATGTACCGCTATGTTGGTAATATGAGCTTCATCAATGATGAGCCACACCCCGCAGTATCCAATGATCTCCTCCTTCCACTCTGCCACTAAGTAATGAGCAAATTGATTATTGGTCAATTCGTTAAAAAAGGCATACCTTGTCCAGGGCATCTGGAAGGAATCATGTTCCACCTGGAGGATACCTTCTATATCGCGTTCCTCCATAAAACGAATGGTTGGATAGTTATTCATGAGCTCGGCCTTCTTTGGCAGCATACCATTTCTTTTCGGCCTCTGCCATTTGTGTATATTCCGGCGCCAGGGTATGAGCCTCCTGGGCTGGCATCTGCCCGGCAAGAACAAGCAGTTCGCCCGGCCGAGGCTGCATATCCGGAAAATCAGCAAAGACTGCCTGTTCTTTTAATACGCCCTTGATCCCAAGCTCATGTTTTTTCCAATCCTGGCTTAAAAATAACACAGGCTCGTTTTTTTCTTTCAAAACGGAAAGCCAATCCTCCAATAAAACGATCCGGTCTTTTTCTTCTTCCCGCAGTAAAGAGTCCCGGAATCGATACAAGCCGGTGTAAATTTGTCCTCTTCTGGCATCGGAAAACGGGCAGATCCACCCAGGAAAATGTTTTCCGTTTCTGGCCTGCAGTTGAAGGCTCGATATTCCGTAAACGGGAATGCCAAGGGACCATGCCATGGTTTTGGCCGTGGTTACTCCTATTCTCACACCGGTGTAAGAACCCGGCCCTTTTGCTACCGCGACAGCATCCAATTCCGCGGGAGAAACCCCGACTTCCTCCATGATCTGATGAATGGCGGGCATCAGGCGGAGAGAATGATTTTTTTTGAAATTCGTGGTGTACTCCGCCAATAATTTATCCCCCTGGGACAGCGCAATTCCCATGACATGCGTAGAGGTATCAATTGCTAATATCTTCATGATTTTCAAGCTCCTTGCATCGTTCGATAAAGCTTTCACCCACTGGTTCCAGCCGAATGTTTCGTTTATTTTCTCCTACCCTCTGGATAGTAATCTGTAAACGCTCCGGCGGAAGGATAGGAGAAATTTTTTCAGCCCATTCCAGGACACATATTCCATTGTTTTCAAAGTACTCTTCCAGCCCCATTTCTTCTGCTTCTACGTCATCCAGGCGGT
This sequence comes from Salibacterium aidingense DSM 18341, assembly GCF_000429685.1. Taxonomy (GTDB): domain Bacteria; phylum Bacillota; class Bacilli; order Bacillales; family Marinococcaceae; genus Salibacterium; species Salibacterium aidingense. Next base: position 14,788 of record NZ_AUCI01000037.1, read on the forward strand.
AAAAATCCATGTGGTAGAGAGGCAGAATTCCTTCATATTCCTTGATAATCGTAAACGTTGGGCTGTTTACGACCTCTTGAATATGCAGACCTCGCGCCAGCCCTTTTGTAAAATGGGTTTTTCCGGCACCTAAATCCCCATCGAGGGTAAGAATATCTCCGCCTTTTAAATAAGGAGCAATCGTCTCCGCTGTGCGCAGCGTCTGTTCGGGAGAAGTGCTTGTATATTCAAGTAACATGCTGTCTTTCCCCTGCCTTTTTACGTTCGAAAATGGTTGTATCCCTGTTTGGGAAGCACGGTCTGCTGTCTGCCGTCTGTCAGCATTACTAATGCGGAACCTTGTTTGACTCGTCCTATAGAAATTAAAGGCTTGCCTTCATGATGCATCCGCTTTTGTAAAACAGGCCAATCTTTTTCCGGAACGGTTCCAATTAATTCAAAATCTTCTCCTCCGTATAATATCCAATTCCAGTATTGCTTTTCACTGAATCGCTGCAGTTCTTCTGCCACCGGAATATCCTGTTTGGACAGTTCAATTTCTACATCGGATGCTTCGGCGATCTCATTTGCTTCACTGGCAAGTCCGTCACTAATATCATTCAATGATGCAGCAGTCGTTGTTTCTGCTATTATTCTTCCTTCTGCCACACGCGGTACCGGCCTTTGATGATATGTTATCAAGGTAACCTCCGGCCTTGTGTACTCCTTATGTCGTCCGTGCTCAAGAAGTAACTCGAGGCCTGCTCCCGATCTACCTGTTGGATTGGTCAAAAACACAATATCTCCCGGACGGGCGTTTCGCCTTACAAGGTGTCGTCCCTTTTCAACTCTGCCATAGACGGTTACCGACACCATAAAATCATGAGGAGATGAAATGGTATCTCCACCAATCATATCCATTTCATAGTTCTCTCCCAGTGCGGTCATTCCATGATAAAGATCTTCCAATTCGTCATCCGTCCAGGAAGGGGGAACCGCAATAGAAACCATATAAAAAACAGGAAGGCCTCCCATGGCCGCTACATCACTTATGTTTACCGCTAAGGCCTTATGGCCGATATCCGCCGGACTCATCGTTTCTTTTTTAAAGTGGATCCCTTCCACCATGGTGTCCACACAGAGGATCTCATGAAACCCCTCTTTGGCCGAATACACCGCCGCATCATCTCCGATGCCTTCGATTATTCCAGGCTGAGTGTATCGAGAAGGAGTATTTTGTTTAATCCATTCGAATTCATCTTTCGGCATACCTGTCATCCTTTATTCCAGGTTTCTTCTAGTTTAACGTATTCTTTGTTAAAACGCACAGCGGGAAAAGATACAAAAAAAAAGCCTGAACAGGCTTTTGGTTTTTACGTAATTGGTTGCGGGGGAAGGATTCGAACCTACGACCTCCGGGTTATGAGCCCGACGAGCTACCAGACTGCTCCACCCCGCGATATGAATAATAACCTCTGTCTCAACGTCACTTTATAAATATATCACAGCATTTATTGGATTGCAACCTCTTGGAATATATTTTCTTGATGGAATGTGACAATTATGTTACATTAATTAAAAGAATATTTCGACACATTTCTCGTTCAAAAGGAAGGAGGAGAAAAAATGAAGACCTGGAAGTACTTGCGTTCGGCTCTACTGGCAAATGTTCTCGTCATTATGACTTTCGTGTTCCTGCCCATCATGCTGTTAACCGACAATATAAGTATTTACCAGGAGTTTATCAATTATTTAAGCAATAAATAGCCTAAAGCAAACCTAACCCGCGGGACCGGCGGGTTAGGTTTTTTTGCTCATAGGTTCGGCTGGATGACCAGTGGACGTTTTCTGCGTTTGCATAAAGGGGTATTTATCCAATATGCCGATCCAGCGGAGCAGCCGCCAGATATAGAGAGGAAAAGACAGCGGAATTATGTTGCATTTGTGAATGGAGGACAGCGCATTTTCCTTTTTTGCTTTTCGTGTCCCTCAAGGACAATTGGAGTCAAATCCTGCTTCTTTGCTCCTCGCTAATGGGGACAAAAGCTTGGCTGGAGAACATCAGTGCTTTGTTCCGTTGGTTCGTGTCCTCCCTCCATTCCTGCCGCCGAATCTCCTATACACCTGAAAAGTATCCAAACGCTGGTCGTTTATTACTTTTTCGCATGCTGCAGGGCAGCAGAAAATTGAGTGATAATATCTTCGGCATCTTCGATTCCCACTGATATTCGAACCGTCCCTGCCGTAATGCCCAACTGCTGCCTCACTTCTTCAGGAACGGTCCGGTGCGAAGTGTTCAGCGGGTAAGAGACAGTCGTTTCTACTCCGGCAAGTGTCGCTACGATTTTTATCCAGCCCAAGGATTCAAAGAAAAGGGCGGGGTCGTATTTCGTTCCCAGGTCTATACTTATCATCGCACCGTTTCCTTTTTCAGAAAGATCCTTTGGATAATAGACCGTCGCTGCTTCTGTATTATCTTTAAACCAACGCGCCAGGACCGCTGCATTTTCCGCCTGCTTCGCCATCCGTACACTGAGTGTTTTCAACCCGCGGCAGGCCAGCCACGCTTCAAACGGACTTAAATTGGCTCCTATATTAATGACCCGTTTTTTTGCGCGGCTGATCAATTCTTCGGAACCAGTCAGGACCCCGGCTGAAACATCACTGTGCCCGCCTATGTACTTAGTAGCACTATGAATCACAAGATCCGCCCCCATAGCATAAGGCTGTAAAAAATATGGCGTCGGAAAGGTATTATCAATTATAAGAGTCAGATGATGACGTAACGCTATATCGTTTAACGCTTGAATATTTTCCTGACGCAGTAAAGGATTGGTCACCGCTTCTGCATAAATAAGCCTGGTTTTCGGCTGGATGGCCTTCTCTATGTTCTGGGGGTCCCTGAAATCCGCCACAGAGACCTCAAACCCCCACTCCTGTAATTCCTGCTGAAACAACTGATAGGTTCCTCCATACAAATCAAGAGGCACAATTATATGGTCCCCGGGGCTCGCTGCAGCAAGAATTCCTGCCAGAATGGCAGACATACCCGAAGACGTAGCAATCCCGGCAGGAGCCCCCTCCAGCTGAGCCACCCCAAAGCCCAAATCGTCGGTGTTGGGATTGGAGTAACGGGTGTATAGATGTTCTTTTTCACCCGTGAAGTAAGATTCCATATCTTGCAAATCCTGAAACGCAAAAGAGGACGTTTGATAAATAGGTTTCGTTTTACTTTTATTTTTTTCGCCGTCATCCTGTTGGAAGTGAACAGCTTTAGTGTCAAATCGTTTACTCATTTCTCTCTCCACTCCTATAAAATATCGTGATGTTTCCATATCATAGCATGTTCATTGATGCTAATGCTATGCTGGCCAACTGTTTACGCTGTTCTTTCAAGAGATAATGGGCCCGGGCCACAGACACTTTTTGGAACGTTACCTCATGACCCGGGAGCAATTGAGCTGCTTTGGGAAGGTCGACCTGGATGACAGAGGCAATCCGTGTATAACCACCCGTTGTCTGCCGATCCGCCATCAATATCATCGGGCAGCCGTCTGCTGCCACCTGAATTGTTCCAAAGTCCACTGCATCCGAAAGGATATCCGCCTGTTTTACATGCGCTACGGGAGGGCCCTGAAGGCGGCATCCCATCCGGTCCGATTCATTGGCCACCCGAAAGGAACGGGTATAAAAGGTATATAGGCCGTCCCTGCTGAACGCATCAGCTTCCGGACCTTCCGTTACACGCAATAGAGTTTTTTGCCTGTAGGAAGGAATTAAAGTGGACTCAAGCCAGGCACAACGTTTCAACTCGGACAAAGGGGACAGCCCGGTCAGGATATCATCCGCCTGCAAAGCTCTTCCTTCCATACCGCCTATTCCTGCTTTTGTATACGTCGATTTACTGCCAAGCACTTCGTTTCCTGCAAACCCGCCCTGAACAGCAATATAGGCCCTTGCCCCGGATTTCACGCCTGCAAAAGAAAGCTCATCCCCTTCTTTCACTAAAAAAGAATGCCACATCTCTGTCTTTTTATTATTGAGAAGAGGCTGTAAGTCTCCGCCTGTGACAGCCATCACCGCGGCCTGTGTAAATCGCAGCACAGGGCCCAGCATCGTTATTTCCAACACAGCTTCCTGCCCCTCATTTCCCACAAGAAAATTGGCCATTTTAAAAGCATACTCATCCATAACTCCGGCCGGTGGAATGCCCTTTTTCTGCCAGCCGGTACGCCCCGCATCCTGAATGGTTGTAAATAACCCAGGTTTCTTCACCCGGCAAAGTGCTTTTTCTGTCATTGTTTATCTCCCACCGCTTTCATCTCAACGCCGTTCTTTTCCAGTACGTCGTGCAAGTACTGAAGAAACTCCAGGGCTCTCGGATTATCTCCATGCACACAAATAGTGTCTGCTCGTATCTGAAGTTTTGTTCCATCGATTGCTGTAGTCTCTTGATGCTTTAACATATGTATGATTCTTTCTCCAGCTTCCCCGGGGTCATGAAGAACAGCGTCCGGCCGGGAACGCGGCGTTAAGGAGCCATCCGGCTGATAGGTCCGGTCCGCAAATACTTCGGAAGCCACCTGCAACGATTCATTTTCTCCAGCGTTTACCAGTTCGCTGCCGGCAAGACCGAATAATTTATACTTCGGGTTCAGACAACGTACTGCTTTAGCAACAGCTTCTGCTATTTCCGGATCTTTTGCCGCCTGATTGTACAGAGCTCCATGTGGTTTGACATGCTGAAGGGCCATTCCTTCCGCTTCACAAAACCCTTGCAGGGCCCCTACTTGGTAAAGAACAAGATGGTAAATTTCTTCTGGATCAATGACCATGGGGCGGCGGCCGAACCCGCCCAAATCTGGAAATCCAGGATGAGCCCCTGCAGCTGTCTGACTTTTTTTCGCAGCTGCCACCGTTTTCGCCATGATATTGTGATCTCCGGCATGATAGCCACAGGCAATGTTGGCAGAGGTGATATACGAAAGCACACTCTCATCATTTCCAAGCACATAAGCACCAAAGCTTTCCCCTACATCACTGTTAAGATCTATCGTTAGACTCATGGGCCCCCTCCTTTTGCTTCTCCATCTCCCAATATTCCTGTTTGGATATCGCTTTAAAACGCAGCACAGTTCCAGCTTCCAATATGACTGGATCCTCCTTTTCCGGCTGAAATAAACTTTCAGGGGTTCTTCCAATCAAATTCCACCCGCCGGGACTCTCCAGCGGATAAATACCTGTCTGAGCATTCGCAATCCCGACAGAGCCTGCCGGCACATGGGACCGCGGAGTGGCGAGGCGTGGTGTGGCAATTTTCTCATTCAACCCTCCAAGATACGGAAAACCAGGCATAAAGCCCATCATATAAATCAGATATTCTCCTTCTGTATGCAGCCATACTACTTGTTCCACCGTTAATTGATTATGCTCCGCGACTTTTTCTAAATCCGGCCCAAACTCTCCCCCATAACAGACCGGAATGGTTACTGAGGATGGAGCCGGCATGTTATCATTTTCTATTGAAGCACATGCAGCATACACCAACTGTTCGAGTTCCTGCAGGGAAAGATTGGCCGGGTCATAATAAAGCGTTACTGCTGTATAAGCCGGTACCCATTCTTTAATTCCCCCATATTTCTTTTTCTCCAGTTCCCAGCAGAAAGCTCTTATCCACTGATTGGTCTGAGCGGATATGGTCGTGCCGAACTCGACACGAAGGGCCCGGTCGCTTAACATGTTTATCCGCAGTGGTTCCATCCGCATCTTCCTTTTTAAGTAGTCTCCCCTTCAGTATAATCGATTTGACTTCTATTTACATTCTTCAAGGGTCCGATATCATCTCCTGGGGGAAGAGGGGAGCATAACACAAATATTCCTGAAAACCATGATGTAAGATCCGGCCGTATCAAAAGTGCTTTGTGAACAATGGGGTATGCGCTGCAAATAGGATAAGCGGAGCCCGTGCGGACATTTATTCCGTTAAATGGCATAATTCGCGGCCAGGGGCGGGTTTTTCGGACATTTGTTCCGCTATCCGGGCGTAGACCGCTTCTTTGCCATTCAAAAAGGGGGAATAGATGTCCGAATGCTCCTTCAAAAAGGGAAAAATCGAGAAAGTAACGGAATAAATGTCCGCCTTTTTTCGGAGAGAAAACTAACCAGCTGCCTCTTGACTGTTGATGGCGGCCACGAGTACGGTTGGAGGCTCCGTAACCTGACAGCAAGATAGACAGGCCCCCATTTTGCAAGCTCCTGCTATTTCTTTCTTCTTCTGTATCTCCAAATACGTCTATTATATAGGGCGATGCATGGCCTTCGCGTTAAAGAAAGGGGAAATGGGCCTGGGGAGAGAAAGCTGATTAAAAGTGCCATGTCCTGAGGCAGCGCCGATCTGTCCTGCATTCTGCCGGCCTTCCTGTGAGCCTCCGTGGGGCTGGAGCTGGAGCTTGAAAACGCCCTCCTGCCTATCAAAAAAGACTGCCAGATCATGGATCTGACAGTCTCGGTTTGCCTGGCAGCGTCCTACTTTCACAAAGGGTTGCCCCTTCATTATCATCGGCGCTGGAGAGCTTAACTTCCGTGTTCGGCATGGGAACGGGTGGAACCTCTCCGCCATCACCACCAGACTTGCCCTGGACGGGCTGGCTTCTGTGTTGCGAACAGGACGTTCGCGATTTGAACAGAAGATCCTTTTATCGCAAGATCATCGATCCTGCTGCTTGAAAGATCGGGAATGGTATTCCCTCAAAACTGCATAACGAAGCATCCAGCCATAGACCACCTTGGTGTTTTGGATAAGCCCTCGACCGATTAGTATCTGTCAGCTCCACGTGTTGCCACGCTTCCACCTCAGACCTATCCACCTGATCATCTCTCAGGGGTCTTACTCACTTGCCGTGATGGGAAATCTCATCTCGAGGAGGGCTTCATGCTTAGATGCTTTCAGCACTTATCCCGTCCACACGTAGCTACCCAGCGGTGCTCCTGGCGGAACAACTGGTACACCAGCGGTGTGTCCATCCCGGTCCTCTCGTACTAAGGACAGCTCCTCTCAAATTTCCTGCGCCCGCGACGGATAGGGA
>NZ_AUCI01000038.1 GCF_000429685.1 Salibacterium aidingense DSM 18341
TCAGTAATTCATTTTTTAAAACGGAGGCATACGTGGTATAATATTAATATATTACTGGTCCATAGAGACCGCGTGCGAGTAATCGTACTTTGTATTATTCCTGACCATGGAATAGATACATTTCAATAGCTTGTTCATGCAAGCTACAGTGGCAACCTTATCCTTCTTGGGATTAGGTTGCTTTTTTAATTTATAGTAATAATCCACGATATGATTGGACGCTGCTTTTTGTTGGCGAATCATATTCCGAACAATGAAGTATAAAATTTTCCTTCCTTTTGGATTGCCTCGTTTGTTAATGCGATCTTGACCTTTATATTTTCCGGATTGGAATCTTCTAATATCAATACCCATAAAGGCGTTCACTTTTTTATGATTTGAAAAGCGGGAAAGGTCGCCAATTTCACCAATAAGAAGCGCTGCACTAATTTCACCAATACCTGGGAAACTTGTAAGGATCTTAAACTCTGAAAGCTGTTTGGTGTTGGCAATCAATTGTTCAGAAACTTGTTCTTTCTCCTCTAAGAGGTAATGCAATTGTCGTGCATAATATTGAACTTTTTGAGTTTGAACACTGTGTGGGGACACAGCTGGATAAGATTCCAAAGCGTAGTCGATCATTTGACTAGCCTTTTCCTTGGCTCGATTTTCCGAAATCTTTTTGGCGGTACTTTTCCTCAGAAGGTTTTTGATTTTTGTTTTACTCGTTTGTAGGACAAGTTCTGGATGGGGGAATAATTCTATAAGGGTTAAGGCATAAAGTGTAACCCTGCTTGTAAAGAATCGCTCCAGCTCAGGAAAACTTAACTGGATGGCATGATGCAAGTACATCCGTGTTCGTTTTATCTCCTCTTCCATTTCTTGATAAAACCGAGAAAGATCACGGATTTCATGATAAATGTTTGATTGTTGGATTTTTTCTGGCCGGTCATTTCGTTGGTGAGTTTGTGCTAATTTATGAGCATCCTGTTTGTCTGTTTTCCAGCTTCTGAGCGTTCCTTGTTCTAGTTGCTTTTTTGCCTCAAGAGGGTTTAATAAGCAGTACTTCAAATGATTCTTTTGACAAAAAGTTTCTACTGGTTTGGAGTAAATACCAGTTGATTCAAAAACGAGAATAGGTTCTTCTGAGAGGCTGCTAATTTCATCAAGCAGTACTTGAAAACCGCTCCTATTATGAAGAAATTCTCCTTCTGAAAGACACGTTTGACCATCGTATAAGACTTTGTAGCTTTTCCCCATTGAAATGTCTAAAGCAATGATTAATGCCACTACTCTCCCTCTCTCCTTATTGTTTTGAAAGATCTTCCCCTACTCATTTCGATTCTAATTTCCTATACACGAGCTCTATGGCCCCAACATACTTAAACCTGATTCAAAAATGAAAGGGAAGAAACCCGATTTTTTGTTCGGATTCGCAATCCTTGAGGCTTTGGTCGGGCTTTCTTTCCCTTCTCACTATATCTCAAATAAATAGTGGGTAAAGCCACCCGTCGATGACCTTACCCACTAATCTTAGTATGTTTTTTAACAGGACATATATTCCTTTATTTGTGACTAAAGGGTGGATTTTGAGAAAGCTCGGACATCTGTGCCGTTATTGGCTGAAATGGCCCCTGATATATGGGCAGAAAGGGCAAATAGTGGAACAAATGTCCGCAGTTCCTTGGAAAAACCCGCAAAAAAGGGAAATAAGCGATTAAATGTCCGCATGTTCTTTCTGCAGCGATTGGTAGTACCTCTTTACGAGTTCATCCATGACTCTGTTCGTGCGCAGGGCCGTTTCTCCAGTACTCGGAGCTGTGGTTCCTTTTCCGAGTAGTTCCTCGACGATCGCCTGAATGAGATACCGCTGGATCGGACGCGGCTGCTCGATGATATAGTCTTTGGTTTCGGTTCCGGTGAGAAGTGTGACCGGTTTTTCATCAAAAGAAGAGAAAATAATCTCTCCTTTCGTTCCGACGATCCGGTTGATGTCTTCTTTTTGGTAGGAGGAAAAATTCCAGATGCCGGTACCGGCAGCACCGTTTTCGAAGAGAAAGGCACCGCTTACGGTATCTTCGGCTGGGTACGCTCCGGCCTGATTCCGGGCGAAACCTTTGACATCGGTGACGGGGCCAAGCAGATAGTCGAACAGGTCAAGCGTATGGGAAGCAAGATCAAAAAACAGGCCGCCGCCGCTGATCTCCGGATCCACCCGCCACGGCCACCTGCCGTTATCGTTTTTTTCTGTGAGGGGCTGGGTATGTTGGATGGAGACAAACCGGATGGCTCCGATAGCTTCTTGCTCAAGCAGCTCCTTCACTTTTAGAAAGCGGGGCAGGGTGCGCCGGTAGTAGGCGACGAAAAGGGGGACGTGGTTTTGTTTGCAAACCTCAGTCATTTCCCGGCATTCCTGAGTATTCAACGCCATCGGTTTTTCAACATAGACCGGTTTACCGGCCTCGGCGGCCATGATCGTATACTGTTTGTGATGGGCCGGCGGTGTTGCGATATAGACCGCATTCACTTCTTCATCTGCAATAAGGTCTTCCGCCTTGTCGTACCATTTCGGGACGTCGTGGCGTTTGGCGTAATCTTTGGCAAGTTCCGTATTCCGTCTCATCACGGCGACTAACGAACTATTTTCCGCCAGGTTAAAAGACGGACCGCTTTTCACCTCTGTTACATCCCCGCAGCCGATGATTCCCCATTTCACTTCTCTCATAAGATCCTTCTTCCTTTCTGTTTATGTTCTTACCACAATCATTAATCCAGTGGACCTGTCGAGTTTGGTTGTGGTTAGATTGGTGGGGCACTGTAAATGATGGATCACATTTTTTATTTTTCCTGCATGGTTCCGGGGCCGCTCGTCCTGCAAAAGGAGATCATCGATAAGGTAGAATTGTCCTGGACTTCCTTGTGGATTTGTGCAGCGGCCGCCGGTATTCCTGTATTCACTTTTTCTCTCCTTTCTGAATCCACTCTTTTTTATGTTAAAATCATCATATCATAACAGAGACAACTTGTGAGATTAAGTAAATCCTGAAATAATATAGAAAACAAGGGAAAAAGGACGTCATTATGGCTGCGAATTCGGTTTGGAACAATGTGTTATTTTCTCCGGCACCCATAAATGAAAAAAAGCTGAGCTCGGAGCTTCGGGGAAAAACGATTCTTATCACCGGGGCCAGTTCCGGTATTGGGGAACAGCTGGCTTATCAGCTGGCCGGCCAGGAGGTACAGATGATCCTGGTGGCGAGACGAGAAGAACAACTCCACCATGTGCAAAGGGAAATAGAAAAAGAAACTGCTACAGCAAGCATTTATCCAGTAGATCTTCGGCATAGAGAAGAAAGGGAAAAGCTGCTGGCTTATCTCGTTGCGCTTCCGGACGGACTGGACATCATCGTCAGTAATGCCGGGCATTCGATTCTGCGTTCCATTGAGGATTCCCTGAACCGTTACCATGATTTCACGCGGACGATGGATATAAATTATCTCGCTCCGGTGCATTTGCTTCTTTCCCTGATCCCTTTGCTGGAAAGGAAGCACGGGCATATTATTAACATTTCTGGGATTAATGCTCTGCTGCTCCCGGTACCGTATGGGGCTGCATACCAGGCTTCCAAATCGGCCTTTGATGCCTGGCTCCGCTCAGCTGCGCCGGAATTGCGGGAAAAGAACGTGGCCGTTACGTCCATCTATCTGCCGCTCGTCCGCACTCCAATGATCCAGCCGACCGCCGTTTATCAAAACATTCCTGGAGTAACAGCTGATCACGCCGCAGATATAATCAGGCGGGCCCTCTACACAAAAAAGAAAAAAGTCAGGCCATGGTGGCTGCCTTTTGCCGAGTTTGCTTCCTTGTTTGGAAGACGACTCTTCGAACCAGCCATGCAGCGACTGGTGAGGAAAAAGGGGAAGGATCAATGAAAATCGCTAAACTCCTCTCTGTGTTATATCAAATGAAGGCTCTCACTCCAAAAGGCATGTTCAGCTTAGCGGCCGCGGTCCTGCAGCACGGAATAAACGTAATGGCGCTGCTCGATTTTGCCAAACGCAGGTATGGGGAAAAAGAAGCATTAATAGAGGAAGAAGTAACCCTCACGTATCAGCAGTTGTGGTCTCAGGCCGGGACCCTGGCTGCTGTCTTTTACAATCGTTACGGTTTAAGAAATGGAAGAAAGATCGCCGTCTTGTGTCAAAATCACGCTCGGCTCATCCAAACGATATTCGCTGCCTCCCGGGTGGGGGCCGACATTTATCTGTTGAATCCGGAAATCGGCAGGCAGGGGTTCCGCCAATATGTACAGCAATATTCCTTTGATCTGCTAGTGTATGATTCCAGGGCAGAAGAGGTAGTGACATCCTCCTATGCAGGGGAAAAGGTGTGCAGTACCAGGGAACAGGATCCTTCGATTCCGAGCCTGCTTCAAGCGGCGGGGCGGGAAACCCAGCGGATTCCCCGCCAGTCCATGGGCAGCCTGGTCCTGTTGACCGGAGGAACGACAGGAAAACCAAAAGAAGCACCTCACCAACCATCTCTTTTTTCCTATCTAAACCCGTTTTTATCGATGCTCTCCCGGCTCAAGCTTGGAAAATATGAGACCGCCTATATCGCAACGCCGCTTTATCATGGCTACGGTATCGCCGTGTTACTCCTATTTGCAGCCTTAGGGAAAAAAATCGTGATCCGCAGAACGTTTCAGGCGCGCGAAGCCTGTGAGGTAATACGCCGTTATCAGATCGAGGTCATGACCGTCGTTCCGATCATGCTGTATAAATTGATGGAAACCGATCCGGACAGCCTGACCCCGCTGGACTGCATCGCTTCCGGAGGGGCGCCCCTTTCCCCGGACCTTGCCGATAAAGTAATCCGAAGACTGGGGCCAGTATTGTATAACCTGTACGGCACGTCCGAAACGGGACTCCTAACGATCGCCTCTCCATCTGAGCTGCGCTATTCTTTGTCTACCATCGGTAAACCGATACACGGAGTGAAAATGAAGGTAGAGGAGGATGGCGAGCTGTTTGTGCAAAACAATGCTTCCGCACGGAATCAAGCTTTTGTCTGGATCAGTACAGGGGATCTGGCGAGCCGGGACCTCCAGGGATATTATTTTTTACAAGGCCGCTCCGAAGAACGGATCGTCTCCGGCGGAGAAAATGTATATCCCATCGAAATCGAGCAGCTCCTCCAGCACCATCCCCGCATCGCAGACGCCGCCGTCGCGGGAATACCGGATGAGCCATTTGGCGAACGGCTGAAAGCCTGGATCCAGCCTGCCCTCGGCGCGGTCCTGACAGAAGAAGAACTCCGCCTCTGGCTGCGTTCTGAAGCCGCCCGCTTTCAAATGCCGAAGGAAATCGTGTTTGTCAGTGAAATCCCCTATACTCCACTTGGAAAAGTGGATAAGTCACAACTGAAAGATTAATAAGTATTCTGGGACGATGAGAAAATAACATGGAACAATTAATAAACATAACGAGATGATAAAGAAAGAACGTGGGACAATTAGTAAATTCTCGACACAATAAGAAAATACACCGGAATAAGAAGAAAAGCCGGCGGAACGATGAGAAGCATCATCCACCGGCTTTACACAAAGATTCCGAGCCAGACCGCGGTAAGAATGGCGAGCAGAAGCAGGATTTTTTCTACATTCGACACGTCTTCCGGATCATGGATGTTCATTTTTACAATCAGGACGATGGCGGCAGCAGCTGATGCCGCAAGTCCGAGGCTGGCGGTCAGCCGTTCGAGGCCGAGCCAAAACGTACAGCCACCCACAAGCAGGTAATAGATAATCGCTGGAAGGCGGCAGAATGGCAGCCCCAGTGTTTCTGCCGCCCACACAACAGTCGTATTTTTCTTCGGGAAGGCGCCCGCATCGGCACTCAGATCAGGGATATGATGAACCATTACCCAGGCAATGCAGATGAGTGCATTAATAACAGCGTTTTGCATAGCCCATTCCGGAATCGTGCCAAGGGCGAGCCAGGCACCGCCAAATCCCAAAAACAGCAGAGACGGAAATGTACACAGCCATTCACCTGCGAGTGGATAATAGCTGAGCCGAAGCGGCGGTACGGAGTAAGCAGCTGCGGCCCAGACCCCAACGATAATCAGGAGGGCTAAACGGAAATATCCCATCATGAGTAATACAGCTGCGGACGCCATCAATAGGATCGTCAGCCATTTCCCAATCCGGCCCAATGTCTCCACGGACATGGCACCCGTCTGAATAACCCGGCTGCCCCCGGACAAAATCGCCGGACTCTTTTCGTCGGTGCCGGATAAATAGTCGGTATAATCATTTAATATATGGGTCAGCACGCCATGTATCAAAAAGGCGCCAAATACAAGCAGCAGAAATAAAGCAATCCACTGCCCGGCAGGGATGCGGAAATATAACGGAAGCATCGTGGATATGATGGCAGCCACACTAGAGGAAATCACGGCAATCCAGCGGAGCAGCAGTATTCCATTTTTTACAGCACTTTGTGTGTGTGGTATCATCCTATATCACTCATTTCCAATATCAGTTCTTCCCTCTCTATATAGAGGAAAAACATAGGGACGGAATTAGTTTAGATAAAATTCCCACTGAAAGAATAATATGTTAGTTTTCGCGTTTCATGCCGTTGAAAAAGCGGTAAGATTCTTCTTTTCTTTGATAAAAACATGATATAATAGAGCAAACAATGACAAATTAGGGGGGATTATCTTTGCGATGGAAGGAAGTCCGGCAGCAGTTCCCCGATCGATGCGTTTTAATAGAAGCACTTGACGCTTATACCTCTCATCATGAAAGAATAATAGAAGACATGTCGGTGATTGATGATTTTGAAAACGGCAATGCTGCCTGGAAAGCATATAAAAAATTGCATGAAGACAATCCTTCTCGTGAATTATATATTTTCCACACTAATAATGAAACGATCAAAGTAATGGAACAGCCTTACTTTGGCATCCGCCGGCACATATGAAGATAAAGATGGCGGACTCGCTGCCGGTCGTTTCTATGGTGCTAGACTATAATGGTTTTCGTAAGCGCTGTCACCGTGTCTTGATAGATACCGGATGTGCGGCAACGATTGTAGATACAGATCTGGCCGAAGAAATAGGATTTCTGCTGGATTTGGAAGGGGCCGTTCTTCGCAAGATGTACGGAGTCGGCGGCACTGAAATCTGTATTGAACAAATCGTGCCTAGGATCACCTTTGATCGTTTCGAACTGACTGACTTTGTCATGCAGCTCGGTGATATACGAAATCTATACGGTTTTGACGCCATTATTGGAAATGATTTTCTACTTTATCATAAGCTGGTCGTTGACTTTGATCACATGTGGGTTGGCCCCAGGTAGGGATAGGGGAGCCGGGAAAATGCTCCAGGCCCTGCTCCACCTATAACAATACTCCCAAGAGGATCAAGGCTCCAATAATAATCACCACAGCGGCAACGATGCGCAGAAGACAACCAACCCCGCGCATAATGAGCGGGAATAAAAAGATAATCATCACAATGAGTATAATCAATGAAAGAGGATCCACGTTCAGCCTCTCCTTTCTTTTCCCATCATACTCCAACCCATACCCCTTTATCCAGTTTTTTAAAATGAGAACCCTCTTTCCTTCGTTCCAAATACCCGACTGCTAAAGTTAGAGAAAAGAAGTGGGGAGGATTTCAGGCAGTTATATGACAGTATCGGTACAGTAGAGGGCAGAAAATATAGGGCAGTGTGGTGATAGCTGCGGCAACTGAAACCGAATTACCTTACGTTAATTGCCGCTTGAGTATAAGATTGTTGATTAATAATTTTCTCTGTCGAAACAATTCACTTGTATACAATTATATTTGTACTGCTAAAATTACATAAAAGGTGAAATAAGTGAAAGACAAAAAGTATTCAGATCAAGAGTTAGAAAAGAAAGTTTTAAATCTGCGTGAACAAATGGTGTCCACAGCTAAGGGAAAATAGAAAGGGTATGTCCACAGATCGGCAACCGTTAAGATGAGGAAATGAGAAACCTTTTAATAGTTCATTGGAGTTATGGTAGAATAAAGAAAATTATGCAGGTAAGGAGACGTTCCATGACATCCATTATTGGACACATCCAGGTAAACTATCCTCAGCTCAGTAAAATGGAGAAAAAAATAGCCGATTACATCATGGAGCATAAAGAAAACCTCCTAAATATACACATTCGGGAACTTGCAGATAATATCGGGGTATCCGAAGCTACCATTACTCGTTTCAGCCACAAAGTAGGCTGCGAAAATTTTGTTGAATTAAAAATACTGCTGAGGGATGTTGTGGAAAGAGACGTGGAGACGTCCGGAATCATTGGGAGTGTAGATGAAATTTATGATACGGTTATGCAGTCTACTCGCCGGCTGTTGAATGAAAAACGTCTGCAGACAGCGGTGAATTGGTTGAATGAGGCAGATTCTATACATATTTATGGGATTGAAAGTTCTGGGTTAACAGCAGAAGAAATGAAAAAAAGACTCTTACGAATGGGTTACAAAGTAGATGCTCATACCGGTGCTCATGTTATGGTGATTAATTCCTCGATTCTTGGAAGCGGCGATGTAATTTTAGCTATTTCTAACTCCGGACAGACCAGAGAGGTTGTAGAAGCCTGTGAGTTCGCAAAGAAACAAGGTGCTAAAGTAGTCAGTATTACAAACTACGACCAAACGCCTTTAAGCAGAACTTCTGATATTTTGCTCTTCACTTCAAATTTAAAAATACACGAGGCAAAAGGACTATTAAATTCACAGTTATCTATGATCTATGTGTTGGACATCCTGACGATGATGCTCTTACAAAACACAGAAGCAGCCATTCGTTATGAAAAAACGGTTAATGCCTTAAACAGCTTAAAAAAAATTTAAGCTAGGGCCAAATGACCATGCTATTTAAAATCAGTGTTCTGACTTCACCTGAGAAGGCCTGCAACCAACAACGGTGTGTTAGTGCAGGAGGATGTCTGATTCGTTATTATCCTTTTTATGAAGTAGATACGTAAATTTCTAGTTATAATGTGAACCCAGCAATAGTTCCCAAATATAGCAGAACAAAGTATCCGTTCCGTGCTCCAAATTCCGATACTTCCAGCGTTTAAAAAAATATATGTCTTCGGAGGTGAGCCAATCAGCCTTAACTCCCTCCGAAACATCTAGATTTCTTTATTTATCGCTTTATAAAAGGAGTGCGTAATGAGTTGAGGTCTGGTGATAGCCCCTCCTACAACAACACAGTGTGCCCCTTTGGCAAGTGCACGGCGGGCCATCTCAGGTGTTGTTATTTTTCCTTCTGCCACAACAGGGATAGAAAGGTTCTGATGCAGCTTTTCGAGAAACGCAAAGTCGTTGTCGGCAACGGCCTGATTTCTTGTTGCGGTTGTGTATCCTAAAAGTGTGGTAGAGACACAGTCAAATCCTTTCTCTTCGGCGCTGAGTGCTTCCTCTATCGTTGAAATATCTGCCATCAACGTTATTTCCTTGTTCCTCCCTCGAGCCGTATCCATGAGTGTATCTATTTTTTCATCGTTTGGCCGCATGCGGTTGGTGGCATCTAAGGCAAGCATGTCTGCCCCAGAGTCCACTATCTCCTTCACTTCCTTTTCGGTTGGCGTGATAAAAACATCACTGTCTTCATAAACGTTTTTACGGATGCCAACCACTGGCAGAGCTACATGCTGTTTTATTTCTACAATATCGGCATAAGAATTTGCACGAATGCCTGCGGCTCCCCCTATTTTTGCAGCTAATGCCATCCTCCCCATAATAAAAGAGGAATGCAGGGGTTCGTCTTCTAAAGCCTGGCATGACACAATCAGTTGGTCTTTCCATTGATGCAGTAAGGGATGCGTCATTCTAATCATTCTCTCCCATCGCTTCTTCTACTTCGTTTTTAATACCAGTAACTTCAGGTCCGTAAATGACCTGGACACCGTTACCGCTTGTTACTACTCCTTTAGCTCCCGTGTGTTCTAGTTTTTCCTTGGATATATTTTCAGTCGAATAAACACTTACCCGAAGTCTGGTGGCACAGGAATCAAGATCTTTCACATTGATTTTTCCGCCGAGACCATCTAAAATAGCTTTGGCTCGTTCAGTGCCTTCCATCATCTCAGCTTCATTTTTTTCTTCCCGTCCAGGTGTTTTTAAATTGAACTTTCCGATAGCAAACCGGAAAGTGAAATAGTACAAGAAGAACCAGGGCACACCGATCACAGGGACCATCATCCAATTCGTCTTGTCATTCCCCTGTAATACCCCGAAAAGCACGAAGTCAATAAATCCGCCAGAAAACGTCTGTCCAATAGTAATCTCAAATATGTGAGCAAGCATGAACGCCAGCCCGTCATAAAAAGCGTGTACTACGTATAACAGAGGGGCAAGAAATAAAAAGGAAAACTCAATAGGTTCTGTAATACCTGTTAAAAAGGAAGTCAATGCAGCCGAAAATAAAAACCCAAATACTTTTTTCTTATTTTCCGGTTTTGCCATATGGTACATAGCAAGACAAGCTCCGATCAAGCCAAACATCATAGTAATGTGGCGGCCTGACATAAAGCGGGCGGTACCGATAAAAAACTGATCAACGCTGCCTTCACTCAGCTGCGCAAAGAAAATACGCTGGGTGCCTTCGATGATGGAACCGCCAATTTCCATAGTTCCTCCCAGGCTCGTTGTCCAAAACGGAATATAAAATATATGATGGAGGCCAAATGGTCCTAAAAGGCGGAGAATGAAACCGTAAATCAAGGTTCCGATATAGCCTGTCGCTTCAATAAGTCCACCCATGGAGAATATGACAGATTGAATAGAAGGCCACACGATATAAAGAAGAAGACCAAGAATAATGGAGCTGAAGGCGGTAATAATTGGAATGAATCGTGAACCGCCAAAAAATCCAAGGAAACGAGGCAATTCAATTTTGTTATAGCGGTTATGCAGCCAGTACGTCATGAGACCCACGACAACCCCACCGAATACCCCGGTTTCTAAAGATTGGATGCCTAGCAGCATTCCCTGCCCGACTTCTGCCATTTCTTCTTCCGGTGCAAGATTTCCTGTAATGGTTAAAATGGCATTGATCGTGGCGTTCATTACAAGGTATCCGAGCATGGCTGCGAGGCCAGCTGTTCCCTTATCTGAACGTGCAAGCCCGATCGCTACCCCCACGGCGAAAATAACAGCTAAATTGGCAAAGACAATATCCCCGGCAGAGCTCATAGTAATAAAAATAGCCTGAAGCCATGGCTGATCCAGAAATGGATAGGCCTCAATCGTGGCCTCATTGCTGAAAGCTCCGCCAATCCCAAGAAGCAGCCCAGCTGCAGGGAGCACAGCGATAGGAAGCATAAAAGATTTCCCAAATCGCTGGGCTTTTTCAAAGAAAGCAGATTTCATAACAATCCTCCTAAGGAAAATGGTTTTCATAAATATTTTAATTATGAAAATGGTTTTTATCAAGACTTTTTTGAAAATTCTTTAGGGAAATGTCACGGTAGAGTTTATTGACCTTATTTATCCTGGTCCAAGCGTTCGTGAAACTCCCGGATGCCTTGAGTTCGCGCAGGCTCAAGGCATCCTTTTGTTAGCTGGTATGGCTCTAGGAAATAAAGGACATTTTCCGGCTCAACATGTCTCTAATAAACGTATTAAAACCATCAGCAGAAGAGAAAGCCCCCACTGAGAAAAGTTTCATCTTATGTTTGATTATAAATTTTCAAAAAATCCATTGACTTGTCAGACAACTGCAATTATAATAAGTTTGTAAACAGTTGTCAGACAACATACAAAAAAGGAGAGGATTTTTGTGAGCGTTTCCACATTAAGAGGGGTTATTCCACCGGCAGTTACAGTATTTAATGAAGATGAAAGCATAAATATCGAACTGTTTCGAGAGCATCTTCGTTATCTTCTATCAAATAATATCGGTGGTATCAGCATTGGTGGCAGCACAGGAGAAGGCCATGCCTTGTCAAGTCAAGAACTCAAACAATTAGTTGAAATAGGAGTGGAAGAAACACAGGGAAAAGTTCCAGTTATCGCAGGGATTATACGCGACTCTGCCAGAGATGCGATTGAATACGCGAAAGTGGCGAAAGAAGCAGGCGCCGATTATTTGATGATAACTCCAGTACACTATTTCTTGCCTGATGATGATGCCCATTACGAGTTTTATAAAGCCATCAGCGATGCGGTAGAATTGCCAATTATCATTTATAACGTTGTGCCCACCGCTGTGATCACGCCTGAATGCATGAAAAAATTGGCGGAAATTAAAAACATCATTGGAATTAAACAAAGCGGTGGTGATATTCATGCTTTAAATAAGATGATGCTGGAACTTCCTGAAGAACAAATCGTTTGGAGTGCGGTAGACGCATTATTATACCCAACCTACGCTCTTGGAGCAGAGGGGTCCATTGCAGCTATTTTAACAGTACTTCCAGAATTATGTGTGGAGCAATGGGAAGCGTGTGAACAAGGAGATTTTGAAAAAGCAAAAGAAATCCACTATAAAATGCTTCCAACTTGGTTAGCGATGGATAGAAATAATATGCCATCACGAACAAAAGAAGTCCTCAGGCAGCGAGGATTTAATGTAGGAAAGCCACGGAGTCCATTTCACCCCATCACCGACGAAAATGTGGATGCTATTAGCAAAGCTCTCGATCATGCAGGAATAGCGAAAGCTCCAGTTTCTAACTAGTTTCATGTGTTCTTTAAATTTGTGGCGTTTTCTTACATGAAGAGGAATAGTAAAACGTTTGACATGTCAACACCGCTTCATGTAAGGGAAGCGCTTTCTAATCAACCTTAAATGTAAGCGTTATCAGGAGGCGGCTGATGAAAAAGATAATGAATACTGCAGATCAGTTTGTGGATGAAGCATTAGAAGGAATTATCTGCACCCATTGGGATGCACTTAAATTCACCCAACATGACAGAAGAGGAGTAGTTCGCAGGCGCGCTCCTGCTAAAGGAAAAGTTGCCATTGCAACAGGCGGCGGTGCGGGACATCTCCCTTTGTTTCTTGGTTACGTAGGGGAAGGTTTGGCCGATGGAGTATCGGTAGGAAACGTATTCACTTCTCCAAGTGCAGATACGATGTATGAAGTAGCAAGGGAAATTGAAGGCGGCGAAGGAGTTCTTTTTTTATATGGTAATTATTTTGGAGATAAGATGAATTTTGAGGTAGCTAAAGATATGCTTGAAGACGAAGATATAAAGACCGAATCGGTTATTATCTCCGATGATATTGCCTCGGCGTCAAGAGACAAGTGGCAGGAGAGAAGAGGTGTAGCCGGTCTCTATTTCGCTTACAAGATAGCTGGAGCTGCTGCAGCAAAAGGCCACTCGTTGAAAGAGATAAAAAGAGTAACGGAAAAAGCAGCAGAAAATCTGGCGACAATGGGAGTGGCGATTTCACCATGCACTATTCCTGAGTCCGGGCGTTCCACTTTTGAAATCGGTGAAAATGAAATGGAGATTGGAATGGGAATCCACGGAGAACCTGGTATAGAAAGGGACACATTACAAACAGCGCGAGAAATTACGAAACAGATCGTGGACCGTTTGCTCAGTGATATTAACGTGAGAGCAGAGGAAGAAGTGGCTGTCCTCATTAACGGGGCCGGTGCAACTCCCTTAGAAGAATTATATATTGTAGCGAATGAAACCAATAAATTGTTACACTCTTATGAAATTTCTATCTATTCCATGAAAGTTGGAGAATATGCTACATCACTTGAAATGGGGGGATGCTCTATATCGATGTGCAAAGTCGATGAAGAGTTAAAAGAGTTATTGGAAGCGGGGGCTTACTCCCCATTTATTCGGCATGAAGAAGGAGGAAGCAAATGACTCTTTCCCTTTTAGTGAATGAATATTATGAGTTCATAAAAAAAATAAAGGATGAATTGAATCAACTGGATGCTGCCCAGGGAGATGGAGATCTTGGCAATACGATGGTTGGCGGAGCAAAGGCATTGAAGGTAGAGGCAGAAAATACGAAGAACATACCTGATTGGTTGGTTGAAGGGGGGAAGGCATTTCGAAAAGCAGCCCCGTCCACCATGGGAATATTAATAGCTTCTGCCATGATCAAAGCAGGAAAACAGCAAAAAGAAAATAATCGTTTAGAGTGGAGCGACATCCAAAAAACAATGATAGAAGAAATAATGAAAAGAGGGAAAGCATCACGGGGTGACAAGACGTTATTGGATGCATTTATTCCGGCGGTAAACGCGTTTGAAGAAGCGTCTGATCAAGGAGTATCTATCGCTTTAAAAGAAGCTGCAAGTACTGCAAAGGCAGAAGCAGAAAAGACGAAAAATCTCAATGCTAAAACAGGAAGATCCAGCTGGATGGGCGATAGAGCCAAAGGGAATATGGACGGTGGTGCCTGGCTTTGTTACAAAACGTATCAATTTTTAGCAGATTGGGTTAAATATGAAGAGAAGAAAGGGGAAAAATCATGAAAAAAGTAATGGGTCTGCTTACTGTACTATTCCTATTATTGGGTGCTACAGCATGTGCCGATAATACAGGAAATGAAGAGACTGGAGGGGACAATGGGGAAACGGGTGGAAGTGAAGGACAAGACTCCAATGGTGAATCTGAAGCGGATGCGGAGACGAACTCGGACTATCCGGAGGAACCGATTGAAATTATTGTTCCATTTGCTGCCGGAGGGGGTACCGATTCTGTAGCGAGAGTATTGTCTGAATCCCTCGCACCGATCCTCGATGAGGAAATCACAGTAGTAAACAGAGAGGGAGGTTCCGGAGCGAATGGGATGAATGAAGGGTTGAATGCGGAGCCCGATGGCCACACGTTAACGCTGGTAACCAGAGAAGTTGTCTCGCTCCCACTTCAGGGAACGGCTCCATTTGAACCGATGGATTTCAAGTATGTTGCCAATGTCAATGAAGACCCGGCCGTATTAGTGGTTTCTGGGAAATCGGACTATGAAAGTGTAGATGATTTAATTAAGGCTTTACAAGATAACCCGGGTGAAATGAATTTCGCCGCCTCTACTGTGCCAAATTACTACGGAATTCAGTTTAGTGAAAATACCGATGTGGAATTCAATACTGTTCCCTATCAGGGAGCGTCACCAGCGATCACGGAAATACTGGGTGGAGGCGCCGACTTTGGCATTTATAATCCAGGAGAAGTAAAATCACAGGTGGAATCCGGCGATTTAAGACCACTCGCGGTAATGGCTGATGAGAGATTTTCCGGGTTTGAAGATGTCCCGACTTTTGAAGAAGAAGGATATGCTATTGAGAGCGGAACCTATCGCGGAGTAGCAGTTCCACCGGAAACACCGGATAGTATTGTGGCTACGCTTGAAGGGGCTATTCAAGAAGCCGTAGAAACAGAAGAATTCCAGGATTTTATGGAAGAATCCTTCCTTGGAATAGGTTACTATAATTCCGAAGAGTTTAAAGAAATGATTCAGGCGGATGAAGAAACATTAAAACCCATTATAGAAATTGCTAATGAAAAAGCAGAGCAGTAATTGTAATATGAAATTTTTTGAGGGGGCGATCCCCCTCTGTCATATAAACGCTGTTTTTCCCCACCCTTTTGAAAAGTAGGTGATTGGTATTCGCGCAGGTAATTATTCCTTCTCAGCTTTTATGATTATATTATCCATTGCAGCTATTTTTTTTACAAAAGATTTTGTTGATAATATTCCCAATGAAGTAGGACCGCGGTTTTACCCAATCCTTGTCGCTGTGTTAACGATCCTATTGAGTTTGTTACAGATCGTTTCAACATTTCGACAGCATAATGGAGACACTGCTATTTTTTCACGTCAAAAATGTTTAAGAGTAATTGCGGGACTGCTTTTCTTTATGCTGTATTTCTACGCCATGCAGCTCATTGGTTTCTTCATATCGACCCTTGTTTTTATGATTGTTTTCATGTGGAGCCTCGGTCTTCGTGATTGGAAAAAAAACCTCGTGGTGCCTTTGCTCAGTACCTCGTTAATATTTTATGTATTTTATGAAATATTCAGTATTAGGCTTCCGGAAATACTATTTTAGGTCAGGAGGAGAAAAATGCTGCTTGAAGGTTTTCAAACAATACTCACCTTTTCCAACATTCTAGTTATTATTGTTGGTGTGGCTCTTGGAATTCTAGTAGGTTCTCTTCCAGGTCTCACTGCTACCATGACGATTGCATTACTCTTGCCTTTCTCCTTTGGCCTTACCCCGGTGGCTTCTATTGTACTGATGGTCAGTGTTTTTATTGGAGCTATCTATGGGGGCTCTGTTGCAGCCATCATTGTAAAAATCCCGGGAACACCTGCAGCGGCAGCAACTTTGTTTGATGGGTACCCTTTAGCTCAAAAAGGAGAAGTAGGAAAAGCATTAAGTACTTCCGTGGTAGGTTCCTTTGTGGGCGGCATTATAAGTACGACTGCATTAATATTGTTTTCTCCTTTGCTGGCGCGAATTGCCTTAGAATTTAGTGCCGCCGAATTTTTTTCGCTAGCTCTTTTTGGGTTAAGTATCATTGCAAGTGTCTCAGGAAAAACAGTGTTAAAAGGACTGATGGCAGGCTGTTTGGGGTTATTGGTTGCTATGGTGGGGATGGATCCTGTATCAGCCTATCCAAGGTATACATTTGATAGGACAGCGCTAATGAATGGTTTCAATCTAATTCCTGTATTAATTGGTTTATTTGGGGCTTCTCAAGTTCTTCTTTTCTTGGAGGATAAAGGGGAGAGCTCTGGTAAAATAAAAGAAAAAATAAAAACAAAAATTATTGGAGTGAAAGAAACACTTTCTTTAGCTGCAGCAATGATCCGCTCCGGAGCGATTGGAACGATGATAGGTTCCATTCCCGGTGCAGGTGCTGATATAGCAGCCTTTGTAAGTTACAATGAAGCTAAGCGCTGGTCCAAAGATAAAGAACAATTTGGAAAGGGTTCATTAAAAGGAATTGCAGCTCCTGAGGCAGGTAACAACGGGGTAACAGGAGGAACGATGATCCCTTTATTAACGTTTGGCATACCCGGAGATGCCGCGGCAGCTGTCATGTTAGGGGCTTTTTTAATTCATGGTTTGCAGCCGGGGCCAAATTTATTTACGTCGGACTCTGACCTCGTCTATGGATTGTTTGCAGGTATGCTGATCGCCAATCTGTTTATGTTGCTATTTGGGTTGCTATTCGTCCGTTATTTTGCCAAAATAATAAGCTTGGATACAAAAATATTAATGCCGATTATATTGGTTTTATGTGGGATAGGTTCTTTTTCCATGAACAATTCCATGTTTGATGTTTTTGTGATGCTGGGATTTGGTGTAGTTGGATATTTTATGACGAAATTGAATGTCCCCTTATCCCCTATCATTTTAGGTATCATTTTAGGACCAATGATTGAGGAGAATTTCCGTCGTGCCATGGTGTTGGAGGGAGGGAACTTGTCCTTTTTGTATAGTCGTCCGATCACAGTAATATTTTTGTCCCTTGCATTGCTGACGATTATTTCATCTTTGTGGTCAACTGCTAGAAAAACGTCCCAGAACAATTTACAATAATAAACAACAAGGAAGTGAGAAGGGGATTTTCATGTTTGAAAAACTATCGAGAACGCCTGTGGTAGAAGAAGCGCTGCAAGTTTTGAAGCAGAAGATTATTACAATGAATCCAGAAGAACGTCTTCCTCCAGAAAACCAATTAGTGAATGATCTCGGCGTCAGCAGACAAACCATTAGAGAAGTTCTCATTACGCTTCAAGCGGAAGGTTATATTCAAATAAGGCGGGGAAAAGGCGCCTATGTGATGGATAAAGAAGATTTTGACCGGAAGAAGTTTTTTGAATGGTTTCAAAACAATCGTTTTAAAATTCAGGAACTAATCGAAGTAAGACTGGCAATCGAACCTTTTGTAGCACGGTTAGCAGCGAATAAAATGACGGAGGAAGAAATTTATAACCTGGAAAAGCTCTACTCCCAGTTTTTGAATGAATTGGAGAAAAAAGATGCCGAAAAAATTGTTTTAGCGGATGAAGCTTTTCATGAGGCTATTTTAGAATCCAGTAGGAATGACGGCTTGCGCTTTATCTATAATAGTTTCATTCCAAGATTACATGAATACCGCAGCAGAGCTTTATCGCCGCCGGCGAATCCCAACCTGGCGATCAAAGCTCATCAAAACATTCTGGATGCTTTAAAAAACAGAGATGATCAAAAGGCCTACAATGCGATGACAAAACATATATTGGAGTCCCAGAATGATGTAATAAATACAGTCCAATATATTGCCGATTCAGATATAGAAAAATAAGCCTGGTTGAACAATGGAAGAATGGAGTGTTTGGAATTTGAAAAGTGATTTCTCCCCCGATTATTACGAAAAAATAAAGGAACGTTTGTACAGTGCTGTGATCTCAGATGTGTTAGATTCTATGGGATATCGAAATCAAACGATGATACCTTCCATCCGTCCTATTAGACGGGACATGAGTATAACCGGCCGGGCAAGAACGGTCCAGGCTGCCGATGTTCATCGAGAACCGGAACATCCATACAAAAAGCAATTGGAAGTATTGGACAGTATTCATCCTGGCGATGTTTTCATAGGGGACGTGGGGGGATCCGCCCGCTCTGCTTTTTTTGGAGAATTAATGGCTGCTGCTGTAAAGGTTTCCGGCGGCCGAGGTGCAGTTATTGATGGCTATGCAAGGGATGCTGCTCGTTTACTGAAACAGGACTTTCCATTGTTTACGAGAGGATTTCGGCCAACAGATTCATATGCCAGAAATGAGGTTTTGGATTATGATGTTCTTATAAAGTGCGGAGAAGTTACTATTCATCCCGGAGATTTAGTTTTTGGCGATATCGATGGCGTCGTTATTGTTCCATCGTTCCTAGAAAAGGAAGTGATAAAGAAAGCCACCGAAAAAGTAGAGGGTGAGAATTTGGTCCGGGATAAGATATTGGAAGGAATGAAAGTTTCTGAAGTATTTGAAAAGTACGGCATTCTCTAATAATAGGATGTCATGAGAATTTACAAGAAAGAAAAGGAGGAAATGTTTATGGACGGACAAACATTCTTGAATCTCATTAATGGAGAGTGGAAAGCAGCAGCCTCCAAAGAGACGATAACAAGCAGCAACCCGGCAGATGCCGGCGAAACAGTCGGAGAAGTTCAGAAATCGGGAAAAGAAGATCTTGATAACGCGGTTGCAGCTGCCGATAAGGCAAAAACAGAATGGAAAAAAATCGGCGCCCCCGCCCGCGGGAATTATTTGTTCA
>NZ_AUCI01000039.1 GCF_000429685.1 Salibacterium aidingense DSM 18341
GGGTTATCCCAGACCTCAGGGCAGGTTGCCCACGTGTTACTCACCCGTCCGCCGCTCGTTCCACACGCATTCCCTCCGAAGAGGGGCTGCCTGCTTCCCGCGCTCGACTTGCATGTATTAGGCACGCCGCCAGCGTTCGTCCTGAGCCAGGATCAAACTCTCCATTAAAAAGTTTGAACTAGCAAAACATAAATCATGCGATTCAACACCGTTGAATCGTCTTTGAATTGACAGACGCTTGACTTTCATTCAATTTTCAAAGGGCAAATAATGTGTTTTCGCCTTAATTAGCGACTTATTAATCATACCATCCAACGAGAAGTAAGTCAACAATGAAATGTAAATTCTCATTGAAAAGAGCGCCTCTCTCGATGGCGCATTTAATAATTTAACACGTGGCTAATAGAGCGTCAACCATTTTTATAAGAAAAAGTTATTTATTACTCATCACCGGAATGGCGTTCTTTCCACGACCTTACGTAACGAACACAATCTCCTGGAGGCGCGATACGCTGATATAACTTAAAAATCATTTTATATTTTTCCTCCATTGTTTCCTTTACTGTTTTTTCAATCCGCTCATCTTCAAAATCAAGCAGCAGTTCCTCCAGTTCTCTTTTTATTATGTATTCCAGTTCTTTTGCTTCTTCCGAACGAAGGAGCAGTCCAAGCATAAACATCCCTACTTTAAAGAAAAATATTCGATCCATTCATATCTTGTCCTAATTAGAATATATTTATGCCAAAGATGTTCTCTGAAAGGAGAAAATGGCATTGTCTAAAAAAATCTGGATTATCAGCAGCCAACACATGAAACTGTACATTCTCACAGGTATGATTCTTTTTATTGTCATCGGGGGTTTTTTTGTTAACCGTTCTATCATGCCCGTCTTTTCCACAGATGAAGGGCCCGCTGCTTTTTACCGCGCCGAGATCGAAGACAAAAAAGTGGCTTTAACGTTTAACATAAGCTGGGGAGAGGACCGGGCACTTCCTATTCTTGATACGTTAAAAGAAAAAGATGTGACCGCTACTTTCTTTATTTCAGGAGCATGGGCGGAACGGCATCCTGATATTACCGAGAGAATCGTGGAAGACGGTCATACGATCGGAAACCATGGATACAGATATGAACACTATCCAAGGATGGAAGAGGATGAAATAGTGAGGGATTTAAATTTAAGCCACAAAAAAATAAAGGATGTCACCGAATTGGATGTGAAGTACTTTCGTCCGCCCCACGGAGACTTTAACAAATCAGTACTCGAAAAAGTTGAGCAATTTGGGTACTCTACGGTTCATTGGAGTGTTGGTGGTGACGACTGGAAAAACCCCGGGGTTGATACGATCGTTTCCAACATAACCAATGACGTAGAGCCTGGGGATGTTATTCTTCTTCATGCGTCGGATTCTGCAAAACAGACAGGAGAAGCACTTCCTGCTATTCTCGATAACCTGAAAGAAGAGAACTACTCTTTCGTAGATATCGAAGAACTGATTTCTCAAGCCGAAACGGATATAGAAGAAATTGCAGCTTCACCAAAGCAGTGACAAAAAGGATTGGAAAGTGTCTAAAAAACAAGGGTTGGAGACATTTTGCAGGCTTCAGCTTTTTATTTTGTCCTTTATATTTCCTTATCAACCATTTAGTCTTTTTTATCTCTCTCTTGTGTCCCCAAATTATCAATATTGGACATTTTGATCCGGAGTATGTCCATGACTTTCTTGAACAGGTGAAACCCGCTTCGCCTCCGCCCCTTAGATGCACAGCTTTCTACAGCCGGGACGTGCTCCTTCAGAGTTCCAAGAGGCGGCACCGTTTCCTGTAAATCATCGGGGCTCCTTTGCCGCAGGCATCGCCTCCGCCCCTCATGCGAACCAGGCAGCAAAAACTCTTCCTACCCATACAAAAAGCAGGAGTCGTCTCAAAAACGAGAGCTCCTGTTTTTTTAATCAATCGTTTGTTTCCTTTACGAATTGTTATTTTGCGGCACTCCAGTCAGCCGGTGCAGAATAAGAAGCTGCCATGTGTTCGCGGCAAGCAGCGGGGTGACATAAATCCACAGCCATTTGGTGTCATTTACGATGTCCACCGTTAAGGCAGGCACCCATTCGATTGTTGTAACAACAAACATGAAAAACATGGCCGGGAAAAAAGTTTCTCTGTTTGTCTCGCGCTGCTTCTGATAAGCCACTACTGCGCTGTACACCAGCAGCAATACAGGCATGACCGTATAACCGAGCAGTGTTTCCTCTTCGGAAGCAAAAGAAACGTAACGCAGGTAAATCAAATCAAACAGCACAAATAAAATAAGAACGATCTGCACACGGTTCCAAAGTTTCACCGATTTAAACAGTCCCAGGGCAAAACGCTGCAGTGTTAGATAAGCAAAATATCCCATTTGCGCGACCAGGCTGATGGCGGCGCTCATTCCAAGCATCCATAATAAGCCGAAGAAGAAATTAAGAATACCCCCGCTAAAGTATGTTTCCACATCTAATAACACCCCGACAATCGCTCCGCTGGCAGAGCCGATCAGCAGGGTGGAAAAAAATAAATAAACAAGCTTTCTTGTATTCAACGCCATCGCGCTCCTCTACAGGTATGAATCCTTCGCTATTGATTTTACCAACCAAAACAGGAAAAAGCTACATACCCTCCGCGTTATGCATAATTTTTTCACATCTAACTCATTTTAATAAAAAGAACAATCGAGGAGAAGGAGAAACAGAAAGGAGCGTGACACCTTGTTATCGCATATAAAAACAGCTATTTTTATCTTTTTATGTATTTCGGCTTTAGCAGGATGCGCTGCCGCCGCGGAGGATCAGGGGAGTGGAAACGCCAATTATGAAGAAACAAAAAAAATGCTGGTCGATCTGCTTAAATCGGATGAAGGAAAACAAGCCATCAGCGATATATTAAGTGACGAACAAATGAGAGAAAAAATTGTCATGGATCAGGAGCTCCTAAAAAAGACCGTAGAAGATACATTGACGGCGGAAAAAGGGAAATCGTTCTGGCAGGAGCTGTTAAAAGATCCGGAATTTTCGAAGACTTTTGCGGACAGCATGCAGAAAAATAATGAAAAAATGTTAAAAAGTTTAATGAAAGACCCGGAATACCAGCAGATGTTAATAGATGTCATGAAAGATCCAGAGATGGAAAAAGCCACTCTGGAGCTGTTAAAAGGAAAGGAATATCGGCAGCAGGTGATGAACATTATGAGTGAAGCGATGGAAAGTCCTCGTTTTAAATCGAAAATCACAGGAATTCTCGAAAAAGTAGCAGAACAGCAAACGAGCAAAGAAGACCAGCAGGGCGGGAGTTCCTCCGGCGGCGGGGGCGGCGGCTAAACCCATCTTTAATGACTGCTTTTTTCTACTGCGTCGGCTCTGGCTATTCTGTCCTAAGCTGCAAAGAAGCACCTTGAACGTGCCGCTCAAGGTGCTTCTTCGTTTATTTTCCGATCTTCTCCATGATTCTGTCGGTGATATCGTTGTATATTTTGCCGATCGGGTGTTCCGATTCATAAACGGAGGGGGCAAAGTCTTCTTGATCAACTTCAGGCTGGCCGAGCGGAATCTGACCGAGCATTTCTGTTTTCAGCTCTTCTGTCAGGCGTTCGCCGCCGCCCTGGCCGAAGATATACTCTCTTTCTCCCGTTTTTTTACTCTCAAAGTAGGCCATATTTTCAATAACACCCAGGATCTGATGGTTCGTCTTGATGGCCATGGCTCCGGCACGTGCAGCCACAAATGCTGCTGTCGCATGCGGGGTGGTGACAACCAGCTCTTTACACTCCGGCAGCATCGTGTGCACATCCAAAGCAACATCTCCGGTGCCGGGCGGCAGGTCAAGAATTAAGTAGTCCAGGTCTCCCCATTCAACTTCATTGAAAAAGTTATTCAACATTTTACCGAGCATCGGACCTCTCCAGACGACCGGGGCATTGTCTTCCACGAAAAAGCCCATCGATATGACTTTCACTCCAAAGCGTTCCACTGGATAAATTGTTTCTCCCTGCACGGTCGGACGCTGTTCAATCCCCATCATATCCGGGACGCTGAAGCCGTAAATGTCCGCATCAATAATCCCGACTTTTTTACCGGCATTGGCCAAAGCCACCGCTATATTAACAGAAACCGTGGATTTCCCAACGCCGCCTTTTCCACTTGTCACAGCGATAAATTCCACTGGATTATCTTCAGAAAGTAAAGACGCCTTCTCTTCCTCCTGTGGTCCGCCCAGCTCTCTTACCTCTTCATCACTGAGGGTATCAAAACGCAGGCCTACCGATTCCGCCCCTGCTTCTTTTACAACCTGTACAATCTTCTGCTGTACCTGCATCTGCTCTGCTGTCCCTGTTTTGGCGAGGGCGATTTTCAGGCTGACATTGTCTTCCTTTATCTTTATCTCCCGTATTCCACCCGTGTCTACGATGCTCTTATGGAGATCGGGATCTTCAATATTCTGCAAAGCTTCACGAATCTGCTCTTCCGTTAACAAATCGGACACCATCCTTTATTACGCTATATACTCCATCTACAGCATACCTTTTTTGCTCCGTTTATTTCAAACGTTTGCAACTAAGAGCTTTCCGGCTCGTCCCCGCTGTAATAACGAAGAATGCCCTGGTATATAGCAAAGGCCACTTTGTTCTGGTGGGATTCATCCCCCAGCCTGCGCCCTTCTTCGGTATTAGACATAAAACCAGCCTCGACCAGCAGACCAGGGATATCCGCTTGATTCAGTAAAAAAACTTCCTTTATCCCTTTTGCTTTTCGGGTGGTGTTTTCAAGATTGTGCCGCAGCTCTTCCTGCACTAATTTCGCCGCTTTTTCATTTTCGGGTACTCTCGGCTGATAAAAGGTCTGAGCCCCGCTCCATCTGCTGGAAGGGACGGCGTTTAAATGCAGGCTGAGAAATAAATCCCCGCCGCTTTCGTTCACAATCTCCAGCCGCTTATGCAAATCTTCGGTTTTCCGCCTGCTGTATCCTTCTACGTCTTGTCCAGCCAAATCATAGTCCCCTTCTCTCGTCATAAAAACAATGGCCCCAGCTTCCTGAAGGTAGTCCCGCAGCATAAAACTCATGGAAAGAGCGACGTCTTTTTCCAGCGTTCCGTCTTTGGTGGACGCGCCGCCATCCACTCCCCCGTGCCCGGGATCGAGGATAATCACTTTCCCGGATAACGGCAGATTCCAGCCGCCCGTCGTCTCTTTCGGCAGTATACGATCTTGTATAAACCAGCCTGAGGCTGCTAATACTATGAATAGAATGGCAATACCAAGCCATTTTTTCATATAACGCCCGCTCCTTTACAAGTAATCAGCTTGTTTCATTTATATGACGGAGCGGGTGATTTATTACGATGATATTGTTTAATGGAAACGAAGCAGCTGCCGTCTGGTACCGGCTTCCAATCCACGTTTCCACCAATACGTGATAAACGATTCAACGGCTTCCTTCATTTCTGCACGGTCACAGGCTGGATCTTCATCGACCCAGGATTTGATAAATTCATGCAGTTCTTTTGCGATGAGACCGATTGTTGCGGCGGCCTGGACCTGAAACTTAAAAGGAAGCGCTCTGTCCTCCACATACCGGCTGAATTTCCCGCCGGAGAGAAAGGCTTCCAGGGCAAGATCCATGCAGGCCTCCTCTAAAAAGGAATAAGGAAATTGAAAATACTCAAATACCGGTATAAATACCTTTTTGGCGGTAGCCTGAACTTCCTGCACCTGAATGTCCTGAAGCAGCTTTTTTTCCTGCTCCCATTCCCTTTTGATGCGGTGCGGCTCAAGTGAAATCACAACCCCCATCTGTCTCCCCCCTCAAGCCTTAGTATATGACAGGTGGAGGTTGTCATACTGTCGGTATATGGCAGTTTCCTTCATCGGTTACTCGAGCGGAAAAATCGTTCCTTTATTCATGATTCCATTAGGGTCAAACGCGTGCTTCAGTGTTTCTAACATGTAATACGAAGATCCATATTCTTCTTTTATCCATTTGGTACGATGCTTGCCGACGCCGTGATGGTGAACCATGGAGCCACCGGCACGCAGGGTTTCCTCTACAATGATCTCGTTAATGGGGTAATGAAACCTTGTGATCTCTTCTTCTGGTTTAATGTTCCTCAGCTCGTAATAATAAACAAAGTACATGTTGGTCCCATTCATATAACTATGAGAGGAATGGCCGCCAAGCATCGTAAT
This sequence comes from Salibacterium aidingense DSM 18341, assembly GCF_000429685.1. GTDB lineage: Bacteria > Bacillota > Bacilli > Bacillales > Marinococcaceae > Salibacterium > Salibacterium aidingense. The sequence goes on from NZ_AUCI01000039.1 coordinate 6,220, forward strand.
ATTTGGAATTTCGCGGCGGATGCGGGAAATGCAGCGTTCATAAATATCATGGATGACGTCCCAATTGCCGGAAACCTCCGTGGTAAAGCCGATACGATTGGTTTCTTTGATTTCTTTTCTTTCTTTCGTCACTTTGGAGGGGTCCCAATTTAACTGTTCAAACCAATTTTGGATGAGCCGGGATTCCACTTTTTTCTTTTTGCTGAATGTATGGACGATATCATCGATGGCCCGCCCTGTGGCTTCGGCTATTGGCTTCGGGCCCTCCGTCATAAAAATCAGCACACAGCGATCGTCTGAAAAAGCAAAGTGATCCGCAGCATCTTCGGGGTCATACAACCGGGCCACCGATGGTTTATATCCTTGAACCATCACTTCCCGGAGGATAGCAAACCCTGTTTTCATGTCATCGATCAAATAACCGTAGTATTTGTTGTTCTCCGGATAATACGGAAAAAGTTTGACGGTGACTTCGGTAATATAGCAGAGAGCGCCTTCGTTGCCGATAATAACATGCCGGATATCCGGGCCGGCTGCGCGCCGCGGGATATTCTTGATCTTTGTTATTTTTCCGTTTGGAAACACTGCTTCCAGGCCGACCACCATATCTTCAATGCCTCCGTAAAGGGTGGAAAATTGCCCGATACTCCGGGTCGCCGTGAGCCCTCCCATTTGGGCAAGTGGTTTGGACTGCGGGGAATGGCCGGTGGTCAATCCCTGCTCCCGCAGGATATTCTCCAGATCTTCCAGGCAGACGCCGCATTGAACAGTCGCCATCATATTGTAAGAATCAATGCTCACGATGTCCTTCATTTGCGACCCGTCCATAACAATGGAATTCTCTGCCGCTGTTTCAAGTCCCCCCTCCGTTGCTGATCCGCCGGTTTTAGGAACCACGTTTATGCCGTTTTCATTCGAATACGCAAGCAGTCTGGAAACCTCCTCCGAATTATGCACCGTTACCACAGCAGCGGGAAGCGGAAGGGAATAAATACCGTGAATGTCTTCATATTTCCTAAACCGATCCACACTGTTCGCCTGCAGAACCGCCTCCTCTGTATTTACCTGCTCTTCCGATAATAGGCCTTTCACATCTGCCACGATTTTTTCTCTGGTCAATTCCATGAACGTAACAACTCCTTTTGCAGTTTTTAGGAAAATACAGAATGGGCTTTCTTCAGAATGCCATCCGTGTAGGTGGAAATATGCTGATATACTTCCTCATTCATCTTTTTATAAAAAAGGCGGCTCTCCTCCTTCGGATAAAAGGTTTGATCTGCCTGGACCATGTTTTTCGCCGCTTCTTCAAAGCTTTCATACACATTCAGAGCCACCGCTGCGGACATCGCTGCTCCAAGACTTGCCGCTCCGTTAATAACGGTTCGTTCTGCCGGTACTCCGAAGACATCGGCAAAAATCTGCATCATCAGATCACTGCCTGCCCCACCGCCGGAAATTATTAGCTTTTCCAGATCGATATCCAGCTCGGACTGCATCTCATCCATATTATTTTTCATCGTGAGAGTGATCGCTTCCAAAATGGAACGATACATATGGGCTCTTGTATGACGGCCGTCAAAACCGATCATCATTCCTCTTTTATGAGGCTGATCCGCAGGAGCCAGCCAGTCAAGTACGGTCATTAACCCGTCGCTTCCAGGCGGCACAGAGGCAGCCTCTTCATTTAATTTTTCTTCAAGCGCTGCGCCTTCTATCTCTGCCTGCTGTTCCCAAGCTTTTCCGAACAGCTCCTTGAACCAGGTGATGGTCCACATGCCGCGGCGGATACCGTGACTTTCATGAAGGTACTCATGGGGGAGTGCGGCAAAATTCGTCCAAAAATGTGCCGTGTTTTTCGGATTGGTTTTGCCGTGCACCATCCCTGCAATGTAAGTTCCAAGTGAGATAAGGCCTTTACGGCTGGACAACAACCCGGCTCCAAGGGCTTCCACCGCTTTATCGTTTGCCGTTGCGACAACTGGAAGACCAGTGGGGATCCCGGTCAAGCGTGCTGCTTCTTCGGTTACACGGCCTAAGAGCTCTCCCGGCATTTTTAAATGAAAGAGCATAGACCGTGGAATGTTATAGGCAGCAAGCACCGCCGGGTCCTCACTCCACTGCCACGTATCCGTGTTGATTGGCCACATGCCCTGATAATTCGCCGCGGTATCCTTCCACTCCCCGGTAAGACGATGGGTGATATACCCAGAAGAGGTCGTAACATACCTTACCTCCTCACGCTCGTGTTCATAAGGCCGGGAAACGCGTTCATCCATCCAGCTCATGGCCGGTGCTGCCAGATCCCCATTTTCATCCAGCAGGCAGCGGCAGAAACGAATGGTACATAAGCCTATTCCTATAATCTTGTCATAGGTATCCGGAAAAGCATTCATCGCCTCCGCCGCCGCCTGAACAATGGATTCCCACAAATCATCATCCGGGTGTTCGACAATACCAGGTTCCGGCATGTGCATCGGCTGCAGCGGCTGTTTTCCTTCGCTGATAACATGACCATGCTGGTCAAAAATAACTACTTTTGAACTTTGCGAGCCGCCATCGATGCCTATTACATATGTTTTTTTCATTCTCATCCCCCTTCCAGATGGACTACCTCACCAGGTAGCCGCCATCGACTGCTATAACGCGGCCGTTCACATAATCAGAAGCGGCCCCTGCTAAAAATACGGTCGTTCCCATTAAATCCTGAGGCTCTCCCCATCTCCCGGCAGGAATATGGTCCAGCACCTGCTTGTTCTTCTCCGAATCGTTTCGTGTTGCAAGCGTCAAATCCGTAGCAAAGTACCCGGGAGCTATGCCGTTAACCTGAATATTAAAAGGCGCCAGTTCATCACAATAAGCTTTTGTCAGGCCGTCCAGTCCGTGCTTTGTCGCAGCATACGCAGGGGAACCCTGCCCGCCCCGGAAAGAGAACATCGAGCATATATTTATGATTTTGCCGCTTTGCTGCTGTTTCATCCTCTTTGCCGCCTCATAACTCATTTCAAAAGCGGCAGTCAGGTTCACCTGAATCATAGGATCCCACTTTTCTCTTCCAAAATCCTCAAATGCGGCAATCTTGTTCAATCCGGCGCTGTTCACCAGTATATCGATGGAACTAAACGTCTCGACGCAGCGCTCTATAATTTCTGCCGGAACACCGGGTTCCGTCAGATCTGCGTGCATAAAAGCCATCTGTACGTTTTCCTTTTCCATCAATGCCCGGGTTGTTCCGTCTTCCTCGATAATACTCGGGATGAATACATTAGCACCGCCTTTAGCAAGAGCCAATGCAAAAGCCTGACCGAGACCTGTGTTCCCTCCCGTCACTACTGCGTTTTTCCCTTTCAGCGAAAAATAATCCATTGTAAAATCCGTAATACTCAACTGGCATGCCTCCTCCTCAAGATATAAAAAAAGAGGAAAGCATACTTCTCCCCTAAGGTGAGAAGTTACTTTCCTCTTCGCTCTAGTAACTGTGAACAGTATATATTTTTACCCTTGTTCTGTCAACTGTCATAGCTGCTGCCTCCATAACGCTTGGGTTTTTAATGAGACTACGACCGTTTATTAAATTTTTCTGGATTTTTGATAAGAAAGATCAAGGACAGGAAGCTTAGGAATCCAATAATTAATGCTGGAATGCCTCCCAGATACGATAAAATCCGAATACCATCGGTTCCAAACACCGATAAAGAAATGACGGCCAAACATCCAATAATAACACCCCAGAGCGTTTTGATAGAAAGCGGCGCCTCATCCTCAGCAGATTCAATTCCTGTCGTAGATATCCCGGACATGGCATTTGTGGTTGAGTCGGTTGCCGTTGCAAAGGTAATGAATACGGCTATGAGATAAATCGCAATCAGCAGGAACCCTAATGGCAGCTCATTTAAAATGGCATAGGCGACCGCTCCTTCTCCTGCTTCATCCATAATGGAAACCAGGTCCAGACGTCCGCTCATCTGAAAGTTAATCGAGGTCCCTCCCACAATAGTCATCCAAACTGTGCTAAAACCTGCTGGAATAAAGAAATTCATTGTAATCATTTCTTTGATTTTATACCCGTAAGCGATGCGGGCTAGAAACACCGCTGTTACTGGGGCCCAGGCCATCCAGTTGGTCCAATAAAACGTAGTCCAATCTGAGGCCCAATCGTCCCCTGCAGCCGTTCCAGTAAACAGGGCCCGGTCAAAAATCCCCGATAAAAATCCTCCAAAACCTTCCGTTCCTAAGGAAAACATATATACGGTCGGCCCAAGCACTACAAACGCAGCAATAATCACGTAATATAAATAAACATTAAAATGGGCCAAATACTTAATTCCCCGAAATAGTCCTGTGCCTGATGCCGCAGTAAAAATAATAGTAGCCAATACCGCAATCACAATATACATCGTCACATTATCCGGCAGCCCTGTCAGAGCATTCATCCCACTTCCCATGTTCATCACCGCCGTTGCAAACGATGAAGCTATACCCGTAGCTAACGTAAATAAAATCACGGCATCCACTGCCACGTCAAATTTTCGCTGGTCTCTATTCCCCATAATCGGAGAGACTTCAGAGCCTACACTAAACGGACGGTTCATATTATAATAAGCAAATCCAAACACAAGGGCCGGTACGGTATAAAAAGCATAGGGAAGAAACGTCCAATGGAGAAAAAGGGATTCCATCGCAAACTTTACAGCGTCCGCACTCATCGGTTCAACCCCCTCCGGAGGGTAAGCAAGATGGGAAATCGGCTCCGCTGTTCCCCAAAACATAATCCCTGAAGCAATAGTGGTCGTTAACGTAACGGCAAACCATGTGTTCTTTTTAAGAATGGGTTCAGCCTGTTCTCCTCCCAGTCTAATGTCCCCTAATGGAGTGAAAAAGGCTATGATAACGATAATCAAGCAAGCGACGCCCATCAAGCTAAACAGCCAGCCAAGGTCCTGCGTCATAAAATCTCGAGCCTGCGAAGTCACGCGGATAAACGCTTCTTGATCCACGAAATTTAGAATGATGGTCAGAACCAAGAGAATGAATGCAGGATAAAAGACTAGCGGTCTTATTTTTTTCTTTGTGTACTTTTCCGACACGTTATTCCCCTCCTCTAATTTTGTTATCACAAAGAACGTGTATTCTTTGTTTCTAAAATGTGATCCCTCCTTTTGTTGCAGGAGAAGGGGATTTGGGTATAAAAAAAGAGAGGAAAGCACACTTCTCCTGCGAGAAGTTACTTTCCTCTCTGCTCTAGTAACTTGATATCATATTAATTCATAAGAAAGCGCTTGTCAATTCTTTTTGAAAGCGTTTTTTTAGCAATAGCATAAAGTTTTCCTTGCTTCTTGAAATCCCTTCCGCATAAAATGAAAGCAAAACGATAGGCAGGAGATGTATAGGATGGAACACGTTATGAGCCAAATGGAGGACAACCCTATTATCGCCGGTATCAAAGATGAACTAAGTCTGAAAACAGCATTAGATTCTGAGTGTAAAATTGTCTTCGTCTTAAACAGCACAATTATGAATGTTGCCTCCATCGTATCCCGAATAAAAAAACACAACAAACTGGCTTTTATTCACGTTGACCTGCTTGAAGGAGCTTCCTCAAAAGAGGTGGTGTTAGAATTCTTGCGTAAGAATACAGCGGCAGACGGGATCATAAGTACAAAAGCTCCCCTGGTGAAACAAGCCCGGAACTATGGTTTTATTACGATTCACCGCTTCTTTTTGACGGATTCCATGTCCTACCACAGCATAGACCGGCAGATCAGCAATTCGGATCCAGATATTATTGAAACTTGTCCTGGAGGGATGACAAAGACCATTGGCTGGGTTAAAAATAAGGTTAGCCTTCCTATTATTGCCAGCGGCCTCGTGTGTGATAAAGAAGATGTTGTCAATGCTTTGAAAAACGGCGCGATCGCCATCTCTTCCACGAACACCGAAGTTTGGGCGCTGTAATCGTTACTTTTTTAAGACTCTTCGTCAAAGTGACTTTTATGCGCTGCTTTTTCTGACTTTGCCTTTCTTTTTGAGAAAATGTAACGGTTATCCCCCTGTTACTCCTTACATTTTCTCACATAACGGACGAATGTAATGGTTACACCTGGATTAATTATCATAAGAAAAGCGCAAGGCGCCCGCCTCAGTTCTTTAACTAAAACCGTGCACGTCCTGTGCCGGGCGTTGAAGCCACCACCTCCTGTGGAAGGAAGTGCTGAAGACCCGCCGAGGAGACTTGCCGCGAAAGGCGCGGGTGGTTGTAAGGAAGATCGGCTAAAACCGTCCCATCCTGTGACTACGCCGATCTGACCTACCTCATGTAGGCCCTCGAGCCAATGGCGCCTGAGCTGTATCTCAAAAACGCAAACATTATATGCTTTCTTATCTAATAAAGAAAGGCGTTTCATCCCTATTAAAAAACCCTCTCTGCTCCAACAGGAACAAAGAGGGCTGCACCCTTCGCAAGAAAGAAAGGTGTTTTTTAACGCTTCGAGAATTGCGGGGAACGGCGTGCGGCTTTGAGGCCGTACTTTTTCCGTTCTTTCATTCTGGAATCGCGGGTTAGATAGCCGGCATCTTTCAGCGGCTTGCGAAAATCCGGGTCTACTTCCAGCAGGGCGCGGGAAAGACCGTGACGGATGGCGCCGGCCTGACCGGTGAAGCCTCCGCCGTCTACGTTTATTTTTAGATCATATTGACCTTCTGTGCCGGTTTCAGCAAGCGGCTGCTTTACTACCACTTTCAGCGTTTCAAGGTCAAAATAGTCATCAATGCCTCGATCATTAATCGTAATTTTACCGTCGCCAGGCACCATAAAGACGCGGGCTACGGAATTTTTACGGCGTCCGGTGCCGTAATATTGCACTTGTGCCAAATGAATACCCTCCCTTTTGTTTTATCCGCGAAGTTCGTACTTCTCCGGTTGTTGTGCTTCGTGCTTATGCTCAGAGCCGGCGTAGACGTGCAGCTTTTTAGCCTGCTGGCGGCCGAGGGAACCTTTTGGAAGCATTCCTTTAACTGCCAGTTCCAGCATACGTTCCGGTTTATTTTGACGCATTTCCAGAGCACGTGTTTGCTTCAGTCCGCCTGGATATTGACTGTGCCGGTAGTAATATTTGTCCTCAAGCTTGTTTCCGGTAAGCTTGATGTTCTGGGCGTTAATCAAAATAACGTGGTCGCCGGTGTCGATATGCGGAGTGTACTGCGGCTTGTGCTTTCCGCGAAGAATGGAAGCTACTTCACTGGATAGACGGCCGAGCGTTTCGCCTTCCGCATCAATCACGTACCACTTGCGCTCTACTTCCCCTGGCTTCGCCATATAAGTTGTACGCATTGTTTTCCCTCCTGATCCTGTATCATGTACATTCGTTTATCTGTTTACATTTGTCGTCGTTTACTTCATTTCCGATCCCGGGGCTAGTGGGATTTGAAATGCCAAATAACATCGTATAATATTGCAGGCCTTCTGTCAATGCTTTGCAATGATGGATCGCTCCCTTTTTTGTTTGTTTTAAACGTTTAACCGGGTTGTGGTTACAACCTTCGTTTTATTGTTGTTCCTGCAGTCGCTGGTTCTGTCTTTCGATTGCTTTTTTTAGTGTTTCAATATTTTCTACCGCCCCGTCAAATCACGCACCGACCTCCCGGTGCGACAGCAACTTAGTCCCATTGGGAGAGAGGCTCCCCCGGCTAAGCGGCTAATTCCGGCCCCGATAAACCCCGTCGTTGAGAGAGGTGCCAATTAAGTCGTCCCGTTCGATCTTAAAAAAGCGTATGACGGCTTAGTCGGCCTGTTTTTCGTCCCGGGATGCTCGATAAGGGACGGTTTTCGGGACGAGATCGGGGCGGTTTTCGCCGCAAAATTTAAATCCATGGGCGTAGCGAAGGACGCCCGAAAAGAACGGGTCGATGGATGTAAAAGAGAAGACGCTGTCGGGCAATCGGGAAGGGGAAGCTGCTCAAAGATTGCGTGCATTCGGGGCGGGAAGCCCGGAGCGGTTATACGAGCGGCAGCGAGAAAGGGAAGAAAAACCACCGGCGGGCGCGGAAGGCACGGGCTGGAAACGCTGCCGGTATGGGGGTTTGGTGGTCCGGGTTTCGGCGCGTCAGGCGGTGCGGATCTGGTGTTTCGGGAGAGGCGGGGGAAGTCTGGTGATTGAAAAAAGAGAAGGCCTATGTACGTGTCCTGAAGTCATATGAGTGTGACATCTGGACACATATTTGTGACCGTTTGTGATTTGAAGTCCTATTTAGGTGACATGCTTTTGGGGCATACGATACATGGCTTCCCGTGTTGCGGCGGGTGGCCTTATGAATCGGACTGATCGGCGCACCGAGGGTTTTGGCCATCAGAAGGGAAGCGTCTGGTGTTTCGATAAAAGCGGGGCGTGTCTGTTCTCATAAAAAAAGAACCAGCACGCCTTTTGAAAAGACGGTTGGTCCAGGATGTTTCATTCAAAAAATCAAAAGAGTTGCTACCTGTCGTCTTGTACCAGCTGTGTGATCATCGCGATGGCTTGATCTGTTAGCTTGTAGACAGGGAGTTCTATCATCCCGTAAAAGTGGCTCCAAGCCCAGCAGTCCGAATAAAAGGGACGAATTTTTCATCAAATCTCCCCATCATATTATAAAGGGGAAAACTGTTCATAGAAGGAAAAACACCCACTTTTCGGAGTGGGTGTTGCTGTACTCTTGATATAAAGGGATTTTCTTTTTTATTTCCGATAGTATGAATTACGCAAACTACTTTCATACTATCCCAATGAACGTGGTCGGTTATTCTTTTTCTTGCCCTGCGGTTTCCCGTATACAGGGTGCCGTTTCTTTATGTTTGACTTTTTGTGGCTGCGGCTGTGGAAGAAATATATGCAGCGCACATATTGCAGGAACAGAAATAAACGCGTGGCGAAAAATATTTAGAGTTTCGGAAAAATTGTTCATGGCATTGAGCGAATGATAATCATACCATACCAAAGGCGGCAACACGATAGTGGTAAAGAGTATCGTTTGAAACAGTTTGTTTTTAGGTAACATAAATGTATAGCAAGCAACAGGTAGAATGAAAACTACATAACCAATAATAGCATGAGGGTGAATCATAACGGTGTTAGGGTATGGTTTTCCGTATTGAGAAAAATAGTAGTCACGCAATGTAGGCAACGTGCTATCAACAATCAATTGAATAAGAAAGCCAATCGTTACAATGGCTACAATGCGAGCGGTCATAGAATCGGGATAATGCAAGGGTTTGAAATCTTTGATACTCATTACGTTCATCTCCTAAATGTCATGTTATCCCATAGTATACAGAAAAGAGGAAGGTGATAAAACCTTTCCTCTTTTTTTAGTGTGTCCGGCATGCGTACTCGCTCTAGGGTTCAAGACCCCGAATGGTGAAGGCCGTAGTAGCCATGATCCAAAGGTAAGGGTGTCCATCGTGAGGTGGAATCTGAAGGAAACCGGGGGCAAATCTCTGCCCTGATGTATACGAATCCCATCAGGCTGTCTTTCTTGGACGAGACTGCACGACAAGTCAAAATCCTCACGGCCGAAGGGAAAGGCAGTAAATGAGGCGGGGATACGGAGAGAAGTTTGTACGCTTACCCGGGGAGATCCGATCGGAATGCCGTACGCTTACGGTAACCAGTCTCAGGAGAGACTGCTGAACGATCAGAAGTCAGCCGAATCCATAGTACCTGTAAGCAGGGAAGGGCTGTATTCCAAAGGAGTGCGGAATAAACTCTGCGTACTCACCTTTCTATGAAACAGATGTCCGAAAGGAGCTCACTAAGGGATAGACGGTGAATTCTGTTGAACACCTTAGAAGTGTTAAGGAACGGTGACACACAAAGAGCCAGAAAAGCACCACGGGCAAGGAGAGTGGAAATCCTTTCCCGTCATTACTTTGGAAACTGCCGAGTACGGACCCGAACGCTCGGTGGTGGGAGAGGACGGGGGTTAGTCACCCCTTCTACTCGATTTTTCTATTACACATCGATCAAAGACACCATGCTTGCCAGTTCGCGAGAGCCGGTGCCGCCTCCATAAAAGTTGTCAGGCCCTGCACCCAAACGCATATTAGAAGAACTGCCACCGTCTATCATTACGAAATTGCTGGCGTTATATCCTGCAGCTTCTATAGCTTCAAGCATGTCTGGGACGGTAGATGTGCTATTTGGGAAATCGGCTTCTGTTACCATCATGATAACGATGTTCCCAGAATATCCAATGACGGTTCGGTGGTCGCGTGCGCCGTATGGCAGGTTGTTGTCATAATTAGACGATTGAAAAGACCGTCCGCCAATAATAGCATGGACATTAGAATAGGAGTCTCTTACTCCCTCAAGATCAGCTGCGTTCACTGTGACAGGAACAACATTGCCATATGAATTCTCATACGTAATAAGGTTTTTTCTTATTTGCGAATCTTCATTTTCTGTCTGTCGATCTGAAGGATTATTATCATAGTGCCAATAGATCATCCCCAAAGATTCCCCTGCGGTATCTGTAAATGCATCATAATCATAAAATGTTCCATTTACGCCGACTTGACTAGTCTCTGCCAAACTTTTATTGATAATACGTGGGCGAACATTACTCGCCGGGGTTTCAAGTACGTGAACTCTGCGCTCATCACCATTGACATAGAAAGTAACACTGCGATACGTATACGACATAACTTATCATCCTCCGTAAAATAAATTTAAGGAACTTATGTTCTCTTATGATTCTATTGTACCTTGTTGCCTTGAATTTTACGAGAACATATGTTCTATTAATTAAAATTTTTACGATGCTATCCTGATTAGTAGAGCGAAGCCGGAGTGTTCAATATTCCGGTTCTTTTCGGTCCGGGTTTTGGTGGTATCGGGGGGGGATCGTCTGGTACTTCAGAAGAGGCGTGGTGGGTCTGGTTTTATAAAAAAAACGAGTCTGGGACAAAACATTACCAAGGACAAAAAATCCGAACGATTTCTTCCATAAATCGTTCGGATTTTTGTGTATTGTTCTATCGCTGCGTCAAAATAGGTCGCTTTCCGCGGGCACGGCTCGAGCCTCCTCGGAAGAAAGCCACTTCCTGCGGGGTCTCGAGACTCGTGCTTTTCCCGCAGGAGTCGACCTATTTTGACTCCGCTGAATGGACGTTCTTGTTATATAAACCCTAAGATGTCCGTTTTAC
>NZ_AUCI01000040.1 GCF_000429685.1 Salibacterium aidingense DSM 18341
CTTCCTGCGGGGTCTCGAGACTCGTGCTTTTCCCGCAGGAGTCGACCTATTTTGACTCCGCTGAATGAACGTTAAACCTTAAGATGTTCGTTTTACCAATTTTTCTTTCGTTTGGCCCAAGCTCCCTCTCTATTCAGCCGAGGCCGACCACAGAGACTCCTATGGGACGAAGACGAACCACTTGGTAATGCGATCTTCTTTACCAAGGGAGCTGGAAAGCGCAGTGACCGGGTGCAGCAATCCCGTCGTCATTGTTCGGGTTTTCGGCCGGCTCCTATCCTTCTGTCCCGGTCTCCACATTTCCTGACTAACTGCCGGAACTACAACTGAAACAAAATACCTGTAAGCGAGTAAATAATGACAGTGGAGAAAAAAATGGTCATGTGAACGAGGGAGAAAATAAACATCGCTTTCGCCCATTTCTCCGGATCCATTTTTTTCGATCCGTACATGCTTAATACAAGCCAGGCGATGCTGAGCAAGAGAGAGACGAGCATTAATCCCAGGCTTAGCGTACCAAGCAGAAAGCTGATGCCGATCAAAATCACTAAATAGGCATTAGTCTGGATATACGTCCGCTGTACCCCTTTTACGACCGGAAGCATTGGTACACCGGCGGCCCGGTATTCTTCATGTTTGCGTATCGCGATTGCGTAGAAATGGGGCATCTGCCAGATCACCGTAATGACAAAGAGACCTAACACAGCAGGGTGGGAAATGTCAGGATACATCGCCGCCCACCCTATTAAAGGCGGCATGGCGCCGGAAATACTGCCAATTTCCGTATTATAAACCGTCCTGCGTTTACTCCATATCGTATACGGGACGACGTAAAAGAAAATGCCCAGAAATCCTAAAAACGCAGCCAGTGGTGTCGCCAGGACCAGGATGCCAATGCCGGCGATACTCATTCCTGAGGCCAGCCATAGAACAGCAGCCGGCGAAATTTCTCCGGTTACGGTCGGCCTGTCTTTCGTTCGCTCCATGATCGCATCTATATCCCGGTCATACAGGTTATTAAACGCTCCCGCAGCTCCCATCACCAAAATCGAGCCAAGAAAGGCACAGATGATTTCCGGAAGCTTCTCCAGGATGCCGAGCTGATACGTATATAACGCCAGGGACAGCCCCGCCGCCATGGGGAACAAATTCGATTTAATGATTCCTGTCTTCACGGTTTTTGCCAGCACCGCCGAAAGCGGCTGTTTCTCTGCCCCGGAAGAATTGTGTACCTGTTTATCTACATTCTGAGTTTTTCGCATGATACCCTCTTCATTTCTTTAAAAAGATGCTTTTCTATTATATCAGAAATAAAGAAAACCACATACGAAACGACACACGTCACATGTGTTCATTCATTGACAACTTGGCTTTTTTGCCGGGAGTTTATTTAACGTGTCCCAAATTCCCCATCCATCCATGATCCCTAAGCCGCGGTCAGAAACCCAGGTCTGCCTGTTTCCTTTATTTACGGATACTGTCCAAGAATGAGCTCCTTGTCTATCTCCATACAAAGCCCCTCATGCTTCGGTGCCGGAGTCGTATTTTTGAATAGGCACTGCCCGTTCTTGAGCTTCCACAGACAATGCTGCCGCTTTAAAAGCATGTTTTTGTGTCATCGCATTTTCTGTATCATGTAAACAATCCAAAAGGAATGCGCCAAAAAAAGGAAACCCAACTTGACCAGAGGCATCCACGTACTTTTCCCCTTCCTGGTTGACGAGGTACACATGATCAGAAGAGGGGCTCCGGGCGATATCAATGTATTTTCTCACCTCTATGTATCCTTTTGTTCCAAGAATGAGGACACGCCCGTCTCCCCATGTCCCTAATCCCTCAGGGGTCAGCCAATCGACGCGAAAATAAAAAGTGGCCCCGTTGTCTGCCACTAAAGCGGCATCGCCAAAATCCTGAAACTCCGGATAGTCTGGAAGGGTATAATTTCCAATCTTACTATGAAGAACATTCGCATCCTTTGCATTCGCATAATATAGAAACTGTTCAATCTGGTGGCTTCCAATATCACAAAGAATGCCGCCGAAACTTTCCGGATCAAAAAACCAGTCCGGTCTGCTTTCCGCATTTGCCCGATGCGGCCCTGTTCCCATCACTTGAACGACTTCCCCTATTGCGCCTTCTTCTATCAGTTGTCCGGCATACACAGCGGCTTCCACATGCAAACGTTCACTGTAGTAAATGCCCCATTTCAGGCCAGTTTCTTCAACTTTTTTCTTCGCTTTTTCGATTTGTTCAATTTTTGTAAAAGCCGGCTTATCGGTAAAATAATGTTTTCCGTGATCGAGCACTTCTAATCCTAGAGGTCCCCGGTCTTTTGGAATGTTGGCACTGGCCACCAGTTGAATCTCGGGATTACGAAGAATTTCTTCCCGGGAAGAAGCAGCTATTGCTTGTGGAAATGAATTCACAAACTGTTTTACTTTTTCAGGATCCGGATCATACACTGAAACCAATTCGGCACCTGCTTCTATCAAACCGTTACACATGCCGTAAATATGACCATGATCCAGTCCAATGGCTGAAAATAGAAATTGTCCTTTTTCCACCACTTTATTGACTTCTCCCCTGGGAGCATAGCTCATCCCGTCACTTTTATTCATCTTTCCTTCTCCTCCTAACTGAAATGCACATCATCATTCAGCCTTTTACAGAGCCTGACGTCATGCCTTTCACGACCTGTTCCTGAAATATGATGTATACGATTAAAATTGGGATAATGGAGATAATGATCCCAGCAGATACCAAACCATATTGACTGACATGATCTGTTTGAAAATTCGCCAGCCCTAAAGGCAGCGTTTGAACAGCGTCTGAAGATAACAAAACAGTGGCAAAAATATATTCATTCCATGTCGAAAGAAAGATAAGGATGCCCGCCGTAGCAAGCATTGGTTTACTCATTGGCATGATAATTTTTGAAAATATCTGCCAATAATTACAGCCATCGATAAAAGCGGCCTCTTCCATCTCTCTTGGTATGCCCTTCATAAATCCAACCAGCAGAAATACTGTTTTTGGTAAATTTAAAGCGGTATATACGATAATGATCCCTAGCAGTGTATCCCGCAGACCAATCTGATGCATTCTAAAAAACATAGGGAAAATTAAAGATTGCAGCGGAATAGTGACGCCGATAACAAATAAAAGATACATGAATTGTTTCCCTTTAAATTTAAACCTGGAGATTACAAAAGATATCGTTGCTGCCAGCGACATACAAAGGAATATGGTAGCCATCGTTACGATTAAACTATTCAGTAAATACAATCCCATATTACCTTCGGTTAACACTTTATAAAAATTCTCAAAGTTATAAGACTCAGGCAGACCAAATGGGTTTGCGAATATTTCGGAATTTTCTTTAAAAGAAGTCATTAAAATCCAGAGGAATAACCCAAAATTTAGAGCAAAAAAACCCCATATAAAAGTATATTTAAGAAACTTAGCCACATGGTGTTTTAAACTTTTCTTTTCCTCTACATAAACAGGAGTGTTAGAACCAGGTTCGTACCCGGGTTTCGTTTCCATGCGCGGCCCCTCCTAATCCTCTTTTAATACCTTGTTAATGATAAACGCCAATCCCACAACAATTACCATCATCGTTATGGCTATTGCATTACCATAGCCGTAATTGTTTTCAGAAAACCCTTGATTATACATATAAGACCCTGATACTTCCGTTAAATGGACAGGTCCTCCGTTGGTTAATAAGAGAACATAATCGAATTGTTTAAAGGCATAGGTCACGCCTAACACAAGACATATGGTAAGAACAGGCTTTATCGACGGAAGAATGATATGCACGATCTTCTGCCGCGCATTGACGCCATCCATTTCCCCTGCCTCTATAAGCTCATCGGGAACGGTCTGCAATCCGGAGTACAGAATAATCATCATGAGACCGATAAAGTTCCAAACGAAAGGAAGAGCAACGGCTGTTACAGCAGTGACAGGGTTAGCCAGCCAATCGGTCGTCAGATGACCAAGGCCTATAATGTTCAGCGTATTGTTCAGCAAACCGAATATCGGGTCGTAAATAAAGGAAAATATTAAGGCAATAGCAACACTTGAGGTTACTACTGGAATAAAATATACCGTCCGTAATATCCTGAACCCCTTTACTTTTTGATATAAAAAGTAAGCAAGAAAAAAACCAATTGGAATTTGCACTGTGATAACCAGAGCGACCCAATAAAATGAATTTAATAACGCAGAGTAAAACACAGGGTCTTGTAATATCTCCATATAGTTATTTAAGAAGATAAAGACTTTGTCTGAAATCCCGTCCCATTCTACAAAACTATCAAAAAGGGTGTTAGTTAAAGGACTTATAAAAAAATATAAGTAAAATAGCAGGGTCGGGATGGCAAATAAAGACAGCGTCCATCGATTTTGTTGTACCATCTTCACTCTCCTCTCCTGTTCACTATAAGGCCAGGGAGCGTCAATGCCCCCTAACCTACTACGTTTTCTTATTCGTCAAATTGAACATTGGGATATTCCTGGATGATGTTATTCATTTCATCAACAAATTCTTGAGGAGTAATATCCCCGAGCAGCAAAGAATCCACCAGCGGCCAATATTCATTTTCTACTTCCGAAGCAAATAATTCTTCATCATAGGAGGGGACAATATTTTCAGCGCTTTGTTGATCTTCAAACGCTTCTACTAAAATTGGATTTACATTGGACTCGTCAAACTCCACTTCCGAATTGGACAAATCCAAAACGGAGGCTTCTTCGATAATTTGACGTCCTATTTCGGGGCTGGCTATTTTCTTCATTAATTCCCATGCAGCTTCCCGTTTATCAGGATCTTCATAAGCCTCATTACTCATGTAGATAAACTGTCCATTTCCAGAAATAGTGGTTTGCGGCAGCCCATCACTAGCTAAAGGAAATGGGATAATATCCAATTTCTCCATTTGATTTTCATCGAGGTGGCCAAGTGTCCAATCCATCTGATAATACATCGGCGATTGTCCGGCGTTTAACAGTTGAACAGCCTGAGCTGATTCCATACTCATATATCCATCAGGGAAAGCGCCTAGTTCAGCAAGTTCCTGCACCCTTTCTGCTGCTGTATACAACGCATCACCAAAAGGTTCCTCCCCCGTAGCATGTTCAATCATTTCCTCCTGGGTCTTATGCTGAGAGAACAAGTTTAAGAGCATATACCGAGCACTGTGGTTATTAGCGGCAAATGGAATGACGCCATTTTCCTGAAACGTTGTAACAGCTTCTTTTAATTCATCGTAATTAGTTGGAACCGAGACTTCGTATTCTTCAAACATTTCTGTGTTCACAATAAAATGGTAGCTGTAGGATAGAATAGGCAGCCCAAAAACCCCGCCCTGGTAAGTAACAGGAGTATAGGACCCTTCTCTGAACATCCCTTCTAACTCTGAATCTGATTCGATGAGCTCTGAGATATCTGGAATATCCCCGTTTTGAAAGTAACTCTCAGACCTGCGCATTCCCCAATGGGTAAAAACATCCGGGGCATCATCTGCTGATACCTGCGTTCTCAAAACCTGTTCTATATCATTCCCCCCGGCCGTTTCAATCTGCAAATTAATATCAGAATGTTCTTCATCAAAGGTCTCAAACGCTGGTTCAATAACAGGAGCCTGGGGCTGCTCCCCCGTAAAACTGTGCAAAACATCAAGTGTCAAAGCATCTTCCTGTTCATTTCCATCCGTTTTTCCTTCCTCCGCAGCTTCTTCTTGCTGACAAGCCGAAACAAGGAGCACGGGAATAATCAACAGACTATATAACAGTGATTTTTTCCCCACTTAAAAACCTCCCCCAAATAATTTTATATAGTGGTCTTTTGACAGAAAGGAAAGGGATTTTATTTTCCCTCTCCTTCGACAGGACAGGTCAGGTGATAAGAGAACCACACCTCCCTCCATTTTTAAAGCGCTTACAATTCTCTTGAAAAATATATAGGTTGTTCCCCCTTCCTGCTTAATATCACGGTTTGGTAAAGTAACATGTAACTCAGGACATTAATATAACTAGTATGTTAGTTATATTGTAAATGACTTGTTCTGGAAATTCAAAGTATTTTTTCTTAATTTTTCCTTGCCTCCACACAAGTTCCTTGTTTTATTATTAGAAAATTTATAATTAACTGATAATTCGTTTTGCATTACATATATTTCCTGTGTATACTAGTAATCAGATTAGCATACTAGTATTCTTTTCAACTATCCTATTAGTATGAACACTCAAGGCATATTTATGTTAAGTAAGTATCCCAACGATTACGAAGAGACAGGAGGGGTGTGATGATATAACATACAAAAAAGAAACCACTGCTTTTGAAACCGCTTTCTTTATTGTTTTGCTGGCACGCCACTAATAATCCTCACCTTCAGATAAGGAAACAAGTTCTATAACACAGGAATGTTCCATAGATCTTTTTCCTTGGCAGCATGATTCATTCATATTCTGGAAATGAGGGGTTGGAATCACATGCTCAAAAATGGAAAGCAAACCTTGCGTATAGTGGTGAGTGTTTCGTTAGCGGCAGGGATATTATATTCAAGCGGACCTGCAGCAGATACGGAAGCATCTAAACCTACAAGTGACATTAACTGGGACAATGAACTGCAGGAGATAGATGGGTTCGGAGGCTCTTTTGCCTTTCATAAAGCAGGCTCCATCTACCGATTGGATGAACCGCAGCGAACTCAAATCCTCGATATGTTGTTTAGCGAGGAAAATGGGATAGGACTGGATATCGTCCGAAACCAAGTTGGTGATGGCGGTACCTGGGGGGACTCGGAATATGACGGCCCTGCCGATACCATTATGCCTGAGCCCGGCGAATTTGTTTGGGACGACCCGGATTGGGAGACAAAAAAAGATGAATTTGACAAGTATCAAATATGGTTAATGAAGGAAGCTGAAAAACGTGGAGTCACGGAGTTTTTCAGTAGTGTTTGGAGTGCGCCCTACTGGATGAAAGAAAATGAAAGTGTGAGTGGAGAAGGTGATTCGAATAGATTAAGGGAAGATAAGTATCAGGAATTTGCTGATTACTTAGCTGAATACGTACTAGGTTATAAGGAACACTTTGATATTGATATCAGCTATATTTCTCCTACGAATGAGCCGGATTTTACCGGGGGGTATTCCAGCAGCTTATGGACGCCGGAAGAATTAAATACGTTTGTGAGGGAGTACCTCGGGCCTACATTTGAAGAGAGGGATGTCCCGGCAGAAATCGTGCTGGGAGAAGGGATGGAATTTACAGAAGAATACGCAGCCCCGGCTCTCGATGATGTGGCAACTCGTGACTATGTTGATATCGTGGCAGCTCATGCTTATCAAGGATTGCAAGAAGATGGCACTGTTGTACCGGAAAACGAATTTGAACGTTCAAAGGAGCTGGATAAAAAGATTTGGCAAACGGAGTATATGAACCAGGGCGATCAAAAGCAGGAATTTGAAGATAACACCATCGATGATGCGATGGGTTATGCCAATTTAATTGGTAATATGTTTGATCATCCGGGAGTAGGAGCTTATTTCTGGTGGTGGCCGGCAGCGAACAGCGGGGCTGATGGTTCTAATCTCATCCGTTTGATGAACGACGGCTCTGATCAATCCGTTTCCCCTACGGAAACAGGACTATTCAGAGTTTTCAAGCGATACTATTCTTTCGGTAATTACAGCCGGTTTGTCGAACCGGGGGACGTCATGATAGAGTCTGATAAACATCCTGTCGATGATGTGATGATTACAACGTTTAAAGATCCAAATTCAGGTGATTTTTCCATAATGGCGGTAAACAATAGTTCAGAGTCTCAACAAATTACGTTTGATCTCCATGACTTTCCTGAAGACACAAGTGCTGTCGTTCCGTACCGGACCTCTGCCAGTGAAAATTTGAATAAACTCGATGATATTCAAATAAAGGATGGATCCTTCTCCATGAAGCTTAAAAGCAGCAGTGTTACAAGTTTCATTCCCAAAACCTTTGAATTACCAGATCTGCCGGATATGAAAGATGTATTTTCCACCTATATCGCTGCGGAAAACGATGGAATGACGCCAGGGCTGCAGGTTCGTGATAACGCAGAAGGAGAGCAAGTGGTTACCAATATCCGGGACGGCTCCCACATTAAATATTCCAATGTTAATTTCGGAGATGGATCAGCGAACGGCCAACCCGATAAGAGAGGAATACTATACATGAATGCTGAAGTGTCCTCCATTTTCGGCGGTACGATAGAGGTCCGGCTGGATGATCCCTATTCAGGGAAAGTGGTTGGAACCATGGATGTACCAGAACGGCTCCATCCAGAAAAATGGCTGACAGTCTCCACTAAAATCGATACCAACTCCACCGATGGCGCCCAAGGATTTCACAATGTCTACCTCGTTTTCAAAAACGATAACAGTAAAAATACCAGAATGTTCGATGTTCATTCCTTTGCATTTAGTGATGAAGAACCGGACAATGATTAATCTAAGAAAGACGGATTCTTGGAAAAACCACCAAGGTCCGTCTTTCAACTTTTCTCTCGTCTTCGCCGTTTATAAACAGAACCTCCTCTTGCGGACATTTATTCCGTTAAATGTCTAAATGAGCATCTCCCCTTCAAAACTCAAAAAACGAAAGAAATAGCGGAATAAATGTCCTCCCGATTCCTGCTAACTTATATTAATAGATGGTACGACCGTGTTTGTCTTCAATCCCTGATTTTCTATAAAAATACGTATTGACTTGATCTCTCCATTCTATGGCATTATCAAGTTGACACTGGAATCTTTCTTTCACGTTCTCAAATGTCCACTCGTCAATATGTCCCTCTAACTCCTCCCATTTTTCGATGAAATTCTCCACCATTTCCACCCCTTGAAAATGGGTATCGTATAAATGTTGAATCACTGTTTTTCCAGAATGCAGCGTATGCGTATAGGGGACATGATGGAAGAATAATAGCAATTCATCGGGACACGTTTCTAATGAATTGTACTTCTCCGCATTCGGCGGAAAATATTGGGATGTATATCCCGTACCCGTTTCCACGGTTCGATCTACGCCCATCCCTTCCCGATCAGCAAAGTGATACGTTCCCCATTTGGAATATTCATAGCCATCAATATTCGGACCATAGTGATGACCCGGGTTGATCATCCAGCCAATACCGAGCGGGGACGTATAACGCTCATAGGCCTCCCAGGAATGAAGTAAAATATATTCGATGTTCTCCACCACTTTCGGATGATCGCCAAATGTTAATACGATCCATTCCCTGGTGATATCTTCCGTCGATATCTCCGGATCCCAAATAAGCTTTCCATAACCGTACAGGTTCGCCTGCGCCAGCGTATGACCTGTCCAGTTCAGATTATCTCCAATATTGGAGACTGCAGCTATTCCATTTAATGGATTTTTATACACCGATCCATTTGTTATATCTTTCACTTTTGTATTTTTACCACCGGCATGTGTATCAAAATCTAAATATTCTTTCCACTGCGGAATTAAATAACAGACATCGATCTGCTGACCGGTATACTCCTGGGCGATTTGCAATTCCAGCATATAATTTGTTTTTTCCAAGGCCCCTATTAATGGGGAAACGGGTTCCCGGACTTGAAAATCCATCGGTCCGTTTTTTATCTGTAAGATCACATTATCTAAAAACCTGCCGTCCATCGGTTTAAAATGGTCATAGGCTGCTCTTGCCCGGTCTGTGTGTCTATCCCGCCAATCCTGTTTATGATTGTACACAAAGCATCGCCAGATCACTATCCCATGATACGGCTTTAGTGCTTCTGCCAAAACATTGGCACCATCGGCATGATTCCGGTCATATGTAAATGGCCCCGGTCGTCCTTCTGAATCAGCTTTCACCACAAAACCGCCAAAAGAGGGGATATAATGATATAGTTCCGCGGCTTTTTCTTTCCACCACTTTTTTACTTTATTATCAAGCGGATCTGCGGTATCTAATTTTCCAAGCGACATCGGACTGGCGTAATTGATACTTAAAAACAGAGAAATGCCATACGCATTAAAAATGTCACTAACTTTTTTTACTTTGGGAAGATATTCAGCAGTAATTAAATTTGTTTCCGTATCCCAGACGTTCACATTGTTTATAGAAATTGCATTAATCCCTGCAGACGATAAGAGCCGGGCATAGTCTTTCATACGACCGATATCTTCTTTGAAATCGTTGTCAATATAAAAAATAGAATGGCCCGAGTATCCCCGTTCCACGGTTCCATCTATATTATCCCACTGGTTTATCATTCTAAAAAGGTGTGCCGGGGCATCTTTCCTGTCTAATGTATCCATGGATGTATTCATCTGCAGCAGGCGTAAGAAGGTAAAAACAGCATATAGGACACCTTTATCCGATTTTCCGGCCAACAATAATTGCTGACTATTATTTGCTCCGGACACCATTCTCATTAGGTATCCTTCGTTATTTAATTCCTCGAAAGAAGACTTGGAAAGGCCGTAGTTTTCAAGGGGAATGTCTTGATATGTTCCTAAAATGATAGAAGCCTTCTGTGGTGAATGACTAATAAAGGGGGTCACATCAAGCATAGACTCTACTGCATAGGCCAATTCTTCCACAGCTGAATTTGTTATGACAGAGTCTGTGAATAAACCGATAGAAGATAACCATGCTCTATATTTTCGATACGTATTGTCATCTGTGATCCTTCGATATTGTAACCAAGCTCTGTAACTCTTGGGGTACTGCCTTGTCTTTGTATTGTCTAATGCCGGCTTTTCCATTCCATCCATTTCATCATTTCCTCCTCTCTTACGCTATTTAAAATAATCTGGATAATGTTTTTTTAGTGTATCTTTTTCGTAGTTAACCATGTGAAGGTGGTCCACAATTAACTTTTCTGCTTCTTCTGTTTCTCGATTCGTTATATGTTGAAATAATTGCTGGTGCTGCCTGACCACTACTTCCCAATCTGGATTGGAGGCCAGGCGCAGTACCCTCAACCGATCAAAATGACTGTTCATTTGGTGGATAAGATTCCATGATCTTACTTTATTACACCCTTCAAAGAGCAAATAATGAAATTCTTCATCCAGTTCAAACAATCGGTGATGAGATCCCTTTTCTAAACACAAATTTTGTTTCATTGAGTTTATTTCCAGCTTAAAAAGATGGTCTTCCTCAAATGTTTCACATGCTTCCTTTACAATAGCCTTTTCAATATTTTCTCTAACAAATCTGCCTTCTTCGACCAATTGCAGATCAATTTCCGAAACGACGGTCCCTTTCTGCGGATATATCCCAATTAATTCCTCCTGGGCAAGCATCAGGAATGCTTCTCTTACAGGGGTTCTGCTCACTTTGAGTTCGCTGGCAATATCGGTTTCTGAAATCTTTGTCTTTGGTTCAAGTTCCCAATCAATAATCTGCTTTTTTAGTTTATGATATACAATGTCTCTTGTTGATCCATTAGCCTTATGCTGGGGCTGTATCGCGGTAATGGTCATCACCTCATCCTATTTTCAAATTTTAACTATATTCTAATTTTACTAGGGTACCGGTCCTTCTTTTCAAGTTGGCAGGATTGAGAGGAAATATTCAGCAGCAGGAAATCCCGAGAGGCCTCTCCTCCAGCTCGACCGAATATCATTCGTATTTACCGCCTGTATTTATTTCATTATTAGTAAAATTCTCAACTACCTTTTTCTTTTCATAAAAATACGGTGCGTTTTTCAACACTCCCTCTCTTGTATAAAAAGGACTGGATTCGTCTAACGGCAGTTTTATCGTCTTTCCTTCACTCGATGATTGATAAATTCCTGTAATCAATTCCAGTGTCCGGCGCCCTTGTATTCCATCTACAAGCACTTCTTTTTCCCCTTTTACCGCTTGTAGTACATCATAAATCTGACCCGTGTGACCTTCATACGGAATATCATCTTCATTTTCATAAACCTTTTGCAGCCGCGCTTCTAATTCCTTGTCTTCTTCAGGGAAACCATTTCCCTTTGACGTTGAAGCTTTGACCTTCCACGGAACAGATACCCGTGCCTTTTTGCCCTGGAATACCAATTGTTGTTCTTCTCCGTGATGAACAACGGAACTTGTAATTTGTGCCAAAGCACCGCTTTCATAACGGCAGACAGCCACTGAAATATCTTCAACCTCCGCATTATCGTGGGCCGTATTACTCGTAAGGGCCGTTACTTCCGCGGGCATGCCATTCATCCATGTAAAAATATCAATATGATGTACCGCGTGGTTTAACGTGCACCCTCCTCCTTCTTTTTCCCAGGTACCCCGCCACCATAAATCATAATAACTATAACCCCGCCACCAATAGGAATCCACTTGGGCATGCACAATCGGGCCCGTCAGTTTTGTATCCAGTACTTTTTTTAACTTTTGCATCGGGTTTGTAAAGCGGTTTTGAGAAATTACCGATAGGATCTTGTTATTTTTTTTGGCTGCTTCAATCATGGCGTCACACTCTTGTAAGGAAGAGGCCATCGGTTTTTCAACAAGGACATGCTTGCCGGCATTTAAAAAATCTACGGTAATGTCCTTATGGGTGTATGGCGGAGTACAAACAGAGACTAAATCAATATCATTTCTTTTCAACAGTTTCGTATAATCGTCATATACGTCCACACTAAGGTTATGTGCTTCTGCTTCGTGCCTTGCTTTTTCAGGGTAAATGTCGCAAAGTGCCACAATCTTACACAGATCTGAAAACTGGGAATAACCTTTTATATGAGACGGACAGATGGCTCCAGTACCAATAACCGCGGTATTAATCACTGTCGAACACACCCTTTCGAATATTAAAACAGTTTTAAAGCGCTTTCATTTTCTCGTAACGACAAAACGAAACGGTCCTCCTTTTCGGATAGTCCTCTAATTATACTAGTATATCAGCCAACCTTATTGTATACCAAAATTTTCTAACTATCAAATAATTTTAAATGTTTCTCCCCCTCTATTAATCTAACCTCGCCCACGGCTCAAGGGCCTTCTAAGTAAACTACATCGATTTCAAATTTGTGACATTAATTTATTAATCGCCGGGTATACATGTATCAGAATAACAAAGTAATGGGGGTTGATACGTACCGAAGAAAGAAAAACAGAGAAGTTTTGATACCACTTTTCATTGCCAACGATTTTTAATAAAGGAGACATCACCGTGGAAAATAACAAGAAAAAATTTAAATTTATGAACAGCATCTTCTGGGTATCTTTTTCTGTTATCTTTCTGTTCGCCTTATGGGGAGCGATAGCACCAGATATTCTCGCCAAACAGGCTACCGTTATCTATAATTTTATCGCGGGTACGTTTGGGTGGTTTTATCTAGTATTTGTGCTGTTTATTATCATTTTTAACTTTTACCTGGCCTTCAGTAAGTACGGGAAAATCCGGCTCGGCGGAGATGACGCCAAGCCAAAATACCGGCTGTTTACGTGGGTTGCGATGTTATTCAGCTGCGGTTTCGGGGTCAGTATTGTATTTTGGGGTGTGGCCGAACCGATGACACACTTTGGCACCCCGCCGCCATTTGATAATATTGAGGCCGGCACCCCTGAAGCTGCCAGAGAAGCGATGTGGACCGCATTTTTCAACAACGGTATTCACCAGTGGGCATCTTTTACCTTTGTCGGGCTCGCCATTTCTTATTTCCTTTACCGTCAGGAAGAACGCAGCCTGATTAGTGATACGATGAATTCTGTGATCGGCGAGACCGGGAAAAAGCCGCTTCGCAATACTATCGATATTATTGCTGTAATCGCAACGGTGATGGGAGTTGCCACCACACTAGGATTAAGTGTTCTTCAGATTAATGGAGGGCTGCAGACCGTATTCGATGCCCCGTCGGCAACATCGACCCAGATTATGATTGTAGCAGCGATGTTTCTTTTCTTTATGGTTTCTACCCTCTCCGGTCTGGATCGCGGTATTAAATACTTAAGTAACGTGAACCTGGGGCTGGCCTTGATATTAATGATCACCGTTTTAATCATCGGCCCAACTGGTTTTATTTTGGAAACTATTACGATGGGAATCGGCGATTACCTGCAGAATTTTTTCCAGGCCAGTTTGCGTCTTGATCAGTATACAGAGGGCACATGGGTGCAGGAGTGGCCGATCTATTATTGGGCCTGGACGATTGCCTGGGCTCCTTTTGTCGGGATGTTTGTGGCCCGTATTTCCAAAGGACGGACCGTACGGGAGTTTGTCCTTGGGGTGATGGTTTCTCCACCTCTGATCGGAATCATCTGGATCGGCATTTTCGGCGGAACCGCTGTTAATCTTGACCTTTTTCACGGGACCGACATTGCCGCCATGGTAGCCGAAGACGAAACCACCGCCTTGTTTATGATGCTGGAAAATATACCGCTTGGCACGATTTTATCCATACTCTCCATTTGTCTGCTATTCACCTTTTTGGTTACTTCTGCAGACTCTGCCACGTTTGTGCTGGGCATGATGACCTCCAAGGGAGATACAGACCCTTCCGTTGTCGTAAAAGTCATCTGGGGCACCTTAATTGCCTCTCTTGCGGTCGTTCTTATCATCAGTGCCGGACTCGAAGGCCTGCAGACAGCTTCCCTAATCGGAGCCCTTCCTTTTTCTATCGTACTATTTATAGCTTGTATCTCCCTGCTGAAATCAATCCGGCAGGATTATAGAGAAGCAAGACAGAAAGCGGAAGAAGAAAGACAAAGGCAGATACGGGAACAAATCGAAAATAACAACACAGGATGACCGGCAAAAACACACCGGAGGCCGGGACAAAACATTATCAAGGACAAAAAATCCGAACGATTT
>NZ_AUCI01000041.1 GCF_000429685.1 Salibacterium aidingense DSM 18341
GGGGACGACGGTTTCCGTCCCATCAACAGGCGCATGACAAGATTTTTCGCTATATTGAACTGATTTACAACCGCAAGCGTATCCACAGTACCCTGAACTATTTGACCCCGGTGCAGTATTATAAACAGCAGGTTCTGCGGAGTCGAGCGCCCGTAGAAACCTCCTAATGCAGGCAGGAGAGTACTTTTTTCCTTAACCACCGCTCTAGATGATAGAGCGGATGGGTCAAGCGGTTTGAGCTTGACGCTTCCGCGGCATCATCTATCCTGACAGGTGGGAAAAAACCTGCGTCCGTTCCGTTTTATAACGGACAAATCATAAAAAAAGGTGTCTACTTTCTTGACATAGATCCAAAATGTCCCATCTCTCCCTCAAAATAGGATAAATCGAAGCAATAACGGAATAAATGTCCGTCCGCTGTGCTTTTTTCTTCTTTTTAAACCAAAACGTGCAAGGGGCTGGATGGGCGCCCTTGCACGTTTTGGTGTCCTAGTTTTATGATCGTGTGTGTATTTCCAGTGTATTGTTAAATTGAGAAAAGAACAATAGCTCTGACAATTGTTCAAAAATCGTTCAAAGTTTACAAGACGTTTTCTTTTTATTTTTTAATCATCCTTGACATTCAGAACTTGATGCAGTTCTTCACTGGAATGATCCCAAATGTCTTTATCAAACCCTTTTAGAAATTCAGCTAAAATGTATTTAGAATGATCATCCATCTGATCCAGGATGAGTCGTCCTTTCAAGGATTTATCCATATTGTTCACATGCTCCGGCATGCTTTTATAGCCTTTGCGGATACGGTTGTCTGAATCTTCCACCAGGGTTTCACACGCTGTAACTCCCGAATAATGCGGCTTGCCATCTTTATGATCCACTGTCACCCACACCATCCAGTATAGTTTGGGATTGGGCACCTCTTCTTTATCCGCAGAAAATTTCACTTTTTTTTCTATTTCAGAGCGGGCGTGGAGGGCTCCCATATCTACAAAGGCCCGGTCTTCTGCAGGATCAATGATAACGGGGGACATATTATCCAGGCTTAACGTACCGGCGCCATATCCTCCGTCTCCTCCGGTGGCATCTCCGCTTAATATATTAAAACCGCCGCCTTTACGTTTCTTATCATCTTTATCAAAAAGATCCATACGATCGTCTCCTTTCATAGAGTTTCTGCTTCTATCATACCTTTTTCTGCCTGGTTATTTCAAAGATTGAATCAGCTGCCAGGCTTCCTCCATATCTTCCTCCGAGTAGTTTTGACTTTTTTTCAACGCACATACCTTTTCTTTCACGTCTTCTTTCGGCAATTCTTCGAAATATAACATCGTCGAGACCAGCTCTAAAAACTTGGCACTATATTCATTTAACTGCTGAATAATGGCTTCTGCTTTTTTCCACGGCCAATCCAGGTCCATTTTCTCGAGAAAGGTACCGCCTTCCTCTGTAAGCTGATACCGGTATTGATAATAACCAGCCTTGCGTTCTTTGATTTCCGATATAAAACCAAGACTGCACAGCTCTTCTGTCCTCATTGTCAGCTCTTCAGAATAGGGACCGTACATGTGGAATGTATATTTTTCCTGCAGAGGTAGTTCCAACTTCTTGCTTATATAGACAATTTTCTGCCATTTCTTCCGGCCCACCACTTCGCCCGCCTCTTGTAACAGCGCCAATAACTTTGCATGATCAGGCAACATTCCCGACTTCCTCCTTCATGATCGAACCATCCGCCAATCTTCAACTGCCTTACCGTTCTTCATATTCCGATTCTGTCTCTCCTTGGTGGGAGAATAATATTTTTTTGATTTGTTGTTTTTCTTCTTCATGGCCGGAAGTTTCCAGCCATTCCGCCGGATAATATAATTTATGATCCGTTCGTTTCTTTCCTGAGATAGCTTCTACCAAATCCGATTCTCTGGATAATTCCCGCAGTCGTCCTTCAGGTGTTAATAAATGGATGGGCATCCGCTCTTCTTCTTCTCCGGGGCGGTAAAAATCATACGGGAGATCTGAAGAAGAATCAATAACCAAATAATAGTCCGGATCAATCCCGGCTTGTCCAAATAGTTCCTGCAGTTTCGCCCATTCGTTTAAAATAAAATGCTGATTGAACTCCACATATTTAAACAGCCGCCGGTTCATAAAGCGCTGGCAAAGATCCTTTAATACAGCGTCTTCTTCAAACTGCCACATCTGAAAGTAATACAGCACCACCGACTCATCCAGACGAAGGTATTCTTCCAGGCTGAGGGTTCCTTCAAAAAAACCTTCAAAATGATAAGGGGGCTGGGAAAAAGAGTATCCCTCTGTATGTAATTTTTTTACCCGCTGTAAAATTTTACTTAAGATTACTTCCGCACTGCGGGTGACCGGGTGAAAATAGACCTGCCAGTACATTTGATACCGGCTCATAATGTAATCCTCTACGGCATGCATCCCCGTATTCTTAATCACCGCCTGGTCTTCTGTCGGCCTCATTACGCGCAGAATCCGCTCCATGTCAAAATGACCATAACTGACCCCGGTATAATATGCATCACGCTGCAAATAATCCATACGATCCGCGTCAATTTGGCTGGATATCATACTAACCACAAGCTTATTTGGATACGTTTTCTCAATCACATCCGCTACCTTCTGAGGAAACGACTCCCCCATACGCCTTAATACGCGGTTAACTTCCGTATCTCCAGTGATAATCTTTCGAGTCCACCATTCATGATCCGTCTGAAACACTTTTTCAAAGGAATGAGAAAAGGGACCATGGCCGATATCATGAAGAAGGGCAGCGCTAAGGCAGAGCAGTCGTTCCCTTTCTTCCCAGTGAGGCCTGCCGTCAAACACTTCAATAATTCTCCTCATGATTTCATACACTCCCATGGAGTGGTTAAAACGAGTGTGTTCTGCCCCATGGAAGGTTAAAAAAGTGGTTCCAAGCTGCCGGATCCGGCGGAGTCGTTGAAACTCACGGGTTCCAATCAAGTCCCAGATCAATTCATCCCGTATATGTATATAACGATGGACCGGGTCTTTAAACACCTTTTCTTCCTGCAATGTTCGGTTGCCTTCATTCATAGGCGGTTTCCGCTCCCTTACAGTGCCTTTCTTTCGGCAGGTCTGGTATATATTACTATTATACCAAGGGCAGAAGGAAAGAAGCAAAACTCCGCCCCAAAGCCGGCGGGATTTTATTTCTGGTTTTAAGTCAAATATTGGAATGGAAACTGCCGGCTCTGCCCCTTTATCCAACTCGAGTGACCGTGCCCCTCCGCCACCCTAAAACGCCTTTAGTAAATTATAACTATTTGCATTTTATCCGACACCTAGCATATAATAAAAGCAGAGACACTGAAGTGCCTCTGCCAAATACAGATGCAAACGACCCTCTAGGAGGGCAACGAAGAATGGAAGATAGAAAACCCATCCTGCTTTAGAGTGCCCGCTCTACAGGATGGGTTTTCACTTTCTATTGTCAGAAACGAGAACTAGGAGTGCCGTGAGCATGACCATTAGGATCTCGAAATCTGACATTTCAACCACCCCCTTTCTTAAAGGGAATGGCTGCCCATCCAACAGAGCAGATCGTTTACATCATACGTTCATTATAACATACAATCAGCTCCAAATGTTGGTGTGACAGGAAACATTATGATTTATCTTTTTACTCTACAGATCGCCAAGCATCGATTGCTCTTCTTCCGTTACCATGGAAGACTCTCCACAAAAGTCGCAGCTGGAACTTAAAACCCTAACTTTTTTTGTAGAGCCTAGTTATTTAGTTTGGCCTTCCGTTTTGATAGGAAAAAACCCTATCGTATAATGGTAGTGACAAATTTATTTCCAACTATTTAATTGGTAACACCTGGTTGCGTTTTTGAGCCATTATTTCGGCGGAATGAGCCGGGCTGCTTGCGGAGGAGACAAATGCACTGAAAATGGTATATAATATTTACGGTTCTTCTTTTAAAAAGTTGAAAAGTAGTCTGTTGTTTTTACGCTGCAATGAATATACAAGGAGGGAGGTTGTTATAACTGTCTCTCTCCACCACTATGAATTCAAGCTTTTTAATCCATAAAAGGAAACTACATTGGATCGGAGTTTCAACCATGAATAGGAAAGATATGCTGAACGGACAAACATGGCGGTGGGTGGATCATTCGAGCTCAGGCCTGCATTTCCATCCTCTTCAGTCGTTTGCTTTTGATGATACATTTTGTGTTAGTACAGGCAGGGGGGCATCTCCAGTTATGCGGGCGTGGGTGCACAGCCCTACCATCGTCCTCGGGATTCAGGACAGCCGCCTCCCGTATGCCGCGGAAGGCGTTCGCTTCCTGGAAAACCAGGGATATCAAGTCATTGTCCGAAACTCCGGCGGCCTTGCCGTGGTTCTCGACGAGGACATTTTTAATTTGTCTTTTATATTCCAAGAAGATAAAAAGTTTTCCATACACAGCGGTTATGATTTTATGTGGGAAATCGCCAGACTTCTCTTCGCGGACGCCCCAGGCCCTGTTGAAGCTTTTGAAGTGAAAGGTTCCTACTGCCCCGGTGACTACGACTTAAGCATAAATGGGAAGAAATTCGCCGGAATTTCCCAACGCCGGATCCGCGGCGGCGTGGCCGTTCAACTATATATGGCCGCCCGTGGAAGTGGATCTGAGCGCGCTTCCCTTCTTAAAGATTTTTATGAGCATGCCGTCCAGGGAGAACCTACAAAGTTCTGGTGGCCGCGCATTACTCCTCAAACGATGGCGTCCCTCTCCGAGATATACGGGAAAACAATAGACGTTAACCATATACTCTACCGTCTGCTTACCACAGTGAAAGCGGAAGGGGCAGACATCCAGTCTTCGGAGCTGAGCCCAGACGAACTGGAGCACTTTGATATCTTTTTCCAGCGTGTCACCGAACGCAATGATAAGGCCTTATCCCGTACCATGGAAGAACAGAACCAGGAATAACGAGCAGGAAAAACTGCTATTAAACAAGCTGTTCCAACATTAGGTAGCCCCCTGCAAACCAGGACACTAACGCTGCTACCGTAAATAAAAACAAAAGAAGGCTCCCTTTCCATCCTTTTAATAGAAGATGAAGGCCGTAACTCACGGCCCACATGCTTCCCATAATAAAAATATGCAGCAGGGACGCCGTCCCCATTCCTTCCAAAAATCCTGCCCCAAACAAGGTAAACAAGCTGAAAACTATGATGAAAGCAAAGAGGAGAATATAACCTGTATGTAATACCGGTCTCATTTCTTAGCCCTCCTCCTCTATTATTAATATCTCTAGAACTATTATAATAAAAAGACAGCAATGGAAAAACTCAACTCTCTTCCTTGTTCTACACCTCAAATCGCTTGACCCGAATTTCATGGGGGCTTCCACAGAAAAGCGTCTGGAATAAAACCATTAAGAGACAAAAATCCGAACGATTCGCGAGAGAATCGTTCGGATTTTTTGTGCATCTGTGTCAAAATACTTCGCTTCATCCCAGGGCATAAGGGCGACATCTCCTCTAACCCCTTTGGTCGTTCTCGGAGAGTCATCTTTGCCGGGGGCACGGCCTCTATAGAGGAGGATCGGCTAAGAGCGGAACCTCCGGCGGGCGCCGATCTGACCCGTACCCTGCGGGGTCCGTGCTGTTCCCGCTGGCGTCTTCGTATTTTGACTTCGCTTGTTCCTTGCTTATTTAACACAAACTACGAAATGTTCGGGTTTTTATTTATGCTTTTTTTTGTCCCGGTCCTTTTCGCGTTTTCACCTTATTCACACCTTAGTCAGTGTTTTTTTTTCCATCACTGCCTGTTTCCCGGTAATTAATGCCAGGTTATATACATCCGTCACACTGCATCCCCGTGATAGGTCATTGACTGGTTTATTAAGCCCCTGCAGGATCGGCCCTACCGCATCGTAACCGCCAAGGCGCTGGGCAATTTTATATCCCAGATTTCCGGATTCCAGACTGGGAAAAATAAATACGTTTGCTTCTCCCCGCAGCGGAGAATCCGGAGCCTTTGTTTGTGCCACCGCCGGTACAAACGCCGCGTCAAATTGAAATTCTCCGTCAATCATCAAATCCGGACGGTCATTTTGCGCTTTTTTTGTAGCTTCTGATACTTTTTGTGTTTCCATGGATGACGCAGATCCTTTTGTGGAAAAGCTGAGCATGGCAACTTTCGGTTCCATGTCAAATGTCTGCGCGGTCTCAGCAGTTGCCACAGCTATTTCCGCAAGCTCCTCAGCATTTGGAGAAATATTGATGGCACAGTCTGCAAACACAAATTTCTTTTCCTCCTTTACCATGATAAACACACCGGAGGTCTTTTGAATGCCTGGTTTTGTTTTAATGATCTGCAATGCCGGCCGAACCGTATCACCAGTAGAATGGGCAGCTCCGCTCACCAAACCATCGGCATAATCTAAATGGACGAGCATTGTTCCAAAATAATTAGGATTCTGGAGTTTTTCGCGGGCGCTTTCTTCTGTTTCTTTGCCCTTTCTCCGTTCCACGAAAGCGTCGACAAGCCTGTCGAAGTTCTCATAAGAAGCCGGGTCAAACACCTCCACTTCCGAAAAGGAAACCCCCAGGGACTCCGCTCGTTCCTGCACTTTTTCTTTTTCACCGATAATAATCGGCTTCAACATTTTATCCGTCGATAGTCTTGCCGCCGCTTCTATAATCCGATCATCGTCTCCTTCCGGAAATACGATGGAAGGATATGCAGCTTTTACCTGGCCTTGGACAACCTCAAATAGATCACTCACAGCCATTCCTCCTTTAATCATTCCCCT
This sequence comes from Salibacterium aidingense DSM 18341, assembly GCF_000429685.1. Taxonomy (GTDB): domain Bacteria; phylum Bacillota; class Bacilli; order Bacillales; family Marinococcaceae; genus Salibacterium; species Salibacterium aidingense. The sequence continues at coordinate 6,797 of NZ_AUCI01000041.1, forward strand.
GCCAGCCCCGTCTCTTCTATCTATAAATATTATACCCTGATTCAGCACTTCCTTAATCCCTTTATGAAAAGATGTCACTGTTTTTTCATTCACAAGCATACTCTTGTCTCATGAAAAAATAAACCTGCAGACCTAAAATAATAAAAATAGAAATTTTCTAACCAGTAAACGGTTACATCCCCTGGTATATCAAGCGTTTTCACAATTAGAGGAAATGTTTCACGTGGAACAATTATTTTATTCCAGCACAGCCGTGATGAATCAAGGGGTTTTGTTTCATACTAAAAAAACTTCATTTGCCCGGCTTTTTTGAAACGTAGAAGGAGGTTTAATTTATGGAAAAGAATCATTTGTTTTCGCCCTTCCATCTCAGGAATCTAACACTTCAGAGCAGAATCATACTCGAATATGCGGAAAATCCATCGGATAAAAAAACGGCTTACTATGTGCAATGTGCAAAAGATCAGATCGGTCTTATCATGACGAATGGAGAGGCCGATACCCCGGCAGGCAGCAACAGGGAAGAGGCAATGAATACAGCTGAACTTGACGAATGGCGCCCCGTTATTCATCGTGTTCATGAAGCGGGCGGGGCCATCGCTCTACAACTTTTTCACACGGGCCGGTATGCTTATAAAGGAGAAAAGAGTTCCGATCCTGCTGCCTCTTCTGCCCGTCTTTATCCGGATAAGCCTGAAAAAATGGAACTCCATGATATATATCAATCGATTCAGGCATTTGCCGACGGAGCATTAAAAGCCCGGGAAGCAGGGTTTGATGCTGTAGAAATCGGGGCGGCAGAAGGATATTTAATTCATCAGTTTCTTTCGCCTCATACAAACAAAAGAACAGATCAATGGGGCGGGACATTTGAAAAACGTCTTCACTTCCCGCTCGCTGTTGCCAGACACGTAAGAGAATATACAGACGCAGAATTTCCAATTATTTTTCACCTTTCCGGCAGGGATTTAAGTAACCATAGAGATATAGAAGATGAAACCATCACCCTTGCCGAGCAATTGGAAGCTTCCGGAATAGATATGCTCCATATTGGAACCGGTCTGAACGAGACCCGGCGTTCCCCCCTATCCTCTGAAGACTATGCGTGTTTTATCAAGGCGGCCTCTGCTATCAAAAATCATGTGTCTATCCCTGTGGCTGCTTCTTACGAAAGAAATCGAATGGAGGAGGCAAATAAAATTCTGTCAGATGCAGATGTGGATTTAATATCCATTGATAAATGTTGGAAAGACAATTAAATCAGAAATATATGAACAACTATTGACTTTTCTTAAAATGGAAGGCTTATTTTTTTCGGTTTTCCTTCACTGTGATATAGTAATCAGTAAAGAGAGTTTTTATTTAAAAGGAGTGTTACATAATGAGTGAACCTTCCCAAACATTGGACGGCTGGTTCTGCCTGCATGACTTGAGGAAAATAGACTGGAGCTCCTGGAAACAGGTGCCGGAAGAAGAAAGACAGGCCATGGTGAATGAATTCATCCGGCTGTTGGAAACCTGGCAGACCATAGAGGAAGAAGAAACCGGAAGCTATGCCTTGTACACCGTTGTTGGCCATAAAGCGGATATTATAATGGTGAACTTACGGGACTCGATAAATGAGCTGAATGCCATTGAACAGGAATTTAATAAACTCCGCCTCGCAGACTATACGATGCAGACGTATTCCTATCTGTCTGTTGTCGAACAAGGCAACTATACCCCTCCCAAAGACGGCAGCGACCCATTGGATAACCCCAATATGCGGGACAGAATTTACCCGATTCTGCCGAAATGGGAGCATATCTGCTTTTATCCGATGGATAAAAAACGGGAAGGGGAGGACAATTGGTATTCCCTCCCCCTCGAAAAACGAGTGGAACTGATGAAAGCCCACGGCATGACCGGCCGCAAATATGCAGGGAAGATTAAACAAATCATTTCAGGGTCTACTGGTCTGGACGACTGGGAATGGGGCGTTACCCTGTTTGCTCACGAGGCGCTTCAATTTAAAAAATTAATATATGAAATGCGTTTTGATGAAGTTTCGGCCCGTTATGGTGAATTCGGATCATTCTATGTCGGGAATATTTTAAATAACGAGCACATCCACCCTTTCTTTCAAACAAACTAATTTAAAAGCCCCTTTATCCAACCTCAGCAGGTGAGAAAAACCGGCCGAAAAAGGCCGGTTTTTTTAACATATCTTTTCCTTCTGTCTCATAAGTTACATTAATGTGAAAGTTAAAAAGCGGGGTGATCCCATAGCTATCATCAAGGCACCGACAGAAGATCTCAAAATGCTTGCCCGCCTCATGCGGGCGGAAGCAGAAGGGGAAGGCAATCAGGGGATGCTCCTGGCAGGTAATGTGATGGTGAACCGGGTCTATGCCAACTGCCTTGATTTTGAAAATATCCGTACCATTCCCCAGATGGTTTACCAATCTCCTGGAGGATTCGAGGCTGTACAGGATAGTTATTTTTATCAACGGGCAAGAAGCCGGGAAATCCGGCTGGCCCGGCGGCTTGTCCAGGGAGAACGATTTTCCCCGGCCGAAAATTCATTATGGTTTTACCGTCCGGGAGGAGCATGTCCGGCGGAATGGTTCGGCCAGCCAAATGTCGGCCGCTTCAAAGCACATTGTTTCTTTTCGCCCCGTTATGAAGATTGTTCAGAAGTCTACAGGTAAACATGTATAAAAAAGGAGGAGATATTTTGTATAATTATTATCCTTGGTATCCCATGCAGCAGCAGGGGGGCTTTTCTCCGTATGAAGCGAACATGGGAATACGCCAGCAAAACGGGAACGGCAATGGCAATGGGAATGGCATGCTTCCATTAGAAGAATCATACATCGAAAACATCCTGCGGTTAAACCGCGGAAAACGAGCCAACGTTTATATGACGTTTGAAGGAAACCCGGATTGGCAGTCCATGGTGTTCCGCGGCATCATTGATGAAGCAGGACGGGACCATATTGTACTTAGAGATGAGGAAGCAGGCAGATGGTATTTACTGTTAATGGTGTATTTGGATTATGTCGTTTTTGATGAAGAAATTAATTATCAATACCCGTTTGAATAGTAATCAGAGTCTGTCGTTTTCCCCCGCTCATAGTTAAACGAAGTTTAAATGCAGCCCTCGTGTGCAATAAAAATAATAGAAGCAGAAGGAAAGCAGGACATTTGAGAAATGTCCTGTTTTCCTGTTCATCAAAAATTTTTTATACCCCCCCTTGAAAGTCAAAGAAGGTCAATGTATAATACTGTTTACAAGGTCAAAGAAAGTCAAAGTCAAAGCAAATGATTTGAAATCCAGAAATCACAGCGTTATGATGCAGACCAAGATAAAAATAAACCTACAACCCTTGGCAATATAAACCTATTGAATGAAGGAGGTAAATAACCATGAGAAGATGTGAATATTGTAAACAGCGGCAGGCACGCATTGAATTAAATATGAACATCAATGGTTATCAGCAAAAAATAAATTTGTGTGATATCTGCTACAATGAAGTTCGAAATGATATGAAACAGCCTTCCAGCTTTGGAGGGGGCGGCCAGTCTTCTGCTTTTGACCAGTTTTTCCAGAACATGATGGGAGGTCAGCAGATGAATGCTGCCCAGGATCAGCAGGGACAGGCCCAGCAGGCTGGCGGCAATGGCGGCGGGCTGCTTGATGATATGGGGAAAAACTTGTCCGATGCAGCACGCGCCGGCATGATCGATCCAGTGATCGGGCGTAACAACGAAGTGGAACGCGTTATCGAAACATTAAACCGCCGCAACAAAAACAATCCTGTTTTGATCGGCGAACCAGGTGTCGGTAAAACAGCGATTGCCGAAGGACTTGCCCTTCGTATTACAGAAGGCGAAGTACCGAACAAATTGAAAAACAAAGACATCTATCTGCTCGATGTGTCTTCCCTTGTAGCGAACACCGGAGTGCGTGGTCAATTTGAAGAGAAAATGAAACAGCTTCTCAAAGAACTGCAGGAGCGTAAAAACGTCATTGTTTTCATTGACGAAGTCCATCAAATTGTCGGCGCTGGTTCCGCAGAAGGTTCGTCTGACGCAGGTAACATTATGAAACCGGCACTCGCCCGCGGTGAAGTACAGGTAATCGGTGCTACCACCCTTGCCGAATACCGGAAAATTGAAAAAGACGCAGCACTGGAGCGCAGATTCCAGCCGGTGATGGTAAATGAACCATCGCTTGAAGACTCTGTCAGCATCTTAGAAGGGCTGAAAGACAACTATGAAAAATACCACCAGGTTTCTTATACAGAGGATGCCCTACAAGCTTGTGTCCATCTATCCGACCGGTATATCCAGGATCGATTCCTTCCAGATAAAGCGATTGATTTAATGGATGAAGCTGGTTCTAAAATCAATTTGATCCACAGTGAAGACGACGATCAGGAGCTGCAAAGCCGCATTGAGCAACTCGCGGCTGAAAAAGAAAAAGCAACACAGCAGGAAGACTATGAACGGGCAGCCAAACTGCGCGATGAAGAATCCAAACTGCAAAAACAGCTGGAAGAATCCGAGCAGAACGGAGATATTTCCCACAAAGAAGCTGTCGTAGATGTGGAAACTATTCAACAGATGGTAGAGAACAAAACCGGTATTCCGGTAAGACGTCTGCAAAAAGATGAACAGCAGAAAATGAAAGACCTGCCGGATCGGCTGCGTGCAAGCGTCATTGGCCAGGATGAGGCCGTAAGCAAGGTGGCACGTTCCATCCGCCGTAACCGCGCCGGCCTGCGCCGCGGTACTCGTCCAATCGGTTCATTCTTGTTCGTCGGACCAACCGGTGTCGGTAAAACAGAACTCTCCAAATCTCTGGCGAAAGAAATGTTCGGAGACAGTGAAGCCATGATCCGTCTGGACATGAGTGAATATATGGAGAAACACTCTGTCTCTAAACTAGTCGGTTCACCGCCCGGATACGTCGGACATGAAGAAGCGGGACAGCTGACCGAAAAAGTACGCCGGCAGCCATACAGCATTATTCTGCTGGATGAAATAGAAAAAGCACACCCCGACGTACAGCACATGTTCCTGCAAATCATGGAAGACGGCCGCTTAACGGACAGTCAGGGACGTACGGTAAGCTTTAAAGACACCGTCATCATTATGACATCCAACGCTGGATCTGATATAAAACGCGTGACCGTCGGCTTTGGCAGTAAAGAAGATGTAGAACCAAAACTAACCGAATCGTTGTCCGATTATTTCAAGCCTGAATTCTTGAACCGTTTCGACAGTATCGTGTCCTTCCACGAACTCGAAAAAGAAGACCTTGTCACTATTGTCGATCTGATGCTGGCTGATATTATCGATGCAGCCAAAGAGCAGAACTTAAAAGTTAACATTTCTCAAGAAGCGAAAGAAATGCTGGCTGAACAAGGCTATGATCCGGCGTTTGGTGCCAGACCCCTGCGCCGCGTCATCGAAGAAAAAGTAGAAGACGGCATTGCCGATCTCATGCTTGAAGAAGAAAACCTTGAAAATATCAACGTAACGGTTGAAAATGATGACATCGCCGTAGTCAAAGGCTGACCACTGATCAAGAGGAGTTGTCCTAAGGGGACAGCTTCTCTTTTTTATTGCCTAAAAGTCATAAATCGTCCATTGTAGTCCCTACCCGTTCATGCTATGCTTTTCCTGTATTAACGACTTTAACGTTGAGGTGAAGTGTAATATGATGTCTTCTGCTATCGGCAGATTGCGTATTGCAGGAATGCTGGAAGGTATATCGTTTGTCTTGCTCCTCTTTTTGGCCATGCCTTTAAAATACGGATTGGGAATGGATATGGCTGTAACCATCACAGGCGCGGTTCACGGCGGTTTGTTTATTCTCTATATGGCTGCTGTTCTGTTTGTCTGGATTCAGCGGCGCTGGCCGGTACCAAGAGCTATGATTGCGGCCGTTGTATCCATTATCCCCTTCGGCCCTTTTGTGTTTGACAAAAGCCTCCGAAAAGAAGAGGAAGGAAGTGCCCCGCATTCAGCCATTGGAATGTAAGTATATAAAAAAGGCGTCCCCACTGTAACCTCTGTCTGGTAAGGGACGTCTCTTTTTGTACATAGTTTATTCAGGGCCGCATATAATCACATAAAAAAGCCTGTACATATAAAGGAGACCTGTCATGTTTGAGTGGAGAAATATACTGCGCGGGATGGCCATGGGGGCCAGTGATATTATTCCAGGTGTGAGCGGCGGTACCATTGCCCTGGTACTCGGTATCTACCATCGTCTGATCGCTGCAGTAAATAACTTTTTCAGCAGAAGATGGAAAGAACAGCTTGGATTTTTTATTCCTTTGGGGATTGGGATTGGATTAGCGGTTTTCAGTTTAAGCAGTATGCTGGAATGGCTTCTCGCCTCTTATCCCCAGCCTACGTTTTTCTTATTTTTAGGCTTAATTTTAGGAACGATCCCTTTTTTATTGAGAGAAGCGGATTATAAGCGGACTTTCACCGGAAAACATTATGTGGTTCTAGCTGCTGCGGCTGTCCTCGTTATATTGTCCGGCATGTTCCGAGGAGACGAAGGCGCTGTCATGCAATCTCTCTCTTTTTCTGATTACCTTCTGTTGTTTTTTTCCGGCTGGCTGGCCAGCACGGCCATGATCCTTCCGGGGGTCAGCGGCTCCTTTATTTTATTAATACTAGGCGTCTACAGCACAGTCATTCATGCCGTAAGCAGCCTCTATCTCCCTGTATTACTGATCCTGGCTGCGGGCATTGTTTTAGGGATTGCGATCATGAGTAAATTTCTGCATTACCTGCTCCGTTACCACCCCACGGGTACCTATGCGGTCATGACCGGCCTGCTTATTGGATCACTGTTTGTCGTTTTTCCAGGTCTGGGGGCAGGTTTTGCTCAGCTTCTCCTTAGTATTGTGACCTTTTTAACCGGCTTGCTGCTTGCCTTTATTCTAGGAAAAATCGAACGATCATAAAGAAAACGAGTTTGGGACAATACCATTATAAGATAAAAATTTCCGAACGATTAATCCATAAATCGTTCGGAAATTTTCGTTCTGTCCTATTTATCGCTCCGTCAAAATACTTCGCTTTCCGTGGGCACGGCTCGAGCCTCCTCGGCAGAAACCCTCTGCCTGCGGGGTCTCGAGACACGTGCTGTTCCCACAGGAGTCTTCGTATGTTGACGACGCTTAGGAAGTACTGTTTACCATAGAAGACGAGATGTTCAGGTTTTCACCATTCCTCTTATCTTTTGTCCCAGTCTCGTTTTCTTTATATTTTAACCACGGCTATGATCAGCATAATCC
>NZ_AUCI01000042.1 GCF_000429685.1 Salibacterium aidingense DSM 18341
ATCGCTGCGTCAAAATAGGTCGCTTTCCGCGGGCACGGCTCGAATAAAGGAGGATCGGCTAAGGACGGCACATCCTTTGCCGACGCCGATCTGACCCGCATCCTGCGGGCCCTCGGAGAAAAATCCCTTCCTGCGGGGTCTCGAGACTCGTGCTTTTCCCGCAGGAGTCGACCTATTTTGACTCCGCTGAATGGACGTTCTTGTTATATAAACCCGATGTCCGTTTTACCAATTTTTCTTTCGTTTGGCCCAACCACCTTCTCTATTCCGACGAGGCCGGCCACGGAGACTCCAGATTCACTTGGTAATGCGATCTTCTTTACCAAGTGAGCTGAAGCCGTCCCCATGGAAAGCGCAGTGACCGGGTGCAGCGATCCCATCGTCATTGTTTTGTTCGGGTTTTCGGCCATCTCCTATCCTTCTGTCCCGGCCTCTTTCTCTATGACGGTGAGTTCCCCTGTTTCCGGGGAGATGACGAGACCATGTACCGGAGTATTTGCGGGCAGGAGCGGATGACGCCGGATCATGTGTACACTGTGGCTTACATTTTCTTCGACATCATCGAAGCCCTGCATCCATTTATTCAGATCCACTCCGGCATAGGAGGCTTCTTCCAGTCTCTCCCTATCAGCACCGCGGCTTTGGGCCTGGTCCAACACAGCATCGGAGGTCAACCCAGTCATGCCACACCCATAATGGCCGATGACAGCTACTTCTTCCGCCTGCAGGGCATAAAGAGCCACCATGATACTTCTCATAATACTGTCATAAGGATCAGAGACCATGGCCCCGGCATTTTTAATAATCTTGGCATCTCCGTTTTTTAAATTCAGCGCCTGGGGAAGTAATTCAATTAAACGAGTGTCCATGCAGGTTAAAATAACGATTTTTTTATCCGGCAGTTTGGACGTTTGATAAGGTTCATAACTTCGGTCAGCCACAAATTTTTCATTAAAAGAAAGAATAGAATCAATTACAGACATTTTTTCTTCACTTCCTATCTTTTTTCAAAAATTAATAAAAAAGGAGGGTCATTCACCTGGTTGATAAATTCATAACGAAGAACCTGCACCTCTTGCTGCGGCAGGCCATTGGCGTAAACTTCCAGCTCTTCTTTCTCTCTCTTCCCTTCTTGATGGCCGGGATAGACAACAACCATGATAAGGGCGCCGCTTTTCATCCGTTCCAACAGAAGGGTAATAGCTTGGAGCGTCGTTTCTGTACGGGTGGTAATAGCCTTATTCCCGCCCGGAAGGTAACCAAGGTTGAAGATGACCGTTTTCACCTTGGTGTGTTCGTTTTCCGGAATCCTCAAAGCAGCATTTTCATGCCCGTCGTTCAAAAGGGTGACTCTTTGATGAAGCTGGTGATTTTCCAGAAGCCGGCTTGTTTTTTCCAGTGCTTCGTGTTGAATATCAAAGCTGTATACTTTGCCGCTTTCCCCGACGCATTGAGCAAGATAGAGTGTATCCTTTCCATTTCCGGCAGTGGCATCCACAGCGATGTCTCCATCCTTCAGAGATCGTTTCATCCATTCCTTGACAAAAGTAAGCACAGTCGGCAGCGTCATCGGGATAAGGCCGTCTCCGGCTGATAGAATTTTCCCTGCCAGCTGTTGCGCCGCTGCAGTTCGCTGTCGATGGCGTTTAAAACCTCCCATTTGTTAAGGCTCCACATCGGTCCGATCAAAAGATCTGCAGGGCCGTCTCCGGTCAGTCGGTGAATGACCATATCCGGAGGAAGCAGTTCGATTTGATCGACAACAAGGCGGACGTATTCATCCATGTCCATAAACTCCAGCATTCCTTTTTCATACTGGTTCACCATGGGAGTATGTTTGAGTAAATGGAGGAGATGAATTTTAATACCCTGGATATCCAATTTTGCCACTTCCCGGGCTGTTTCTTTCATCATATCATGAGTCTCCAGGGGAAGCCCGTCAATGATATGGGAGCATACGCGAATGTCGTGAGCGCGGAGTTTATTCACCCCTTCTTTGTAGCATTCGAAATCGTGCGCCCGATTGATAATCTCTGCTGTGCTTTCATGTACCGTCTGCAATCCCAGTTCCACCCAGAGGTAGGTGCGCTCATTTAATTCAGCAAGATATTCTACTACATCATCGGGCAGGCAGTCGGGTCTGGTGGCAATAGCAAGGCCGACTACCCCGTCCTGTTCCAGAATGACTTCAAACATTTCGCGAAGTTCTTCCACCGGTGCGTACGTATTGCTGAACGCCTGAAAATAACCAATGTATTTACCATTTTTCCACTTCTTATGCATCCGGTCTTTAATTTCATGAAACTGGGTGACTAAATCATCTTTCCGGTCCCCTGCAAAATCACCGGATCCACGGGCAGAACAGAAGGTGCACCCGCCGGAAGCAGCTTTTCCGTCCCGGTTTGGGCAGGTAAAGCCGCCGTCGAGAGGGATTTTAAAAATCTTTTCGCCAAAATGCTCACGCAGGTGGTAATTCCATGTATGATAACGTTTCTCTCCCCAAGTTAGAGGAAGGGGATCTTCTTGATGCAGCGTCATATTAAATCTCTCCTTCTATACGCTATACTTTTGTATTTTAGCACGATTCTGCTGTACAGCCAAAATCCGCCCCGGCTGTTTCTTTTTCTTCAAGAGTGAGTGGTTGTATGATAGGATGGAAAGGGAAGATTCATCCATACATAAGAGTTGGCTTCATTTTATGCTTGGACCCTGTGCGCCCTTGACAGAAAGGGAAGGAATTCATAAAATATCAAGTATTGATAATAGAATTCGGGTGAAGAATGTATTATATCGAAAACAACGTTGATAAGGAACAGTAACAGGGAACCTGGAGGCAGAGAGACGGCGGATGGTGGAAGCCGTACAATGGAAGCTGTGAACTCCCCTTTAAGTTGCAGAAGAGAAAAGGAAGTATCTTCTGCCGTTTATCCGCGTTAGGGACATCAAGAGCGGGTGTGCATATCAGCATGCCAATCAGGGTGGTACCGCGGGAATGGCAATTGGCAGGACAACCTCTCGTCCCTATAGGAACAAGGTAGGGGGCGGGAGGTTTTTTATGGATGATAAAAAAGACAGACAGATATAACAAAGGAGGTACACCTACTATGGCTTTCCCCCATCAGGATATCGAAAAAAAATGGCAGCAGTACTGGGAAAATAACAAGATTTTTAAGACACCGGACCATCCGAAGTCCGGAACAGATTATTATGCGCTGGATATGTTTCCGTATCCATCCGGAGCAGGGCTCCACGTAGGGCATCCAGAAGGTTATACCGCAACAGATATTATTTCACGAATGAAACGAATGCAGGGGTACAATGTCCTTCACCCGATGGGGTGGGACGCATTTGGCCTGCCAGCGGAGCAGTTCGCGTTGGACACAGGAAAGAATCCGAGAGAATTTACGCAGGCGAACATTGAAACGTTTAAACGCCAGATTAAAGCCCTTGGTTTTTCCTATGACTGGGACCGTGAAATCAACACGACGGATCCGAAGTATTACAAATGGACACAGTGGATTTTTATCCAGCTGTATAAGAAAGGCCTTGCCTACATCGATGAGGTTGCCGTTAACTGGTGCCCGGCCCTTGGCACCGTGCTGGCAAATGAAGAAGTAATCGATGGAAAAAGTGAACGGGGGGACCACCCGGTTGAGCGCCGGCCTATGAAACAGTGGATGCTGAAAATCACGGACTATGCGGATCGGCTGCTTGAAGATCTCGATGAACTGGACTGGCCGGAGAGCGTGAAGGATATGCAGCGTAACTGGATCGGCCGCTCAGAAGGGGCAGAAGTTTATTTTGACATTGACGGTCACGATAAGACCTTTACCACCTTTACGACCCGGCCGGACACCTTGTACGGCGCTACATACTGTGTGTTTGCGCCTGAGCATGAGCTGATTGAAGAGATTACAACCGAGGAGCAGAAAGAAGCGGTTGAAACCTATAAGAGGGAAGTCGGCACGAAAAGTGATCTGGAACGGACGGAGCTGCAGAAAGAAAAGACCGGTGTATTTACCGGGGCCTGTGCCATTAACCCGGTAAACGGAGAAAAGCTGCCGATCTGGATCGCTGATTATGTCCTTGTCAGTTACGGCAGTGGTGCTATTATGGCAGTACCCGGCCACGATCAGCGCGACTATGAATTTGCCCGAAAGTTCGAACTGCCGATTGTGGAAGTGGTAGAGGGGGGCAATATGGATGAAGAAGCCTATGAAGGCGACGGGCCGCATGTCAATTCCGAATTTCTGAACGGTCTTCATACCGAAGAAGCGATTTCTGCGATGACAGAGCGTCTGGAAAGCGAAGGAAAAGGAAAGAAAGAAGTGACCTACCGTCTCCGTGACTGGCTATTCAGCCGTCAACGTTACTGGGGAGAGCCGATTCCAATGATTCACTGGGAAGATGGTTCCCTCTCCTCCGTTCCGGAAGATGAACTTCCGCTGGAGCTGCCGGAACTGGATGAATTCAAGCCTTCCGGAAACGGCGAATCTCCCCTTGCCAATGCCCGGGAGTGGCTGGAAGTAACAGATCCTGCCACCGGTATGAAAGGGCGGCGTGAAACCAATACGATGCCGCAGTGGGCAGGCAGCTGCTGGTATTACCTGCGTTTTATTGACCCGGCCAATGAGGACAAACTGGCGGATGAAGAGAAACTGAAACGCTGGCTTCCGGTTGATATTTATGTCGGCGGCGCAGAGCATGCGGTCCTGCATCTGCTGTATGCCCGTTTTTGGCATAAAGTGCTGTATGATATCGGCGTCGTGCCGACGAAAGAACCGTTTCAGCGTCTGTATAACCAGGGCATGATTCTCGGAGAAAATAATGAAAAAATGAGTAAATCCAAAGGAAACGTGGTAAATCCGGATGATATTATCAAAACACACGGAGCTGATACACTACGTTTGTATGAAATGTTCATGGGGCCGCTAGAAGCTTCTGTGGCCTGGTCGGAAAACGGCCTCGACGGCGCCCGCCGTTTCCTGGACCGGGTATGGCGTATTTTCACGAATGAAAAGCAGGGATTAAATGAAGCCATCACGGAAACCCGAGGCAGGGAAGAATTTGTACGTACCTACCATAAAACGGTGTACAAAGTGACGGAAGAATTCACCCATCTTCGTTTTAATACCGGAATCAGTCAATTAATGGTGTTCGTCAATGAAGCCTATAAACAGGATGTACTTCCTAAATCATTGATGGAAGGTTTTATAAAGCTGTTGTCGCCGGTAGCTCCCCATGTAGCAGAAGAAATCTGGGAGCTGCTTGGTCATGAAGGCACGATTGCCTATGAGCCGTGGCCGGATTATGACGAGAAGATGCTCATTGAAGATGAAGTGGAGATTGTACTTCAGATCAACGGCAAGGTCCGGGCTAAAACGGTCGTACCTAAAGAGGCGGACCAGGAACAATTAGAACTGCTTGCAAAAGAAAACGAAAAAATCAATGAAGAAATACAAGGGAAAACAATCCGAAAGGTGATTGCGGTTCCTGGAAAACTTGTCAACATTGTAGTAGCTGGTTAAAAGAAACAGAGCTGTATCAAAAGGTACAGCTCTGTTTCTTTTGAGACCGGGCCAACAGGATGTTGGTTATGCAGGCGTTGCCACATGATGTGGCGATTTTAGCCTGTTTCTTTTAGGTTCCCAAAAAGCGGGTCTGAAACCGGGAGTCAGGGAACTATCCTTCCTATTGGTAAAACATACGTTTGTTGTTCATAATTCTGTGGATAAGTACAAAAAGTGTGGATAACAATTTGAATAACTGGTTCTGGAGAAAGAATAAGAGTTGCTGGTTACTGTAAGAATCATTTTTATTTTCCACACCTCATCCACAACAACTTATCCACATTACGTGGATAAGGAGGTGGGGGTGGAGGACGCCGCAGCTGCTTTTCCTGCCGTATATCCGGTGGAAAACGCACAGGTGATGTTAAATCCGCCTGTGTAGGCATGAATATCCAGAATCTCCCCGCAAAAATAGAGACCTTTCGTGATTTTGGATTCCATCCGTTTTGGATGAATTTCTTTAATGGATACACCCCCGCCTGTAACAAAAGCGTCTTCAATGGAGAGAGTCCCGTTCACCTCAAATCGAAAATCGGTGAGAAGCTGCGACAGGGTGCGGAGGGATTCATTTGGAATATCCTGAAGTGCTTTTGTTTCCGGGATGTCTGCAAGTTTCAGAAAAAAAGCAAGCAGTCTTTCCCGGCCCCAATTTTTTAGAGCATTTCTGGAAGCTTTCGCCCCGTTTTCCTTTTTGGCTGTGACAAGCTCTTGAAATACGGTTTCCGCATTTTTATCCGGAAAGAGAGAAAGTCCCATGGGAAGAGTGCCGCTTTGATGTTTTTTTAAGCCTTTGACAACAAATTGGCTGCACCGCAAAACGATGGGTCCGGAGATGCCAAAATGAGTGAAAATCATATCCCCGCGGTGTGTTTTTATTTTTTTGCCTTTGGGATTATAGACGGTTAATGCCACGTTGGAGAGGGAAAGGCCTTGTAGAGTTTTATTCTTAATAAAGGGTGCAGCGGAAGTAATGGGCACCTCGGTTGGATATAATTCTGTAATAGTATGACCGGCAGCCTCTGCCCAGGGATAGCCATCTCCGGTACTGCCTGTATTTGGTACAGATTTCCCCCCGGTAGCGATAATAACGGCATCTGCATCCAGTGTTTCTCCGTTGTCCAGTGTCATACCGGTGACACGGTCCTCCTCAAAGGCTAGGGAGTCGACCTTTGTTTGTAATCTTGTTTCTACTCCAAGTGCTTTTATTTTTGTGAGCAGGGTCTGCACGACGGTTATTGCTTTATCATTTACAGGAAACATTCTCCCCATGTCTTCCTCCTTTAGAGCAATGCCGAGGTTTTCAAAGAAGGCGATAATATCCTCATTGTTAAAAATTGAAAATGGACTGTACATAAATTTACCGTTTCCCGGGATATGTTCGATCAAGTCTTTCTGTTCCATCCTGTTGGTGACATTGCAGCGGCCGCCGCCGGAAATTGCCAGCTTCCTTCCTAATTTTTTCCCTTTATCCACAATAAGGACGCTGGCCCCGTGTTCCGCTGCTGCTACGGCAGCCATTAACCCGGCTGGTCCGCCGCCGATAATAATAACGTTATAATTCATGTTTTTCCCGCCTTATTTAATCATTTCCAGAATGGATGATAAGCTTAGATTAGCCAGAATAAAAGCCATTGTCAAAAAAGGAGGCATTTTAGTGCTGGAAAAGATGACGGTAAATACAAAAAAACACGATGAAATGGTGGACGTGACAAGTGATGTGCAGCAATTCGTTCAAAATCAAAAGTTGGAAAACGGTATTGTCATTGTGTATTGTCCGCATACCACTGCGGGAATCACGGTGAATGAAAATGCGGACCCGGATGTAAAACATGATATGCTGATGAAACTTGATGAAGTGTACCCATGGGAGCATCCAAAATACAAGCATGCCGAAGGTAACTCCGCGTCGCATTTAAAGGCGAGCACCGTCGGAACGCAGCAGACTCTGATTGTAGAGAATGGAAACATTGTTCTCGGCACATGGCAGGGTATCTATTTCTGCGAGTTTGACGGTCCGCGCCGGCGCTCTATCTATATGAAAGCCATGAAAGAATCCAGTGCATAGGAAAGAAGAATATGCCGGCGGATTATGGTAAAATTTCATAGAATGCTTTTCAGCTGATATTAAATTGGTCGATTAGATACCAGAAGTTATTTTAAATACTGTAACGCCTGCGTTAGCAGTCAAGAGGGACGGAAGCGGTCCGCTGCAGCGTATACCCAATAAAAGCAGTCCCGCACGATGAAGAAGCTGCTTTCTTAGCTGAATGTAATTGGAGTGGAAGGAATGGCCGATTCAAATAAATTTCTCAGGGGTACAATGATCTTATCTCTTGCCCAGTTCTTATCCAAATTTCTCGGGATGATTTATGTTTTCCCATTTGTGGCGCTGGTAGGGCAGCAGGGAATGGCTCTTTACCAATACGGGTACCAGCCTTATACCATATTATTAAGTCTGGCGACACTGGGTGTGCCGATGGCAGTATCGAAATTTGTGTCTAAATATAATGCGCTTGGTGATTACCACACGGGCCGGCGTTTATTTAAATCCGGGCTGATCATCATGAGTATTACTGGATTTTTTGCATTTCTCGCATTGTTTTTCATGGCTCCGATAATTGCCGGCTGGATTATATCCAGCCCGGATGAGCTGAGCGGCAATGAGATGAGTGATGTCATTTTCACGATACGCATGGTAAGCGCCGCATTGCTTCTTATACCCGGCATGTCTGTAATGCGCGGCTATTTTCAAGGATTTCAATCGATGGGACCGACGGCGGTTTCCCAGGTTGTAGAACAGATCGTCCGCATCTCTTTTATACTATCCATGGCTTTTGCCATTTTACACATTTTTGACGGGGACCGCGGCACAGCTGTCGGCTTTGCCACATTTGGAGCGTTTGTAGGCGGACTGGGATCTTTGGCTGTCCTATTGATATATTGGAAAAAACGTAAACCATTTATTCAAAAAGAGATGGATCACAGTACCATCGATCACCAAATTCCGTTCACGTCGATGTATAAGGAATTGATTTCTTATGCGCTGCCTTTGTCCTTTGTTGGTCTGGCTATTCCCCTTTTTCAAATGATTGACCTGTTTACCTTTAACAATGCATTGACGGCTTCAGCGTCGTTTACTCAGGGAGAAGCCGAAACGGCTTATGGAGCTTTTTCCGGATCGGCGCACAAATTGATATTGATACCAGTGGCAGTGGCTACCGCTATGTCGGTTACCTTGATTCCGACCATCACCAATTCCTACACCAATGATGATAAGGGATTGCTGCAGCGTCAGATCACGCAGACCTATCAGGTGATTCTGTTTTTGGCAGTACCTGCTGCTGCCGGATTAATGGTACTTTCTTATCCGACATTTGCCGTGTTGTTTGGTCTGAATGATATGGAACTGGGAGGTTATATTCTACGGTATTACGCGCCGGCTGCCATTTTCTTTTCTATCTTTTCCGTAACAGCAGCAATTCTGCAGGGGATTAACCGCCAGCGGTATGTAGTGACCGCCCTGGTGATCGGGCTCTGCATAAAAGGGGCCACGGCTTATGTGTTTTTGTACATCATGGGTCCGGTCGGAGGGAGTTTCAGTACACTCGCGGGCTATGCCGCCGCAACAGGATTGAATGTTTGGGCCATTGGCAGGTTCACTTCTTTTACCTACATAAAGTTAATGAAAAGGCTGCTGTTGATTATTGTACTGACAGTCATAATGGCGGCTGCGGTTGTGGTTGTTAAAGAAGGGGCCTTGACGATGTTTCCGCTTCAATCCTGGAGAAATGCTTTTCTGGTGGAGTGTTTCAGTGTAATTGCCGGAGCGGGGCTGTATTTTATTTTAAGTGTGAAAACCGGATTGGCCGGAATTATATTAGGGGATCGATTTTCAGTGTTAAAAAGAACAAAGGATGTTTCGTAAGCCCTGCTCTATAAAATACGGGGGCAAAGTCCCCTTTTTTCAGGGAAGGGCCGATGATATAATATAACAACACTTGGAAATTAAAATGAATTCAGGCTCAAAACCCTGGAGGGTATTATGAAAACGACACGCTATAAAGATTACGATTGGTGGTTAATAATTTCTGCCCTGCTGCTCACCATGTTTGGGATCATCATGATATACAGTGCAAGTTTTCCGCTGGCTATTGATATATATGATAATGCTTCCCATTTCTTCGATCGGCAGCTGATATGGTTTGTGGTTGGGATGGGACTGCTTGTTTTCTTTATGCATTTCCGGTACGACATGTGGAGAAAACTATCCCCCCTGCTGATCTTAGGATCCGTACTGCTGTTGATTACAGTATTATTGGTGGGAACACATATACGGGGCGCCACGAGCTGGATTACTATCGGCCCATTTACGATCCAGCCTTCTGAATTTGTGAAATTAGCGGTCATTATTTACCTGGCTCAAGTATATTCACAAAAACAGGCCTATATTAATAAATTTATCAGCGGAGTATTGCCGCCGCTGGTTGTAGTCGTATTTATATTTTCCTTAATAATGCTGCAGCCGGATCTTGGGACAGCTGCGGCCATATTAATGACAGCTGGGATCATTGTTTTTTTATCTGGAGCGAAATGGAGGCACCTAACAGTCCTTGCCTTATTATCCGGAGGCGTGATTACATACTTCGCGATAAGTGAATCCTACCGCATGCAGCGCTTGATCGCTTTCCGTGACCCATTTGAGACCGCAGAGCGGGCAAGCGGCGGCGCCTATCAGCTGATACAGTCCTATATATCCTTTGCTCATGGAGGGCTTACCGGAACTGGTCTGGGACAGAGTGTTCAAAAAATGCACTATTTACCTGACCCCCATACGGATTTTATATTAGCTGTGATTGCAGAAGAACTTGGGATTTTCGGGATTGGGTTTGTGCTGCTCTGTCTTTTAATGATCGCATGGCGGGGAGTACTGGCTGGTATTCGCTGCAGGCAGACGTTTGGAACGCTGCTTGCCTTTGGCATTGTATTTCAGCTTGTCAGCCAGGCTATCGTTAATGCCGGTGCCGCGAGCGGCCTTCTTCCAATCACGGGTCTCCCCTTCCCGTTTCTTAGTTATGGAGGTTCTTCTCTATTGGTATCCTTAGCCTCGATTGGA
Source organism: Salibacterium aidingense DSM 18341 (assembly GCF_000429685.1). Lineage (GTDB taxonomy): Bacteria > Bacillota > Bacilli > Bacillales > Marinococcaceae > Salibacterium > Salibacterium aidingense. The sequence continues at coordinate 10,684 of NZ_AUCI01000042.1, forward strand.
ATCGTAGTGAACATTTCCAGAGAAGGGAACAGGATTAAAAGAGAGCAGGACGAGAATCAGGCCGCCTGACAGGGACTAATGCTCTGATGATTTGATTTTATTTTTTGGAGGGATGACTGCTTTGCTTCTGGTAGGATTCGGAAAACTGGCCAGGATGATCCTCGCTTTGAATGAAGAACAGAAAAGTTTTTACATTTATAACCGCACGGCCTGGAAAGTGAAAAAAGCTGCATCCCGCGACCCTCGGATAAGGTATGGCGGTACAGATACTTTTATGGATCACAAGGAGGCGTTTCTAGCTCTTCCTCCAAAGGCCTGTATAGATTTTCTAAAAGAGAATCGATACCTTTTTCCTGCTGATTGTACGTTTTATCTGGGGGCCACGGCTCTCATGGCGGAAGAAGTGGAAAAAGAAGCGCCCGGGCTTCATGTAGTACCGGCTAAATTTGCAGGTCACGCTCAGCAGGCGGTACGGGAGAGAAACGGCGGACTTTTTCTTATGCCAAAAGCATACCTGGCAGAACGGAATGAGTTACAGCGTTGGCTGGGGCCGGCTTTTTCGGTGGTGGAGGCTGAGGAAAAAAATGCAGCTGCAGCAAATAAAATAGCTGTAGAAGAAACTATCACCATGATTGATGCATTATCTGAACGACTGGAACAAGAAAACATTCCGGAAAGAATTCAGAAAACGGTTCTCTCCCAAATCCCCGCGGGTGTTATCCAGGCTCATTTGGAAGAAACACATGGAAGGTTTGCAGAAAAGATATGGCAAAGCCTTCAACATAAAAAAGGAGAACAGGAAAATGAGAGCAGATAAGCTGTTAGCAAATGCTGGATTTGGTACGCGTAAAGAAGTGAAGAAGCTTTTAAAACAAGGGGTGGTTATGGCTGATGGAAAGAAGGTGACACAGGGCTCGGAACAGATTTATCCGGAAACCCAGCATATAGAAGTGAAAGGAGAACCCTTTTTTTACCGGGAGTACATTTACCTCATGATGAATAAACCGGCAGGGCTCATTAGTGCCACCGAAGATGATTTTCATGAAACCGTTCTGGACGTATTAGAATGGGATGATGTCGTCCGCCGTCCTTTTCCCGTGGGAAGACTCGATAAAGATACAGAAGGGATGCTGTTGATTACAAATGATGGAAAGTTTTCTCATGCCCTGACGTCTCCGAAAAAAGGAGTGCCAAAAACCTATGAAGCCCTTCTGGATCAGCCGGCAGCCCGCGAGGACGTTGAAGCTTTTTCCCGCGGGATTGTTCTTGAAGACGGATATGAGACAAAACCGGCAGAGCTCCTCGTTCCTGAGTCTTCCCCGGACCGCGTTAACGTCACAATAAGGGAAGGGAAATTTCATCAGGTGAAACGTATGTTTGAATCTGTAGGAAAAAAAGTAACCTATCTAAAACGAATACAAATAGGGAGCCTTCCTCTTGATGAGACACTTGCCCCAGGAGAGTACAGGGACATGGAGGACAGGGAAATCCATCTCCTTCTGGAGGAAGCTTACCAGCGTACAAAAAACGGGACCGTTTCTTCAGATTAACAAACGCGGTCCCGTTTTTTATCCCGGATCATGTGTAAGGAAACAAGTATCGTATTCTTCGGCGCTGCCGCCGGGTTTATGTCTATGAAACTTTCACTTTTTTCTTTGTAGCTGTCCATTTTCCCCTGGACGGGCTGTGCACCAAACGATTATATTCCAGCACGTTCAGATCCCGCTGAATCGTCCGCTGGGTGATTCCGAATTCGTCAACCAGTTCCCTTGTCGTCACCGTCCCTTTCTCTTTAATATAAAGATAAATCGACTTAACCCTGGTGATCATGCGGTCGGTTGATGGCCTCAAAAAACCACTCCTTAGCTTTAATGAATAGGGAATACTTCCCCGGGGGCTTTTAATCATTATCATGCTTTAAGATTCCGCATTGACAGGAAAACGATGCAGCGGTTGTAGTTTGATGCAGTAGTGTGAAAAGCCAAAGTAGAAATGATAAAGTACCTATCAATGGCCCCATATGTTGTAGTTGCATTATACAATACTTCCTAGGCATACGCAAAGCATAAAACTTTATTTTTTGCAATACTTAATAAAAAATATAGAAAAGTCATATTTTTTTCATTTGAAGGAAGGATGGGCACCCCGAGGATGTATGCGGCGGCGGGTGGACATTTATTCCGTTATTGCGTCGATTTTTCCTATTTTGATGGAGGAATAGGACATTTTAAATTTAGAATAAAAAGTGGACACCTTCTTCATGGACATGGCATGATAAAACCAACAAGGAGGGTTCCCCCATGGGTGAACAGCGTCAACAGTACAGCGAAGCTTTTAAAAAGGACACGGTCCGTTATGTCCAGCAGCACAAACAACAGAAAAACATCACCGACATTGCCGAGGACTTACAGATTCCTCGAAGCGCGTTGTATGAATGGATGAAGCAATACCGCGAATTTGACGACGAACCGGTTGTCGACCACCAACACGTCAAAGACCTGGAACGCCAGTTGAAAGCCAAAGAAAAGGAACTGGCGGATAAAGAAGAAGAACTGGCGATTTTAAAAAAGACGGTG
>NZ_AUCI01000043.1 GCF_000429685.1 Salibacterium aidingense DSM 18341
TCAGTAATTCATTTTTTAAAACGGAGGCATACGTGGTATAATATTAATATATTACTGGTCCATAGAGACCGCGTGCGAGTAATCGTACTTTGTATTATTCCTGACCATGGAATAGATACATTTCAATAGCTTGTTCATGCAAGCTACAGTGGCAACCTTATCCTTCTTGGGATTAGGTTGCTTTTTTAATTTATAGTAATAATCCACGATATGATTGGACGCTGCTTTTTGTTGGCGAATCATATTCCGAACAATGAAGTATAAAATTTTCCTTCCTTTTGGATTGCCTCGTTTGTTAATGCGATCTTGACCTTTATATTTTCCGGATTGGAATCTTCTAATATCAATACCCATAAAGGCGTTCACTTTTTTATGATTTGAAAAGCGGGAAAGGTCGCCAATTTCACCAATAAGAAGCGCTGCACTAATTTCACCAATACCTGGGAAACTTGTAAGGATCTTAAACTCTGAAAGCTGTTTGGTGTTGGCAATCAATTGTTCAGAAACTTGTTCTTTCTCCTCTAAGAGGTAATGCAATTGTCGTGCATAATATTGAACTTTTTGAGTTTGAACACTGTGTGGGGACACAGCTGGATAAGATTCCAAAGCGTAGTCGATCATTTGACTAGCCTTTTCCTTGGCTCGATTTTCCGAAATCTTTTTGGCGGTACTTTTCCTCAGAAGGTTTTTGATTTTTGTTTTACTCGTTTGTAGGACAAGTTCTGGATGGGGGAATAATTCTATAAGGGTTAAGGCATAAAGTGTAACCCTGCTTGTAAAGAATCGCTCCAGCTCAGGAAAACTTAACTGGATGGCATGATGCAAGTACATCCGTGTTCGTTTTATCTCCTCTTCCATTTCTTGATAAAACCGAGAAAGATCACGGATTTCATGATAAATGTTTGATTGTTGGATTTTTTCTGGCCGGTCATTTCGTTGGTGAGTTTGTGCTAATTTATGAGCATCCTGTTTGTCTGTTTTCCAGCTTCTGAGCGTTCCTTGTTCTAGTTGCTTTTTTGCCTCAAGAGGGTTTAATAAGCAGTACTTCAAATGATTCTTTTGACAAAAAGTTTCTACTGGTTTGGAGTAAATACCAGTTGATTCAAAAACGAGAATAGGTTCTTCTGAGAGGCTGCTAATTTCATCAAGCAGTACTTGAAAACCGCTCCTATTATGAAGAAATTCTCCTTCTGAAAGACACGTTTGACCATCGTATAAGACTTTGTAGCTTTTCCCCATTGAAATGTCTAAAGCAATGATTAATGCCACTACTCTCCCTCTCTCCTTATTGTTTTGAAAGATCTTCCCCTACTCATTTCGATTCTAATTTCCTATACACGAGCTCTATGGCCCCAACATACTTAAACCTGATTCAAAAATGAAAGGGAAGAAACCCGATTTTTTGTTCGGATTCGCAATCCTTGAGGCTTTGGTCGGGCTTTCTTTCCCTTCTCACTATATCTCAAATAAATAGTGGGTAAAGCCACCCGTCGATGACCTTACCCACTAATCTTAGTATGTTTTTTATTGATATCTTAGGGTTTTAGAGTTCCAGTTTCAGTATTTAGCCGTTAGTGCTTATTCGTTGAGGACCTTGACCTTTTCGCGGCTTAAGGAAAGCAGACTGTAACGCACGCCCTGAACCCCCAGGCCGGAATTTTTTACACCGAGGAAGGGGAAGTGGTCCGGGCCGCGGGATGTTTTCCCGTTTAACTGGACGCTGCCGACTTCCAGTTGGTCGGCAATGCGGTGGGCCGCATTAATATCCTGGGTGAAGACACTGGCCTGCAGTCCGTATTCAGACTCATTCGCGATTTGAATGGCTTCTTCTTCCCCTTTGACGCGGATAATGGGAAGTACAGGACCAAATGGTTCTTCCCAGGCTACCCGGGAATCGGTCGTTACTTTATCCAATAATGTGGGGGCCAGCAGATTTCCCTGTCTTTCATTGCCGGAAATAAGTTCGGCGCCTTGATCAAGGGCTTCCTCAATCATACTCTCGACATTGTCGGCACTTTTTTCATTGATGAGCGGGGTGATGTCAGCATCATCTTCCGGCTGCCCGACTGCCAGGGCTTCTACTTTTTCTTTCAGCTTAGCCACAAGTTCATCTGCTGCTTCTTCCTTGACAAGCACTCTTTTAATCGCGGTACAGCGCTGTCCGGAGTAGGAAAAGGCCCCTCCTGTGATTTCTTTGGCAGCCTTATCCAAATCCGCATCTTCCAATACAATAGCTGGATCTTTTCCGCCAAGCTCAAGGACAAGCGGAACCATTCCTGCTTTCTGGGACATGGAGACACCGGTTTCGGAGCCGCCGGTGAAAGAAATCTGATCAATGCCTTTATGTGTAACAAGAACGTCTCCGATTTCAGAACCGCGGCCGGTCGTAATATTGACAAGGCCTTCCGGAAGGCCGGCCTGCTCCAATGCTTCAATCATCATGATGCCGCTCAGGGATCCCTGTGTGGCTGGCTTGAATACCACACCATTCCCTGTCATCAAGGCAGGGGCAATTTTAGATGCGGAAAGGTTCAAGGGATAATTAAACGGAGAAATAGCCAGCACGACGCCGAGCGGTACGCGGCTAACCTGTGCTGTTTTGCTCGCAGGACCGCCGTTATAGCTGTCCCCGGTTAAAAGATCACCTGTCAGCCGCAGCCCCTCTTCCGCTGTATGGCGGATGAAATCCGCCGTGCGGACGACTTCATCAATAGCAGAGGACTTTTTCTTGGCAACTTCCTGCATAATCATGGAGCCTATGACTTCTTTATTTTCCACCAAGTTGTCTGCCCAGCGGAACAGTAATTGTTTTCTTTCATGCAGTGCGGTTTTGGCCCACTCCTTTTGAGCCGTGTTGGCCGCTTCCACCGCTTCATTCACTTCCTTTTCCGTAAGCGCCGGAACGCTGCCGATTTCTTTCCCATTGGAAGGGGAAGCCAGGGTGATACGGTTCCCGTTTTCATTTTCTCTCCATTCTCCATTTAAGAGAACGTTTTTTTGACTGAATGTTTCGACACTAGTGGTTGTCATCTTAAAAAACCTCCTCTTAATTTTTCTGTATTAATAGATAATAACAACCTGTATCATTTTAAGGTTCTTTTAACTGTAACAAACCTGACTTCATATGTTAATTATTCAGCTTAGGATGCGGAGATTACTGTCGCGAAGGTAATGAAAGCGCTATATTTATTTATCATTGTAGTCTATTTTTTCAAAAAATTTTAAAATGATATATAGGTTTTAGGTATAAAGTTATATAAAATACAAAAAAATAAAAGAGTACAATAAAGGTTTATAGTTCCATAAAACTAAAAAAGATAATATTCTGTGCGTAGAATATTATCTGGAGAAAAAGGAAGATGGAATGCTTTGGAAACTAATTTAACAGTCATTTTATTAAAGGTTAACAGAAATAATTGTAAAGTAAACTCTTTAGTCAGTGAAGAGGGTAATAGTATAACAGAATCAAATAATGAGTATAACAGTTTTTAAGTTACTTGCTTTTATTTGGAGTATTTTTTAAATAGAGACTCTTTTCATATTTATATTTTTGTAATTTCCTTACTACTGTGGGTTGGCTGATCCCAAGCAGTGCCGCTATTTCAGTTGTTGTGCTGCAATAATTCATTGCTTCATGCAAGACTTCCTGCTCTTTCTTTTGCAGCAGCTCCGGAAGTGTGTGATCAAAAATATTTGTAAAAGATTCTTCGATGCTAATAGATTTTATTTTGTCTGGTATATGTTCAGTTGTTATTTCATTTTCTTCTGTAGTTAATACTAATTTTTCCATGACATTTGATAATTCTCTGATGTTACCCCTCCATTCATAACGGAGAAGATCGTTATAGGCTGTTTGCGACAAGACCTTATTTTCAGAATACTTTTTATTAAAGTGTAGTAGTAATTGTTTGACCAGATCGATTAAATCTTCCTGCCGCTCTCGCAATGGAGGAATTTCAGCTTGGATAACTGCCAAACGAAAATATAAATCTTCCCGAAATTGCTTCTTTTTTATCTTTTCCTCAAGGTCTGCGTTTGTAGCAGCAATCAATCTAAAATTGACGCTCTGGGGCTTGGTGTTTCCTATGCGGTAGAATTTTTTATCTTGTATTAATGTGAGAAGTTTAGTCTGAAGAGATAAAGATATTTCTCCGATTTCATCCAAAAACAAGGTTCCATCTTTCGCTTCTTCCACCACCCCTTTCTTTCCTGAACGGTTGGCTCCAGTGAAAGCGCCGGGTTCATACCCGAATAACTCAGATTCCAGCAGAGGTTCTGGAATACTGCCGCAATCAATTTTAATAAACTGTCCCCTTCTTGTGCTTTCTTGATGAATATAATCTGCCAGCATGCTTTTCCCCACGCCTGATTCTCCTGTCAATAAAACGACAGCATCGGTGGGAGCTACTTTTTTAAGCATTTTTTTTACGCGCTGCATGTTATCACTGCGAGCTACAATGAGAGGATGAACCACTTGATTATGCTGAAGCTCATTTAACTCCATCTTTGTTTGTTGTAACTCCTGTTCTACATCTTTCACAAGTTTTTTTAAATGCTCCAGTTCTGTTATATCTTGCGCGTAACAAATAATATTTTTTAAGTTGTTGTTTTCATCGCGGATCACATCACCAGTTACTAAAAGTTTTTTCCCGGTTTGGGTTTCTTGTATCGTCGTTTGTTTTTTCATTGTCTCCAAAACAAGACGGGTAATAGAGGGGGAAAAGACTTTTTGGTTCTCTAATTCGTAAACAGATTTCCCTACCATTTTTTCTTTATCAAGCCCAAACCAATATTTAGTGGAGTCATTTGCGTATATAATAATTCCGTGAGGATTTGTAATAATCGCATCTGTATAAATGCTGGTGAAAATATCTTCCCAGTCTTGATGGCAGGCGCACATAATACCCCTCCTTTACATCCTTAGTCTAATCAAAACAGTATTTTATTCAAAAGTAAATAGTTTATTCTAAAATGAATAATTCGAATCTTTGGAGATTTTTCAATATATTCACCAATTTTTATGCATTTTTGAATAAAAGGACGGGATGGAAAAGCTTTTACTCCTGTCATCAGAGCATAAAAGAGTTGGCATAGTAATTGCAATTTACTGAGGTAAATTCAAACAGGAGGAAAAAGATGAATATAAACAAAAATCTAATATTTTTTGGTGGAACTATTTTGACAATGGATAAAGAAGAACGGGCCGAAGCAGTTGCCATAAGAGGAGGAAAAATTGTAGAAATAGGAACTTTAGAATATTGTGAATCATATTTTGGAGACGAAGTAGTGGAAAAAATCGATTTGATGGGGAAAAGTTTACTACCTGGATTTATTGATCCTCATGCCCATCTTATGATGTTGGGAATGTGTCACACATGGATTGATATTAGTTATCCCAAGGTTAAAAACATACAGGATCTATTAAATGTATTGAGTGAATATAAAGAAGCGCATCCAGAAGAGACTATCATCCGGGGATTTGGTTTTGATCAAAGAAATCTCGAAGAGCGCCGGTATCCCAAAGCGGAAGAATTGGATCAGGTTGCCAAAGATCGTGGCGTACAAATTATGCATGTAAGCGGGCACTGTAACGTTGTAAATTCTTACATGCTCGATAAACTGAATATTCATCCTGACAGTGAAACACCGAAAGGAGGCATGATAGGTAAAGATAAAAACGGTCAATTAAATGGTCAACTGTTTGATACAGCGAATAATTATTTTGCCCAGGAGAACGGGGTGGAAATAGGAAGTCATGGACCAAACATACACATGCCTGATACTCCAGAAAATTTACAAACATTAATAACAGCAGGACAGAATGAATGTCTTGCTTCCGGGATAACGACTATTAATGATCCACAGGTAACCAAACAAGAAATGGAATCCTATCAAACAGCGAAAGAAAAAGATCATCTTAAAATCCGGGTAGTTATGTCCTTTTTATCCAGTTATATGGATGAATTAATAAAACTTGGATTTCAATCGAAATTCCGAGATGATCAGCTTTCTATTGGATCTATAAAATTATATGCTGATGGTTCTTTGAACTCTGGCACGGCCTATTTATCAACAAGTTATAAAGATAGTGAGAAGAAATCAGGCTACTTGTATCATTCCCCGGAAGAGTTTAAAAGATTGTTCGTAAAAGCTCATACTCAAGGATTTCAAACCATTACTCATGCCCAGGGTGATGGAGCGATACAGGTAGTTATAGATGCGGCAGAAGAAGCGGAACACCAACATCCTTATAAAGGAAGAAGACATCGAATTGAACACTGCGGTCTGCCAGCGTTTGAACAAATTGAAAAAATTAAAAACCTCAAACTATTCCCTGTTCCTCAACCACAGCACGTCATGCAATTTGGAGAAGGTGTGGTAAGAGCTGTAGGGGATTACGGCAGACATTACTCTCCTTACGGATGGTTTCAACAGTTTGACATACCGGTAGTTTTGTCTTCGGATGCTCCTGTAGCGCCGCCCTATCCGATGGAAGCCATTTATGCTGCGGTTACAAGGAAAACGGTACATGGCACCACCGTAGGTGAAGGGCACAAAATAACATTAACTGAAGCGCTTCAAGGCTATACGATTGAAGCTGCGAAAGCTCTTCATCTTGAGGATAAAGTAGGTTCTATTACCAAAGGAAAATATGCAGATCTGGCAGTATTAGATAAAAACCCTTATGAACTGAAGGAGGAGGACTTAAAAGATTGTAAAGTTGTTGAAACGTGGGTGAATGGAGAAAGAGTGTATTGATTTTATGGAGGTGACAGAAGATGAAAGAAGAAAAGCAGCAGGTAATACAGTGGGTGGAGGACAACGCTAAAAACCTTTCAGACTGGAATCAGGTGATATGGGAGTATGCGGAACCAGCGTGGAGAGAATATAAATCAGCGGAGTGGTATGTTAATAAATTAAGGCAGGAAGGTTTTGAAGTAGAAGAGGCGAGTGGTGATATGCCTACCGCTTTTTGTGCAATTTGGAAGAATGGAGAAGGCCCTGTTATAGGAGGGTACGCGGAATACGATGCAGTGCCCGGGAATTGTCAGGCGGCTTCTACTGTCAAACAACCTAGAGGAGATTTAAGTCCCTACGCAGCTGGACATACAGATCCCCATTCTGCATTAGGGATCGGTTCTCTTGGGGGATTTTTAGCTGCCAAACAATGGATGGAAAAAAATGATATTAAGGGAACGTTAAAGTTTTTTGGGGAGCCAGCAGAAAAATTAAGAGGCTCCAAACCAATCCATGCCGCAAAGGGATATTACAATGATCTGGATGCCGCCATCAGCTTTCACCCCTTTTATATGATACCGTTATGCAACACAACGCGCTGGGATACACACTGCGGGGCAGCATATTCTGTGATGTATACTTTCACTTGTGACTCCCCGGAAACGTGGCAGGCCTCTGACGGAGGAAGTCCCATTCCTGCGGCACATGCAGGCATAAGAGCTCCGGGTGCTACTGATGCGGTAATCACTATGTACACTCTTTCTAAAATGAACAGAGAACATATGCTGTCTAATAACATGGGAGCTTCTATTAATGAAACGATATTAAATACTGGTCAGGCTACGGCTGATAATATTCCGGGACAAATGGGACAAATTTATTATTTCATCCGAGTGCCGACAGTGGAGATTGCTGAAAAAGTGGTGCAGGTCCTGGATAAGAATGCAGAAAGTGCGGCGCAATCTTCTCACTGTAATTGGGAAAGAAACTGGGTAACTAAGTCACGGCCAGGGCTAGCTAATCACACCTTGGCGAATGCAGCCTATAAAAATTTAGAGGTAGCAGGACCGCCAAGTTTTAAAGGAAAAGCGATAGATACCGCACAGCAAATCCAAAGAAATTTAGGGATACCTGAAATGGAGGAACCGTATCTAGAAGAAATTGAACAGTTAATTTCACCAAAAGCAGCAGAAACCAAAATGCGCAATGAGCTACCGGCATGGCAGGAACATTTTACTTCTGATGATTATACAGAATACTGCTGGCATGCGCCGACAGTTAGATTGTATATTGGAAGACCGATGCTGAAATCACCTTCTGGTTACTTTCAGTATCCGGATTGGGTAATGAATGCTTTGGGGGGATTGAGAGAATGCATTGATCCAATGATTATGACGGCATCAGAAACAGTAGGAATGACGATTATCGACTTATTGAAAAATGAAAATGAAGTACTGACAAAAGCAAAGGATGAATTTGAAGCGAGAACATGTGGCGGAATAAATGGGGAATCCTGGATGCCTCCTCTTTGCGATTATGAACCGCCGATTCATTATCGTTGGCCGGAATATGTAACGACAAAACGCGGAAAAGATCATTGGATTATCCCTTGATTCTAAAATGGAGGAAATTATATGAAAAATATTGTGCTTGTTAGTGCTTTGTGTGTCACACTTGCTTTAGTGTTATTCGGCGTTATTTTTCCAGATACTTTCAGTGAAGCAGCATCATATATTCTATATTCCTTTATAGGAGAATACTTTGGCTGGTATTATATGCTGGTTGCTTTGCTATTTGTGACTATTTGCATAACAGTCGCTTTTTCCAAATATGGTTCCTTGAAATTAGGAAAAGAAGCAGACCGGCCGGAGTTTCATACCTTTACCTGGATAGCTATGCTGTATAGTGCAGGTTTAGCCATTAGCTTATTCTTTTGGGGCGTGGCAGAACCGGTGCTAATGTATATGGCTCCGCCGACAGGAGAAGGAGAAACCCAGGGAGCAGCCAAAACAGCGATGGAATATACGTACTTTCATTGGGCACTTCACAGTTGGGGTGCCTATACGATAACAGGTCTCATCATGGCTTATTTTCAGTATCGAAAAAACACGCCGCCTTTAATTAACTATGCGTTTTATCCCATTCTTGGAGACAAAATACATGGGGTCACAGGGAAAATCATAAATATTCTTGCCATCTTTGCTGTTTTAGGCGGCATTACAACTTCTCTTGGTTTAGGGGCCCGTCAGATGGGAGCAGGCTTTGATTACGTTTGGGGTATTGAAAATACACCTGGGAATCAAATTGTATTAATCCTATTCTTATCTGCAATATTTATTATTTCAGCCAGTACAGGAATTAGAAGAGGAATTAAATGGCTTTCAAACATTAATATTGTACTGGCACTGGCTATTATGATTTTGGTTTTGTTTTCAGGACCGACTATGAATATTTTGGAAGTATTCGTTTCAACGACAGGGGGATATATAGAAAACTTTGTTGGAATGAGTTTCCATTTGGAACCTTTCATGAATGACTATACGTGGCAGGCCGAATGGGATTTCTTTTATTGGGGCTGGGCGATAAGCTTTGGTGTATTTGTAGGTTTGTTTGTAGCCAGAATATCGAAAGGAAGAACAATAAAACAATTTGTCATAGGAGCCATGCTCGTCCCTTCTCTTGCAACGATGATGTGGTACGCTACGTTCGGCGGAAGTGCACTATACAACATTATTAATTTAGAAAACTCTGAATTAGCGAATCGAATATTAGAAGATATGGATTCGGCTTTATTCTACTTTTTAGAATTATTTTCATTAAGCCCATTACTGATCATAATGACAGTAATTTCTCTGATAATATTTTTTGTAACATCCGCCGATTCGAGTGTCTATGTACTGGGGATGTATAGTGAAAGTTCCACCCTGCCAAGCACAAAGAGTAAAGTATTGTGGGGGTTGGTGATTTCGGGACTATCTATTGCTTTGCTTCTAAGCGGTGCTTTGTCTGCCTTGCAGTCTATCTCAGCAGTTGCAGGACTTCCATTCTCTATCGTCATTTTAGGGATGTGTTATTCGTTTATAAAATCATTAAAAGAAGAGGCCCTTTTTATGAAAAAATAATAAATTTAGAAATTTCAATAATCATTGAATCGATAATGATTCAATTGAGTTAAAAAAGAATCGTAAGCTGGTGAAAAGAAGAAGGATTCTCTGTGTTGTGGAGAATCTTTCTTTTGGCATAAATATTGCATTTAATAATTATGAAGAAAAAGAAAGGGAGAGATGAGGATGAATTTTGCAAATATGAAAACAAGCCTGCCCGGAAAAAAAGCAGAAGATTTATTGGAAAGGCGCCACCGGGTCATACCAGATGGTGTTGGATACGGGAACCCAAGTTTTACAAAACAAGCGGAAGGTGCCATGGTAGAAGATGTGGATGGAAATCAGTTTATTGATTTTGCGGGAGCGATTGGGACCATCAATGTCGGGCACCGTCATCCAACAGTTGTTGATGCGATAAAGAATCAGGTAGATGATTTTATTCATACCGGTTTTAATGTGATGATGTATGAATCGTATATTGAATTGGCAGAACGGTTATGCCAATTGTCTCCGGGAGACCATGCAAAAAAGGCAATGTTTCTAAACAGTGGGGCAGAAGCAGTGGAAAATGCCGTGAAAGTGGCGCGAAAATATACGAAGCGGCCGGCGGTTGTTACGTTTTCCCGCAGTTTTCATGGCCGCACGCTGATGACGATGTCGATGACCGCAAAGGTGAAGCCCTATAAATATGAATTCGGCCCCTTTGCACCAGAGGTTTACCGTGCGCCGTTTCCTTACTTTTACCGTAAACCGGACGCGATGACAGAGCAGGAATACAGTGAGGATACCCTTGGCCATGTAAAACGGGTAATAGAACAGGAAATTTCGCCGGACCGGGTAGCCGCTGTAGTAATGGAACCGGTTCAGGGAGAAGGTGGTTTTGTCGTTCCGGATCAAACATTTGTGCAGGGGGTGAAGGCTTTCTGCGAAGAACATGGTATTATGTTTGTAGCGGATGAAATTCAGACAGGCTTCACCCGCACCGGAGATTACTTTGCCATCAACCACTTTGATGTGGTGCCTGATCTTATCACCGTGTCTAAATCCATGGCGGCCGGCGTGCCCATCAGTGGCGTTATCGGCCGGGCCGAGGTCATGGACGCTGCTTCTCCGGGAGAACTCGGCGGTACTTACAGCGGCAGCCCGATTGGATGTGCTGCGGCTCTTGCAGTGCTGGATGTGATTGAGCAGGAAAACCTTAATGACCGGGCTTTTAAGATTGGTGAAACAGTGATGAATCAATTTCATGAATGGAAAAACAGGTATGACTGCATCGGCGATGTCCGCGGGCTGGGTGCTATGTGTGCGATCGAACTTGTCAGTAATTCTACGGAAAAAACCCCGGATAAAGCATTAACGGGACAAGTCGTGAAAGAAGCACAAAAGCGTGGGCTGCTTGTATTGGCCGCTGGTAATTACGGCAATGTGATCCGGATGCTGATGCCAATTGTCATCACGGATGCACAATTGCATGAAGGAATGAGTCTGTTGGAAGAAGCGATTCAGGCAGCGATGGAATCTTAAGGAAAAAAGAGGGAGGACGAGATGAAAAACTTACTCTATATTAATGGGACGTGGACAGGAACCAGCCTGGATAAAATGGATGTGACGAATCCGTCGACCGGCGAAACGGTAGCTGCGGTGCCGTTTGCCGGACAGAAGGAGGCGGAAGCAGCTGTTGATGCGGCGGCGGAAGCCTTCCCGGCCTGGGCGGCCAAAACGGCGAATGAACGAGCAGCCCGGTTGAAAAAATGGCACGAGTTGATCGAAGCCAACCGGGAAGCCATGGCCTCGTTGATGACGAGTGAACAGGGCAAGCCTTATAAGGAGGCTTATGGGGAAGTCGGCTACGCCAACAGCTTCATCGAATGGTATGCCGAAGAAGCCAGACGGATCTACGGCGATACGATTCCGGCTTCGGCCCCGGATAAGCGGATTGTTGTCCAGAAACAGCCGGTTGGCGTGACGGCTGTGATTACCCCGTGGAATTTTCCGGCGGCGATGATTACCCGGAAAGTCGGACCGGCGCTGGCCGCCGGCTGCACGGTCGTCATCAAACCGGCGGAAGACACGCCGCTGACCGCGTTGATGCTGGCGGAACTGGCGGAGGAGGCCGGCATTCCGGCCGGTGTGGTCAATGTTGTAACCGGCGATGCCCCCGCGATCGGCCAAACCTGGCTCGACGATAAACGGGTTCGCAAGCTCACCTTCACCGGCTCCACCCCGGTCGGGAAAAAACTGATGGAAGGATCAGCGCAGACGATGAAAAAAGTCTCGCTCGAACTCGGCGGCCACGCTCCGTTCATCGTGATGGACGATGCGGATCTGGAACAGGCGGTGGAAGGCGCGATCCAATCCAAATTCCGTAACGCCGGCCAGACGTGTGTCTGTGCCAACCGGATTTACGTGCAGGAAAGTCTTGCAGAAGCGTTTGAAGAAACATTCACCGCCGCTGTGCAGAAGCTGCAGGCCGGAGACGGCTTTGAAACGGGCGTTGACGTCGGCCCGCTCATCAATGAAGCGGCCCTGGAAAAAGTCGAAGCCCATGTCGCCGACGCGAAAGAAAAAGGAGCCCGGATTTTGAGCGGCGGCTCGCGGGTGGAAGGAAAACCCGGATTTTATGAGCCAACTGTCATCGCCGGAGCAGACGAAACCATGCTTTGTATGCAGGAGGAAACCTTCGGGCCGGTTGCGCCGATTGCCACGTTCCGGGACGAAGACGAAGCGGTGCGGCTGGCGAATAACACCGATTTCGGACTCGCTGCCTACGCCTTTACCCGTGACCTTTCCCGGGCCATGCGGCTGAGCGAAGCGCTGGAATACGGAATTGTCGGCATCAACGACGGCCTGCCGTCGGTTCCGCAGGCGCCGTTTGGCGGCATGAAAGAAAGCGGCCTCGGCCGGGAAGGCGGGTACTACGGTTTAGAGGAATTTCTGGA
>NZ_AUCI01000044.1 GCF_000429685.1 Salibacterium aidingense DSM 18341
CACCGTCTTTTTTAAAATCGCCAGTTCTTCTTCTTTATCCGCCAGTTCCTTTTCTTTGGCTTTCAACTGGCGTTCCAGGTCTTTGACGTGTTGGTGGTCGACAACCGGTTCGTCGTCAAATTCGCGGTATTGCTTCATCCATTCATACAACGCGCTTCGAGGAATCTGTAAGTCCTCGGCAATGTCGGTGCGGCAATGTCGGTGATGTTTTTCTGTTGTTTGTGCTGCTGGACATAACGGACCGTGTCCTTTTTAAAAGCT
The DNA here is from genome assembly GCF_000429685.1 of Salibacterium aidingense DSM 18341. Taxonomy (GTDB): domain Bacteria; phylum Bacillota; class Bacilli; order Bacillales; family Marinococcaceae; genus Salibacterium; species Salibacterium aidingense. The sequence continues at coordinate 262 of NZ_AUCI01000044.1, forward strand.
TCGCTGTACTGTTGACGCTGTTCACCCATGGGGGAACCCTCCTTGTTGGTTTTATCATGCCATGTCCATGAAGAAGGTGTCCACTTTTTATTCTAAATTTAAAATGTCCGCGTAGAAATTATTCTCCGCGATTCTTTGACTTTCCTTTCACCAGAAACAGATAACAGCACAGAGCGAAAATATCGGCGATAAATATGATCAATCCCATGGGCACTGCGGTATTTTCCCCAGCCACTCCGACCAGCGGAGCGGACGTTGCGCCGAATAGAAACGGGAGCAGGCCGAGCAGGGCAGAGGCGCTTCCGGCCCGGTGGCCCTGGCTTTCCATGGCAAGAGAGAAACATGTGGTCGTGACGACCCCGACGCAGGAAACGACTAAGAAAATCGGAATGACAAGAAACACCAGCGGGGCCTGCAGCAAAATCATAAGCAAAAGGAAGGTACTGGCGCTGGTAGTAACAATTAAACCAATAAACAGTATTTTTGTTTCGTCTACAATGCCGGCGAGCCGCCCGGTTAATTGACTGCCTATAATAAGACCAATCCCGTTCATGGCAAATAAAACACTGAATACTTGGGGAGAAACGCCGTAGATTCCCTGATATACAAACGGCGTACCAGAAACATAGGCAAAAATACCGGCCATCACCAGACCCTGAGCCAGGGAGTAACCAGCGAAGGTGCGGTCTTTGATCAATGCTCCGAACGTAAGCACCGTGTGTTTGATGCCGGTGGAGGAACGATTTTCGTCCCTTAATGTTTCAGGAAGCATCAGGAAGACGGTAATCAGCATGAACAGCCCGATGAAACTGAGAACGGCGAAGATGCCGTTCCAGGTGGTCAGCTCTAATATGGTACCGCCGGCAAGCGGCGCAAGGATAGGAGCGAGGCCGTTCACCAGCATTAACAGCGCGAAAAATTTCGTTAATTCTTTTCCAGTATAGAGATCGCGGACTACCGCACGGGAAATAACAATCCCGGCGGAGGCCGAAAACCCCTGCATAAAACGAGCGGCAATCAGGATCCAAATCGAAGGCGCGAAGACGCACAGAAGTGACGCCGCCACATAGACCGACAAGGAAATCATCATCGGGATTTTCCGGCCTTTCATATCACTGATCGGCCCGATTACAAGTTGTCCTCCTGCGAGTCCGAGGAGACAGGCCGTTAAACTTAATTGGACAAGCGAAGCGCTTGTTCCTAAATCATTTGCAATCGAAGGAAAGCTGGGCAGATACATATCAATGGTCAAGGGACCAAAGGCAGCTAACGAGCCGAGCAGCACGGCCATCCATAAACGTCGGCCTTTCGATAACGACGGGGCGGCAGCAGTTGAGGGTTCCATATGTATACCAAGCGACCTTTCTGAACATAAATCGTTAGAAGAACGCTTTATATTATACAGGAGAATAGAAAAAATTGCCTGAAATCAGCCTATTTTCTACTCTTTCATTTTTGGATCCAGAGCGTCACGCAGCCCGTCGCCCATCAAATTAAATCCGAGAACAGTAAGCATGATTGCAATCCCCGGGAAAAACACCGTCCAGGGAGCCTGCTGTAAATAGTCCCGGGAATCTGAAAGCATCCGGCCCCACTCCGGTTGAGGAGCTTGGGCGCCCAGTCCTAAAAAGCCGAGAGCGGCGGCTTCCAGTATGGCGGTTGCAATACAGAGAGTCCCCTGTACGATAATGGGGGCCAGACTGTTTGGCAGGATATGATAGGTTAATATACGCCGGTCTTTCATGCCAACAGAAAGGGCAGCCTGGATGTATTCTTCTTCTTTTAAACTAAGAACTTTAGCACGGACAATCCGCCCAAATGTCGGAACATTGATAATGGCGATAGCAATTAGTGCGTTTTGAAGCGATGGACCGAGAATCGCAACAATGGCAATGGCAAGCAGTATGCTGGGAAAGGCCAGCAATATATCAAACATTCTGGAAATGAGGGTGTCGAGCCATCGTCCGTAATATCCGGCAATAACCCCCAAAAAGGTACCTGCTATACATGACCCCACCACAGCAAAAAACCCAACCGTTAAGGATAATCTAGCTCCGTGCAGAATACGGCTGAAAATATCCCTTCCAAAATCATCGGTTCCCAGCCAATATTCCGAAGAAGGTGGTAATAGACGGTCCGCATTCTTTTGTTCGTTAATCCCCTCTGGAGCTATGAAAAAGGCAAGCAGCCCTAAAAGGATGAAAAGGGAGACGATTCCGGCACCTGCTAGGGCCAGTCTATTTTTCTTAAAACTGTGCCAGGTTTCTTTTATGATGGAGGGTGTTTCTTCTTCTATTGCTACAGGAGTGTGAGAAGCAGGATCCTTTTTTGCTGGTACAGGCAACGTTACTCCTCCTTATTTATCAATTTTCACTTCTTCATTAGGAAAGCTGTTTAATACTTAATCCGTGGATCAAAAGCCGCGTAAAGCAGATCTACAATTAAATTAACAAATACAAATATTGTAGCGATGACCAGGATTCCTGACTGTATGACTGGGTAATCCCGGTATTGAATGGATTCGTATACATACCTTCCGATGCCGGGCCAGCTGAATATCGTCTCTGTCAAAATAGCTCCACCCAATAGCAGTCCGGTTTGGAGACCAATTACAGTTAATACAGGAATAAAAGCATTTTTTAAAGAATGTTTGTAGACAACCAACAACATTCTCTGTCCTTTTGCCCTGGCTGTTCTTATGTAATCCGATCTCATTACTTCAAGCATACTGGATCTGGTCATTCGGGCAATGATCGCCATAGGAATAGTACCAAGAGCAACCCCTGGAAGAATCAGGTGCTTTACTACGGTAAAAAACTGATCAAGATTCCCATTTATCAGGGTATCAAGCAGATATAAGTGGGTGATGGGTTCCACGGGATCACGGATCGATTCTCTTCCTATCGAAGGAAGCCAGTTAAGTTCCAGTGAAAAAAACCACTGTTCCATCAGCCCCAGCCAGAATACAGGCATGGAAACGCCGATAAGAGCTACGATCATGGCAGTATAATCGAAAATGGAATTCTGAAACCAGGCGCTTAATATGCCGGCGTTTACTCCAACAAAAACAGCAATCAACATCGCAACAAAAGCCAATTCCATTGTGGCAGCTAAATAAGGCCATATATCACCGCTGATTTCCGAGCTAGTCCGGATGGATGTGCCCAAATCACCAGTTAACAGATCACCTAAGTAATGAAAATATTGGATAACAATAGGATCATTTAACCCCAGGTCTGCCCTCAGACTTTCCACAGCAGCTTCTGATGCTTTTTCTCCTAAAATCGTGCGGGCTGGATCTCCCGGTATGGCACGAATGATAAAAAATACTATAAGGGACATCCCAAAAAGGACTGGTATAAGCGAGCCCAAACGGCGGAGGGTATAATTCAGCAAAGGGTTCACCTCTTATCTTCTGGATGTTTAAAGAGAAAGGCAGGGAAGCAGATGCTCCCTGCCAGGATATTTATTCTGTAAAGGAAACATCTGTGAATCTTTCAGAACCAGTAGGAGCGGGGATGTAACCATCTAAGGTATCGGATCCCGCCATAATAGATTCATAGTGAACAAGCGGTACAGTAGGAGCATCCTCATGGATGATTTCCTGTACTTCTTTATAAAGCTCTGCTCTTTTACCTTCATCGGTTTCCGCCTGCGCTTCTGCCATTAGTTCATCGGCTTCTTCGTTGGAGTAGAAGGCATAGTTGTTTCCGCTGCCGGTGCTGAGAAGAGTATAAAGGAAGTTATCTGCATCCCCGTTGTCTCCAATCCAGCCGATTAAGAATGACGGCATTTCACCTGCTTGTGCCTTTTCCAGGTACGTGGACCAATCAAGTGTCTGAATTTCAGCATCTATTCCTATATCAGACAGGTCGCTTTGAATGGATTCGGCAATCTTTTGAGGGGCCGGCATATATGGACGTGGATTGTCCATTGTCCAGAGGTCGATTGTCAATTCGCCTTCCTCGTAGCCGCCTTCCTCAAGTAGTTCTTTTGCTTGATCCGGGTCAAATTCATATTCCTGGACTTCATCATTATACCCATCCACGGTAGGAGGGAGCATATTTTTGGCCGTTTCTGCGTTTCCTTCATAGAACCCGTTAATAAGAGCTTCTTTATCAATCGCATGATTGACTGCTTTTCGTACAACGGGGTCATCAAATGGTTCCGTTTCATTGTTCATGGGCATATAGGCAACATTTAATGGAGGACGCATGAACGTTTGAAGGTTTTCGTCGTTTTCGATTTTAGATTGATCCGATGGATTTACTCCATCCATTAAATCGATCTCTCCATTTTGCAAAGCGGTTAAACGAGAGGAGTTATCTGGTATAACCTGAAAAATAATAGTGTTTAAGTGAGGTTTCCCCTCATCCCAGTACTCTTCATTTTTATCCAGAGTAATCGAGTCATCCCGCCTCCAGTCTGAAAGCGTAAAAGGTCCCGTTCCCACCGGCTCTTCTTCCAAGGTGTCAAATGCCTCGGGACTTGCGATGGCAAAAGGTGACATGGCAAGGTTTTTCAGAAACGGAGCAGAAGGCTGGCGAAGACTGAAGGTTACTTCAAAATCACCGGTAGCTTCAACATTTTCGATGATGTTGTCTTCCTCATCCCCATATCCCCCGAACATCGATCCATAATACACATAATCTTCAGAACTCATCCATCGTTCAAAGTTAGCGACAACGGCCTTAGCATTAAACTCTGTGCCATCCTGGAAGGTTACATCTTCCCGCAGCTGCAATGTGAATTCTGTTCCATCATCATTGGAATCCCATTCTTCGGCTAATGCAGGTTCAAGCTCTGTTGTTCCTGGCTTATACTGGATGAGCGTATCGTAAATCTGCTGTGTCACGTAAAATGTTTCCCCATCCGTTTCTTTGGCTGGATCCAGTGAAGTAGAATCGGCTCCCCGGCCGAATACCAATGTATCCTGGGTATCTGAATCAGCGGTTTCGTCTTCTCCTTCACTGCTTCCTTCCTCAGAAGAACAGCCGGCAATCACTACGCATGCTGCAGGAACAAGCAGCCAGCTTAACCATTTTTTTTGTTTCATTTTTGCTTTTCCCCCTTCAAAAATTTTAAATTGCCATATGTTGATCGTCGTATAAATGACATGCGACGTTATGACCTTTTTCTTTTTCCTGGGATACCGGCACTACGCTTTTACATATATCCATCACATGGGGGCATCTGGTATGAAATGGACATCCGGATGGTGGTTCTGAAGGGCTTGGAATATCACCCTGAAGTTCTATTTCTTCCTGTTTGTGGTCAGGATCAGGTATCGGCACAGAGGAGAGAAGGGCTTGAGTATACGGGTGTTTTGGGTTGTTATAAAGCTCATCTCTGTCTGCCATTTCCACAATTTTACCTAAGTACATGACACCCACTCTGTCGCTGATATGTTTTACCACACTTAAGTCATGAGCAATAAACAAAAACGTTAGGTTGAATTCATTTTGCAGATCTTCGAGCAGGTTGAGAACCTGAGACTGAATGGAGACATCAAGGGCGGACACAGGTTCATCTGCTATAATCAGCTTTGGTTCTACCGCGAGCGCTCTGGCAATGCCAATTCGCTGACGCTGGCCCCCGCTGAACTGGTGGGGATACCTTTTTGCATGAAAGCTGTTTAACCCGACGATTTCCAAAAGCTCTTGGACCTTCTTTTTCCGGGTCGCCTTGTCTCCGAGGTGATGCACAATCATGGGTTCCTCGATAATTCGTTCCACCCGGTGGCGTGGATTGAGAGAAGCGTAAGGATCCTGGAATATCATTTGAATGTCTTTCCGCATGGAACGCACGCTCTCTGAATTCAATTCAAGCAGGTTTTTTCCCTGAAAATGAATAGCTCCCGCGGTCGGTTCAATTAATCGCATCAGCATTCGTCCTGTCGTAGATTTACCACAACCGGATTCTCCTACAAGACCGAGCGTTTCCCCTTCCTGAACAGCAAAACTAACACCATCCACTGCTTTAACCGGCTGACTTTTTTTCTTGAAAACGGACTTGCCACTTGAGAAATGTTTTTTTAAATCATCGACTTCGAGAAGGTGACTCTTCATAATGCTCCCCCTATTGTTCATGGTGCAGCCAGCATCTCACTTTAGCACCGTTATCTGTTTCAAGCAGTTCCGGAGTCTCTTTTGCACAACGGGAAAAAGCCTGTCCACAGCGCGGGGCAAAGGCACAGCCCTGTTTGATGGCGCCTGGTTTCGGTACGTTGCCCGGGATGGAATAAAGTCTATCCTTTTTTACTCTCATATCGGGGACAGAATCTATTAACCCCTTTGTATAAGGGTGTTTAGGGTCTCTGAAAATATCTTGGACCGACCCTTCTTCCACGACTTTTCCGGAATACATCACAGCAATACGGCTGCACATCTCGGCTACCACGCCAAGATCATGGGTAATAAGCATGATAGCTGTGTCCATCTTTTCATTCAGATTTTTCATAAGATTTAAAATTTGTTTTTGGATGGTGACGTCCAGCGCAGTCGTTGGTTCATCGGCAATAAGAAGCTTAGGGTCACAAGCCATGGCCATAGCAATCATGACACGCTGTCTCATACCCCCGGACAATTGGTGGGGGTAACTTTTCATTAAATCGGTGACCCGGGATAATCCAACTAATTCAAGCATATCGACGGCTTGGAGGTACGCTTTTTTCTTAGATAATTTCGTATGTATTCGGATCCCTTCCATGAGCTGGTCTCCAATCTTATATACAGGATTGAGAGAAGTCATGGGTTCCTGAAAGATCATGGCAATATCGTTTCCACGGATTTTTCTCATCCGTTTTTCCGTTGCTTTTGTCAGGTCTTCTCCGTTAAATAGTATTTCGCCGCCGTTTATATTACCAGGAGGAGAAGGGACAAGCCCCATAACAGAAAGGGAGGTGACACTTTTTCCGCAGCCTGATTCGCCGACGATTCCCAGAATTTCACCAGCGTCCACGTGAAAGGTTATGCCGTTTACAGCAGGTATCGTTCCTTCTTTAGAAGAAAAGCAGGTTTGGAGGTCATTTACCTCGAGCACATGATTAGACAAAATATGGCACCTTACTTTCTAGAATATGTAAACAAAATATAATATGAATTTATTATAAAGAGTAAAAAATAATTATTCAAGAAAAATTTCACAAAAATATTAATATTATTACTCTTGTGATAAAAGTTGGTCTTAAAGGAAAGCGTTTTTTGAGATGTTCAGTAAAAGAAAAGAATTAGTATCTAAAAATACTGATAAGAGGGGGGGAGGAAAAGGGAGGAGGCCGGGGCAGTACCATTAAAAGATTAAAAATTCCCGAACGATTTATATAAATGGGTTCGGGAATTTTATGCTCCTATAACAGGGACCACGAAACGTACGTTTTCTTCCAATCCTTCTTTCTTTGGCCCGGTCTCGTTTTACCGGCATCGTGTATTACAAAGGCTGCCCAGTGTTTTCATTTAGATGGAATCCGGTGTGATGGGACGGAAATCTTCAGCACTGTTTAATTGCAGAATGAAGGCGGCAAGTAATTCAATTGTTTGCTCGATATCGTGCAGACTAACGGTTTCCACCGGAGCATGCATGTACCGGAGCGGCAGGGATACAACAGCTACCGGAACCCCCTGGGCTGATTTTCGGAGCTGGTCTGCATCGGTGCCAGTCGTGCGCGGGGTGAGCTCATATTGAACGGATATACCGGCTTTTTCCGCTGCCTTTTCTAAAAGGTCATTGGCTTTATGATTGATCGGTGCTCCTTTTGCGAGAACCGGCCCGCCGTCAAGCTTCACTTCCGCTGTTTTCTCGGACGCGGCGCCTGGATAATCGGTGGCGAACGTTACATCTACGGCAATGGCGAGGTCCGGGGCCAGCCCTGCTCCTGCAAAATAGGCACCGCCCATGTTGGTCTCCTCGTTCACGGTACTGACCGCCTGCATTCCTACGTTAGGATGCAAGCGCTGATGCACTCGTCGAAACGATTCTGCCACAATAAAAGCGCCCGTTCTGTTATCAAGACCGCGCCCGCTGATCCTGTCGTTTAACAGGTTCTCCGGCCCCCGTTTATACACAGCCGTATCTCCGATCGCTATGTATTCCTCTACTTCCGCTTTGGAATGGGCCCCAAGGTCAATAAACAGGTCAGAGAAGGTAAACGAGTCTTTCGCTCCGCCGTGATGCTCGGCTTTCGTACCGATAACCCCTGTGAGACGGCCTCCGCTCCCCAGAATATCAACCTTCATTCCGATCGCCGGTTTATGGCTGATTCCTCCGAGTTTTTCGACATAAACATAGCCGTGGTCATCGATGGCTTTTATCAAGAATCCAATTTCATCACAATGTCCTGCCACGGCAACCTGCAGGGAAGCATCCGGGTGATGGGAAGCAATCGCATTGCCGGCACCATCTGTGTGCAGGCTGTCGGCATAGGGTTTCACGTGCTGCAGCCATTTTTTCTGAATCTCCGCTTCCATGCCGGAAGGGGAAGGGGTCTGAAGCAGGTCATATAAGAATTGGTTCATCCGTATCTCTCCTTATTCCACATTTCTTCTATTATAGCATTTTCATTTCCTGAAAAAGAAAGGAGTCTGGGACAAAAGAAAAACATGAACTTTCCGTAGTTTGTGTTAAAAAAGCAACAAACAAGCGAAGTCAACATACAAAGACTTCAATGGGAACAGCACGTGTCTCAATGCCCGCAGGATGCGGCGGTTTCGGCCGATCCTCTTTTATTCGATCCCTGTCCGCGGAAAGCGAAATGTTGTGACGCAGCGGTAGTATAAGCGCACAAAAAATTCCGAACGATCCTCCGAGTCGTTCGGAACTTTTCTTATTTTTTTTCTCCGTCTTCCTGCATCCCTTCGAAGGTCCATTGTATTTCCATTGTATCGCCTTGGAAGATATTTTGATCTTTTCCATTATCTATGAATTCAAATGTTACATACACTTCATCCTGCTTCCCTGCTTCGAGAGTGTGCTCCCCTAATATATCGGGTTCCATCGAAGCTGCTTCCGAAAGTTTCTTTTTATGCACAGGGCTGTCTTCGTCCTCGTTATTCCAGGAGAACGTTACTTCGATGTGATCGCCGAAATCTTCCGCGCTGTTATCGTCCTTGGCATCGAGAACGGTATAGTCGGTCGTCATCAGAATGTCGGCAATGTTTAACGAGCCATCGTTTTTTAATGTATAAGACCGTGTAAAAGTATCGCCCGGCTTAATGTTATCCAGATCCAGAACGGTCCCGGGATTGGCGCTTAGATTTAGAGTCCCGGAAGTGAACGTACCGCCGGCATCCGAGGTATCATTGAAAAACGCGAACGTTCCGCTGCTGATAAGGAAGAGCCCTAATGCTGCAGTCGACATTCCCAGTCCGAGTCTATTTTTAAATCCCATTATCTCTGCTCCTTGTGAGGTGGATGTAATAAAGCGGAGAAGAGGACAGGCTCCACTCCGCTGTTAAACTGCCGGACAATTATTTTTCTTCTCCCTCGCCTTGTCTGGCTTCAAATGTCCATTCAAGGTTAAGAGAAGTATCTTGAAATTCATTCTGGTCTTCATCATTGTCTACAAATTCAAATTGAACATGAAGTTCATCGGAATCTCCTGCTTCCAGACCACCGCGTTCTTCAAAATATGGAACAAATATTTTATTTTCCACAGCATCCGGTTCCATATTTTTAAGCTCCTCCAGGGTAGTGTTGTAAATGATGTTATTGTCTCCAATTGGAACGATCGTTTTGTCATCGTTGTATAGGAATTTTACCATAATATGTTCACCAAACTCGTCATTCCCGTCAACAGAGTAATCAGTAGATAATAATACTTCAGAAATGTCCAGGGTACCGCCATTTATTAATTCAAAAGATCTGTTCATCCAATCCCCCGGTTTTAAGTTTTCCACATCAATGACGGTAGTTGGGTCTGCTGATAGATCCAGTGTACCGGTAGAGAACGTTCCATCAGCTTCTGCAGTGTCACTGAAGTAAGCGAAAGTGCCGCCTCCAATCAAAGAGAGTCCGAGTGCAGCGGTAGATACCCCAAGTCCTAATTTCTTTTTCAATCCCATGATAATTCCTCCTCTAAAATTATGTTTTATATATATTGAATCCTTGCGGGACACAAGGAGTCCAACCTTAGCTGGGTGGCTCTTCAGCCGAATCTGTTTTTGTTTTGGTTTCAAGCTTTCGTAATTCCCTCCAAATGGAGAGAATCCCATACAGAAAAATGATTATACCTGGTACTATAAGCAGAACGAGAGCTCCTGTCGGCGAGTTGGCAAAATCTATAAAATATCCAGCGTAGGGGATCGTAAATCCTGTGTACTGTCCGACAACGTTTGAATTCAGAACCGGCTCCATATCAGCGGCATCATTATTGTCCCCTTTTGTTTTGTAGATGACCTGGCTGCCGCTTTCGTTTACCTCGGTGATGCGGTGAGTGACGAGCGTATCACGGTCCTGTTGAAAGGTGATGATATCTCCTTCTTGATACTCTGTCCCATTTTCTTCCGTCGGTTCGATGGCAATAATGGAACCGGTCTGAAAGGTTGGTTCCATAGAACCAGACAAGACGGATTTCATTTCATACCCCATCGCAGAAGGGCTCCCCCCGGAAGCCTTTGAGGAGATGACGATAATGATCATACAAAGTAAGGCGGCAAAAAGAAGAAAGGTAACCGTGCTGCTCATGAGTGTAAGAAGCTTTTTCATTTTTACACCTCCTCCTTACGCGGCAAATGGTTCATTTGAACCGCTGTAGATTGATCCGGAATCCTGTCAGCTTTTTTTTCCTGGTCTTTCTCTTCTTTATTCTGCTCAGCGGCAGTGAAGGAAGGAGGTTCCGGGTCCTTGTGTTTGGTCCGCTGATCTAGGTTTAAATCACTATTTTGCATGGAAGTGGCAGCATTTGCGCCAGTGTCTTCTTTATCGCTGCGGGAAGTGTGCACTTCGGCAGTATTGTCATGTTCAGTGTCTGTACTAGTGTCCGGTACTTGATAATTGGAAACACTGCTTTCTTGATCTGTCTCCTCTTTGGAGTTGGTAGCAGCTTCCTCAGTAGAGGAGTCTTTCTCTTCTTTAGCATCCTTGCTGGTTTCTGGATTTTCGCTGTTTGTCCCGCTGTTGTCCTCATTTTGTTCCTCAGCAGAATTGGAAGACTTGTCCCTCGCTGGCTCATCCTGTTCGCCGCTGTCCTCCTCGGAGGGGTCCGAATCAGGGGAGTCGTTTTC
>NZ_AUCI01000045.1 GCF_000429685.1 Salibacterium aidingense DSM 18341
CCGCCTCCTTCTGTCCGGCAAACGGCACCGCAGCTACCGTTTCGCCGGTCGACGGATTCGTCACATCCATTTTATCCAGGCTGGTTCCTGTCCACTTGCCAGCGATATAAAGTAGATTTTTCAAAGATGGACGCCCTTTCTTTTTTATTGTAATACTTCTCCCCTATTATGAAGGGAATAGCCATAGTACGGATCCGCTTTCAAACTTAGGAGTTGTTTCAATCCTATCTTCTCTAAATATTCTATTTCATTCTCCGTTCCTTTTATATACTCCTCCATATATTCCTTAAATTTCTCATTGGTACGTGTCGATTCAATATATAAGTTGATATGGTCTGAGTCATAATCATAATATTTATACATTCCAGCAGGATGGGCTCCGTAAGGAAGATGTATTACTGCATCAACAAGAAAGCTGGGAAGGATCGTCAGCTCCGGCTGTTTACGAATTATTTCCTCTTCCACAATTTCTTCTACTGTAACTATAACTTTTTTGGCGGATTTTGCTGCGACTTCCAGGGTGGAACTAATGCCGTACAATTGAACATTCCCGTTCACATCAGCTCTGGATGCGTGGATAATAGCAACATCCGGTTCCACTTTTGGGACAAGCAATACCTTTTCCTCTGTAAATGGGCAGGTATAATCAACAAATTTGTTGTTTTTTTCAAAAGACCGTTCGTGATAAATATCAGAACCACTCATTGTTTTCACCGGAATAAAAGGAATCCCCATAGAACCTGCAAACATTCGGTTCGTAATACCAAAATGACTATAGTCTTCTACCTCTATCTCTCCTTCTTCCACTGCACGGGAAAAATTACGGCATCTTCCCCATCCTTCAAACATAAAGTTACTCATCCTTACCTTCTTTAACGCTTTAGCGCCGCTGAGCATATCCACAGCCCACGCTTCTCCCATTGCCGTCACTTCTAGATCGCTGATATCTTGTCTTATCATTTCTCTTACAAAAGCAAGCGGCGCCAAAGAATGGGCAAACCCTCCTAAAGTGATATGGGAACCACTTTTCACTTCGCGGACAGCATCTTTAAGAGAGTAAAGTTTGGTATCAGTCTTCATAAACTTCCCTCCAATCTCTTCATCTGTTAGTTATGAGAACTTTATACGTGAGCACTCGCCCAGCCGACGGAGGTCATTTGCTGCTCTTCATTTTCCACCCATATTTCAAGGTGAAGTTTTGTTTTTCCATCTTCTACTGTTTTATCTTTAATAACTCCCTTAGCTGTTACCGTTTCTCCCACCAAAACAGGACGTAGAAATTTCACTTTTTCCCATCCACTGGTGAACCATGATTTTCCGAAAAAGTTTGTGAGCATTTCCGTCAAATACCCCACCTGCTGCTGCCCCTGAACGACAGGCCGCTCCATTCCAGTTTCTTTAGCGGCTGCAAGGTTATTATGAATATTGACAAAATGTTTGCCAACAAAGGAAAATACAGACGTTTGATCCTGCGTTGTATGCTTTGATAAAGGCTTTATTAAGGTACCTGGAACAAGGTTTTCTTTAGCTGTTTCTGCTGTTCCAAGTGCAGGATCGTATTCACCAGTAACTTTATCTGATGTATCCTTTGCCGTATTTTTTGCTGCTACAGAACCGGCATGTACACGCATGATTTCTACTCCCCGGTGTTTCAAAAGTACTCGGCCATCTTCTCCGCGGGCTTCTGCATTCATCACAACATAGCCTTTGTCTCTTTTTATATACTTATCAACATATTCTCCTTCAAGCGTAACGGTTTCATCTTCAAACACTGGATTTTCGAACCACAACTCCTCCTGCGTATGCAGGCCCCTGATGGTACTTGGATCATATTCTGTTAAGAAAAGAGAAAGTAAATCATTTGCCAATATGGAAGCATGGCCAATCCGCTTCCCAAATGGGGAGGCATCATGACTGAAATACCATAGATTATAGTCGTCTTGCACAAAAGCATATTTTTTAATTATATTATCATCTATTTTATAGCTGATTGGTCCGAATTTTTCTGGTACCTCTATTAATTCATATAAACCTTCTTTTTTCCCTATTTTAGGAAATTCCATCTTACATTCCTCCCCGATTTTGCACAACAGATTCATTTATTAATGTAGATTTTATCAGGATCCAGGTCCCTGATCGTTTGCAGTAGTTCCGGTTTCGGCATTTCCGTTACAGGAATTTCTTCAGGAATATGTTGAAATTCAAATCCCGTTTCCTCAATCACTTTCTCTAGTGATACTTGTGGATGCAGCGATTCAATACTCATCCGTTTTGTCGCTGCATCAAAATAAAATACTCCGAGATCCGTGATTACTTTTTCAGGCCCTTGACCTGGGAGGCCATACTTCTCCCTGCTCCCTGCTCCATCAATATAACCTGGGGTCGTTAGGTAATTAAGCTTTTCTACAAACTTTCGTTTTTGATGCTTAACCAGAATGACCGTCCGCTCGGCCATAGAAGCAATATCGTTCGCACCGCCGCTTCCCGGGAGTCTTACTTTTGGAGTTTGATAGTCTCCAATAACGGTCGAATTAATATTGCCATAGGCGTCAATTTCTGCTGCTCCAAGAAACCCTAAATTAATGGTCCCCTTTTGCAATAAGCTGAGAGAATCAAAAAGACTGCTGGTCTTTACTGCCCCATGTACAAGAGGAAAATCACCAACCCCTGAGGCCATATGGGAGGCTTTTGCATCCATAATCCCCGATTCAAAAACAAGAACGGCATTAGGGGCGTGGGTCTGTTTGGCAGCATACGCCGCTATCATAGGAAGCCCGGTCCCCACCAATGCCACGTCGCCGTCTTTAAATAGTTGAGAAGCTGCAAAAACCATCATTTCATCTGCTGTAATCACATTATTTACAGATTGCTTCATTCTGGTCTCCCCCCTTTTATCTTTGTTTGTCATACCATTGATCCATATGAGAAATTAAATCACTATATTTTTGAAGCGGTCTTTTGTATTTTTGTACCTCATTCTGGTCGGGTACTACTTTCTCTTTTATTGGATTTAACTGACGCATTCCAACTTCTAAACTGGAATAAAAACCTGCGTTTTTAGCTGCTAATAAAATAGCTCCAATGGTGCTGGCTTCCGTTTCTTCCGGAATATATATATAACAGTTGGACGCCGAAGCCCGGGTTTGCAGCAGAATTTTATTCTTCGCTCCCCCTCCAATGGCAATCATTTCTTCCCCAATATCTATTAGGTTCTTCATTTTCTTTCGCAGACGGGCGGTTAGAAAAGCAACCCCTTCCACAGCTGCTTTATATAGTTCGACGCGAGAGTGTTCCGGCTTCAAACCTACTACAGTACCTCTGACAGAAGAATTCCAGTCTGGGACTCTTGCCCCTGTAAAAGTGGGGATAATATATAAACCGTCTTCGATGGTTCTTATTTTTCTCCAATCTCTCCATATGTCCTGGAATGCTTCATTATCATAATCGAGTTCCCATTCTTTCATAAACCAGTCTACAGTTCCTCCGGTCATTCCCATGGGGCCTCCGATTCCATATAGTTCAGAATCTAAGAAACAATTTTGAACAAGTCCCTCATCATAAAGCTCCCTTTTTTCAACATAATGATTAATGTGAAAAAATACATCTGTTGTGCCTAATACTTCGACGGTTTTCCCGGGTGCAACACCTCCGCTTCCTAGTACAGCCATCGTCCCATCAGGCCCGCTTAACGCTACCGGAATGCCGGCAGATACTCCCAGTTCTGCAGCCATTTTTTCCATTACTCCTCCCGCCACATCTTCTCCATCACCCAGTTCCGGCAAAGAGTGGGCAGGAATATCGAAATACTTAATCATATCCGCATCCCATCTGCGCTCTGAAATGGAAAGTAATCCTGTATAACTGGCATGTGTTCTATCCATCTTCAAAACACCGGTCAACTTGTATATACAATAATCTTTATAACTCAATACAGTCGCGGCAGGATATTTTTTTAAAGTATTTCCCCAAAGAAAGGCTGTAAGATCTTTACTTGGTTTTCTTCCGATAGTAACTGCAGTATTATCAGGGAGACAATTTAAAACCATATCAACATAATTATCTTCAGCGTAAGCCTTCCAGCCCCAGGCTGGTTCCACTGGTTCACCTTTTTCATCAATTACTACCCATCCTAAAAAAGAACTCACCGCCATTGCATTAACTCTAACTCCCGGGTAAGCTTTTACAGCTTTTTGAATAAGTTGTTTGATTTGTATCCATAAGGAGTCAGCAGCAAATCTTGCATGTAGGGAGTGAGAAATTTTCCACATGTCCTTGATTCCATCATTCTTCGTAAATAGAGACACCCGAATAGAACTGGATCCAATGTCTATTGCTACTATTCCATGTTCCTTCAATGTCATGCGTTGCCCGATACCTCCTGTCTGGAAGACAAACTCAACAAACGCGCCATCCCGATTTTATTTAAATAGTCATACCAACTGCTGCTTCCCAAAATATAATCTTGAATATACTTATTTAATTCCGCTGGTTCCTTACTGATCTTTTTGTAATACTCTAAGTGACTACTATCTTTTTCATATCTTTCATCGCATGAAAAAGGATGGGCGCCGTACGGTATTTCGACCACTGCATCTACTAACGATGCCGGTAAAACAGTATTGGCAGGATCATCCTCAATAGCTGCTTCGCTTACTATTTGTTCCACCGTCACTATGGTGTGTTTTGCTGATTCAGCTATAAAAATATCTATATCGTCTTCCAACGATCGATTTGCATCGAATTGAACATTCCCATATTGATCGGCCTTGTGAGCATGAATAATAGCCACATCGGGTTGAAAAGATTTTAAGGCTATATATTCCTCTCCGTTAAAAGGGCTTACCAATTTTTGGATATATTTATTTCCTTCCATTATTTCAGATTTACGTAATGGAATGAAGTCTATACTTGAAGCACCTGCTCGGAATTGCTCTGTAATTATCTTTTTCGGCTGCTGATTAAAAATTATATTCCCCTCTGAGAAAGCCTTTTCGAGTGCATAAGCCGAAATCTCGTTATCAAATTGTACAGCAGAAGAATAAATTTCTTTCACGCATCCAGCTGCTATCAGCAAATCAATATCAACCGCATTTATGGTGCCGAATAAAACTAAATCCCTCTTTTTCTGGCGAATGATTTCATGGAGGGCAGCCATTGGATGGCGGCGAAGAGCTGTACCGCCAATGGCAATCGACCCACCGTTTTTAATGGGGAAAACGGCCTCTTTTAATAAAAAATTCTTTGTTTTCATCTTTTATCACCTCATTTAAAATGGTTTTGTCCAAACACTAATGTCTGGATTGATCAAGGTATCAATTATATAAATACCTTCAGCCTTTTGTGCCCGAACAAACGCTTCTTTAAATTCACTGACACGTGTTACGCGTTCTCCCTCTCCCCCCATGGCTTTCACTACTCCAGTAAAATCTACATCTATAAATTCCACTCCAATGTATCTCGGACCGAAATCCCTGAGCTGTTCCTGCTTGATATTACCGTAGGAACGATCATTCATCAAAACAATAATAATATTAGTTTTTTCCCGGACAGCTGTTTCCAGTTCTCCAAGGGACATACCTAATGAACCGTCTCCTACTACACATAAAACCTGCCGTCCGGGTGCTTCTTTTTTAGATGCAATCGCCCCCGGTAAAGCAAATGCCATATTCCCAAAACCGACCGGTTTCATGTAAGCTTGGTTTCTTTTTACCGGCAGAAGGTGTGACCAGATGCCTGGATTTCCTGCATCGACTGAAAAAATTGCATCGTCGGCGCTGACTTCATGCAAAGCCTGCATCAACGTCTGCGGTTTGACGAATTCTTCATCGTCATCTTTAAAAGGGGTCACATATTCGGCCAGCCATTTTTCTCGTTTTTCTTTACATGCTGTCAGCCAATCAGCACTGTTCGGGGCATCATTATCAAGCTCCTTTAATAAGTAAGCCAGACAAACATCAACATCTCCCCAAATACCTTTCGTCTGAGGGTAATGACGCCCCAGCATATCAGAATCGATATCAATCTGATAGATCTCCCCAGGAAGAGTCATGTTCCATCGGGAAGTAGACGGACCGTTTAAACTGTTCCCGAGAGCCAGAAGCAGGTCCGCTTCCTCAAAAATTTCATCTGCAAGCCTGCTGCCGGACCGGCTTCTTGGGCCGAAGACATGATCATGAGTCATATCAACGCCTCCAATCCCATTAAAGGTAGTAACAACAGGGATATTTAATTTTTCGGACAAGCGCAGTACCTGTTCGCCGGACTTGGAAAGTTTTACCCCGTTCCCCGCCCAGATAACGGGCTTTTTCATCGACAACAGCTTATCTTTCAACTGCTTTAACGCAGTAACATCCCCTAGAATCTTATTTACGTTTTCTTTCTTTTGGATTGGCTCGGTCCATTCCAACATTTCACTTAATACATCTCTGGTGAAATCAAGGTGCACTGGCCCGGGATTCCCATTTGTTGCGATATGAAACGCTTCGTTTAATATCTTTACTACATGATCTGGATGGCTTATTTGCACACTCCATTTCACTAAACTTTCAAACAATGCAATATGATCGGCATCCTGAGCATCGTCGTGCAGCATATCCTTACGGTTATTATTAGCCGTGATAACAATGACTGGACTGGAATCACGGTAAGCCCCCCCTACTCCCGTAATCAAGTTTGTGGCTCCAGGACCTGTTGTTGCCAAGCAAACTCCAGGAATGCCAGTTAATCTTCCTGTAGCGTCGGCCGCATGGGCAGCACCATTTTCATGCCGTGTAGCTATAAAATCGATATCATCCCGGTCATAAATAGCATCACATATCGTCAGAGGCTGTCCTCCAGGAATCCCATAAACATTGCGTACCCCTTGTTTACTTAAAAACTCTGCCACAAATTCTGCCACTTTTCCTTGCTTCATAATAACACTCCTTGTAATAAAATGGTAAAAACGTTTTCATTTAGAGGCAAAAAAATTACATAGAATCTCTAATTATAATCTTGCTATCTATAACTTCATGCACAGGCTTTTGTTCCTTATTTTGATTATTTACTCGATTAATTAATAATTTAGCAGCTTTAGTACCTATTTCATACGTAGGCTGCTTTACTGCCGTAATGGAAGGGACATTCATTGCTGCCCAATCTGGATCATCAAACATACAAAACGAAAGCTGAGAAGGTATTGAAATATTATTCTCCCGAACAGCCATCATTGCCCCTTTTGCCATTAAGTTATTACACACAAACACCGCTTCAGGTGGATTTGGCAAAGACAGTAGTTCGTTCATCGCATCGAAACCAGTATTTTCATCAAAGTGCCCCACCTTAATGTATTCCGAATTAGCATTGATATTATTTTCAGCCAGAGCACTAAAATAACCTGTCATACGTTCCATCCCGGTCGTTATTGTTTGGACTCCTACGATAAGGGCAATTTTTTTGTAACCATTCTCTATAATGCGGGAAACCATTTCATATGCAGCCGATCTATTATTTGTTACGACGGCATCGGCCACCAAACCTTCAATAACACGGTCCACCTGAATTACAGGAATACCACTCTTAATAAAGGAGTTAATTTTTTCCTTATTTTGGCCGGTTGGAGCTATAATGATACCATCTACCTTTTTTTCATATAACCCATCGAGATATACTTTTTCATATTCGCTATTGGCTCCACTATTACATAGCAGCAATTGATACCCGTATTCTCGGGCAGTATCCTCTATTGCCTGAGCCATTAATGAATAAATGGGGTTCAGTATATTATTTACAATTAACCCTATTGTTTTCGTAGACCTGCTTCGTAAGCTTCTTGCTATTGCATTTGGAGAATACCCCACCTCCTCCACGGCTTTCCTTACCAGTTCGTTCGTTTCCTTGTTAACGTTCCCATACCCGTTTAACACTCTGGATACAGTAGAAATAGATACTCCTGCTTTTTTTGCAACATCTTTAATCGTCTTATCTTTCATTTTCAGCCTCTTTTTCATGAAAACATTTTCACCAGAATTGAGTTTATTTTAACCATGATTTAATTAATAGTCAATATTTTTATGTCTTGACATTTCAATAAATATTAATTATCATTTCTACAAAAGCGCTTACAGGTATTCGTAAAAACGTTTTTATATTTATTTTTTTAAGAAATTCAGTTAAACCACGGTTATTTTTAATTTTTTATGAAAACGTTTCTACAATCTTATAAAGGGGAGACGTACATTGCAAAGAATTCAAAGGATCCATCAGCTTTTTGAAAAAAGTGTAGAAACTTTATCCGTATCTTTATTTGTAATAGGAGTTATTTCAACCATATTTGGAACCATTTCTCGTACTTTCCCTGTATTACCTAATTTATCATGGGCGAATGAATTAACACGTTTTACCATTATCGCTTCCATACTACTTATTATTGGGTTTGGTATTAGAAAGGGATCACAAATATCTTTTACCCTGCTTCTCGAAAAAATGTCCCCGGGACCTCGTTTGATCCTTCAAATGATAAACAATATCCTTATGCTTTCTTTGTTTTTTATTATTGGATATTATGGTTATTTTTTTGCTGTCAGCAATGCCGGGCAAACTTCATCGCTTCTTGAAGTTTCCATGGTCTACCCTTATATATTTGTGCCAATTGGATCATTGTTAGTCATGCTCGAAGTGATTTTTTTAGGGATTACGCAGATTCTAATTTATAAAAATGAACAGAAGAACTATATTTAACTTTTAATACTTCCAACGAAAAGAGGCGTCATCCATGGAAATCCTTTTACTATTTGGTTTGTTAATTACTTATGTATTTATGGGAATTCCCGTAGCTGTCTGTATTGGTTTGGCAGCTTTAACAACAATGATCGCAGCTGATATGGGCATTCCATTTTCCTTAGTTCCCAACCAACTTTTTTCAGGAATGAATTCTTTTACTTTAATGGCCATCCCGTTTTTTATTCTCGCCGGGGAAATGATGAACAGGGCAGGATTAACTATCCGTATTCTAAATCTTGCCGAAGCCATTGTAGGCCACATCAGAGGAGGACTGGCCCATGTCAATATTCTTGCCAGTATGTTAATGGCCGGGGTTTCAGGGTCTGGGGCAGCTGACACAGCAGCAGTAGGAAGTGCCATGATTCCAACTATGCAGGAAAAAGGGTTTAAATCCAATTTTGCCGTGGTTGTTACCGCAACTTCATCTACAGTAGGACCAATCATTCCTCCAAGTGTTTTATTTATTTTATATGGTTTTTTGACTAACGCTTCTGTAGGAAAACTTTTTTTAGGGGGTGTTTTTCCAGGCATACTAATGGGGCTCGGATTAATGATTACTTCTTACATCATTTGTTTAAAAGAAGGATATGAAAAGAGCCATGAAAAATTTGAGTCACGTCGCTTATGGAGAACCGGAAAAGAAGGGGTTGCAGCATTATTAATTCCGATTGTTATTGTCGGTTCCATTTCCACCGGGGTTGCAACAGCTACAGAATCCGGGGTGATCGCAGTATTAATTGCTTTAATTTTAGGATTGGCTTTTCGCACTTTAACTAAAAAAGGAGTTCTTCGGAATGCTGTAGTGAATTCAACATATACAACATCTATTATTTTTCTAATATTAGCTACTTCAGCTATTTTTTCAAACATTCTCGTTCGTTCCCAATTTCAACTTTTTGTCATTGATACGCTTGAAAGCATTACTAGTTCTCCCACGGTTAGCATTCTATTAATCATTTTATTTATTTTTATCATGGGAATGTTTGTTGATGTAACTCCAATCTTAATTATGTTTGCTGCACCACTGTCAGAAGTGGGAACTCAACTTGGTTTCGATCCTACATTTTTTGGTGTGATCATGGTTATTGCAGCCATGATAGGTTCTGTAACTCCACCAGTTGGAGGACTACTTCTAATTAGTACCAGCATTGGACAAATTCCAATTTCAGACACGTTTAAAATCTTAATTCCTTTTGTCGTGACATTAATTATTATCTTATTAATAGTAACTTTTATTCCACAGCTGGTTACTTTTCTGCCAAATACCATTATGGGATAAAAGATTATTAATAATAATTTTATTAGGAGGGTATTTTATGAAGCTTTCAAACTTTTTATTGTCTTCTGTTACAGCAATTTCTTTAAGTCTTTTAGGGGCGTGCGGCAATGAAGAAAACACAAGCGACGGCCAAACCGACTCTAATGGAAATGAAGAAGAAAGCCAAAATGAAGCAAACGTCGAAGAAGCATCTATCAGAATTGGAAACTTTTATAACGAAAATACTACTTATGGCCAAGCTTTTAATCAAATGAAAGAGGATATCGAATCTGCTTCTGATGGGGCCATTGAAGTAGAAATTTTCCATGGCGGAAGTCTTGGCAGTGAACAGGACCACATCGAGGCCGTTCATGAGGGCTCCTTAGAAATGATGCATTCTGGAACCGCCGGGATCGGCCGTTATATTCCTGAAACTGCAATTTTTGAACTTTGGTATAATTTCACTTCACTTCAACAATTACAAACCGCTTTCGAAGAATTAACTCCAGACCTTGACGAAATGTATCAGGAGGAAGGTTTTAAACTTCTAGGGGCTTATTACGATGGTCCAAGAAATATTTTAACCACCGAGAAAATTACTTCCGCGGGGGACATGCAGGGGGTTGATTTCAGAGTTCCAGATTCTACCTTGTACGTAGACATGGCAGAAGCATTGGGCTCCAATGCAATAACCATGCCTTACGGGGATGTATATACCAGCTTGCAGACAGGAGCTATTCAGGCCATGGAAGGCACAGCAGATTCAGTCATACAGGAAGGATTTTATGAACAGGCGGACTATTATATTCAAGATAACCACGTATATCAGCCCCTATCTATCGTGTATAATTTAGAAGCTTGGGAAAATCTTTCTTCGGAACAACAGGAAATAATTGAAAACGCTGTCTCTGATGCTACAGAATATCATCTGGAACTTGTCGAAGAAGCTAACAATGAAGCCCTTACAGAACTAGAGGAAAATGGAATCGAATTGGTCGAAATAGAAGATCAGGAAGAATGGCGGTCCGCTGTAGAGGAGGCTAACCAAAACTTTGCTGAAGAATATGGGGAAACAGGTGAAATGATATTAAACACGATGCAGGAAACGATGGAGAGCAGTGATAGTAACGAATAACAGATAGAAAAAGACGACCGGGGCCCCGGTCGTCTTTTTCTATCTCTGTACTATTCAATAACATTCTATAAAATCTATATCTTAAACGACGTGTACTTAACCTCCAGAAATTCCTCTAAACCGTAGTACCCGCCTTCCCGGCCGAGGCCGCTTTCTTTCATGCCGCCAAACGGCGCCTGCGGAACCGACGGCAGGCC
>NZ_AUCI01000046.1 GCF_000429685.1 Salibacterium aidingense DSM 18341
TATAGGAATCCAATTTCCTTGTCCTGGTCTTCAACGTTTCAACCCAATCCAAGGCTTCATCCCAATCCATTTCTAAATAGTTATAAACCGTGTTTCTTGATACACCGCACTTGCGGGCGATGGCTGCAATGCTGAAACCCTCTTCTTTCAAGTCACGAATACGCATATGATCTTTCATTTTATTCACCTTTCGTTTCCTCCAGACCAGCAATTATTGTTCCTAGTATAGCTGGTCCAAGAGAGATTCGTAACGAAAAAGTGTTCAATCTTATCAAGCAAAAAGTGTTAACTCTAATCTAGCAGTTACACGCTTACGGTAAAATAAATAAGAGGTTCGTTCAAACATCTTCAGATGTTGAAGCTTTTGCGTACGATAATCGTGAACACGTTTGGTCTTTTCACCGCATTTGGGGCAGCGGTGAGCTTTTCGTTCCATCTCCACGTGGAGATGGAACGAATTCCCCACCGTCTCCGATTTTATAATCTTTAGATCTTCTAAACCTGGAAGGTCCATGGTAAAATGCATATACACGCAACTCCTATCCTTTCTTGTTTCTAGGCAATTCAAGTATAAAGGATAAAGGAGCTTGCGTGTTTTTTACGCACGAAATTGTTATTGTAGAGCCGTATTTTAACTAGTGTTTTGGGTTTGCATAATCATCACTCTCCTTAAAAAATAAAAAAGTCCAGCATAAAGGAGAGTCCCTTCACGCTGGACTTATTTGTGACATTTTAAGACAAGAACATTTAAGTATTCTTGCCAACAAATAACCAGTTAAGTATTTAATTAATGTAAGAGTATCATATTTTTATAAAATTGGCAACAGTTTATAAATATTTAGGGGGGTCAGTAATGAATAGTGGTTACTGGAATTATACTCATTATTTCACAAGAAAGAAAAGACTATTCTAAATTTTTTTTTTGCACATTAGAATAGTCTTTTTACCCTTTTATAGCTGTCACTTTCCCACTACTATTAAATAACTTTAGTAAGGATTCTTGCGACTTTATCTTAAATTGTAATCACTTAAAGCGCTGTTTCTTTAGAGTTTTTTTGTAACTCTGTTAACTCCTCAACAACCTCCATAATTCTTGTGTTATCTTCGTGTCCCTTCCCTTGACTAATAGCAATAGAATAAATTTCTTGAGTCAAGCTGCTAAACATCATTGGTACTGCTTTTTTACGGGCAACTTCTAAAGCTATACTCAAATCTTTATTCATTAATTCCAAAGAAAAATTTGAATTAAAATGACGAGGAAGATAGTATTTTTCAAAGCGTACGGTGGTCATATGGCTCTTCCCGCTACTAGCATTAATAGCTTGTGTAAACACTTCGGGATCTACGCCAGCTTTTTTTGCCATCGATAACCCTTCAATAGCAGTAATTAAGTTGCTAGCACTCATTAAATTATTCAACGCTTTTAACATATGACCACTACTGAGTTTCCCTGTCTGCAATATATCTGTTCCAAGTTGATCTAAAATAAAGCGGCATTCTTCTAAAGTGCTTTCCTCTCCGCCAACCATTATAGACAACGTTCCTTCTCTTGCTGCACCAGCTCCTCTACTAACAGGCGCATCAATCATTTTAACACCTTTTTCTTTCAGCGCTTTTCCAATCTTTTTTGTCATCTCTGGCGTAGAACTTGAGAGATCAATATATATTTTGTCCTCAGATATAGTTTCTATCATCCCGTTAGTTCCCAGAACCACATTTTCAACAATTTGATGATTGGGTAATGAAGTTAGGATAATATCGCATTTTTGAGAGATATCCTTTGGCGAATCAGCGACTTCTGCTCCTTTTTTATAAAAATAATCCATTGCTTCTTTAGAAATATCATAAACAAAAAGATTATTTTCTAATAGCAATAACCTTTCGCACATTCGCGAGCCCATGACGCCTAAACCAATAAAACCAATTCGCTTAAACCCACTTTTATCCATCATACTCCTCCCATCCATGCTTGAATTTCTTTTACCGTGTGCATATTGTCTTCTTCAGCAGGAAGCCTTGAGCTTAATAAATCATACAAATGAGACGAGCGTTTGCCCATTAGAGATACAACCTCTAACTCTTCTGCCATTTTAATAGCAATTTTTAAATCTTTGTTCATTAAACCGAAAGAAAATTTAGATTGGTAGGTTTCAGTCAATACATATTTAGGAAAATGGTGAGAGGTCATATAGCTTTCGCCACTACTTACATTGATAACATCTAACATTTTTTCAAGTTCTAAACCTTCTTTAAGACCTAAAGATAACGTTTCAGTGGCCGTCAACAAATTACATGACATCATCATCATATTTATCGCCTTTACTGCGTGACCGGTTCCTAACTCACCACAATGAATAATATCTGTACCAAGAGTTTCTAAAATGGAACGACTATTTTTAAGTGTTTCTTTTTCTCCACCAACTAATATAGATAAGGTTCCTTGCTCAGCAGCAGGTATACCACGACTCACAGGAGCATCAATTATATTAACTCCTTTTTTGTGTAACTCTCTCCCCATATTTTTAGTCATTTCAGGAGTAGATGTTGTCATTTCAATTACAGTTGTATCTTTCTTAACTCCATGTATAACGCCATCTTCTCCCAATATACATTGTTCTACTGCTAGATCATCGTTTACACAAGTAATGATAACCTCACATTTTTCAGCCACATTCGCGGGAGTTGAAAGAGGATTCACTTTATCATGTGGCATCTTTTGCATTTTGCTTTCGCAAACATCAAATGCATATATTGTATACCCGTTTTGCATTAAACGTTTTCCTAAACGAGAGCCCAGCTCTCCGTAACCAATAATTCCAATTTTCATTTTCATCAAGACCACCTCTTACCATACTATTATTTTGCGCGGTGTTTAAAAGAATCTCTACGGAAACTATATAATGCGTTAGGGTCTACTTGTACATCTACAACCGTTGGGTGTCCTTTTTGTGAAGATTTAAGAGCACTTGAAAAAACTTTTTCAAGTTGAGAAGGGTGATCAACATAAAATCCTTTAGCACCAAAAAGTTCAGCCGCTTGGTCAAAACGAGGATTTGGAACGTCGGCACCAAGGTAACGCTCACCAAAAAAGTCTCTTTGATAAGCTTTTTCAGCTCCCCAACAATGATTGTTCATGACAATCGTTAGACTGTTTAAATTATTTTCGACGGCTGTTCCAATTTCGGACATAGTCATTCCGAATCCACCATCTCCCATTAAACTAACAACTGTTCTGTCTGGACGTGCAGCTTTTAACCCTAAACCTGCTGCATAAGAAAATCCAACCAATCCAAAATCTAATGGTGAGAATAAGGATGGTGATTGTCTATAATTAAGTACATCGGTAGCTTGTAAGCATAAAGTTCCAGCGTCTAAGGTAAACATTGTGTCTTTAGGCATTGTCGCATTAACTGCGTGAAAAACTTGATTTGGCTGAATGACAGAACCTGTTGGCAAGCCTTTTTCTATTCTTTGGGATAGAAGCTCTTTCCTTTTGTTTTGGAATTCAATAACCCAGTTTTCTCGTTCAAATGTGGTGAAATTTTGATTTCTCATCTCATTCGTTAGCTGTTCAACAACAGTTCCAGCACTTCCCACAATACCAACTTCAACTGGGAAGTATCTAGAAAGAGCACTATGATCTATATTAACTTGGATAATTTTAGCACTAGGATTAAGGTTATCGTACGTGTAAAACGTTGAGTTAAAACCAAGTCTGCTGCCAAGAACTAGAATGACATCTGCTGTCTTTGCAAGGTTAGAAGCTACAGTATTCCCTCTAGGTCCAACTTGTCCTGCATACAAAGGATGATCAGATGATACAGCGTCACCATGACCTGCAGACGTACTAATAGGTGCATTTATAAGTTCGGCAAAATCCTCGACACTCTGTTGAGACTGACTCCACTTCACCCCCGCACCTGCTAAAATCAATGGATTTTTTGCTTCTTTTAATAATTCAACAGCTTGTTCAAGTTGTGCTGGACTCGCAGCAGGATAACTTTCACTTCTATAGTTTTCAGCAGGGGGGAATGATTCAAACTCTGTACTTTCTGATAGTACATCTCGAGGTACATTTAAGACAACAGGCCCTTTTTTACCAGCCTGACTAACTCTAAATGCTTCTTGCACCATTTCAGGAATTCGATCTGCACGATTTACTGTCCATGTTTTTTTTGTTACTGGAGTGAACAAAGCTTGTTGATCAACTTCTTGGAATGCATCTCGATAAACGTGATTGGTGGCAATGCTTCCCGCAACAGCAACCACAGGAGAGTTGGCATGATAGGCTTGTGCTAATCCGGTAACAAGATTAGTTGCACCAGGTCCGTTCTGACCTGCAAGCATCATTCCACCTCCGCCTAACGCTCTAGAATAAGCATCTGCCATATGCGTTCCCGTTCTTTCATCTCGGACACCAATGTAATTTATTGATTCTTGATCGTATAGAGAATCAAAAACTTCCATCGTGGCAGACCCAATTAATCCAAATACATTATTGATCTTTTCTTCTTTCATTGAACCTACCATGGCTTGGGCACCGGTCATTGTCTTCATTTCTGATACTGTTTTCATTTTTTACCACCTCTTTAATTAGAATTAAAAACATAAAAAGACCCAGCATAAAGGAGAATCCTTTACACTGGGTCGATTTGCTATTAAACACTACTAAGGTTGTTAGTAACGCTCACAAATGGCCAGTTATTATATTATGTTCATAATGCTAGCATACTTCCAAAAATTTTTCAATATTACATGAAAGGGAATTCATATAAATTTTGATACTATAAGTGTTAATATAGCACTGATCATCGTTAATACAAGACCACTCATCATAAAATCTCTTTGAGTTAAATGAGGAGTCATTGTATAAATCACTAAATTGGAAATAGTTTGAACTGACATAAAAACCAAGGTGCAGGTTTTATGATGACATTTTTCAATCCTTAATATCATTGCTAATATCTAAATTTGAGGGTGGATCGTTATAAATGTCACTGGCAGGTTGTTTTTGCTTTCGTTTAAAAACATCAACTAGAATTAATATTACCATTATTCCTATACCCAGTGTGGATAAGGATACAATCGGTACTACCAACATCATTGCTAGTAAAAAGTATATGACACGAAAATAAATATTAAGATTCTGAAGAAAATATCCCTGCATCGCTATAGCCAATGCCAAAATTCCTAGCAAAGCTGTAAATACATCGGTAAAGACCATTACCCCAAAATCACCTTGTAAAAGTAAGTTACTATCTAAAACAAACATAAAAGGAACTATATAAGCTGCAGCCCCTAATTTTAAAGCTTGCCATCCCACTTTCATCGGTTTTTCTCCCGCAATAGCCGCTCCAGCAAAGGCTGAAAGGGCTACAGGGGGGGTAATCGTAGAAATAGACGCAAAATAAAAAACAAATAAATGAGCAGCTAAAAGAGGAACATCAAGTTCTGTTAAAGCAGGAGCAACAGTACTAGCAGCAAGAGTATAGGCAGCAACCGTAGGTAAACCCATCCCCAAAATAATACATACCATCATAACCAGAAAAAGTAAAACAAATAAATTTTCTCCCGACCAGCTGACAATAATTCTAGAAATTCGGGAACCTAATCCAGTTAAAGAGAAAACACCAATCATCAGACCTGCTGTAGCACAAGTTGTTGTGATTGGTATCATTTTGACCATTGCTTCGCCGACTGATTTCAAAATACTAATTATCAAAACTTTGTATTTGGTCAACCAGCTTAGTACAATAACTAGTCCTGCTCCTAAAAGGGCTGATCGGATTGGAGAATACCCTTGAATAAGAAGTAAATAAACGATCAGCAACAATGGAAGTAGCAATAAACCTTGTTCTTTTAAAAGCTTAATCAAATTAGGTCGCTCCACTTTTGGGATACCCCGAAGTCCAAGCTTGGCTGCCTCAAAATCCACCATAAATAAGACAGATAAAAAATAAAGGCAAGCTGGTATGATCGCCGCAATCATGATAGTTGGATATGGAATACCTGTTATATCTGCCATAATAAATGCTCCAGCTCCCATGACCGGGGGAAGCAATTGACCGCCTGTAGAAGCTACTGCTTCTGTTGCTCCGGCAAAACGAGGTTTATAACCAATTCTTTTCATCAATGGTATGGTAAAAGCGCCAGTACTTGCCACGTTAGCAACAGCACTACCATTAATTGTACCCATGAGCGAACTCGAAAAAATAGAAACTTTTGCAGGACCACCACGATACTTACCTGCAATAGAATTTGCTAATTTCATAAAAAATTGACCACTTCCAGAAGCCTCTAACAACGTACCAAACAATATAAACACAAAAACATACGTCGATGCCACTCCTAATGGTATATTATAGATACCATTAACACTAAATAAATAACTGATAATTCTTTCGATGTCATACCCCCGGTGCCAAAAGGATCCAGGTAGTAAATATCCAAAATAACTGTAAAGAAGTAAGATCATCGCAAGAATCGGTAAGGCCCATCCAGTTGATCTTCTTGTAATTTCTAATAGAGGTATAACCAGCATAAGTCCGACAATTAGGTCCATATTGGTCGGTGTAACTCCTACCCTCTCAATTAATTGATCATAAGTAAGTAGTATATAAACGGGAGGGATAAGTACGAGTGCTGCAAAGGCTAAATCCAATATACTTGGACGAAAACTGATAGACTTTTTGGTTGCTGGATAAAGAAAAAAAGCAAGACAAGTTACGGTAGAAAAATGTAAAGCTCGATAGACCCAAGGATCAATAGGATAAATCAATAATCCAAAAAGATGAAACAACCCTGATATGACCCCTATAACCGTAACGAGGTGCCAAAAAGGCTTATTTAATTCCCTCGTAGTACTCTTGAATTCCTGGTTCTCGTTATTCATTGTTTTCCTCCCTCCGTATACCCTTATCATTTTTTCAATTTGTTACTTTCGGTTGGCAAACTCGCTTAATCATGTTTGCCAACCATTTTTCTATTCTTCTGAATAGGCTGAATCTGGAAGGTCTATTCCTTCTTCTTCATAATATTTAATTGCCCCTGGATGTAATGGAATAGAAGTAATCCCTTCTTTAACATTATCTAGTGATAAATCTTTGCCCGTTTGATGTACTTCTGCTAATTTTTCTTTACTTTCATAGGTAGCCTTGACCATTTCATAAACAAGATCTTCAGGTAAATCTTTGTGAACTACAAAGGCACTATATATAGATAGTGTATCAATTTCTTCTTCTTGGTTTTCATAACTATCAGCACTTAGTTCGCCATGAGTAATATCAAACTTCTCCGCTAATTCTTCGGATTTTTCCTCGACACCAAATACTTCAACTCCATCCGTTTGTACCATTTCTGTAATAGTCGGATGGCCGGCAGGTGCAAACACTCCTGCTACATCCATTTGTCCGTCTCTCATTTGATTAGCATAATCACTAAATGAACCATTCACAATACGCTGAGGTTCTATACCAAGTTCTTGAAATGCTCTTTGCGTGTAATAATCTGGAGTGCCCCCTTCAGCTCCTGTACCTATAACTTTTCCACTTATATCTTCTAGGGATTTGATCCCTGAATCTGGCATAGTAAACCAGTGTAAATAGCTGATATACATCGGAAAAATGGAACGTATATTTTGATGTTTTTGCTCAGCCCATTCAATCCCTTTAAACCCCTCATATGCTGGCCCCATTGTTACCATTCCAACATCCATATCTCCTCTTTCAACAAGTTCAATGTTATCAATCGGTCCCCCTGTTGATTCAACAGTCATATTAATTCCTACTTCGTCAGTCATGATATCAGCCCAACCTGTCCCATACACATTGAAGGTCCCTCCCGAAGGAGCAGATCCAACGGAGAGTCCTCTTGGCCAATTGGACTGATCAGCCCCTTCTTCTCTAGAAGAAGTTTCTGAACCACTTTTACCGCAACCTACCATCGCCATTGTTACTGTAAAAACTAAAACTAGATTGAAACTCTTTTTAATAATTTTTTTCATTTTTGAAATCTACCTCCATTTAAATTTTATAAAATAAAAATCCAGCATGCTCTTTTTGTGGGTAAAAGAGAGCATGCTGGATTTTATTCACTAATGAACGTGAAGTAGTCGCTTCACACCCGTAAACAAACCAGCTAATATTATTTTTTTATGTGTTCATAATATCGATCAATAGCTGCCCGTACAGCTTGCAGAACCGCTCCAATTGACGGGATGGAAACATGATTTTTTATCTGGTTAGCAAATTCATGAAAAGATTCATTTACACAAAAACCCTCAATATGCTGCCTTAAAATTTGCTTAGTTAAGTCGGAGAAAATAATACTGAAATCTACTTGTTCAATGGTGTGGCTATTTTTATCTACTAGTAGAATTGCTCCAATATATTTATAAGAATGATGAGCCGGAATCCCCTTTGGAGTTTGTGCAAAGCCACTTACAAGAATCGTATCATCTAGGGATTGTTGCGAAAACATTATATCCTCCTTTTAACACAAGTAAGCGTTTTCTTTTACTGTTTAAATATTAAAAGTTTTTATTAGGTATGTCAAGCAAGTTTATAGCCTTTAAACAATAAAAAAGCACAACCTAAATAGGAGCACTGCAAATCAATAAAGCCAACCTGCCTAAACTCGTCCCGGTTTTTGTAAATCCGCAGCCGCTTCAGCATGCCGGTGACAAGCGGGGTGAAGTCCTCCGCTACTTCTTCAAAGCAAATCCCTATTTGATCGTACATACAGCTATCCTTTTCGACTAGCGCGCCGTTGTTTGTATTCCATGGTAGAGTCAGATTACCGGAAAAATTTCCGACCCGCACCTCTCCAAATTGGAAAAAAGGATATGCCAATATTCAAATTTGTTCTAGACAAAACGCACTTTTTCCCTGTCCAAAAGGGAGTTTTGGACGTATTATATTTTTAATACTTGGTGCCCTGGTGTTGTGTAAAAAAACTTAACCTAGAAACCCGCCCAGGTTAAGTCCATTTTTGCAGCCTATCCGCTACAGACTGAAGATTTCTGCTGCTTTTTCCATTTTAAATTTAGAATAAAAAGTGGACACCTCCTTTATGGACATGGCATGATAAAACCAACAAGGAGGGTTCCCCCATGGGTGAACAACGCCAACAGTACAGCGAAGCTTTTAAAAAGGACACGGTCCGTTATGTCCAGCAGCACAAACAACAGAAAAACATCACCGACATTGCCGAGGACTTACAGATCCCTCGAAGCGCGTTGTATGAATGGATGAAGCAATACCGCGAATTTGACGACGAACCGGTTGTCGACCACCAACACGTCAAAGACCTGGAACGCCAGTTGAAAGCCAAAGAAAAGGAACTGGCGGATAAAGAAGAAGAACTGGCGATTTTAAAAAAGACGGTGCACATCTTCAGCAACCCAAATCCGTAAGATTTGGTTTCATCGAAAACCACCGCTCTGAGTTTTCGGTGA
>NZ_AUCI01000047.1 GCF_000429685.1 Salibacterium aidingense DSM 18341
TCTCTATTCAGCCGAGGCCGGCCACGGAGACTCCAGATTCACTTGGTAATGCGATCTTCTTTACCAAGTGAGCTGAAGCCGTCCCCATGGAAAGCGCAGGGACCGGGTGCAGCGATCCCATCGTCATTGTTTTGTTCGGGTTTTCGGCCAGCTCCTATCCTTCTGTCCCGGCCTCTTTAATACCTCAGGGGTTCCCTTTCCTCCCTTTTTCATCCTCCCGCTTCTAATTGCTTTGCAAATCGGGAAACAACAGCGTTGTATTCGTCCGGTTTCAGGGTTGGAATTTGATGGCCCACTCCGCTGACCATCACTACATCCTTCGGGGCCTGAATAGCATATTTGTAAAACAAGTATTGGTAATAGTGGACATACCAATCTCTGGTTCCATACATTAAGAGCAGCGGAACCTTTAGGGCTGGCAGTTGATTCTTGCATGAGTAGAAGAGACCTGACGTATAAAGGGAACGAACAAGCGGAGCAGAGCTGTTTCGAATCGTATCGGCAATCGCTTTCCGATGACTCTCATGGGTAGAATTCGAAAACGACAATATCCCGGCCAGCAGCCCCATCCACCCCTTTTCTGTAATTCGAATGCCAGCTTCAAATTCTTCCTGCAGAAGCGTCGAGCAGACTTCCGGAAACCCGCCGGCTGTTACCACGCCGGCTGTCCGTTCGGGCCATGTTAACGCAAATTCCAGCGCGACAGATCCCCCGCTTGAATAGCCGCACAGCAGGACTTTGTCCAGACGAAGTTCGTCCGCCAAATTGTACAAGTCCTGCGCCCACTCTGAAATCGTTAACGATCCTTTGCCTGCCTGGCTGAAGCCGTGGCCGCGGGCGTCCAGTAAAACCACTTGAAAATCCTTCCCTAACTTGCGCTGTTCATAAAAGGTTGCTGCCCCCATGGCAGGAGGATGAATGAAAAAAAGAGGAAGACCGTGACCCCATTTCTGATAATGCAGGACGGCCCCCTGCGATTGAAAAAACGGCAATTACGTTACACCTCATTTCGGATCAGCTTCCTCCGCTTTGCAGCCAGAGAAGTACCCATTGGTATATTTTATAGCCCAAAAATATGCCAACGATCCCCAAGACTCCCGGCAGTGCCGGAGGAGCTGGAATCGGAAGACGCACAACCGCAAATAATAATCCCACTCCCAACCCCGTCATCAAAGATAACAATGCTTCCTGCATGGTTGTCACACCTTTCTTTCTACTATGTATCATTTTGAAGATTTTATTCCTCTGACCTATTCTCCTGTGTGGATTAAGAGCTTCCCACTATTCATACAAAAACCTGTTTGGGGAAGTACCAAACAGGTTTTGCCATCTATATTGTTACATTTTTTCCGGAGCATGAACTCCAATCAGTTTCATCGCGTTCTGCAGGGTGATCTGGGCGGCCTTTACCAGGACGAGGCGGGCCTGGGTCTTGGCTGCATCTTCCCGATCCACCACCCTCTCTGCGTTATAAAAGCTGTGAAACGCCGCCGCCAGCTCATGGGCATAATTGGTCATCCGGTGCGGAGCATGCTTGTCCGCAGCAAGGGCAACCGATTCCGGGAACTCTCCGATTTTTTTAAGAAGATCATATTCTTTTTCTGAAGCTATCGGCGTCAAATCAGCCTCCGGGTCATAAGAATACCCTTTTTCTTCCGCCTGCCTGAATATACTGCATAGACGGGCGTGGGCATACTGTACGTAATAAACCGGGTTTTCGTTGGACTCTGATTTAGCGAGGCTTAAATCAAAATCCATGTGCGTATCCGAACTTCTCATCGCGAAAAAGTAGCGGGTGGCATCAATACCGACCTCTTCCATCAAGTCCTTCAACGTAACGGCTTTACCAGTCCGTTTGCTCATTTTCACCCGTTCCCCGTTTTCATACAAATTCACCATCTGAATAATCTGGGTTTCGAGCTGTTCTTTCTTATACCCAAGAGCCTGTACTGCCGCTTCCATCCTTGGAATATAACCGTGATGATCGGCCCCCCATATGTTGATGATTTTCTCAAAACCGCGCTCAAATTTGTTTTTATGATAGGCAATATCAGGCAGAAGGTACGTATACGTGTTATCGTTTTTGACAAGCACCCGGTCTTTGTCGTCCCCGTAATTGGAGGATTTAAACCAGACGGCTCCTTCCGCTTCATACACCTCTCCCCGCTCCTGCAAGAGCTGCAGCGCTTCTTCCACTTTTCCGCTTTCATATAACGAGGTCTCGGAATACCAGACGTCAAAATCCACCCGGTAGTCCAGGAGATCCTTCTTTAATTTTTCCATTTCCCGCTTCAGGCCGTATTCCCGGAAAAATGCAAGACGTTCTTCCCTGTTTATTTCAACAAAACGCTCTCCGTGTTCATCTGACAGTTCTTCGCCAAATTGTTTAATATCCGCTCCGCGGTAGCCGTCTTCGGGCATTGTCGTTTCTTTTCCGAGTGCCTCCAGGTAACGGGCCTCTACGGAATAAGCGAGGTTGTTAATCTGATTGCCGGCATCGTTGATATAATATTCGCGCGTGACCTCAAAGCCGGCTTTGGAAAGAATATTACATAAAGCATCTCCAACGGCAGCTCCGCGGGCATGTCCAAGATGCAGATCCCCCGTAGGATTGGCAGAAACAAATTCCACCTGCACCTTTGTTCCAGCTCCAAAATCTGTTTCTCCGTAATTGCCTCCGGCAGTCAGGACCGATGGAATAATCTGGCGCAGGTAACTGTGATCCAGGAAAAAATTAATAAACCCGGGACCGGCGATTTCCGTGCTTTTGACGGATGCTTTTGATGTATCCATCGAGGCGGTGATATCATCGGCAATCAGGCGCGGAGCTTTTTTGGCTGTTTTAGCGAGCTGCATGGCTATATTGGTAGCAAAATCGCCGTGCTGCTTGTCCTTTGGTGTTTCAATGATCACTTCCGGCAGTTCTTCTTCGGAAACAAGGCCGGCTCTTACAGCTGCTGCTGCGACTTCGTGTTTTAGTTGTTCTTTGATTTGTTCGACGACGTTCATGACAGTTATGTGTCCTCCTCAATCGATATAGTTACATCATACCGGCCGGCAACAGAGCCCTGCAGTGTCAGATCATAGCCGAACTGAATGCGGCCGGTGTTTCCGCTGTCTGACCAAATTACAGCAACCTGATCCGTTTGTGCCTCCGTTTTTAAAGTGCCGTACGGCGTTTCGTAGCTTCCCTCTGTCAATTCCCCGCTTAAATAACGCTGGCGCATCGATACAGAGCCTGAACGGATGACGGTAATTTCCTGTCTGCCTACCTTTAAAACAGTCGATACTTCCCCGATATCATCCAGATCTTCTTTAAAATTAACGTAAGTGAAATTATTTTTCTGATAGACTTCGCCTTTGGCTTCCAGGCTCACCTGATCCTGCTCACCCTTCTGCTTAATATTCGTTGTCATTTTAACATCCACCGGTGTTTTCAGCGCATCCGTCATGATACCGCTCCCCTTTTATAAAAATATTTCCGGGCCTGGGTTTCTCTGCATAAAAAAGTCTAGCGATTCGCTTCTACGTATGCAATGATATTGATTCACCACAACTGTAAATATATGCAGCTGCCTTTCCACTTATGATCCGCATTTCACGGAAAATGACGGGTGTAGGAAGGGGTGAAGCGGCTCCGGCGTCTGCGTTTTTCCCATAATTTACCTGCGATTCCTGTAATGACACCTCCC
This sequence comes from Salibacterium aidingense DSM 18341, assembly GCF_000429685.1. Classification (GTDB taxonomy): domain Bacteria; phylum Bacillota; class Bacilli; order Bacillales; family Marinococcaceae; genus Salibacterium; species Salibacterium aidingense. The sequence goes on from NZ_AUCI01000047.1 coordinate 3,693, forward strand.
AGCAGCGCGCCTGTGACCACATCCGAGGGATAATGGTGTCCCACATAAATACGGGAAAAAAGAACAAGAAGAGCCAGCAGTAAAGCAGCCCAGCCAAGCTTTCGATAGACAAAAAAGAACAGCACGGCGCAAGTACCCATAACGACAGCCTGATCGCTTGGGAAGGAAGGGGATACACTTTTTTCAATGACCACGGTCACGTCATGGGCGGTAAAAGGCTGCGGCCGGTCCACCAGAGTTTTTATTATGTAATTCAGACCAAGGGCAGCAAGAAGAGAGAAAACCCCAATCCAGCCCCAGCTCCTTTTTTTCGTGAAAAACAGACCCATCACAGCCAGAAGAATAAGAAGATACCCATAGGAAGAACAGAGACGCATGAAAGCATCCAGCCAGCCCCATTGATGAGCCAGATTATTGATCTGCTCAAAAAAATAATAATCCATGTCCGACACCTGCTCTGTTTGACTTTTCTCCATTATACATCAAAGAAAGCGGTTCTGAATATTTTTTCTTGCATCCTTTCCTGCCTTCTGCCAAACGGTTCTAGTTAAAGCGTGAGTCAGGCATAGTGCCCCCGCCTATTTCTTCTCAGTAAAATAAGGGTCATGGGCGTCCCCCTGATTTTTCGGGATGAAAACATCCAGCCTCTCTTTTAAACACGTACAGGGGCAGAAGGCCATCTATTCCGTTATTTCCCGAATTTCCCGTTTTTAGACGAAGGTTTCGGACATTCAGTGCGTTATCTGCCCTTTTTGAAAGGAAAAAAGGGCCCTTCCTCTCCAATAGCGGTACCAATTTCCGTATCCTTCTCCATCCTCCGGGTTTTTCTCATTTAACGGAATAGATGTCCGCGCAGTGGTGGTTCAATTTCCGGTAACAATCCGGAATCGCAGGACGGCCGGGCCTTTACCCAGATGATTCTTCAAATAGGGTTCCCTTTCTTGCTTCGCGTAAGCTGTCATACGCATAAACGGCTATAGCGGTATCCTGCACACCGGTGCCGGTCAAGTCACAGAACGTGATTTCTTCCTCCTTCGTCCTTCCCTGTGCGCTGCCCAATGACAAGGCACCTAGTTCCGAGATACGGCTGTTTTCCCCGATCACCCCTGCTTCCAATGCATGATGGTGTTCTCCTAGTTTAAACACCTGTGCTTTCGAATCGCACGCAAGGACATCGACAGCACCAAGTACATCCGGCGCCACTTCATTTTTTTCTTCAGCATCCGATCCCATCGCCGTGATGTGCAGCCCGGAATGCAGCCATTCTTTCTGAATGATCGGTTCTTTCGCTGGGGTTGTCGTCACGACAGCATCACTTTGCCTTACCACTTCCTCCGGACTTTCCGCCGCTTTCACCTCAATACCGAGGGTCTTTTCCATTTCTTCTATATACTGGGCGACACGTTCCGGTTTTCTTCCATACACGAGGACATTATCCACATTACGAACCATCTGCAAAGCACGGATCTGATACCTTGCCTGCGTGCCTGTACCTATAACCCCGGCTGTTTTAATATTTTTATTGGCAAGAAAATCTGCGGCCATACCGCCCGCTGCCGCCGTACGAACATCCGTTAAATACCCGTTGTCCTGCAGCACCGCTTCGGTGAAACCTGTTTTTGTACTGAACAGCAGCATCATCCCGCTTAAGCTGGGCAGGCCTTTATCGACATTATTGAAAAAACCAGAGGAAATCTTCAGCGCAAATTTATCCATCCCTTTGACATAGGCCGTTTTCACGTCGACTTCCCCATTGTTTTCGGGGATATCGACCCGCAGAACAGGGGGCATCGTGACTTCTCCCTGCTCTAATTTCTGAAAACCTTTCTCGACCAGATCGAGTGCCGTCTTGTTCACATCCACAACACTGCGGATATCTTTCTCGGAGAACATGTACATCGGTTATCCGCTCCTTCCTTCTTTTATTCATACTATCCCTTTTCATCAAGGATGATTAAACCTATTTTGGAACGGAAACAACGAAATCAATCTAATTCCTGAGAAAACGAGTTCGCCCGATAAGATAAAACATCAGCTGATAGGTCATTCCGTCCGATAAAAAAATTTAAGCAGAAATTTTGAAGTCCCATGCAACCATTCCTGCCATCGGCCTCGTCGAACGAAGTGAAATATATTTCCGGACAGAAGGGGGAAATCATTTATGATACAGCCCATACCATTTCAGGGTTTAGAACCATTAAAGCAGTGGTAGAGAAGGTAAAAGAAGGAAGATGAATGGATTAATATATTAATTAATGAGGTGTTCTATCATGAAGATTGGGAAGAAAATAGGTATTTTCTCTTTGGCTTTCTTTTTCAGCACAGCAGCAGCTGTTTCGGCGAATGAAGAGTTTTCTGATGTCGATTCCGATTATTGGGCAAACGATGAGATTACGTATCTGGCCGGCGAAGGCGTCGGCGTCATCGGCGGTTATTCTAATGGGGAGTTCCGCCCCGGCAGCAACGTCACCCGTTCTCAGGCCGCGATAATGATTGCGGCTTCTCTGGATCTTGAGACCGGAGATCGTCCGGATCCCGGGTTTGAAGATGTTGATACTTCCAGCCATGCTTACGGAGCCATAGCAGCTGTGGCGGAGGAAGGTATTATCAACGGGGATGACGGAGCGTTTATGCCAAATGAGCCATTAACAAGAGGACAAATGGCGGCAGTCCTGACGAGAGCGTATGATCTCAGTGCAGAAGATGCTCCTGACTTCGCTGATGTTGACGAGGATTATATTTTCTATCAAGACATTCAAGCCCTTGCCGGCAGTAACATCGCCACAGGATATGCCGGCGACAATACCTTCCGTCCAGGTGAATCCACCACAAGAGCACAATTTTCTGTTTTCACCGCCAGAGCCATGAATGATGATTTTAAAGAAGAACCGTCGGAAATTCCTTCGCTTTCTTATTTTGAAGATCGGATAACAGAAGCGGAAGAAACCATTGAAATGACGATGTATGAAGAGTGGGAAAATGAGTTCCACAATGAGGAGCCGAAAGCTTCCTTCGGAGAGATTGAAGACACATTCCTGCAGTATTACACGCAGGAGATGACATCTGACGTCTGGGAGTCTTTTTATGAAGAAGAACTGGACAGCTACGGTCCAGAGCTGGCCCAGGCTTTCCCATTCCGCAATATGGAGGATATTTCGTTTGAGTCGGAAAACAGTAACGAAGTTGTCGTGAGCGGGGTCGAGCCGGAAACGGAATTAAATGAGCAGGCCATGTATTATGAATATACCCTCACTAAGGAAAAGGACAGCTGGTATATTTCTGATATGGAAGGCACGCCGCAGTAACGTGAAGGAAGATGGAGCTTGGAAAAACCGGGCTCCATCTTTTTTGTCTTTTTCGGATTCAGCATGTCTCCCGCTTGTTTTCATAGAATACAAGAAAAGTATCATGTACAATTGTGGAAGCGTTTTTATTTTAAACATAAGGTTGGTGTTGTCTAAAATGAAATACCGGCAGCTTGGAAATACGGAATTGAAAGTAAGTGAAATCAGCTTTGGGACATGGGCAATCGGAGGCGGCTGGGGGGCAGCCAACGATACCGAAGCTTTAAAAGGGCTGGATCGGGCCATGAAAGCGGGGGTGAATTTCTTCGATACTGCGGACGTATATGGAGACGGCCACAGTGAAGAACTTCTCGCAAAAGCTACGAAAGGGCGGGAAGATGAGATTCATATTGCCAGTAAATTCTGCCGCGCCGGAGACATCCATGATCCAGCCGCCTATTCCAATGAGGCGGTGAAAGCCTATTGCGAGAATAGCCTGCGCCGGCTGGAACGAGAGCGTCTGGATCTATACCAGATCCATTGTCCGCCAAAACATATACTAGAAGACGGACGAGTGTTTCAGGTGCTTGATACACTGCAGCAGGAAGGAAAAATCCGGCACTATGGAGTCAGCGTAGAAACGGTGAAAGAAGGCTTAATCTGTCTACAGCAGCCAAATGTCCGTACGCTGCAGGTTATCTTTAATATTTTCCGCCAGAAACCCCTGGAAGAGCTGCTTCCCAAAGCAAAAGCAAACGGCGTCGGTATTCTGGCGAGACTGCCGCTGGCCAGCGGCCTATTAACAGGAAAGTTTACAAAAGCCAGTACATTTGCTGAAGACGACCATCGGCGTTTTAACCGCGAAGGGGAAAAATTCAATGTAGGGGAAACTTTTGCCGGCCTGCCTTTTGAAAAGGGAGTTGAACTTAGTGAAGCGCTGAACTGGATTGCTGAGGGACGTGGAAATATGACACGCGGCGCACTAAGATGGATCCTCGATCACAAGGAAGTCTCCTGTGTGATCCCAGGGTTCAAAACAGTGAATCAGGTAGAGGATAACCTACAAGCCGCAGAAAGTGCTTATTATTCCAAAGAGGAAATGGAACAACTCAAGCTCTTTTATCAAAACCAAGTCCTGCCCCATATTCGAGGAGGCTATTAAATCTAAAACTTCAAAATTCATACCTTTGTTAAAGCTTGGGAGATCCCAAGCTTTATTTTATGTTCTTTATAGTGCACAAAAGAATAAAAAATAAAAGTGTATTATTGCGAATTTTGGACTTATAAGAAGAATATAAGACATTTTCGTTCGTTATAAAGAAATTCGGCAGGATTTAAGGTTTTTCATTTTTTTAATAGAGTTATATACTACATTTGTAAATTCGTTATAAAGAACAAAATAAGCTATAAAAAGAACAATCGGAAGGGGGGGTGATGTTGGAAAAGAGAAGCATCGTAATAAAAAGACGGCGCAGAGAAAAAAGAAAAAAGCAGACAACTCTGTCGCTGGCCGCCGGATTATTCCTGTTAGGAACAACCCCATATTATGTCGGAAATACGCTGGGACAGTTTCATAATAAGGAGGACCGCGCAGATGATGTCGAAGCCTGTGAGGTTTTTCCGGGTTATGTTCAGGAATTGATGAACAGCATCAGAAGCCATGTCTTACAAATGCAGACATTACATCAACACCTGCCATCAAAAAACTTGAAAATCGATTCGTACCACTTATCAAGAAAGAACCTTGACTCTGCCGGCCAGCTGCGCTCGCTGGCAAAAGATATTGATAACCAACTGAAGATCCTTAAGACGCAGCGATCAGAAAGAAATAATGATATAGAAAAAACAGCGTCTATTTCTGAAGATTTAATCAAGGAGGCCGGCAGTCTTTACGTTCTGCTTAATGATTTACAAGCTACAACAGAGATCGAGGCGATTTATTGTCTTGATAACGAGGGAGAGTATAAAACCCAAAAGATAAAAGCCGGTTTAAGATATCTTGATCTAAATCATCGGGACGTTACCAGACTGCTTGATTTTTTCAATAATATTTATCTCGAAGCTTCCCGCCCCGACACGACAGAGAACATTTTATCCTATTTTGAAAATCAGATCGAAAAAGAGACTTCCGGAAGAATAAAGGGCATGGAAAAAGATATCAACACCATCAATGCGGCAATAAAGGACTTGAAGGAAGAACGGCAAGCCGCTTTACAGGCTGCTGCCAACATCGAGCAGAAAGAAAAAGAAATGAGGGAAAAAGAGCGCCAAGAACAATTGGAAAAAGAAAAAGAAGAAGAAGCAAATAAGGAAGAAGAAAATTCTGAGGAACAAGAAGACTCTTCCGACGATGATTCTTCCGACTCCG
>NZ_AUCI01000048.1 GCF_000429685.1 Salibacterium aidingense DSM 18341
ATCATAGGTTTCTGGTTTTGGAATATAGGGAGCTCTCACATATAACCCTTTGGATAATAAAATATCGTTGCTACCTTTTATAATTTTATCTGATTCACTTAGGCAGTTACTGAAAAAACGATAAATATCCTCTCTTACAGTTACACTTAAAGATACACTATAATTATTTAATCCGATTTTTCCTAATTGGTTCAGCATATTTACATAATATGTATCGGAAAACAAACGAGGGGCTGTTACATCTACGTCCTCACTTAGTTTAAAACCGTGGGGGACTGGAAAATTTTCGTTAGAAAATATTTGAAATATGGCATGAATGTGAGATTGAGACACCTTTAAGGCATATTGTAGTAAATTTTTTATTTCATTATCTTCGACGACATTCAATTCGTGCTCTAAATGACAAATAGCAGCACTGTCATTCATAAATGTTACCCATAATTGTGAGATTTCCGCTGACGTTAATGGTATGTTTTGTTCTAACAATTGCATCCCTACTCTTTAAAAGTATACTTGTTTATGTTTTAGTCTGTACCATTTTTTATATTGTATTCTTGAAATGTTTAATCCGCATACTTTCCCATCTAAGATTAGATCCTGGTGTCAGTTTGTTTGCCATATAACCTCCCATTTATAAGAACGTTTGTTCAGAACTAATGTTCTTGTTGTTTCTCATTTGAGTAAAGGAGTAAACCGGTATTTATTGGACGAAAATCTATTGAATAAGAATGTGTGTTCGCATATAATTGAAGAAAATCAAACGAGGAGGCTTCATGATGAATGGGATCCTTAAACGTGCAGCGGAGACAAGGGAACCAATTCAGGTTATTTATGAAGCAAAGGATGGAACGTTTAGTCAGCGAGTTGTAACTATATATCGGTTAAATGAGTGGGATGTGCTTGTGTGGTGTCACTATCGAAAGGCGGTTAGATCGCTCAAAAAATGCAATATTCTATCAGTAGGATGGATGCAGAAACAATATAATGAATATTTTCGGGTCAAGGTTTAACTTTGGCTTTATTTATATTAAAGTCACATAAAATCTTGTGACTTTTTAAAAAATCACAGAAAAATCACCGAAGCGTAGATAAGATCATATGTTCTTGGTATGTATTTTCAATAAAATATAAACGGTGAATAAATTGGAAAAAATCGTGATGAAATAGAGTAAAATTGTTCGACTCATGTGAGGCATGATGTAAAATGCCTCCCAAAAACCCTGGTATGACAATGTTATAGGGTCACAACATGATGTTGTGACCCTATTTTTAATCCCATTCCCTTCATTTCCATTTCATTTAACTAGTTTTATCGTTAACGGTAATATTTACTAACGATGCGAGCCCGTGCAGGGATCACCGTCTTATTTAATCAACGAAATATATGAATGAACAGAACTTCTGCCTTTTTTATTCTTTTTTCTGCCGCCTCTAATTCCTGTTATGAGGAAGTATAAAATAACCTCTTTGGTAATAATGGAGGGTATGAACGGTTATCCCCGTTATAAATGGAGGGTTATATCATATTCATCAAGCCAGGCGTTAATTTGCAGAAGGTAGTCCAATATTCCCTTAGCACTTGAATTATTTATTTCTCTGTCTTTCCCTTCCGCGATTTGTCGAACTCGTTCAGTATTAATGAGCTTGAGAATCGGCGATCGTGGATTATCCAACACATCAAGCATCCAGTTGCTCACACCTTCAAGATACGCGGAATCTTTTGTGCTTGGGTAGGCACTTTTTTTGCGATAGAGTACATCATCTGGTAAATACCCTTGAAATGCACGGCCCTTTTTCGATGTTATCCACATTTTTCATCTCAATAGGAACGTTCCATAAATACTCGACTAGACGATAGTCACAGAATGGAACACGCACTTCGAAACCAGTTTTCATGCTGGAGCGGTCCTTACGATCCAACATAAAGGGCAGGAAGCGTGTGATAAACATATAGGACATTTTTCGCTGCTTTTCTTGAAGATCGCTTTCACCTTCTACCGTAGGAAGTTCGCTTAAAGCTTCCTGGTACCTTTGTTTTTGGTATTGTTCAAGTTGAAGCTTCTCCCGTATATCATCTGACAATACATCTGCAAGACCTTTCATGTTTATAAGCCATGGAAAAATGTCAGCGTTTAAAAACTGTTCCTGATGATACCATGGATAACCGGAAAAAACTCATCGGCCGATTCCCCGGATAGAGCAACGGTTGATTCTTTTTTTTCATTAAAGAGGAGGTAAAGGGAAGTTTCGATCTCTCCTATACCTGGCAGATCCCGGGCGCGCATTGGAACGAGCAGGTTGTTGACTAGTTTATCCGCGTCAAGGATAATCGATTTATGATTGGTCCCCACGTGTTCAGAAACACGTTTAACCCACGGCTCATCTAAATCTGAGCGAAGGAAATCTTCCTCAAAGTCTGCTTCATTGTTCACGAAATCAATGGAATACGTATTTAATGTTTTTTCAGATCGCTCAAACTCATCACCAGCCATGGCAGTCAGCCCACTTGAATCCAAACCACCGGAAAGCATAGAAGTCACGGGTTTATCTGCAATCAGTTGACGCTGTACAGTATCCTCTAATAGAGATCGGATTTTATTAACCGTAGTTTCAAGATCATCGGTGTGTTTTTTACTTTCCAATCTCCAATATTTCTTAGTCTTTCTTTCCTTGGAGGTGAAGGTTATATAGTGTCCCGCACGGACTTCTTCTACGTCTTTAAATACACCATTTCCAGGGGTTCTAATTGGACCAAGTCCGAATATCTCCGCAAGGCCGTCCCGGTCAAGTTCGGCTTGGACTTGAGGGTGAGCAAGCAGTACCTTTAGTTCTGAACCGAAGATGATACTATTTCCCCGTTGAGCGAAAAACAATGGTTTAACCCCTAAATGGTCTCGTCCAAGCATCAGTTTTTCTTGTCTTTCATCCCAAATTGCAAAGGCAAATATGCCATTAAAATGGGTGACGCAATCTTCTTGCCATTCCAAATAAGAATGTAGTAATACTTCCGTATCCGATTCACTTTGGAAGTGATGCCCTTTATTTTTCAGTTCTTTACGAAGTTCTTGATAATTATATAGTTCTCCATTATAGGTTAGAGCAATTGTATACCCACTCTCCTGATAAATCATAGGTTGAACTCCCCCTTCAGGGTCAATAACAATCAACCGGCGGTGACCCAGAGCTGCTCTTTCTGAAAACCAGAATCCGTCTGCATCAGGACCTCGATGCTTAATAGCATTCGTCATATCTTTTAAAATTTGTTGTTCATCAGAAAGATTTAATGACCAATCAATCCATCCTGAAATTCCACACATTAGAATCAGCCTACTTTCAAAAAAATATAGAGAAAAAGTATTTCCAACAAAAAAATCGACTAAATAAGTTTATCAGTCGAAAAAAATCAATAAATTCGACCGAATTTTATTTTCGGTCATACTATTTAATAATAAACCTTGAATAAAACAATTGCAACCAACCTCTTTAATTTAAAAGTACCCCTTAGAAAAGCCTGCAGTTCTCGGCTCATCTGTTTTTAGTCATTTGACCCTTAAAGTACAATTAGTATAATTGAGACAACAACTAAGATGATAGACAAAGGTGTGTACTATGAAAAAAAAGGGAATAAAAAAATCAAATATTTTAAAAGCTGCAACTGAGCTTTTTTCCATAAAAGGTGTTCGAAATACCACGATGGATGAAATTGCTAAAAGAGCAGGGATTGGAAAAGGGACCATTTATTACTATTACAATGATAAACAGGAAATCTTACGTGAATGTTATATGAATCACATTCATAAGATTCGAAAAAATAAATTGGATGGAGAAGGAGAGGGAGTTGTTTCTAAATTGCAGAAAGTTCTTCAATTTATTCGCGAAGAAACTCATAGCGATCCATTTGTTTCAACACTCTTTCAAGAGTATCAGCAATATCGTTCACCAGAAATAGAACGCTGCTTTAAGCTGTCTGAGGAAAATGCAGTTGAAGTGATCAGTTTAATTATTGAAGAAGGCCGGGAAAATGGTGAATTAGCAAGAGTGCCTTTACCCCTGACTGCATTTTTATTAGTTAGAATGATGTTCGCCTACAATCTTGATTACCAAAGGACTGAGCAAACTGAAGACGAATTTTTACAGATTCTTCATAACATGCTGGTCAAAAAATAATATAAGATACACATGAAATCACATTCTATCTAAATAACACTCCTTTATGGGAGAATGAAAATGTAAGCGTCAAATAATCCCCACCTTAATTAAGGGAGGGGGTTCCTATTTTTAAGTGACAAAGGATCCCCTAAACCCTATATTCATTCTAGAGAAAATTCTATAGTGCCTGCAAAAACCTGTATACAAATAGGTGAAGGTGGTTCTTTTTTATCGCTCATTTTACGGCCTTCTTCGTGTAATATATAATGAGGAGTCAGGGAAAAAGAGAAGATAGGAAGTGCTTATGAATAAACGAAAGAACAATAGATATAAAAAATCAGGGGAGAAGCATACTCGGAGGGAGAAACAGTCCGGGAAACAGCACCCGGCTCAGCTCGGTCGAACGAATGGCAAAGCAGCCGGAAGGCAGAAAACTGTAACTGCAAAGGTGACCTGCTCCGGTTTAACAGATGAAGGGAAAGGCATCGTCCAGTGGGAAGGAAAGAAACTGGAGGTAGAGCATCTCCTGCCCGGAGAAACGGCGGAGCTCGCTGTTTCTCAAAAGGGACGGCATACCCGCACGGAGCTGAAGCGGATCATTAAACCATCTGATGAACGGGTGAAGCCGCCATGCGACTATTACGATGAGTGCGGTGGATGTCAGCTTCAGCATATGAATAATCAGGCACAGACACGTTTTAAGCAGGAAACGGTAGACGCCCTCATGCAGCCGTTTGGAAAACCAGAACCCATTTTGACCATGGAGCATCCGTATGATTACCGGAACAAGAGCCATACAACATTTGGTCCGAACAAAGAGCGGCAGGTGATTGGCGGGCTGTACGCCCAGAACACCCACGAGATCATTCCGATAGATCGATGTCTCATTCATGATCCGAAAGCGGACGAGATCGTACAGACAATCAAAGGAATCATGAAATCCTCTAAATTGCAGCCGTACGATGAAGACACAGGTCACGGTTTCCTTCGTCATGTGTTGATAAAGGTCGGTAAGACCAGCGGTGAGATTATGGTGGTGCTGGTAGCTGCATCGCCTGTGTTCCAGGGCAAAAAGAATGTTGTGAAAGCGCTGCGGGAGGCCCATCCAGAAATTACGACCCTCCTGCTGAACGTAAATAAAAGGAACACGAGCATGGTTCTGGGTGATGAGGAAAAAGTACTGTTCGGCAAAGGAACGATAATGGATACGCTCTGCGGACTGACGTTCGATATCTCGGCGAAGTCCTTTTATCAGATCAATCCTGGCCAGACGGAAAAGTTGTATGAAAAAGCGATGGAAATGGCAGAGCTGACCGGAAAGGAAACCGTGATCGATGCATACTGCGGGATCGGTACAATCGGTTTAATTGCCAGCAGGAAAGCCAGCAGGGTCATTGGCGTGGAGCTGAATAACGATGCTGTCCGCGACGCCATACACAATTCTAAGCGCAATGGCGTGAAAAATGCCCGATTCTATCAAGGGGACGCTGGGGAGTTTATGGTGCAGATGGCAGCACGAGGGGAGAAAGCCGATGTCGTGATGATGGATCCGCCGCGAAATGGGAGTGACGAAGCGTTCTTATCCAGTGTGGTGAAACTGCAGCCGGAGCGGGTAGTGTATGTATCATGTAATCCACAGACACAGGCGCAGAATTTGAAGTACCTGGAGAAAAACGGGTACTCGGTTGAAGAGATTCAGCCGGTGGATATGTTTCCGCAGACCACACATGTTGAGTGCTGTGTGTCTCTTGTAAGAAATAGCAATTAAAGCTGTATTTACCTATTCATTGATCTGATGCAGGTTTCTGAATCGCTAAACCGTTAAACTCAGAATAATAAGTATATAGTGGTCCAGCTTGAAACTTTATGCTTTCTCGCCGTTTACTGCTATTCGTTGGTCATAGTTTTGAAGTGTGCTTCCAATGCATCGAAACGATGGTTCCATTCGCGGCGGTGCTTCTTAACCCGGGCCGACACCTCATCAAAAGGATCGGTGCTATCGTCAGGGTCCGCCACTGCGTTCGCTATACGTTCGATCAGCCTGCTCGCTCCGACACCTTGAGGTGCTGGGAGATCACGGGTTCACGGGTGCACTAATTTTGAAGGACTCGGCGACCTCCCGATTGTCGCGGCCCCTTGTGTCAGCTTGGTCAGGATGTTACGGCGTGGAGCCACCATTGATTTTTTAAAAGCGACATGTTATATTGGATACAAATAATTAAATATTTAAACATTTGTTGGGAGGTGGTGGATTGAAGGAACAAAAGCAAAGCGTACTATTGGAAAAGAAGCAGGCTCTTCTTCATGAGATTCGTCAGTCCACAGATATTTTTAAAGCCCTTGCTGATCCCATAAGGCAAGATATTCTAATGATGTTTATGATAGCTAAACGAATGAACGTTGCACAAGTTGTGGAGCAATCGCATTTATCCAGACCGGCAATATCTCATCATCTAAAAATACTAAAACAGGCAGGCATCTTAGACTCCTTTAAGGACAAGACGGAGGTTTATTACAGCTTAACCCTTGATAACTCGGTTATAGACCAGCTTAAAGCAATCATTCGTGCTGCCGAAGGCTTATCGAATGACCCTGCTAAAGCGTTTGAAGAACATACATGACTTTCTTGCAAAAAGTGAAGAAAGTCTTTTTTACACAAAATGTTCAAATGTTTAATCATTTAAATAATTAATGGAGGTTATACAAATGAACTTTTCAAAGAAAACAGCTTTGGTAACAGGCGCATCATCTGGAATAGGGAAGGTTTTCACAACCCAACTTGCCAAAAAAGGATGTAACTTAATATTGGTTGCCCGATCGGAGGATAAACTCGAACAAATTGCAAAAGAACTTCAAAAAACGTACTCCATCCATGTGGTGCCTCTTTCGGTTGATCTATCTTCAGTTAACGCTGCAGAGAAAGTAGCCAGGGAAGTTGAAATCCTCGGGTTAACAATTGATATACTTATTAATAATGCCGGGTTTGGAACTATGGGGGTTTTCAATCAAATCTCGTCAACCCGTGTTCATCAAGAGATTCAGCTAAATGTAATATCCTTAACCGAATTAACTCATCAATTCATTGGTTCCATGATTGAAAGGAAGAAAGGCATTATTATCAATGTTGCTTCAATGACAGCGTTCCAGCCGACACCGTACATGGCTGTGTATGGTGCCACGAAAGCTTATGTTCTCTCTTTCACGGAAGCACTATGGGCCGAGTATAGAGATAGCGGCGTTCAAATCGTTGCATTATGCCCAGGAGAAACGAAGAGCTCATTTCATGCTGTATCCGGCACGGACAGCTTAAAAGGTAAGCGCATGGAGCCGATTGATGTCGTGAACGCAGCATTTAAGGGTGTAAAAAAAGATCGTAGCCACATAATAGTTGGACGGAATAATTATATTATGGCTCAACTGCCGCGTTTACTGCCTCGAAGTATGGTCGTAAAATTCGCGAAAGGTGTATTTCAATCAGCTTTGTCCAACAAGTAACTTTGCTAAAGGGGGAATTTGCCTGCTAAGGATTCCGCAGAAAAACGAAATAATTCGAATGGGAGATTTTGAGTTTTGTGCAGTTGAATCGAAAATTACATTCGATTTGAGCGATGAAATTAAGTTTATTTTCTGCAGCGCACAGATTAACGGCAGAGTATCTTTACCCCCTCCATGGGCATCCTTACAGGGGGCGTCTTTCGCATACAGGGCATGTGGAGGCAGTCACAAAATTAGTACGAAACGAAGAAGCAGGTAACCGATAAAAGGTGCCTGTTTCTTTTTAGATTGGTGTCAGCCCCACACTTGATTAAACGCTTTAGCGTAATGGGGAAAGGAAATAAATATACGGAGCCTTCCCAAAAAATGAAGTAAGTGAGATTTTTCAGTAGGTTATATGGTTACGCTGAACTTTATAAACTACATGGGCCATGGCGGGAGCTTTACCGATATGGATCATGTGGATATAAATCAATATATTAATCAAATGAAATAATTTGTAAGCAGCCGTTATGGAAAAACCAAGACGGCTGTTTTTCGCGAGAGACAAGGAGACGCGGCAGGGTATTTGTAAAAAAGGTATAGAAAAAATGAAGGATGAGCTTGACAACAAAAGAATGTTGTTTTATATTTATGACAGTCACTGATGACTGACATTTTTGTGGAGTAGAGGTTATGCAAATGAAATCCAGTAAAAAACAGAACACTGCTGATAAAATTATGACAGCTGCCATTGATCTTATGGCGGAGCGTGGATACAATGGAGTATCTACGGAAGAAATTGCAACAGAGGCCGGGTTTAGCGAAAAAACGCTGTTTCGGCACTTTAAAAGCAAACAAAATTTATTAGAGTCGGCTTTTCACCGTTATCATTATGCAGAAGAGATGAGAGACCTTTTTGATGAGCAGATAAAATGGGATCTTCATGCAGACTTGCTGATGATATGCCGAACCTATCACAAAATCATGTACCAGAATCGAAAAATGATCCAGATCAGTGCAAGAGAGCATAGAAATCTTCCTGGATTTCAGGAGGAAACTCACAAACATCCACAGCAATTAAAGGAGTTTCTTACCGATTACTTTAAAAAAATGTATGAAAGAGGAAAGGTTATTAAATCAGACCCTGAAAAACAGGCCGTTGCTTTTCTGTACATGAATTATGGAGCTGCTATGGGAAGAATGAACGATGATCCCATACTCGGCACTATTTCCATCGATAGCTTTATTGAGGAAAGTGTCTCGGTTTTTACTAGGGGATTAACACCCTAGTTCTTTTTAAAAAAAATAATGTCAGTCAGTAGTGACGGTCATAAAATCAACTTTTTCAATGTAAGGAGCATTCCTGTTAGGGGAAAATGTGAGTTTTGAACAAAAAAGAGCCCCCTTGGTATAGTACGGAGTGTCTGATGAAAAATCATCGACCTCGAATCCAGGAAACCAAGGAGGACTCACCATGCATTATACGCAAAACGAAAAACTCACGCAAATCACCTCTAACACACTCATTATTGGCGTAGATATCGCTAAAAACAAACAGGTGGCTCGTGCTTTCGATGACCGCGGTTTTGAATTTGGAAAACGAATCAGCTTCTCCAATGATAGAGAAGGATTCGAAGCTTTTCTACAATGGGCAGCCATGCATCAAGAAA
>NZ_AUCI01000049.1 GCF_000429685.1 Salibacterium aidingense DSM 18341
GTTTGGCCCAACCTCCCTCTCTATTCAGCCGAGGCCGGCCACGGAGACTCCTATGGGACGAAGACGAACGGAAGATTCACTTGGTAATGCGATCTTCTTTACCAAGGGAGCTGGAAAGCGCAGTGACCGGGTGCATCGATCCCATCGTCATTGTTTTGTTCGGGTTTTCGGCCGGCTCATCCTTCTGTCCCGGCCTCGTTTACTCGACAGAACGGCGGCTGCGAGCGCCCCATAAACAGACAATAATGAATAGAAAAGCAAGAAGGGCGAGGAATGGAATGGTGATAAACCCGAGCAGATTAATATACATTCCCTGGCATGGCACTCCTTCTGAACAAGGCTCTATCGGTGCAAATCCAGGTATTTTCTGCATCGAATAATGATAGAGAGACACAAGAGCGCCAATAACAGGCAGCGGCAGCACATAGCGAACAATGCTTGTATCATTGAAATAAGCAGCCATGCCAAGCAGGAGAACAAGCGGGTACATCAAAATCCGCTGATACCAGCAAAACTCGCACGGCACAAATCCGAGGATTTCACTAAAGTACAAGCTGCCTAAAACAGCAGCAGCGGAGACAAGCCATGCGGCATACAGACCGTACGACTGCAATACGCGCTTCATCATGCGTTTTCCTCCAGACCATTTTCAATCGCTGTCTGAATGGCTTCCCAATCAAAAGGATCTTCAATAAGCGTCCCATTAATTAAAATACTCGGTGTGAATTGGATATTGTTCTCATCGACCAAGGTCTCATCTACCTTCACTTGTTCTCGATACGTCTTCTGCTCTATATCCTCAATGAATTCTCCGGCTTCCGGCCCTTCATCCATCTGTTCAGCCATCTCCCCTAACGTTTCCGGAGTAATCCATTCTTGATCATGTGACTGTTGGGACGGCTGATTCTGAAAAATTATTTCGTGAAAGGACCAAAACGACTCAGGATATCGATCCCAAACTGCTTCTGAGGCCAGGGCTGCAAGTTCAGACTCTTCTCCGTGAAACAACGTATTAATATAAGTGAATGATACCTCACCGGAGTTAATGTAATTTTCTTTCAGGATGGGAAAGACTGTTTCACTCCATGACTTGCAGGCTGGACATTTGTAATCGCCAAACTCCACCACTTCCACCGGGGCCTCTTCTTCTCCCATGACAGGCTGGTTCTCCAGATCTCCTTCGACTGCTGTTTCCTGATGGTCCGAGGGACTTTCTCCCGGCCCCCAAAGAAGAAATGCTCCCATTCCTAGAAAAACAATACCTGTTACGATGACAAGAATCTTTGATTTCATTACGGAAAAGCCTCTCTTTCTTTATTCAAGCATACTGTTGTCATTTTACATCAAATAGAGACAAAGAGCTGTAACAAACTACCAACATTTTAGTAGTGGCGATCCCGGCCTGCAACGTAGGCACTCTTTTCTTTTCAATATTTCTTCGATTTAGTATGATAGAGATACTAATAGTTTCACCATCCAACCGAAATGGCAAATTCCTGAAAAGGGGGGACGCAAAGCCGCGGGTCTAAGGGGAATTCTAGGACAGCCGGGCCGCCGAAGGAGACAAACACAGGACTGGTCTCTGCCATTTCGGAGACCAGTCCCTTTTTATTGAGGAGGCTATTGAGTTTGTAAGACCCGTTGGACGTTAACATTATCAATCCCCGGGGATAAGAAAGGATGTGGAACATGAAAACCGTGATGATAGCGGATGATTCCGCCTTTATGCGGACATGGCTGAAAAAGCTGGTAGAAAACCATAATTACCGCGTCATTGTTCAAGCCCGGGATGGTGAAGAGGCCATAAAACAATACAGCCTTTACCGTCCACAGCTGGTCCTCCTTGATATCACGATGCCCAAAGTGGACGGATTACAGGCTATAAAAGGAATTACAGCCTTGGATCCCAAAGCCTCCGTCGTTATGTGCTCTTCGCTTGCTACTTCCTCTCATATCAACGAAGCAAAGAAAGCAGGTGCTGTCGATTTTGTTGTTAAGCCGCATTTTCACGGATTGATAGACATTCTGAACCGGGCTGCGGAAAATCATTCGCCCGATTCCCCCTCATAATTTTCTTTGGGGTTCGTTTCCGACTCTTTTTCACATTTTTTGGTCCGGTGTTTCTTTTCCCGTTTTCATATCCTGCTCCGTCTGCTGACCCATCCCTTTCAGAAAAGTCAGCAGCAGGGTCACTGCCCGATTTACTTCCGGATCCTTCAAGGATTTTATCACATCCATATAGCCAACCTTTTCTTCTGTATCACTTTCTTCTCCGACCCGGCGCAGTCCGTCATTCACTTTCAAGAGTATCGGCTCCAATTTCTCTACTTCCACTCTGCCGGCCACACCGAGCAGCAATAATAGATTACGGATCGAAGTGGTATTCTCTTCATTATTCATGGTGTCTACCAGTACTTTCAGAACTTTATCCCCATCTGCAAAAAGGCCGTGTAAAAGGGAAATAACCCCGCGCTCTTCCGCGTGCTGTAACGTGGAAAGAGATTTTAAAATGACATCTTTGTTTTCAATCAAGGCATCTTCAATTTCCCGCAAGTCCTGCTGCCGTTGTTCCTCTTCCGAGACTTCCATTTTGCGGATATGCTGAATTTTTTCGGCCATATTAACGTCCCCCTTTCACAGCATCACCAGGGAAGGTATAGTCTTGGCGCTGCCACTTTTTCTCCACCTGAACGCCGATCTGCGGCTGCGGGTTTCCAAAACGGTGGTTTATCTTTGGAAGTGGGGAGGAACCTTTTTCCTGCAAAATTTCCATCTTCACTCTCACTTCTTTATACGCAGGGGTATCGGTATCTTTGTCCGCATAGCTGCTTGTGAGCTGGTTAACTGCTCCATTCCCATCATCATTTAAGGGGATATATATTTCTTTTTTCTGAACTCGTTCTGTCACAAGACAGGGTAATTTGACAGCACCATAAGGGGATACTAGACGTACCACCGTACCATCCCTGAGGCTCCTTTCTTCTGCCAGCTGCGGGGACACTTCCACAAAGGCCCGCGGAGTTTCCCGTGTTATGCCCCTGGACCGGTACGTCATGTTTCCTTCATGAAAATGTTCCAGCAGTCGTCCGTTATTAACCTGCAAGTCATATTCTTCTTCGTACTGCACCGGTTCGGTCCATTCGACCGGGTACAGCCTTGCTTTTCCGTCTTCAAACGGGAACCTTTCCGCGAATAGCATAGGTTCATCCGTGCCATCGGCGTGCACCGGCCACTGCAGGCTGTGATAGCCTTCCAGTCTTTCGTAGCTGACACCGGCGAAAATAGGGGTTAATGCCGCGGCTTCAGCCATAATATCTGAAGGATGGCTGTATTCCCAGCCGGCGTCCAGTTCATTGGCGATCGCCATAATAATTTCCCAATCCGGCTTCGAACCTCCCAGTGGTTCCAGCACCTGATACAGGCGCTGGATGCGTCGTTCGGTATTCGTGAACGTTCCTTCTTTTTCAAGGCTGGGGCTGGCCGGCAGTACGACATCAGCAAACTGCGCTGTTGTAGTGAGGAACAAATCCTGTACGACAAAGAAATCAAGTTTCTCAAAGGCACTATGCACATAATTGATGTTGGAGTCTACGATGCCCATATCCTCGCCTTTTAAATACATGGATTTTAAGGTTCCTTCATGAATGGCATCCACCATCTCATGGTTGTTTAATCCGGCGTGCTCCGGAAGTTTAGTGTTCCAGGCCTGCTCGAAGCTGCCGCGCACCTCCTCGTCCGTGACAAACTGGTACCCTGGAAAACGGTCCGGCATGCTCCCGAAATCGCTTGCCCCCTGCACGTTGTTATGACCGCGGAGCGGATAAGCGCCAGTGCCGGGTTTTCCATAGTTTCCTGTGACAAGAAGCAGATTGGAGATGGCCGTGCTGGTGTCGCTGCCGCCCTGATGCTGGGTGACCCCCATGGCCCAGAGTATACAGACCTTACCGGATTCATGAATCATCTCTGCCGTTTGGATTAGATCCTCTTGGCTTATGCCGGTCATTTCCGACGCATACTCGAGGGTATAAGGTTCCAATGTTTCCTTATACTCCTCCACCCCGTTTACGTTCTCTGCCATAAACGTCTCGTCCGCCCAGCCTTGATCGATAATATATTTTGTCACCGCTGACAGCCAGATCAAATCCGTTCCGGATTCCGGACGGATAAACAGGTCTGAACGCTGAGCCATTTCATGCTTTCTAAGGTCAGAGACAATCAACTTCTGCTCCCGGAGTTTGTGGGAACTTTTCACCCGGGTTGCCAGTACAGGGTGGGATTCGGAGGTGTTCGATCCGATGGTAAGTACCAGATCAGCCTGTTGAATATCCGTAATGGAGCCGGAATCTCCTCCGTAACCGACCGTGCGGAACAATCCCATTGTTGCCGGACTCTGGCAGTAGCGGGAACAATTGTCGACATTGTTAGTGCCAATGACCCCGCGGGCCAGTTTCTGCATCAAATAGGATTCTTCATTTGTACATTTAGAGGAACTGATAAAGCTGAGGGCATCTGCCCCATGTTCTTCTTTTATTTTGGTAAACTTCTGCTTAATCAGCCCCAGAGCTTCCTTCCATTCCGCTTCCCGGAAAGACTGCCCGTCACGAATCAACGGCTTAGTGAGGCGTTCTTCACTGTTCACAAAATCCCATCCGAATTTTCCTTTGACACAGGTAGAAATGCCATTCGCCGGGGCTTCCTGCTGCGGCTCCACTTTTAAAATGTCACGGCCTTTCGTCCACACATCAAAACTGCAGCCTACACCGCAATATGTGCAGACCGTTTTTGTTTTTTCAATTCGGCTTTCTCTCATCGATGCTTCCATGTCCGACACAGCGAGTATCGAACTATATCCAGTTTCGACTCCTTTGGTTATGTCAATAAGCGGCCGCAGCGTATCTTCAGCCATTCCTGTCATGTAACCTGCCTCGCCTTCCATGCCGTTTTCCATCATGGCATTGCACGGACAAACGGTTGAACAGTGGCCGCAGGAAACACAGGAGGACTCCTCGATCGGCACGTCATTATCCCAGATGACCCGGGGACGCTCTCTCTCCCAATCTATCGTTAATGTTTCGGTTACCTGTACATCCTGACAGGCTTCCACACATCGTCCGCACAAAATACACTGATCCGGATCATACCGGTAAAAACTGTTAGAGTCTTTCTCGAAAGGCTTTGGTTCAAACGGAACGCTCTGATGCTCCACCTGCATTTCCTTCACAGTGTTATGAATTTCACAGCCGCCATTATTGTAGTCACAAACCGTACAATAGAGCTCATGATTATAAAGAATGCGATCGATCGCTACCTTCCGTGCCTCTTTTACCTCTTTGGACATTGTGTTGAGGACATCCCCGGAGTCGATTTCTGAGGAACAGGCCCGCACCATCTCCCCATTTTTTTCCACAATACAGGTGTCACATGTTTCAATGGCTCCAAGGCTGGGATGATAACAGACCGAAGGAATATCTTCGTTTTTTCCGTGTAAAAATTCCAGGGCGGATTGTCCGTTGTCTCCGCTTACTTTCTCTCCATTTACCTCAATTTCTATTTTATCGGTCAACCTATAACGCCTCCCATCCATCGTAAAGAAATTATTCAGATGCCTGACCAACGTTAGGGCTTCTTGTTAAATTTCTTTTCCAGATCATCTTCAAACACGAAAATTGACATGCCAAAATCCTTTTCGATATCAATATCAACAAATAATTCCACGAAATTGCTTCCTAGCAGCTCCTCCATTTCATAAGGACGGTGCTGCCGGTATATTTCTTTGACCATCTGCGTTCGTGCTTCACGCAGCATCTGTCTGCCGTCTTTTTCACTGGCAATGAATTTTTCTACAGGAGAAAGGTTCCCTTCCATTTCACATATCGCCCAGTTTTTACAAAAAGTGGTCGTGATATGGCTGGGACCCTTCCCCATGTGTTTTTTTCGAAAGGAACGTACTAAATTACTGAACTCTGCTTCATGTCGGTTCATATGTCTTCAACCTTTATCGTTTTTTCACCCTGCTTCTTCCTGTTTCTGCTGCCTCTTCAATGCGTTAATATCCCTTCGGATAAGGAAGGAAATGATTAATGCTACCCCAATCATTACGGCAAAAATGTACAGGGTCAGCGTGTAGCTTTGCGTGAGCTGACGAACTGTGGAGGAAATACTCGGTCCTGCCAGACCGGCTGCCGCCCAGGCCGTCAAAATGTATCCATGAATAGCGCCTAGTTCCCTGGTACCGAAAAGATCGCCGATATAGGCCGGGATGGAGGCAAATCCGCCGCCGTAGCAGGAAATGATAATAAACAGAAGAATTTGAAACACAATCGCCTGACCGATGACCGGAAGAATAAAATAGGCTGCAACCTGAATCACAAAAAACGTCGTATATACATTCGCCCGGCCGATATAATCTGAGACCGAGGCCCAGGCAATCCGGCCAAGACCATTGAAAAAACCCATGATCCCGACCATCGTTGCCGCCGCTGCCGCAGACAAACCGGCGATTTCTTCTCCCATCGGGGCTGCCACCGCTAGAATGGCAATGCCGCAGGTTACGTTAATAAACAGCATCAGCCACAAAAACCAGAAGCGTCTTGTTTTTACTGCTTGATTCGCTGTCAGCTGGGACAAATCCATGTTTTTCTTTGATATATTTTGGGCCTGATCCTTCATGTATCCTTCCGGCGGCCGTTCTAAGTAAAGAGCGGACGCGGTCATACAGCAGAGAAAAATCGCCCCAATGATAAAAAATGTATTTGCGATACCCACTGAGCTAATCAGCGCTTCCTGCAGCGGACTGAAAATTACCGCGGAAAAACCAAATCCCATAATTGCGAGGCCCGTGGCCAGCCCCCTTCGGTCCGGAAACCACTTCACCAGGGAAGAAACAGGGGTTATATACCCTATACCCAGTCCAATGCCGCCAAAAACGCCGTATGAAATTAATAAAAGCGGTAAGGATTCAATGGTGACCGCCAGCCCTGAGCCAAGCACACCCGCTCCAAAAAAGCCGGCTGCGGTAAGGCCCGAAACCCGAGGACCGTATTTTTCCACAAAATGTCCAAGAAAGGCAGCAGCCAGTCCGAGAAACAAAATAGCAAGACTGAAGGTAAAATTAACCCAAAACAGCGACCATCCGAACTCTTCCTGCAGTGGGTTTGTGAACACACTCCATGCATACACCGAGCCGATCGAAATATGTATCCCTACCGCCGATAATGCAATAAGCCATCTGTTTTTCACTTTTCTCTCCATTAGATTCACCCCTTCATCATGATGGAAGCTTCATTCCCTGCCCTTAAAAAAACGTCGTCTCTCCATCACAAAAGGAACCCCTTTGGTGAGGAAAAACGACGTATAGAGCAGAGGCAGGGACGCTGCTTCCGAGCTACAGAAATCGCTTACATTTAGAGACGACAGACATTGACAGCAGGAACGCTGCTGTAATGATCTCTTGTCACTAATTGGTAACATTTGATTTCATTTTACAACCTATTTTCATTATTTTCAATAAATTATACCAATTCTATTTTGTTTCCCTTGGTTGATTATTGATTTCGTGTATGATTTAGTAGATATAACACCTTTTTTCGAAGGCAGGTGACAAGAGTGAAAAAAGAAGTGAGTGAACAGCGTGCCATCACCACCTATAAACAGGGAGAACTTCAGGAAACCATGGATGTCATTGTAGCGGAAGCCCCCCTGACGATTTTCGTAAACGGGGAAGAATTTGCCACGATGGTATGCTCCCCGGATCACATCGAGGAAATGGTCATCGGCTTTCTGGCGTCAGAAGGTATTATTTTCTTTTACCGGGAGATTCAAAATCTCGATCTGGATGAAGAAGGCGGTTTTGCTTATGTGACACTGCATAAAAAAGCTTCGCTTTCTTCGGAAACGCATTCCAAACGATTTATCGGCTCCTGCTGCGGTAAAAGCAGACAGTTTTATTTTCATAATGATGCCAAAATGGCTAAAACAGCAGCCTCCACTGTCTCCTTGTCCCCTGAACAGTGCATCGCGCTGATGAACGCGATGCAGGAAGAAAGTACAGCTTTTCACGATACAGGCGGGGTTCATAACGCAGCCCTTTGCACAACGGACGACCTCCTTCTCACACGAATGGATATAGGCCGTCATAATGCTTTGGATAAGCTTTACGGTCACTGCCTGCTTCATCGCTGGAGCGTTCGGGATAAAATCCTTGTTTTCAGCGGACGGATGTCGTCGGAGGTACTGACAAAAGCTGCTAAAATCGGTGTCAGTGTCGTCCTTTCGAAATCCGCACCGACCAGTCTCGCCATTGACCTCGCCGAGGACTTAAATATCACGGCTGTCGGGTTTATCCGGGAAGACAAGTTAAACGTCTACTCCCATCATGACAGAATAACAGCTAAAGGAGCGTATCACGTATGAGTTCCTGCAATATCGACCATAGTCTCGAAGAGGTCCAAACCAAACTGGAAAGTCAAAAAGAGTTCCTGCCCGCTGCTTTATACCGGGATACAGAGCTTGCCCTGCACCAGGAGCAGCCGCAGGAGATATTAAATGAAGTATTCCACCTTTTAAAAAAGTATGACCTGGCGGACCCCGAAGAACAAGAAAATCGAAACACCCAACTCCAGCATCTGTTTGAAAATGAACAATAGCGTGCAGGAACCCGCGAACTTGGAGTGCAGGCCTTACAATATACATTCACGAAAAAGACGGGGCCGGGATAGAAGGATAGGAGCCGGCCGAAAACCCGAACAAAAACAATGACGATGGGATCGCTGCACCCGGTCACTGTGCTTTCCCGCTCCCTTGGTAAATAAGATCGCATTACCAAGGGAATCTTTAGTTCATCTTCGTCCCATAGGAGTCTCCGTGGCCGGCCTCGGCTGAATAGAGAGGGAGGTTGGACCAAACCAAAGAAAAAGTGGTAAAACGGACATCTTAGGGTTTATATAACAAGAACGTCCATTCAGCGGAGTCAAAATAGGTCGACTCCTGCGGGAAAAGCACGAGTCTCGAGACCCCGCAGGAAGTGACTTTCTTCCGAGGAGGC
>NZ_AUCI01000050.1 GCF_000429685.1 Salibacterium aidingense DSM 18341
CAGTAATGCCCTGTGGGCTCCATGCCGACAATCATGTCGGTCTTGTGATGATTTTCTTGATGCATGGCTGCCCATTGTAGAAAAGCTTCGAATCCTTCTCTATCATTGGAGAAGCTGATTCGTTTTCCAAATTCAAAACCGCGGTCATCGAAAGCACGAGCCACCTGTTTGTTTTTAGCGATATCTACGCCAATAATGAGTGTGTTAGAGGTGATTTGCGTGAGTTTTTCGTTTTGCGTATAATGCATGGTGAGTCCTCCTTGGTTTCCTGGATTCGAGGTCGATGATTTTTCATCAGACACTCCGTACTATACCAAGGAGGCTCTTTTTTGTTCAAAACTCACATTTTCCCCTAACAGGAATGCTTCTTAATCTTTATAACTACCTATAAAAGATCATTGTTCTGTACGTCGTTTGCTTCTTATTGTTGGAACACCAAGACCTTCTCGTATCGATACCTTTCCGCCAATAAAGATATCATAGGAATCATGAACATTCCGGTCGAGAATGGTTTTTGCCAGCGTGCCATCTCCCAGTTTTTCATACCATCCATCAATATCTAATTGGGAACAAAAGATGTTGGACTGTTTGATTGGCGTCTTGCGTTAATAATTTTAAGCAGGAGAACTACTTCTTCATTGGTTAAATATGAAGTAGCCACTCGTCAAGAATCAGTAGATCCACCTTCAAAAGTTTTAAAGAATTGACGGCATGCCTGCACTCCAAGCGCAATGGATATCCACGACGTTCCGGCACTGAATACTCCTTTTAATATCACGTTCCGTCCATCTAAAAGGTAACTTCCGCCGGCTTATATTTTTGGGCAAAGTGATGATAGTGCTCCGTAAACGTCTGGAGGCGTAAGGAATCTTATTTTGAGCCTGAGCTTTTTTTGACATGGGGTTTTGCCAATTATCAATCATATGTCTCCCTTATGTTTCCAATTTTTTCTCTGGATAGAGAAAATCTTCGATCCATGGATCTGTCATTTCCTCGTCTAATTGACCCTTCAGTCCTCGTTTTTAAGCAAGTCGTATCACGTCCGTTACTTTTCTGTCGGGAGTGACGAGTAATGGCAGCGATGCTTCGTAAACTCCTCTCTTTCTCATAATGTAATTCCAACATCCGTCGAAAAGGGAACATAAAAAAACCTCCTGTATTCCTTATGTCATGCGTTTGAAATGCTCATTAAGTATATAGGAGGTAGAGGGATGGTAAAGCCTTCCGCAACGAATGGTTAACTTCTCTGCATTTGATGGTAAAATTGCAAGGTATTACAAATTAAGTGCCGTATTCATTATTTAATTTTAAATTCACAAACAAAAGCCTCTCAGAAGTTCAGTAAACTCCTGAGAGGCTCCTTATATCTTGACATATTAATCAAAAATCCAGTCAATATTCATATATAACGTTAAAAATCATTATTTATCAAAGGACTGAGGACAGCTTACATAATGCCGCCCTAAAGTTGAGAGTGTAATGTCACGTTGTGTGCGAAAAATGTGGTATATCAAGGTTTTTGATACTTCCGGTTGTAACATCTCTTAACGGGAATTTACCAATTTTCAAGGGCTACTCACACGAGAAAGATGATGTATAAATGAATAATCAATTCCAAAGTATAAAACCCTAGAATGGATTTATTCATGACCCATCTTCCAAACTCTATTTTTAATAGTGTTGGTAGTTTAAATCTTTTTGGTCTTTGGATTCGATTAATTTAATTACATCTTCTATCTTAACTGCAATACTAGTATCCGTATCTTCATCGTACCCACTATCAGTCAATGTTCTAAAACCTTTGGTTGCTATCCCAATAACCTCATCATCATTATTGATAACTGGACCCCCACTATTTCCATCGACAATTCTAGCACTAACAACGAAACGTTCTTGAAAATCTCCTAATTCTCCAGTTTCTTGATTAACAGTTTCCTTTAAATAATTATCTCTATACTGCTTTATTTCACCAGAATCTGTAGCTAATGAATCTCTTTTATTATGATTGGGATATCCCATCACTCTAATTTCCTGCCCATATTCGTTATCTAAATTATAAGAATACCCATAGTCAGAATTGAATCCCTCTACATTTAATATAGCAATATCTAAATCTCGATTATATATTGTTAGAATAGCTTTAAGAACTGTATCGGAATATCTCGATCTATGTATTCTAATCTCATATGGCAATTCATTAGAATTATTTTCTTTATATAATTTAACTACATGAGCATTCGTCACAAACCCTACTCCCTTTAAAAAGAAACCTGAACCTTGTGACTCATTAATAAATTCTCCATCCACTATAAAACCACAATCCACTACATAAGTGTGTAACTCTCTTAATTCTCTTTTAGATTTATAGGTTTCAACTAATTCATCCCCCATAGCCTTATTAAAACGTTTAGCCAATTTATTAAAAACAGAGTCTTCTATACCACGGACCATTTTTACATAATTTAACTTCCCTATTAACAAATTTGTTATTTGAGGTGTAGATTTCAGATGAATTTTTATATATTTCCCCTCGTGGATTTCTTGTGCGACCTCTAAACCATATTTTTCTATACTTCTAATAATAGCTCTTATATTTCTTATATAATGTCTGGTAACATTAGGTTTCTCATTAACTGTTAGTCCAGTGACTTCCATACGTTGTGAGCAATATCTTATTCTAGTTTTATTATCATTTATTTTAAAACCATTGTTCTCTATTTTGTTAAATAAGCTTTTACTTAAAGTATAAGTTTGTTTATTTAACTGAATCATCTCATTAGGAAAATGTTTTTTATTAGTCGAAAGTGTAATATCATCCGCATACCTTGTGTAAACGCAAGAATGTTTCTTCGCAAACTTTAATAGTTCTTTATCTAACTTATAACATACAATATTAGATATTATTGGAGAGGTAGGAGCACCTTGGGGTAGAACGTTATCTTTACAACATATATTTGCTAATACAGTTGCAGCATCATCCCCTATATCAAAGAATTTTATAAAAACCCCTCTAACCCTACCAAAATTTATGGTACTAAAGAAGTCTTTTAAGTCAAAATTCAATACCACCGATTGTTTAACATGTGGCTGAGCATTGGTTACAATACTTTTTCCCTTAATAAAACCATGAGAAGTTGGCCTATTAGAGTAATTTAAAGATAAAATATAATTCAATTTTCTTTGAAGTATTTTTATGGATTTTGAAGGTGCAACTATGGAGCGGGTTTCCCCATTTTTTTTGGGAATTTCAAACGATTTATATCTATCTTTCATTTCGAAAAGTATGTATCTGAGATGTTTTGGAGAAATTTCAAGTAGATCACTCACATCATCAAATGAAGAAAGGTTTTTAAATTTCTTCTGTATGTCTTCTACTGAGGATTTTATTTGAAGGTTTGCTTTAAAATTTGTGTTCATCATTTCATCTCCTAATGATTAGGAAGGAAGTGAGAGATTCTACCTTATTATTTGATGCGATTAACGATTAAAGTAATGTGAATAACGTAGCGGATAAGCGGAGTATCCACTAACATTTTAATATAACACTGCAGTAACAACAGCGAGATCAATCTTCCGCTCACTTTCCTTCCATTTTTTATACTATAGGAGTCTATTGTTGTTTTCAATAGTCTTAGTTAATTTATTATATAAAAAACTCCTACCGTGTTAAAAGAATCGGTAGGAGTTTACACTCATTATTGATACGACAGTAGTTACATCATGCCGCCCGTGAGGTGAGAGAGTGTAATATCTTACATATGGTGTGCGAAAAGTGCAGTTTACCAAGGTTTTGTTAAATTCCATCTGTAACATCTTTAACTATGTCTTACCGCTTTTCATTGGATTGCGTTAGCAAAATGTTAGCATTTCAAGCAGATAATCTATCACCATTGTTCACATACTCCACATAGCTTGAGTAGTGATGGCAGTCGAAAAGATGTAGTTGTTTACCTTTAAACCAAATTAATTAATGTTATATTTTTTAATCAATTTGAGTTAGAAATCAAACTTCTTTTCCTTCATCACTTGCCCTTTCCCATATACTCGACGGCGAGATGGTTCTTGAGT
Organism: Salibacterium aidingense DSM 18341; assembly: GCF_000429685.1. Lineage (GTDB taxonomy): Bacteria > Bacillota > Bacilli > Bacillales > Marinococcaceae > Salibacterium > Salibacterium aidingense. The sequence goes on from NZ_AUCI01000050.1 coordinate 4,069, forward strand.
ACTCCCCATATTCTGATCCACTCACGATTACTTCCATCGGAACCGAGAAGGCTTCGCCTACCATCAGAACACTGCCTGTTCTAAGGTAAGATATTCTTGTAAGTTGTGACTCATTTATATATGGAATACTTTTTCTCATCTGATCTAAGTCAATATTATTCCGAATTCTATGTAGGATAAAATTATTACATTGCGACATGACTGTTCTTGATAATTCACCTGGCCTTTGACTCACAAGTATCATAAATATCCCAAATTTCCTACCTTCTTTTGAAATTTGTTCAAAGACCTTTAATGAGTAAAGAGGTTGATCGTGACTCCTTTCTTGAATATATTTATGTGCCTCGTCAAAAATAAAGTGAAATATTTCACCAATATGACCATTATCTCTCCTATTATCTTTTTGCTTATTATAGATTATACGAAGGATGTACCCAGTAAAAAACAGCAAGTCATCGTCATCCATACTGGAAACTTTAAATATAGTAAATCCCTTATCAAACGAAACAATTTGTCTGAAAACATTTATCTTTTCTTGATCATTGTCAAATAGAGAATTCGAGTATGTCGCGATTAAGTTATCAATTCTAGTCATCAATGTTGAGCAATGCGAACGAACTTGAGAATTACCCTTTATTTCCTCAAATAAGAATACTAGATTAATACCCGTTTCCAATTTAGAAAGATCATCAACTGAACAATCAGCTTCTTCCATCAAATCTTCAATAACCTCTTTACACTCTTCGTACCTACATTCCGACTCTCTACTGATAAAATCTTTTAGAGCGTCAACAAATTCCTCTTCAAATCCATTACGGATACTACCGAATTGAGAACTATACGAACGAAGCGCCTCTTGTACCCTATCATCATCCACATCTTTTAATAAGTTTACTATTTTTGTTCTTTTACCTACTACGTCCGTTTGGACATTCTCATACATAAACAACGCACAATATGCATTAATCCAACTATTAAAGTGAGTTTCTTTACTTATAAGATTCCCTAAACGTAACCCATTTAGTAACACTGGTAATTGCACGCCAGGAGAGGGTTGTACGAGATTTATCCAATCATCTTTGCTTAGAGTGGCTAGCGGTATAGCCACATCGGTTTGTACATCAACTTCTGTAATACGAGCTTCAGGTAATGAATTATACTCATCATGTACATCAAAAATAACGAAGTTAGCACTATCAATGTTTATATCAGGCTTAGTTGATTCAATAACCTCATTTAATAGCTTTCTAACCGTTGTTGACTTACCAGAACCTGTATTCCCTAAGATGCTCATATGGTTAGAAAATAATTCGTCAACGTTAAAACGAGGATAATAACTATCATAAGCAGCCATTGATCCTATGCTTAAAGAGAAATTATTTTGTATTTTCAACTGTAAGATGGTGTTTATATCTTCAGTTAACGTCAGATATACATAATCTCCAATCATAGGAAATTTTGATAATCCAAACTCAAACTTTCCTTCATCTATTTCTCCCAAAGGAGCAGCCTCAAAGTATAGACGATCACTGAATTTAGACTCTTCTTCTTTCATTAAAGGCTTCTCTTGTTCATACAAGCCCGTCACCTGATATATAAACTTTTGATGATTAGAGTTGTAGATTGTAATAAAAGTATTTATTCCCTCAAACAAATACAAGTCACCTTTATAGTTATGGTTGATTTTTTCTTTGTTAGAAATTTCAATAACTACCTTATTAGTAAATGCCTTACTTATCACACCTATGCTATTCTGGTTCTTCATCCTCTCTTTCACCTCCTAAATACTTAATTACGTTCGCGAAGTGATGGCCGTCATTCTGAGCGCTAAAACTCCCTCCTATGAAGTGAAAATTCATTCTATCATCATTCTCTTCCACGAAAACCTTCGCTTTTTCTTCACAAACATTTCCTAACACAATAAGAGTGAAATCTTCATTATTTAAGGATTGAGATATCAACTGATTGATATGATCGTCAGGAAATCCATACCCTATAACAATTAATGTTGAATTAGGCTTTTGTAGATTTGTTGTGAATTCTCTTATCAATTCGGAATAAGGAGATTGCTGAGACTCAAGGTGTTTATGAATAGTAGGGTAAATCATTATGTTTTCAGTATTATCCTTAAAATCAGGTTTTTGTTGAACGATAGAGTTAAGTTCGTCATTATATTCCCAATCCACAGAACCATGTATTTTATGAAGCTTTATGTATCTCCTAAGAGTACTCCATTTTTCTTTATATCTATTTTCATCATCTACCAACCTCAATCTATATTCATATGGATCAAAAACCCTATTAACGCTTCCTTTAAAGCCGTTAGAATAATGGATACCTAAATTTTCCATTGCCACTTCATTAAAAAGATCGTAGTTGGTGGTAAAAACGTTTAAAGGAGTTTTGTTCTTAAATTCCCTTTGACTGAATACATTTCGATAGAAGTCTTTATAATTTTCAAGAGTATCTAATACTGGCCCCTTCGAAGCATCCATTTCGCCTATATAACTTCTAGGAATTGTCTTCAATAATTCATCCTTAGTTGTATTAAAGGCTAATTGGTAAGGATATGCTTCTTCATACTCTTCTCCATAAAATGCAATTGCGTTATTTAACCAATTCAAATAGTTTTCTATATCGTTACTATCTTTATATTTACCTAAATAAGGTTCTATCTCTTCTTTTTGTTTGATGCCGTCAAATGTCCATGACATTAAGCTTACCGCTGGTAAAGATGCGCCAGAACCAATTAGAAAATTTAAATTTTCACTATTGCATTGGTGTTTTAGAAAATTCGAAACCTCTTTCGCCTGGTCAGCGAAACTCATTTCCTTTAGATTATCCTTGCCATTCCGTATATGATACAAGTTTCCCATGAAGCCTTCCTCGCTCATGAAATTCCCCCTCTCAGAATTGTTTCCCTTCACTAAATTTTACCACAAAAGATAATTTTCTTGGAATATCTGTATCCAACGAATTCTATAGAAACCTTTTTCAAGGAAGAATGTTAGTCTCTCCCCATTTAAGTTTTTTTCAAGATATTGATTGCATTTAAAAGAAGAATAGGAAAACAATAAATCTGTTTTAGTAATATTCACTTATTAATATGAAATACCAGTAACGGTGAGGTGAGGTGATTTGAGTTGCACTTTATTAACTACAGTAGAGTTGTAACCGTCAAGTTAATTTGAACAGTTTTTGCTCATTTATTTTGAACACTTTTTTCATCGAACAACGTTTCACGGTATTTGATACGATGGCTGCCGCCGTCTAAATGAATAACCTCTGATCGATGAAGAAGGCGATCCAGGATCGCCGTCGCAATCCCCTGATCTCCCAAAAGCTCTCCCCAATTCTCCGGCCCCTTGTTGGAAGTTAGAATAATGGAACTTCGTTCATATAGATGATTGATGAGATGGAAAAAGAGATTCGCTTCGTGATGGTCCATCGCCATATACATTAAGTCATCCATGATGACGAGATC
>NZ_AUCI01000051.1 GCF_000429685.1 Salibacterium aidingense DSM 18341
TTTTTCCATCAGCCTCTGTACCGCAAGACCAGGGAGCTGCTTCATACCATGCAGGTCTTCAAAGTTCGTCGTAAAAGCCGTGTAGCCGCCGTCTTGCAAAAACGCTTCCAACCCGGCTTCTATACGAGCCTGCTCCCAAACTGCTCCCCATTTATTTTTGTTGGATCTCAGTTTTTCAGATATATCATATATTTTCTCGTATTCGTTAACAATTTCCGTTACTTTTTCTTCCTCCACCTGCTCGATGTATCCAACCAACTCTCCAATCCCATGGGCTTGAACCACCCATCCAAAGACAGCTTCTGCTTCTACCTTATCTCCTTCGGTAACAGCGACATTCCGCATGTTGTCCCCAAATCTTGCAACTTTAATATTCCTTCCTTCGGCAAAAGCGACCGCCGCTTTTGCCCAGCGTCCAATCCGTTTTCTTACGCCCGGCTGCTGCCAGTGCCCGGCCGCCACTTTCCTGGGTATGTCCAGTCTTGCTGTCATAAAACCAAATTCACGGTCCCCGTGGGCTGACTGATTCAAATTCATGAAGTCCATATCAATCCGTTCCCATGGAATTTCTGCATTATACTGCGTATGCAGGTGCAGGAGCGGTTTTTGCAGGGCTTTTAACCCCGCAACCCAAATCTTTGCCGGAGAAAATGTGTGCATCCAGGTAATAATGCCTGCACAGTCATCATCACTGTTCGCCTGCTGAATTAAGGATAATATTTCATCCGAGGTGGTCACCACCTGTTTAAACTGAATATTTGGTGTAATGGCTTCATCAGCCTGCAGCGCTTCTACGATTTCTTTCGAATGGCTCTCGACCTCTTGCAGCGTCTCGTCTCCATATAAATGCTGACTGCCCGTCACAAACCATAAATTATAGGCTGTGGTTTTTACCATAACGTCCCCACTTTCCTTTCATTTCTATTTTAACTTGTACGTATAAGATGGTACCATTTTAACATTAACTTGTTAACAATTTAGGAGAATGAAATGTCTTTAAAATAATGATTATCATAAAACTTGTATTAATAATTTATATTTTAACATTTTTAATTTGACACTAGTACGTACATGTATTATGTTTTATTTATCGTTGCCAATTATTTTATCATTCTCATCTTAAAGGAGAGTTCCAACATGAAAAGTAAGCAGTCGTTATGGTACATCGTTTTGATCGCTTCAGCAGCTGGTATGGCCGGTTTTTTATACGGTTTTGATACCGCTGTCATATCAGGAGCCATTACATTTTTACAGGATCTGTATGATCTAAGTCCGGCCATGGAAGGCATTATTATCTCCAGTGTCATGGTTGGTGGAGTGATCGGCGTAGGAATTTCCGGTTTTTTAAGTGACCGTATGGGAAGGAAAAAAATCTTAATGGTCTCGGGGATTATTTTTGCTGTTTCTGCGTTGTGGTCCGCTTTAGCCGGTAGTGTTCTTTCCCTTATTCTGGCGAGATTTTTGGGTGGACTGGGGATTGGGTTTGCTTCTGCTTTATCCGTTACATATATTGCCGAATGCGCCCCTCCTGCCATAAGAGGACGACTAGGTTCGATGTATCAATTATTTACCATTATTGGAATATCAGGTACTTTTTATATTAACCTCGCTGTTGCCAATTCCGGAACCTATCAATGGGGACTGGAAACGGGTTGGAGATGGATGCTGGGTTACGGTGTCATACCAGGTATACTTTTCTTCCTTCTTTTGATTTTCATCCCGGAAAGTCCGCGATTTCTGGTCAAAAATAAAAAAACAGAAGAAGCCCTCCATACCTTGCAGCGCATTAATGGCCGGGAAACCGCACAAAAGGAGTTAAATTCTATCCAAGCATCTATTGAAATGGAAACCAGTACATCCATCCGGGAACTGCTGCGTCCGGGCTTGCGTAAAGCAATGCTTCTTGGTATTTTTTTGGCTTTGTTTAATCAAGTGATAGGAATGAATGCGGTGACATATTACGGGCCGACTATTTTCCGTGGGATAGGTTTTGAAAATAATACTGAATTCCTCGCTACCAGTTTAATTGGAACAGTGCAGGTTATATTTACTATTGTCGCTATCCTCTTAATTGATAAAGCGGGACGAAAAAAGTTGATGGCAGTAGGATCCAGCCTCATGGCACTTTTTATGGTGTTGATTGGGAGCGTTTTCTATTTTAATATTGATGGGATATGGGCATTGATCTTTATCATGGGATTCACAGCAGCCTTCTGTATTTCCATGGGACCTATTCCGTGGATCATGATACCGGAAATTTTTCCAAACTATTTACGCGCCAAAGCTGTTGGTATTGCTACTATGTTTTTATGGGCAGCCAACGGTGCCATCGGCCAGTTTACCCCGATGCTCATTAATAATGCAGGGGGCGCTTTTACATTCTGGATGTTCGCAGCGATTTGTTTCATCTGCTTTATCTTTGTTATGACCATCGTTCCGGAAACGAAAAATAGAACACTGGAAGAAATCGAAACAATTTGGAAGCCGGATAAACGGTATATTAATTACTAATAAATAATAACGAGGCTGGAACAAAATCATATAGGTCAGATAAAAATCCGAACAATTATCTTACATTCTCCATTAGAATTCGGCATTGTTCGGATTTTTCATGCTGCATCTTGCCCTCTTAAAACAACCAATGGGAACGGAGTATACCGCTGTACGATCGCTGCGGCCGGCCACTGCGCTTTCCATGGGAACGACTTCACCCTAACTTGGTAAAAAGAATCGCTTTACCAAGTGGATCTTCAGCTCGTCTTCGTCCCATGGGAGTCTCCGTGGCCGGCCTCCGCTATGATAAGGAACTGCAGCGTTTGGGAACATCCGTTTGCATGGACTACGTCACTTTCAATGATTCGTCTTTCGGGAGAAGTCATTTCGTTTTGTCCCAGCCTCAATATAAGAACGGAAGACATCATTTTTCTGCTGTGTGAAGCAGCGCCGGCCTGTGGTTGCTGATTAATGCTTTTTCCGTTATTTCCGGCTGTTTTTTCGAGCTCCCTTATTACAACCCTATGAACCTTTGTTTTTACTTATAATATCAAACGCCACAGCTGCTAATAAAACCAGCCCTTTAATTGCCTGCTGCCAGTCGGTGCCTATCCCCATCAAGGACATGCCGTTATTTAAAACCCCCATTACCAATGCTCCAATTACTGCACCAAATACAGTACCGACACCGCCTTTCATCGAAGCGCCGCCAATAAATGCCGCAGCTATGGCATCCAGTTCGAATAAATTCCCGGCCGTTGGAGTTGCTGCATTCAACCTTGCAGAAAAAACTAATCCGCATAAAGCAGCAAGTATTCCCATATTCACAAATACCCAGAATGTCATTTTTTTCGTTTTGACTCCTGATAGTCTGGCAGCTGGTTCATTTCCACCAACTGTATATATATGTCTGCCGGTAATCGTATTATTCATAATAAACGTGTATCCTATAATCAACGCAAACAAAATAATCAATATAAATGGAATCCCTGCATAGGAAGCTAAAATATATGTAAGTGTCAGTATAACCGCTGCCATCAGCACCAATTTCGCCAAGAACAGCGGAAAAGTACTCGTTTGCACTCCATATTTTATTTGATCTTTTCTTCCCTTCCACTCATACATTACATAGATAAGGGAACAGGCAGCACCTGCTATTAACGTTAGGACATTTAATGGATTATCAGGAGTTATATCAGGGATAAATCCAGTGCTTATACTTTTAAAACCGGCGGGATAAGAGGAAATGGTCTGTCCATCAAGAACTACTAAGGTCAGTCCACGAAATAATAACATTCCTGCCAATGTAACAATAAAAGAAGGTATGTTTACATAAGCCACCCAAAAACCCTGCCATGCCCCAATCACAGCTCCCAAGAACAAACACATGAAAACAGATACTAATACCGGTAGATCATATGAAATCATCATTATAGCAGAAAGCGCCCCCACAAATGCTGCTACTGATCCTACGGAGAGATCAATATTCCCTGTGATAATAATCAACATCATTCCTATTGCCAGTACAATGATATAACTGTTTTGCATGATGATATTCGTTATATTTAATGGGGTTAACAATGTCCCGGCCGTTAGTATTTGAAAGAATAACATTATCCCAATTAATGCGATAATCATTCCATATCTACGTATATTTTTATAAAAAATGACCCTCATAGTATCCATATCAATTACCTCCCGTATGCTGCCGTCATATATTCCATCAAAACTTCCTGATCCGCTTTCTCTTTGGCAACTTCACCGGTTACTCTTCCATTGCTGAGAGCATAAATCCGGTCACACACGCCAAGTAATTCAGGTAATTCTGAAGATATCATAATAATGCTTTTACCCTTTTCTGCTAATTCATTAATAATTTTATAAATTTCGAATTTAGCCCCTACATCAATTCCTCGTGTCGGTTCATCTAGAATTAACACTTCAGGATGAGTAAATAACCATTTCCCCAAAACTACCTTTTGTTGATTGCCTCCGCTTAAATGCACCACCGGCTGGTCGATGCTGGATGCTTTAATATTCATTTGTTTTTTTAAATCTTCCGCAGCTTTTATCTCCAGATAATCTTTTATTATGTTATTTTTCGACACCTGCTTTAAATTGGAAAGGGTTAAATTGTGTCTTACACTATCAATGAGTATCAACCCATATTCCTTTCGGCTTTCAGATACATAAGCCACCTTATGCTCAATAGCATCACTAACATTTTGAACAGTGATGGGTTTACCATTCAAATATAATTCGCCGCTGATTTTTTTGCCGTATGACTTTCCAAAAAGACTCATTGCCAATTCTGTTCTTCCTGCCCCCATTAACCCTGCAATACCAACTATTTCCCCCTCATTGACATGGAGATTGATATTATCTAATACTTTCCGTTCAGACTGCTGGGGATGATAAACATTCCAGTTCCTTATTTCGAACGTTCTCCCCCCGATATCTGTAGTCCTGTCAGGAAAAATATTGGTTAAATCCCTTCCTACCATTGCTTTAATAATTTGATTTTCTGTTATTGCCTCCCCTTTCAGAGAGAGGGTCTCGACGGTCCTTCCATCTCTTAAAACAGTCAGACTGTCAGAAACTTTTAGTACTTCTTTTAGTTTGTGAGATATCAAAATACAGGTAATTCCCTGGTTTTTGAATTCTAGAAGAAGATTGAGAAGATTCTCACTATCTTCTTCATTTAAAGCAGCTGTCGGTTCATCTAATATTAAAAGCTTCACTTCCTTAGAAATAGCTTTTGCAATTTCTACTAATTGCTGCCGGCCCACCCCGATGTTTTTAATTTTTTCAAGCGGTGGAATATCCAGCCCCACTTTTTGCAATAAGTCTTTTGTGTATGTAATGGTCTTGTTCCAGCTGATGATTCCTTTTGATGCCTGCTCATTTCCAAGAAAAATATTCTCAGCAACTGACAATTCCGGAATTAACGCAAGTTCTTGATGGATAATAACAATTCCGACGTTTTCACTATCATTGATATTTTTAAACTCACCCGGTTTCTTGTTAAAATAAATATCCCCGTTATAAGTTCCGTAAGGGTGAACCCCGCTTAAAACTTTCATCAGAGTGGATTTTCCCGCTCCATTTTCCCCAACCAGAGCATGGATTTCTCCTTTTTGAACAGTAATATTCACATCCTCCAGGGCTTTGACTCCAGGAAATGATTTGGTGATCCCTTTCATTTCAAGGATGTTCTCTGTATTTTTCATGCTTTGTCCCCCTTTGACAGCTTCCATTGGCATAATGAGCTGGAAATAATCCAACTCATTATGTCATAACAGAAGTCTCACATATCAAAATCCTCTTTGGAATAATACCCGGACTCTATTAACACTTCTTCATAGTTATCCTCATCGACAGGCACCGGTTCCAATAAATTGGAAGGGACCACTTTTTCTCCATTATCGTATGTTTCCGTATCGTTCACTTCTGCTTCTTCTTCCTTTAATACAGCATCAACCATTTCGACCGCTTTATCTGCTAAAGCTCTGGTATCTTTAAAGATCGTCATCGTTTGTTCCCCATCTATAATAGATTGAACAGAAGATGAATCAGCATCCTGCCCTGTAATAAGCGGCAAGGGTTGTTCCTCCGTGCCGTACCCAACTGATTTCAGTGAAGATATTACGCCGAGGCTGATTCCATCAAAAGGCGAATAAACGATATCAACTTCTTCATTGGAATAATCAGAACTTAATATATTATCCATCCGCTCTTGGGCATCTGATCCACTCCATTGAGGGGTAGCGGCTTGATCAAAATTCGTCTGTCCGCTTCTCACCTCAAGATCTCCAGATTCTATATAAGGCTCGAGCACTGACATTGCCCCGTCCCAGAAAAAATAGGCATTATTGTCATCAGGGGAGCCTGCAAACAGTTCAATCGTAAAAGGTCCCTCCCCCTCATCCAGGCCTATGTTTTCTTCAATATATTCTCCTTGAATGACACCCACTTCAAAATTATCAAACGTTGCATAATAGCTGACATGATCATGATTCATAATCAATCTATCATACGATATCACTGGAATATTTGAATTCTCAGCCATGTCTAGTACATTTGTAAGAGCTTCTCCATCAATGGGAGCAATCACCAGAGCATCGACGCCTTCCGTAATCATATTCTCTATTTGGGAAACCTGATCTTCTACCACATCCTCCCCATATTGAAGATCCGTGTCATACCCTAATTCTTCGAATTCTTCAACCATATTATTTCCATCATTCACCCATCTTTCTGATGATTGAGTCGGCATGGAAATTCCTATCGTTGTGTCTCCGCCGCTGCTTGTTCCTTCACTCCCGCAAGCTGCGGTCAAACCCAGGATCAACGCAGCTGTCAAACCCAGTATTCCTTTTTTCATTTTTATTCCCTCCCCTTCAATATTAGGCACAGGAAAAGGTCTTATCTTTTCTTCCAGTACCCTTCATTCTGTCGGATCTCTTTTTGGATTTCCCTTGGTTTTGATGTTTCATCGATCACAATGCATTCGATCCCGTGCATTTCCGCCCAGTCCTGCAGGTCCTCCGTTGTTAAGGCGTACGAAAGGCAGGTGTGATGAGCCCCTCCGGTGAGAATCCATGACTCTGCCGCATCACGCAGATTCGGTTTTGGCTCCCAGAGAACTCTGGCCACCGGCAGATGAGGCATCTCCTCTGTGACTTCTACCGCATCTACTTCATTCAATACCATGCGGAA
>NZ_AUCI01000052.1 GCF_000429685.1 Salibacterium aidingense DSM 18341
ATCCTGCAGCGGCAGCTTTATTGTACAAACATGATAGAACGCTTCATGTCGGAAATCAAACGCCGAAGCAAAAAGAGTGTCACCTTCCCTACCGAACGGGCGGTGGAGAAAATGATTTATCTCCAATGCATTCGGTTTAATGAGAACAAACAACAAACGGCTCACGGCTTTGCGAAGAAGAAGGCAGAGCTTCAACAAAAGTTTTGGGAAAAATATGGAACCACGAGCTAAAATGAAAAATTCCTCCCACCTTCCCCTAGGGGAAGGTGGGAGGAATAAAAGAAATAATTCTAGTGTTCATAAAGGGTCCCTGCCATCTTACACAAAATTATTGACGTGACCTCAAAAGGTGAAAATTCGAAGCAATAACGGAATAAATGTCCGCTCACTTCAGGGAAAGATAGAAAATAAAACAGAGAGACCTCCAATATTAACAAAAAATCATTTGGTATGTGAAAAAAGCCATACCTAAATAAAGAACCAGCCGGCCGTGGATCAGCTCAGCTGGTTCTTTATAATTAATGATAGTTATTGTTGATCAAGAGATGCTTTTATAAATTCACGGAACAATGGCTGGGGTCTTGTCGGACGGGAGACAAATTCAGGATGAAACTGAGAGGCAACAAAATAAGGGTGATCCTCCAGTTCAATAATCTCTACCAGCCTGCCGTCCGGGCTTGTCCCGCTGAATATAAAGCCCTGAGCTTCCAGTGTGTCACGATAGGCATTATTAAATTCATACCGATGGCGATGCCGTTCGTATACGACTTCCTCCCCGTACGCTGCCTTTGCCATTGTATTTTCCTGCAATTTGCACGGATACAAGCCTAAACGCAAGGTTCCGCCCATGTCTTCAACTTCCTTTTGTTCCGGAAGAAGATCTATGACGGGATCCGTAGTATCAGGATGCAGCTCAGCAGAACCGGCACCGCTCAGGCCAACGGCGTTACGGGCAAATTCCACAGAAGCGAGCTGCATACCAAGGCATATTCCCAAGTATGGCACCTTGTTTTCCCTGGCATATTTAATAGCCGCCAGCTTTCCATCAATGCCGCGGTCTCCAAATCCTCCCGGCACTAAAATACCGTCAGCGTCCTTCACTTTTTCAGCGACGTTGCTTTCGGACACCTCTTCAGAATTTATCCATTGGATATCCACATACGAGTCAAAGGCGTAACCGGCATGCTTCAACGATTCTGCTACAGAAAGGTACGCATCAGGCAGCGACACATATTTTCCTACCAGAGCGATGGTCACCCTTCCGGATAGATTCTCCACCTTTTCTACCAGCATTTTCCACTCTTCCATGTCTGCGCGGCCGCCGTCTAATTTTAAATAGTCGCACACAATCTGATCCATGTTCTGTTTCTGCAGGTCCAGAGGAATCTGATAAAGCGTGTCGGCATCGGCACATTCAATGACCGCTTCTTTATTAATGTCACAGAAGAGCGCAATCTTTTCTTTCATTTCCTGGGGCACTGCACTTTCTGTACGCACAACAATAACATTCGGTTGAATGCCCAGGCTGCGAAGTTCTTTTACACTATGCTGTGTCGGCTTTGACTTTAACTCTCCCGCTGCAGATAGATAGGGGATGAGGGTGCAATGAATATACATGGCATTTTCCACTCCGACATCGCTTTTAATCTGACGGATCGCTTCCAGGAATGGAAGGCTTTCTATATCCCCGACGGTGCCGCCGATTTCTGTAATCACGACATCTGCCCCTGTTTCTCTTCCGGAACGGTAGACCCGTTCGATAATTTCATTGGTAACGTGGGGGATCACTTGGACGGTGCCGCCGAGATAATCACCGCGGCGTTCTTTCCGGATTACTGAAGAATAAACCTTCCCGGTCGTCACGTTGCTGTTTTTATTAAGATTAATGTCTATAAAACGTTCGTAATGCCCGAGATCAAGGTCCGTTTCTGCTCCATCATCGGTCACAAATACTTCGCCGTGCTGATATGGACTCATTGTCCCCGGATCCACATTAATATAAGGATCAAACTTTTGAATCGTGACACTCAGTCCCCGATTTTTCAGCAGTCTTCCGAGAGAGGCCGCGGTGATCCCTTTTCCCAATGAGGATACAACCCCTCCGGTTACGAAGATGTACTTGGTTGCCATGCCTTCATCTACTCCTTCTATTTTATAATTGCACCGCTCCTATTAAGCGTGTTTCTTTCATAAAAAAAACAAAAGTGACACCACTCCCGGCGAAGGGGGCGCACTTTCGTTTCTGCTTCATTTATCAAAATTACTTTATATTTGTTTAAGCCCAAACATGATTTTACCGAGGCTTTTTTTAAAAGTCAAGCGCGAATGACATCAGTACGTATCATCGTCGTCCGGGACTTCGGTGTCTTCCTCTGTGTCAAAATTGTCCATAGGCTTGGATTTTTCTTCATCCTCTGCATTCTCTTCCTGAGACAATTCATCCAGCTCATCTTCGATGTCCTCAAAGTCATCATCAAAATCGTCATCGTACTCATCATCCTGGTCCTGTTTACCCCGGCGGTCTTCCGTCTGCACGGTATGACTCAAATCTTCATCCGTCTGATCGAGCGGGTACCAGCCGCGGAGCCCCCAGTGGTTCTCCCCTAAATGGACAAACCGGCCGTCCAGATTCATGGCTGTAAAAAGCTTGGTTTTGCGGTTTTTCGTTTCTTCCGGAGTCAACCCTTTTAAATCAGCAATACGGTTGATCAATGTCAAATATTCATAAGGTTTGTTTTCGTCTTTCATTAAAATATGGGCAAGTTCTATCGCAGACATTTCTTCAATTTCTTCATCGTTATATTCAGAAATACTCAAGGATGTCACACTTCCTTTCCGCAAAGTATTCAAAATAATCGGGAACCCCCGGATATACCGGAAGTCCTCCTGATTATGGCTAAACGCTGATCTAATACGAGATAACCTTCAAAATCATACTTTTCATTATAAACATATTTGCAGTATTTATGCCAGCGTTTTTCAAAGGAAATGACACGATATTCCTCTGCCAAAAAAGGAGAGGGCCTGTAAGCAGGTGTTCTGCTCTTATATACTCCGTTCCAGTATCTCTGCAACATCCAGGGTCTGAATCTCTTCTTCGACTTCCTTTGCTTTCGTTCCATCAGACATCATCGTTAAACAATACGGGCAGGCACTCCCTATCATAGAGGGCTGCACAGCCAGAGCCTGCTCTGTTCTTGCTGTATTGACCCGCTGGCCGGCTTCTTCCTCCATCCACATCATTCCGCCGCCGGCACCGCAGCACATCCCATTTTCTCGATTGCGATCCATTTCCACTATTTCCAGACCGGGAATCGCTTTCAAAATCTCCCGGGGCGGATCATAAACCTCATTGTAGCGTCCGAGATAACAGGAATCGTGATAAGTGATCGTTTCGTTTACTTCTCTGACCGGAACAAGGTGCCGGGCGCGAACCAATTCCGCCAGCAGTTCAGTATGATGGCAGACTTCGATGTCTTCCAGCCCGAACTCCGGGTATTCATTTTTCAAGGTATTGTAGGCATGGGGGTCAATCGTCACTATTTTCTTTACATTATGCTTTTGAAATTCATTAATATTAGCTGCCGCCAACTCTTGGAACAGAAATTCATTTCCAATCCGGCGGGGCATATCACCGGAATTCTTTTCTTTATTGCCAAGAATGGCAAAAGACACACCTGCTTCGTTGAGCAGCCTGGCGAAAGCCTGGGCGATTTTTTGGCTCCGTTTATCATACGATCCCATCGATCCCACAAAAAATAGATAGTCAAAGGTTTCCCCCTGCTGTTTCATTTCATTTACGGTAGGTACTTTGATGTTTTCCCGGACATCGCGCCAGTTCTCTCGTTCTTTCCGGTTAATCCCCCACGGATTTCCTTGACGTTCAATATTGGTCATCGCCCGCTGCGCCTCTGGATCCATTTTCCCTTCCGTGAGCACTAGGTAGCGGCGCAGGTCAATGATCTTATCCACATGCTCATTCATCACCGGGCATTGGTCCTCACAGTTCCGACACGTCGTACAGGCCCAGATTTCTTCCTCGGTGATAACATCCCCAATGAGACTCTCATCTAAAGAAGCGGCCGCTTCCGCTGCTCCTGTGCCTTGGGCTGCAAGCTGATTGCCGCTGGTCCCGCTGAATACATAAGCGGGCATCCACGGCGACCTGGAAGTAATTGCCGCTCCTTTTTCGGTTAAATGATCGCGCATACGCAGCAGCAGATCCATTGGCGACAGCATTTTTCCCGTACCGGCTGCGGGACACATATTGGTACAGCGTCCGCATTCCACACAGGCATAAAGATCGAGCAGCTGTTTCTGGTTAAAGTCCTCCACTTTGCCGACGCCAAACTCTTCTTTTGTTTCATCCTCAAAGTCAATCGAATGCAGGCGTCCGACCGGATGTGTACGTCCAAGCCAGACGTTGGCAGGCCCGGCGATAAGGTGGGCGTGCTTGGACTGCGGCACATACACAAGAAAACTGAGCAGAAACAAGAGATGAGCCCACCAGAACATGATAAAAAGAATTCCTGCTCCTCCCGCCGAAAGCGGTGCAGCAGCCGCTGCAATTCCTGACGCCATTGGTTCAAACCAGGAAAGATTTTTATCCAGCCACACTATTTCCATGCCTTTTGCAATCATTTTCGAGGTCATTAATCCTCCAATGAACAGCAGGACCAGCCCTGCTTTCCAGCCGCGCTTCAGACGTACCAGCTTTTCAACGTAACGACGGTGAAAGGCCCACACCACCGCTGCTAGAATAAAAAACACAACGACTTCCTGAAACAGAGTAAAAAAAGGATATACCGGGCCGAGAGGAAGGTGCCCTCCCACCTCGAGACCTTTCCAGATTGTATCAATGGCACTGAACTGGACGAGCAGGAATCCGTAAAAGAATAATACATGAATGATTCCGCTCTTTTTATCTTTGAGAAGTTTTTTTTGCCCGAAAACATTCGTTTTCACCGCTTCCCACCGTTCTTTGGCTGTCTGATCAAACTCCGCCTTTCTGCCGAGTTTAATATAGGCGTAGCGGGTTTGAACGAGTTTTATGAATAAGTAAACAGCATAGCCTGTTACAAGGAGAAAAGCGATCCAGTTCCACATTATAAACGTTTCCATCATCATTCTCCCTTCTCTTTTTTCGAAGAAAATGCAGGCGGCGATGTCTTTTGGTGTTGTCAGACTGCTTTCAGTATAGCAAATGAATGAACATTCAGTCATTATGTTTTTAAATTTTTTCGATGAATTCATTCTAGAATACTGTTGTTTCGGACATTCTAAATATATCTCGTATATGGGAGGATTCTCCGCTATGGTTCTATTCTTACTCATCCTTGCTATCTTTTTCATTCTATTGTTGGGCTTCTGGATAGATTACACTTTCGGAAAAAAACGTCATAACAAAGAACAGCATGCTGTGCTGTTCCCTGTCCGCAAGGGAGATATCCGCTGGTTTGACGAGGGAGAATTCTTTTTCCGGGATTTTTTTGAAGAGTTGAAGCGGGCCGAAGACCACATCCATATTCTTTTTTACATATTCCGCAATGACAGCATCGGCAGTCAGCTTATCGACCTTTTAGCTCGTAAAGCGCGGGAGGGAATTACGGTACGAGTCATGCTGGACCGCATCAGCGGAGGCATGAATCAACAAGGAAGAAAACAGCTGGAAAACGCCGGTGTGTCATTCGTCTATTCCCGCCCCGTCTCTTTCCCCTATTTATTTTATTCCCTCCAGCGGAGAAATCATCGGAAAATTACGGTGATTGACGGGAGCATTGGATATACAGGCGGATTTAATGTAGGAGATGAATACATGGGCAGGGATCCAAACCTTGGTTTTTGGCGGGACTTTCACCTTCGTTTTGCCGGAGACGGAGTTCAGGATTTACAGACCCAGTTTATCGAAGATTGGAAGAGAGAAAAACCGGACGACGTGTTTCCAGAGAACCGCTATTATCCCTCTTTAAAAGAAGGAGAGAGACGTTTTCGTTTTTTTGCTACGGATGGAGACGGTGTGCAGGAGTCCTTTTTGCGTGCGATTCAACAGGCGAAGAACCATATTTATATAGCCAGTCCTTATTTTATTCCCGGTGACAACATTCAGAGAGAGCTGCTTCATGCGAGAAACCGGGGCGTGGAAATCTCTATTCTCTTACCCGAAAAACGGGACCATCCGCTGGTCAAGGAAGCTTCCTATTCCTATCTCGAAGAGCTGGTAGAAGCAGAAGCATCGGTATATCACTTCCAACCAGGCTTTTTTCACGCCAAGGCGGTCCTTATTGATGATGAATTTTGTGATGTCGGCAGTGCCAACTTCGATAAGCGAAGCTTTCATTTGAATAATGAGATGAATACGATACTGATGGATGAGGCCATGATCGATACAGTAAAAAAGACGCTGCTCAAGGATATACAGAAATCCACCAGGCTGCAGCCCCGGGATATGAAGAATCGACCGCTCCCCACCCGTATAAAAGAAAAAGCAGCGGATATGATCGAAGAACTGCTATGACCCCTATAGTAAAGAGGCCGGGACAAAACATTATCAAGGACAAAAAATCCGAACGATTTTTTCCATAAATCGTTCGGATTTTTGTGTATTGTTCTATCGCTGCGTCAAAA
>NZ_AUCI01000053.1 GCF_000429685.1 Salibacterium aidingense DSM 18341
GATTGACAAGAGCCACAAAGTGCCCGCGATCCTTTAAATAGTAAGCCAATGGTAACCAGTAATGCCCTGTGGGCTCCATGCCGACAATCATGTCGGTCTTGTGATGATTTTCTTGATGCATGGCTGCCCATTGTAGAAAAGCTTCGAATCCTTCTCTATCATTGGAGAAGCTGATTCGTTTTCCAAATTCAAAACCGCGGTCATCGAAAACACGAGCCACCTGTTTGTTTTTAGCGATATCTACGCCAATTAGGAGTGTGTTAGAGGTGATTTGCGTGAGTTTTTCGTTTTGCGTATAATGCATGATGAGTCCTCCTTGGTTTCCTGGATTCGAGATCGATGATTTTTCATCGGACACTCCGTACTATACCAAGGGGGCTCTTTTTTGTTCAAAACCCACATTTTCCCCTAACAGGAATGCTCCTTATAGTATTTTCGGAATGGATCATAGTGTCATTTAAAAAGAGGGATGGCTAATCATTACATTTCTTTCTCATTCGCGAAAATGTAACGCTTAGGCATGGGCTTAGCGTCATTTTTATCAGAAAACTGCCTGGATGTCATGCTGACACCGCTTCTCAGCCTCACATTTTTAGATACATTCATCTAAACCCATGTATAGAACTCTGCCCCCGGCCAGGCCGGCATCCATGTTCGAACCAGAAAAACCTCCTGCCTAAGAGGGATTGGCTTGCCCGCCCCGGTTGAATTCTTACCCAATTGGTGATCATGAAAAAAAGCATTGAATTGGGGTGGGACCGTATGCATGTTACAACGTTGGCGATAGAACTGATTACCGGATTTGTCCCCCTGTTTATTTAGCTTGTTTGGAGAAAATACCGGTAAATCGATGTTCCTTTCTTTCGGAATAAAAAGCATCAAACACATTTACAAAGGCTTTATTATGTTTCCCCGCATAGATAATAAGTGTCATTTGGTGATCCAACCAGAGCAGCTTTCGGGTGATTCGGATCATTTGAGAATATGTTACCCTTCTATATACATATCAACGATCGACCATGCATTAGTTGGCGTCGTATGCAAAGTTTTGTGCAGGATACACTATATTTTCTATAAAAATAATAAAAAGCTTGGTTGTTATAAGGGAGACTCAAAATATAGGGTTTGGTATGAACCAATCAAGAGAGTTTGAAATCAAAGTATTTCAACTTAATTGACTTATTCTTTGTTATAATTTAACTCAAGAATACTTTTTAAGGAGTTAAAGAATGTTTGAAACAGAAGAAATAATGATAAATCATTTACTTGATATTTATGATAATAAGTTCGTTTATAAGGAAATTGGAAGCGGATATGGGGTTGCAGATGTAGTCATAGTAAAAAACAAAGCTGCTTTTAAAGAATTTTCACAAGAAAGAGCAGGGCGGCATTTACAGACAAATGATCAAATTAAAGTGTTTCTGTATATGAGAAATAAACGCCAAGGAATTACTTTTGAAGATTTATATAATAACCATTTCTTATCGAAAAGAAATTTAAAACAAAATATACTAAGATACCTTATATCTATAAAAGCTTTAATGTATATAGATGGTCTCTATTATAGAAATATGGATTTCAAGTTGTTCCCTATTGATTGCATCGCGTTAGAAGGTAAACTTACCAATTGGTATTCAGGTTTAGTTCAAGCGATTAGGTACAAAAAATTTGCTAAAAAGTCTTACGTTGCAATCGATGAGAATTATGCACATAGAGCTAATGTTGAACTTTTCAAAGAACAGAATATTGGTTTATTAACCATAGGATCTAAAATTAATGTAGTATTTTCTCCGAAGATAGAACAACCTTTAGATCCGATAATGAGATATAGAATTTCCGAAAACCTAATTAAAATAAACCATTATTCAAATCCCAGAGCTTTGAGGGAAATCTAAATCTGCTACTTCTAAAATAACCTCTTTCCAGACATCAAAATGCTTGTGTCCAAAATTCTTTATCCTTTTTTCCTTAAGCACACTTTTAGCATTAGATTTAGCTTCTTCTGTTTTTTTCACAAAGAGTCTTAATCGTTCATATTCAGACAATAAAGCAAATTCTTTAAGCTGATTGCCCCGAATTGTATGTTGGTGTTTTATAACATTATTAAATGAGAACAACTTATCAAGATTAGTTGACCCCTCACAGTATTTACAACTACAAATTAAAGATTGACCAGCACGCGTTGATAAAATATCACCCATTACGTTTTTATTTTGTAATCCTAATAATCCTTCTACATAATACCTTCTGGGTGAACCGCCAGTACTTTCACGATTAAGAAATTCTTCTTTAAAATTATCACCTTGACCCAGACTGGTTACTATAGTGTTTGCCCCTAAAGCGAGCAAACCAAAAGAAAAATCATTAATTCTAGAAAGAATTATTTCTTTATTACTGTAAGAAAGCATCTTTACTAATAAAGCATATATATAATAATGATTGCTGTTCAATGAGTCAAAACTGCCTGCGATTTGGAGATAAAAACCATTGGGTTGTGCACTTGTTATAAAATTAACTAACCTGTGAACATCTTCTTCATCTTCAAATTTCTCTATATCAAGTGTTACACCATAATAGAGAGGGCGGTTTTCCCCCATGGACCTTAAATAATTCCTTGATTCCTTAAATACGTTATGATCAACTATCAACCAATCGCTATTAATTGAATCATAGAAATGGTAAGGTGCAATAATTATGTCAGGGTCATAATTTAGTTGAAAGTCCACCGCTTTCTTAGCCCTATTATATAATACTGCCGAATTTCGAAAGTCATTTGGTGTTTCTTTTCTAACTTTTGAGATAACATAGGGTAACTGCTTATATGTAGGCTTAGTAGTGAAAGCTGAATAAGCCAAGGTGTGTGTATATGGATCTATTATTAGTCGTGACTTACTATTTTCTCTTAATTCATGATACCTCCGTGGGGACGACATTAAATGAGGAGCATTAAAAACTGCACCGTCCAGGCCATCGCTATTTGCAATTTGACATAGAAGCTTTGAATCATTATTCTGAGCAAGAGGTAGAAATTCTATCTTAGTTTTATCGTAGAATTGTTCTAATGTTTTATCAGGTTTTCTTATAATTAACTCACCTAACAAAGTTTGTATTACCTCTAATGGAATATCCCTTTGATAGGGTTCTTTAAGCAGCAGGGCGTCTATTAGATCGGAAAATCTAGTGGGTATATTGACTTTCCTATTTATTGCTGGAGTTGGTTTTTCATTCATTATTTTATTCATTGCGTCTAGTTGATTAGACATTTTAAAAGGTCTTTCACCTGTTAAAAATTCATACATCATTGCTCCGATTGAATAATAATCAGCTCTATAATCTATATCCCTAGCAGAAGTCAGTTGTTCAGGGGGCATATAGGCAAACGTTCCCATGCCTTGCCCTGTGGTTGTTAATGTGCTAGCATCGATAAGCTTTGAAATACCAAAGTCTATTATTTTGACATTGAAAGAGTTCTCATCTTGCAGGATTATATTCCCAGGCTTTAGATCACGATGAAATACACCACATTTGTGTACCTCGTCAATTGCATTAAAGATACTTAGCGATATTTTAGCAGCAACAGTAGTTGATAAGGGTCCTTGAGCAGTTAGATATTCTTCTAAGTTTCTTCCATTTGCATATTCCATTACAATATATCGAAATTCTTCATCACCATCGTTAAATACACCATCATCAATATATTTAGCCACAAAACCTCCTTCCACTTGTCTTAAGGTTCTGATTTCCCGTTCAATCCTTCTAGCGTCATTATTTCGTTGATCTAACATATTGGTTCTTATAAGCTTCAGAGCAAATTTCTCATCTTTTTTTTCTACTAAATAAGTTGTACCAAAATTCCCCGAACCTAACTTTTTAATGACTTTATATCCATCAATATTCAAGAATACCCCTCCAACCTAATTCAGAAATCACATTACTATAATAGTAGCATTTTATGGGTGTCCAGGAAACCAACGGGCTAAAAATAAGTTTAACTGACTCAACATATATTCGTTAGAAGATTAAACAATGTGTTGACCATTTGTATGTATTTATTATTTGAGTACGGCGGACATCTTGTGCTGTCTTTTTTACCACCGTTTGCGGCGGAGAAATATACCACTTCTTGAGGGACCCTTTACCACTCATTGAAAGAATGGATAAAACTCTCACAATTGCCGTTTCATCCCTCCCTCTTTGTAATTAATTATCCTTCCACATGTTCTTGTTTTCTCCGAATTTCTAACCTATCAATTATCACCAGATAGATTCATTCCCACCTCACGGACACATATATTGTTATTTATAACAATTTGAACCAGTTTGGATTCCTTCCAACTGCTCGAACAGGAATTTGTTGGTAAATTATTATATGACCGTGCTCTTGGTAATCACCCACATCGCACATGGTCGCTAACCCTCCCATATATCACTGGATGGGTGTCCATACATTCCTTCGTCCGGCGTATCCATGTGGTGGGGGGCGGCTAAGCTCCTTAGCTGGGTCTGG
>NZ_AUCI01000054.1 GCF_000429685.1 Salibacterium aidingense DSM 18341
AAAACAAGGACAATTTTAGCAAATACAGGAACATCAGAGGGTATATCGCCTATTCGTTATCGAGAAATTCATATTGCTGTAAGTAATCGTAAGTACCCTGAGATCGTGGTTTACTTGCCTGTCGATTCACCAGCACGCCAGGCATTCGAACATATAGGCATTCCAATTGAAAGTCTTTTCACAACAAATAACTAATAGACATGTCACCATTTAGCATCGTATAAAAAAGACGCTAAATGGTGTCTTTTTTAATGAGGTGGGAAGAAACCATTGAATAAGGAGTTAAATCGTAGTGTTTTTGTGGCCATCGCGGATCCTACAAGGCGCAAACTCAGACGAAAAGGGATCGCCCCGTTACTCTTTTCTTCATTTCATCAAGAAGGGCTTCTCGGCTTGATTCAAGATCTTAAAACATCTCATGCCGTCAGCCAATTCATCCTGCAGACCTTTTTTTATTATTTATAATGGGAAATTTTTTGTATGAGGTAGAGACTGGAACCGTGCGCAGATAGTATAAGTGAAAATTTAACAAGGTGACATAGGAGTTGATTATCTTAAAAAAATATGAATGATACGGTTAGGGGAATAAATCTGGCCCTTACGAATACAGCTGGCTGACGGGGTCTGCCAGCTGTAGCATTGTCATGTAGGTGGCGGATGGTGGATGCTAAAAAAGGCAGACCTTCAGAAACAGGAAGCTGAACTCCCTTTATTACTTCCACTTGCAGGTCATCTATGGTATGACTGGCTATCTCACCGTCCCCCCTGCATCGCATATATAACCCCTAGGTACACGCCACCCTCTTTAACCGAATAGATGACAATTGCACCTTCCCGTAATAAAGCCAAAGGTTTGGAATGAAGTTTGTAGTATTGAATGTTCTCAATATATCGTTTTCGCCCCTAAACTAAAGGTTTCCTTATAAAAAAGCGGTAGCTGAAAAGGATGTTTGAACGTTCCAACCGGTCGAAGACGGTTCACTAAAAATGGTATTAAATTGTAAGCAAGACGTGAAACATAACATTTACAAGAGGCGACTTGATTTAGAGATAAACTGTAATTAAACCATCTCAACTCTTTGTCGCAAAACCTACAAAACCATATACCATTTATATCCAGGTACTTTTTTGTAGATATATTAGTGACTTACTCTACTTTATTAACTAACTTTTCAACTTTTCCTCTCCCCAGAAACATATCGCATCTAAAACAGGGATTAAAGATTCTCCATCTTTAGATAAGCTGTATTCTACTTTTGGTGGAACTTGAGGATATTCTTTCCGACATATGAGTTGATCCCGTTCCAGTTCTCTTAAGGTATTGGTCAATGTTTTATATGAAACACTTCCAATTGAGCGTTTCAATTGATTATAACGAATTGGACCATTGTTTAAATGCAGACAATACAACACAGTCATTTTATATTTCCCGCTAATGAGGGACAAGGTATAACCGAAACCCGTATCTTTCAAATGAGTATCGAATGGATAGAATTGCATCTTCATTTCACACTCTCCTTTAGGTACGTATCGCACTTTAATTACCGTAATTGTCTTCATTACTCGCATAATATAAACTATTTGTGCAGGAACCAAAAGCTAATTAAAAAGGAGGAAGTAAATCATGAAAACCATTGTTTATTCTCACCCCTGGGAAGGAAGTTTTAACCATGCAATCTTGAGTTCAATCAAGAAAGAGTTAAAAGCTAAAGGAGAAAAATTTCAAGTCATAGATCTTCATAAAGATGGATTCAATCCTTCATTTTCTGCTGAGGAATTAAAGCTATTTAACCAAGGAGATACGCCTTATCAGTTAGTCAAGGACTATCAGATCCAACTGCGAAACACCACCGAATTAATTTTCATTTTTCCAGTTTGGTGGTGGGATTTACCTGCTATGTTAAAAGGGTTTATTGATAAAGTGATGTTACAAGGTTTTGCAATTTCAGTAGCTGAGAAAGGTGTGTTAACTGGGTTGTTAACCTATATCAAGAAAACATCGGTTATCACTACATCAACTGCAGAAAAAGAGTATCTTGTAACAGAAGGTGGAAATGCGATTCAGGGAGTCTTTATTGATCGGACGTTAGCTGATATCGGACTTAAGAATAAAGAAACTAAATGGGTGCACTTTCCTAGAGTGGACTTAACGACCGATCATAAAAGAGCCAGATTTTTAAAAGAACTTCCTGAGAAAATTTTGAATTAATAGGTTTCATAGAATCCGGTCTTAATGCTACTGATTATGATCTCCCCACCAAACAAAGCTCTAGAACTGGTAGAAACGTTTCTGCTTTATGTGTTAAGCTGTAATCGACTTTTGGTGGAACTTGGAGGAATTCTCTACTTATGACCATGCTTCTACTTCTAGTTCCTTCAGTTGAGTACTCAATGTTTAATACGTTATAGACCCTAGCTGTGTTTTCAACGCTTTGGATTGAACAGGATGTTTTTCAGCGAGAAGGAAAATAAGGACCATTTTCCACTTATCGCATTTTACTGAAATTGAAAACTCAAACCCCTTAAGTCGGCTTAAGGGGTTTAGTTTTTTGTTGCGAAGCAGATAGGTTTTAAAACTTATGAACAAGTATTATTAGAGGATCCTTATTTAAGCTGCCAGTGATTTTGCGTCTCTACATTGAATTTATTGTAACATAAACTATTGTTTATGGCATTCTAATAATTTTGCTTGCCAAATACAACTTCAAGACTAAGTTTTAAGATTAATTGTCTTTAATAACCATTATTTTCAAAGGAACTTTGGACACGGCACGTATTTCTCTACACCAGTGAAAGCCATCAAACTTTGGAAGCTGTATATCAATAATCACCAGGTGAGGACGATGCTCTGCAAAGGCATTCATCACATGAGAAAAATCATTTGGGCTATTTACCTCATATGACCACTGACTGAAACCATCTCTAAGTGCATCTAAGAGAAGAGAGTCATCCTCAATGATAAAGATATTCATATTTAATCGCAGCCCTCCTTATCTGTATACATATTTATTCTACTTGTTCATGTTCAGAAAACTATTAGCTTATTGGGGTAAAGGCAGCATCACAACAAATTTGATAACTCTGTCGCAACCAAGTTACCAGAAATAACTACAGTGGAAGTAATCATTCGTATAACTACTTGCACTATTGGGGTGCAAGATAGCTTAGTTTAGTTATGATTTGGGAAATGGCAGTCTGTTGGACAACCTATATGTTTAAATGCCTTGCGAGCTGATGTATCGGCAGGCAAGTAAACCGTAATTTCAGGATACTTACGATTACTTACAGCAATATGAATTTCTCGATAACGAATAGGCGATATACCCTCTGATGTTCCTGTATTTGCTAAAATTGTCCTTGTTTT
>NZ_AUCI01000055.1 GCF_000429685.1 Salibacterium aidingense DSM 18341
TGTAACTGCTAGATTAGAGTTAACACTTTTTGCTTGATAAGATTGAACACTTTTTCGTTACGAATCTCTCTTGGACCAGCTATACTAGGAACAATAATTGCTGGTCTGGAGGAAACGAAAGGTGAATAAAATGAAAGATCATATGCGTATTCGTGACTTGAAAGAAGAGGGTTTCAGCATTGCAGCCATCGCCCGCAAGTGCGGTGTATCAAGAAACACGGTTTATAACTATTTAGAAATGGATTGGGATGAAGCCTTGGATTGGGTTGAAACGTTGAAGACCAGGACAAGGAAATTGGATTCCTATAAGGACTATATTTTGGCCTGGTTGAAGGAGCATCCGGATCTTTCAGCTTCTCAGATCTCAGACTGGCTGGAAGAAAAACACGCTTTTAAAGAAGCTGGAGACAGCACCATTCGAACCTATGTCAAGGAGTTGAGGGAAAAATATCATATACCAAAGACGTTGACCTACCGGTCTTTCGAAGCTCTGGAAGAATCGCCGCAGGGGAAACAGATGCAGGTGGATTTTGGGGAGCAGCGTGTGAAAACGTCGACAGGAAAAACCATCAAATTGTATGTCATCATCTTCGTTCTCAGCCATTCCCGGTGCAAATATGCTGAATGGCAGGACCGTCCCTTTACAACAAGGGATGTGCTGCGAACACATGAGAATGCCTTTCACTACTACGGAGGGATGACCGAAGAAATCGTTTATGATCAGGACACATTAATGACCGTCAGCGAAAATGGAGGAGATATTATGTTCACCGAAGCTTTTCAGTCCTATAAGAACGAGCGGGGATTCAAGGTTCATTTGTGCCGGAAGGCAGATCCCCAATCGAAAGGGAAAGTCGAAAATGCCGTGAAGTTTATCAAGCAGAATTTTGGAAAGAACCGTGTGTTTCATCAACTGGACAGCTGGAATGATCAATGTCTCTCCTGGTTAGAGAGGAAAGGGAATTACCAGGTTCATCATACCATAAAAAAGAGACCGATCGATGTGTTTGCCCTGGAAAAGCCACACTTACGACCCGTCTCTTCACCGCTCTCTTTCGAGAGCACCATAAGTCATAGTATATCAAGAACAGTTCATAAAGACAACATTATTAAGTTTCAATCCAACCGCTACACCGTACCATTAGGCACCTATAAGCCTTATGAGAACAACATTGTGACGGTGCAGGTCCAAGACCAGCAGGTGATGATTTGGGATCCATCAAGCGGAAAATGTATCGCTATCCATCCTTTGGCTGCCGGAAAGGGACATCTGATCAAGAACACCCATCACTCCCGGGACTGTTCTCAAGGCCTGGCCGATTATCGGCAGGCAGTGAAGACCGCGTTTAGGCATCAGGAACACATTGATAGATATCTGGAAGCGTTGAGTCAACAGTATCCACGGTACATACGGGACCAGCTGCAGATCCTTCAAAGGAGCATCACCAAATACCCGACCGTGATCGATCAAGCTTTAGAGCGTTGTATCAAGGATGGTTTATGGAGTGCCAATGATTTTTATGACGTAGCCAACCATCTAGCCTCTTCGATACCGCATGCTGCCGCATCTACGGAGGCTGTACGCATACCCGGAGAAATGCCTGAGCCATCAGGACATGCCCCTGTAGCTGAGCGGGAGATGGATACCTATCTGGAAATCCTGGGAGGTGCAGAATGAGTTTTTCGGTTGAATCCCTCCAGCAGCAGTTACACACCTTTCGAATGGCGGAAACAGCGAAAGAACTTCCTTCCTTTCTTCGTCAGGCGGAAAATCATTCATGGACCTATCAGGAACTGTTATACGAACTATTCTGCCATGAAGAGAAAAGACGGGAAGAAAAAATGATTGAAAAACATTTCAAGTGGGCTCGTTTCCCTTTTGAAAAGACGCTCGATGTCTTCGACCTGGGAGAACAGCGTTCTCTCAGTCAGAGACAGCTCCGGCAGCTGCAGGAGTTAACCTGGCTTGAACAGACGTTTAATGTCGTATTTTTGGGGCCGCCCGGGGTCGGCAAAACGCATCTGGCCATCGGGTTAGGGATCGAGGCTATTTACAAAGGGCAGAAAGTGTCTTTCGTGTCTATGGGGGAGCTCGTTACGTTACTGAAAACGGAAACCTATGTCCGCAAGTCCCAGCTTCGTTTGAAACGAATTCGGGAAGCTGATCTCGTCATCATGGATGACTTAATGTATATGGCGATGGACCATCACGAAGCGAATCTCTTTTTCCATCTCATCAATCATCTATATGAACGAAGTTCCATTATTCTAACTTCCAACAAGGGGCCGGAGAATTGGGGAGAGCTTTTGGGAGATCA
>NZ_AUCI01000056.1 GCF_000429685.1 Salibacterium aidingense DSM 18341
AGTACGACGGGGCACGAGAAACCCCGTCGGAATCCGGGAGGACCATCTCCCAAGGCTAAATACGTCCCAGTGACCGATAGTGAACCAGTACCGTGAGGGAAAGGTGAAAAGCACCCCGGAAGGGGAGTGAAAGAGATCCTGAAACCGTGTGCCTACAAGATGTCGGAGCCCGTTTATGGGTGACGGCGTGCCTTTTGTAGAATGAACCGGCGAGTTGCGGTCAGATGCAAGGTTAAGCGGAGAACGCGGAGCCGCAGCGAAAGCGAGTCTGAACAGGGCGCATCAGTATCCGGCCGCAGACCCGAAACCGCGTGATCTACCCATGTCCAGGGTGAAGGCAGGGTAACACCTGCTGAAGGCCCGAACCCACGCAAGTTGAAAATTGCGGGGATGAGGTGTGGGTAGGGGTGAAATGCCAATCGAACGCGGAGATAGCTGGTTCTCCCCGAAATAGCTTTAGGGCTAGCCTCGGAAGAGAGAGTCCTGGAGGTAGAGCACTGATTGGACGAGGGGTCCCTACCGGATTACCGAATTCAGTCAAACTCCGAATGCCAGCGACTTGTTTTCCGGGAGTCAGACGGCGAGTGCTAAGATCCGTCGTCAAGAGGGAAACAGCCCGGACCACCAGCTAAGGTCCCCAAGTATACGTTAAGTGGAAAAGGATGTGGAGTTGCTTAGACAACTAGGATGTTGGCTTAGAAGCAGCCATCATTGAAAGAGTGCGTAATAGCTCACTAGTCGAGTGACTCTGCGCCGAAAATGTACCGGGGCTAAACGTATCACCGAAGCTGTGGACGCCCTTTACGGGCGTGGTAGGGGAGCGTTCCAGGCGCAGCGAAGCCGGACCGAAAGGACCGGTGGAGCGCCTGGAAGTGAGAATGCCGGTATGAGTAACGAAAAGAAGGGTGAGAATCCCTTCCGTCGAAAACCCAAGGTTTCCTGAGGAAGGTTCGTCCGCTCAGGGTTAGTCGGGACCTAAGCCGAGGCCGAAAGGCGTAGGCGATGGCAAACAGGTGGAAATTCCTGTACCACCTCCTTCCCGTTTGAGTGATGGGGGGACGCAGAAAGGAAGGGCAAGCGCGCCGCTGGAAGTGCGCGTCCAAACCGTCAGGCGGATGAACAGGCAAATCCGTTCATCGAGAACGCCAAGCGGTGATGGCGAGGGAAAT